>JAKSIU010000001.1 GCA_024398615.1 Bacteroidaceae bacterium
TAGACCTCATCTCAGCCAACTGCTAAAATGGGTGTCCCATTGCGGAAAACAGGAAAGAGATGGGCAGAATGCTATTCACTGCCCATCTTTTTTTATGTCAGAACTGTTTCTGAATGAGGTGCGGCCATTTATCAGCCGCCCCGTAATTATCAGCTTTCGTGAAAGGTGATAGTTACGGGACTGAACCGATGCGCAGCATCGGATGTTACGCAGGTGCTTGGGTTAGCTGCTTGCGCAGATTCTGAACTTCGGTTTTGAGTTGGGCATTCTCCTTACAGAGTTGGTCCACGGAGGTCTTGAGTTCTCCGTTCTCACGGCGGAGGGCCACGACTTCACGATTGACGGTCGTAAGGTCCTCTATCAGGCTTCTCGTTGTCCATTATCCTCCGTACTGCTCCAAGTTCAATCCCATTGAGCACAGGCTCTTCTCGCAGATAACCCGCAGCTGGAGCGGAGCTCCGCTGATGTCTCTTCAGAATGCCGCACAGCGGGCCGCGATGACCACTACGAAGACGGGATTTAAAAGTTTTTGTTCACGTTAACTCAAAATCTTATGACATTATGAGGCCGATTGATGAATCATATCAGAAGAGACTCGCACAGTAGGTCATCTTCGCTCCGGAATTGGGCAAATGGAACTACCTCGTCAAACCGGGCAACTGATGCAACTTATTTTTTTACACATTACCAAATGGGGTGTTTTTGGCGATTTTGTTTTTATTTTGTGGTGTAAGGTATTGTTTTATAGGATGATAGTGATTATATTTGTAGTAAGGATTTAGGGTTTTGATACTGTCTGATTCATACTGATTCAATACGGTTCAAAATTGTTTTCCAACAGTAGTGTTTAATACAGATTACTTAAGATTGCTAATACCATGAAAGCACATCCTTCGATTGCATTCAACAACTTTTCGGGTACCAGCGGCGAGGTCACTTCAAGGGATACCAAGAACGGGACTGTTCTCAGTGTCAGGGCCAAACATGCGGCCACTGCCAGCCCGCAGCAGAAATCGGTGCGGGCCATTATGGCCAGGGTTGGACGCAGGTTCAGGTATCTGACTGCGGAACAGGCTGCGGAGTGGAACAGGTTTGCCGCACAGCACTATGCAGGTGAGCAGCTGACTGGATGCAATGTGTTTGTGCGGCTGAACTGCAACAGGGCCATGATGGGACTGGAGCTGCTTCTGTGGCCGCCGGCCGATGTTGTGGGCGTTCCTGATGTCATATTCCAGAAGTGTCTGGTCACTCCCAGTCTGGTGCAGTTCACAGGGATTGAGTTTGCAGGGGACGGGATGAGGCTGGCTGTGGGCATGAGCAATGCCGTGAGTCCCGGTGTCAGTTACGGCGTGGGCCGTGCGGTGATTCTGGATCCGGATTTCATTCCTACAGCCGGAAGGGCTGTCATTACTGAGATATGTACTGAGAGGCTTGGCGTGGAGCCGGTTCCAGGACTGAAATACTTTCTTCAGGTGTATTGGATTGACAGGGACACCGGGTTTGCAGGCAACAAGACTGTCATTGACAGGATCTGTCTGGAGAACATTTAGGGATGGCTCATTTTTTTTCTTTGATGTTTCTATTTGTTTCATTCTTATTTCACTTTTTGTTTAACCACTTAATTTCTTAGCACTATGAAGTACACTCCTTCAATTGCATTCGATGAGATGAGCGGAAGCGCCAAGGGCGTTACCGCTGCCAAGGCGCGCGGACGCAAGTATCTGCGCAACAGAGGGTACGGCGGCAAGACCGGTACCAGTTCACAGGCTGGCGTGAAGTCTATCTTCAAGCAGCTGTCACAGGGTTGGAAGAACCTGACCGCACAGCAGATCCAGGCATGGAACAATCTGGCTCAGAGCCAGGCTGGACGCAGTGTTCTGGGCACCAATGCCAAGATTTCAGGACTGAACCTGTACCAGAGACTGAACTTCTGGGTTATCAAGTGCGGCGGTTCTGCTATGAGCAACCCGCCTGTTCTGGGCGGCGTGGACGCTCCTGCTGACGCTACGGTTGTGCTGAGCGCATCGGCTTTCACGCTGACACTGGCCAGCGTGCCTTCAAGCGTGACCAACCTGAAGATGGTGATTATGGCATCAAAGCCACAGAGCGCAGGCATTAGCCAGGCTTACGACAAGGCTGCCGGTGTGGGCAGTCCCGTGTCTGTTGTGAACACCGCCATCAGCCTGAAGTCTGACTATGAGGCCAAGTATGGCTCGGTGACTCAGGCCGCACCGAAGGTTTTCATGAAGTATTTCTTTGTGAACACCGTGACAGGTGAGAAGAGCGCGGAGAGACTTGTTGAAGCGAGACTTGCTGTAGGCTCCTGATTATGAGGTACAAGACTAGTATTGCGTTCCAGGAGCTGAACGGTAGTGCCAAAGGCGTGACTGCAAGCAGGAACGCCAGCGGCACTTATCTGCAGTCCAGAAGCAGGGGCGGAAGAAGGGGCGCATCGGACGGTCAGAGCGAGGTGCGCGCACTGTTCCACCAGCTGCAGAAGAGCTGGAAGGAACTGAAGGAGGATGAGCGCAGGCTGTGGCAGACGGCCGCCGAGAGCGCACAGGGCCGCAGGGTGCTGGGGCAGAGTGCGAAGCTGACGGGCGGCAACCTGTACCTGAGGCTGAACTTCTGGGTTGTGAGGCTTGGCGGCAGTGCGCTGACTGAACCTCCGATGTTGTGCGGCGTTGAGAGTCCGGCAGATGCACAGCTGTTCGTCACTGGTGACGGCATTAGCCTGGAACTGGACCACGCCCCTGAGTTGGGCGGTCTGAAGCTGGTGGTGATGGCCATCGGGCCGCAGTCCATGGGCGCGGTGAAGCCTGCAGGCAAGGGTGCCATGCTGGGTGATGCCAAGGATGCCGATGATGAGGCGTTTGACCTGACGGATGAGTATGTGGCTAAGTACGGTTCTGTGACTGAAGGGATGCCGCGTGTGATTATGAGGTATTTCCTTGTGGACTCTGAAACGGGCGAGAAGTCGCTGGAGAAGACCGTCTGCGGTATTCTGAGTGCCGGACCGGGCACCAGGTACACGCTCACTACAGGAGTGGATGACGCGGATCACGGAAGTGTTTCGCCCGCTGCAGGTGAGCACGAGTATAATGCAGGCGCACAGGTGACTGTGGAGGCTACTGCTGCCGAGGGCTATGCCTTTGACAGCTGGAGTGACGGCAGCACTGAGAACCCCAAGACTGTGGTGATGAACGCTGACCTGACGCTGACGGCGCAGTTTGTTGTGGATATGCGCCATACGGTGACTGTTGTGGCCAGTCCTACGGCTGGAGGCACGGTTAGCGGTGGAGGCAGCTACAACCACGGTGACACTGCCACGCTGAAGGCTGTTGCAGACCGCAGGTATGATTTCATTGGCTGGGCAGATGACGAGACTGCAGGTGCCACCAGGACGGTTACCGTTGACGCCGATGCCAGCTATACGGCACTGTTCCGGCTGAGAGAGAGCACCCACAAGCTGATGCTGCACACCAACCTTGAAACTGCCGGAACGACCATTCCCGAACCTGACGTAGAGAAGGAGTACAATGACGGAGATGAGGATGAGATTGAGGCTTATCCGGCCAGCGACTACCACTTTGTGAAGTGGAGCGACGGCAACACCAGCAATCCCCGTATGATGGTCTATGACCACGATGTGGAGCTGACCGCCATCATGGAGAGCGAGTTCGAGGCCAACGTCGGGGCTGAGGTGTTCCCGGCCAACAGCGGTGATGTTACAGGAACCGGCTCTTATCCGGTTGGCCGCAAGGTGACTGTGACTGCCGAACCTGAAGATGAGTTCATATTCGACCACTGGGAGGATGACGAGACTGCCGGAGCCACCAGGGAGTTCTACCTTGGTGAGGACGGAGTCAACCTGAAGGCCTACTTTGTGTCAGAGTATGAGGCAGTGATCAGCGCCGAATGCAGTCCTGAGGACGGAGGCAGCGTTTCCGGCACCGGCACATTCAACATTGGCAAGCAGATAACTCTGGAGGCCATTGCTGAGGACGGCTACGAGTTCGACCACTGGGAAGACGATGACGAGGCTCCTGCAAGGAGGACCGTCACCGTGGAGGAGGACACCTGCTTTACTGCGGTGTTCAGGGAGCTGTAACGGCATTTATCTGAATCTGTTCCTATAAGACTGGCGGCTGTACCTGTTATTGGTGCAGCCGCCGGTTGTTTTTGCCGGTTACAACTAATATGCTGTCAGCAGGCTGTGTCCTGTCCAGAACAGCTTGCGGTACCCGGTCACACGGTCTATCATGAAGAACTTTGAGTACATGTTACAATCGGGGCCATCAATATTCCAGATACTCCGATACCTGTCCAATGTGAACAGTACGGTCATAAGGTACATTCCCTGCTCTGAATCTTCATGAAGCGTTCGGACCTGCTGCGTCACGGACAGGAAGCTGCGCATGAGACCTGAGTTTTTTCCCTGGCACTTGTCAGCCAGTTGTATGCGCGCTGCCACCCGGAACCGGGTCGGCGGCGTTGCCGTTTTCATGAGAACAGTACAGTTCAGCTGCATGTCTTTGCCATTTATGACAGTTGCCGCTACCGATTGGACTGTTGCCACAGGGAACTGCTGGTATGACTGCGGATGAGGGACGTGTTCGTTTCCCAACTGTGCAAATCCATGGTAGGCACTGACAAAGAGGTTGTGACCGGTGATGTGGTGGTCCTCTGTATATGGAGGACGGCTGGACGGCGCTTTCTTTGCGTAGGCATTCCATTGCTGCTGTTCCTGTGAGGTGATTGTACGCCAGGCGGCAAGGGCTCTACGGTGAATGTCAAGCTGGTGCAGCTGTCCAGGTGTTCCTGGGAATACTGGCCTTGGTCTGGTACGCCAGTAGCAGCGTTCGTCTATGTGGAAGAAGGTGACGTTTCCTATTGATGACCAGCAGTCGGCGAAACGTAGGTTTGGTATGTATCTAGGCATGGCATGTGGATTTTGTTATTGCGTACGAAGATAGTCAATTTCAGGCAGATGGCATCTGTGTTGCAGGTGGTGTACTGGCGTGATGTCCACTGGGCAACTCTTCCTCACATCCGATACGGAAAGTGATGTTATGTGGTTTTCATATGACGGTCTTTTGTTCAGTTTGTCATCTGCGGAACGGTTGGTTCCGGCGGGACGGACGATGCCTGCGACCTGCAGGATGTTGGTGCGCTGCAGGCCGGGGCTGGCTGCGGAGTGCGGATGGCGGAACCCGCAACGGAGCGGCAGCGAAGCTGCAACGAAGTGGAAGCGTAGCGGCAGCACAGTGGAGGGTGCAGACTCCGGCACGGAGCAGACAGGCACGACCGGTCAAAGCGTGCTGCTGTTCCTGATACGCAGTCAGTGAGGGCTTGCTGACTTTTGACTGTAGTGAAGTGTAACTACATGGAGCGCAGCGGAATATAGTGGAACGGAACGGAGGCAAATGTCTGCAAGACCGGGAACGCCGCAGTACCCAGAACGTTCCTATCTGCAGGATGGAGGATGTCTGATGATTGGAATGATGACCGTAGAGGACGAAGTCCTCGGAGGTCAGCATCCCGGTCAGCAGACTTCCGGACAAGGTTTCACTGCGCCCACACGCAGGTGCGGACCATTTTTGTGCCAGCAGCCGGATGGTGGAGGACCGCCGCAGGATGTTTCCGATACGCACTGCTGTAGGGATTGCAGTGGGCTGCGTTCCGTGTGAACGTAGGACAGCGCGCAGTGGAGGTTGGAACGCAAGAGCAGCGGAGGAATGGAGCATAGCGGGCAGAAGTGGAATGACGGTGGGACAGACAGCCACGGGTGCGGGTAACAATGCAGGTGTGTTTCAATGCGGCAGGCGCGGGGGTATTCAGATGCACGGTTATGGGATGCAAGTGGCCGTCCGTCTCTCCGGCATGGAACGGATGAACGCCATGCGGAGTGGAGCCGATGCTCTGGAGTGGAAACCGTAACGGAGAGCCGTCCGCAGAGAGCAGGAATGCTGCCGACTGCAAGCCCGGTCAAAGCGGACAGAACCGTGAATGTCCCTATACTGCAGAATGCAGGATGTCTGATGTGACGGGCACCCTGGAGGGCGTCAGCCTCGGAAGGGTGAACGGCATTTCAGACTTCCGGACACAGTTGCAGGAAGCTTACAGATGGATTGCAGGGAGAATGTGGAATGACTGGAATCTGTTTCAGGAATTTGAGTCTTCTGGATTGTTCTTGTCCAGCTTCTTTTGGAATAGTATCACCAGAAGCATGCACAATGAGCCAAAGCACATAATGATTATTCCCACATGCCCGAGTGTTGGGTGATTATGTCCGAACATTTCGATAAACGATAATACCACACCTACCGTAAATATTGTTTGTGCAATGAGGAGCAACGTGATGAATGTCTTTTTGCTCATGTTGAGGGATTGTTGTTTATTCGATGCAAATAAACAATGAATTTGCGAAGTTTCAAATAAACGGCAGAACGAAAGCTGAAAGACAACCTGAAGAAGGCTGGAAAACAGTTGGAAGAAGGCTGGAAAACAACCGGACGAAGGCTGAAAACAACCGGACGAAGGCTGAAAAGCAACCGGACGAAGGCTGAAAAGCAACCGGACGAGGGCTGGAAGGGTTTGGCGATAGCCAAACTAAAATTAAGGTTGAGCAGCGGGACGTCAGGAGGCTATGCCGACGGTCCCGCTGGTCTTACCTACAACTGACGGGCGTAATTTATTGTAGGGAGGCTCTGCCTACCGGAAAGAAATTACGGGCGGCAGTTGCCAGCGACCGCCCCGCGGTTGCGCCTGACAGCCGATGACGTGTGCCCTGTGGAGGACTTCCTTTTGTAGAGATGTGGCTGGGCACACGGCATTGGATGGCAGGGGCACGCAAGTGCGAACCATACTTTAAAAAAATGCTTCCAAACCGCTGATATGTAGGTATTTAACATAATGGCGATTATGCCCGCAGAGAGGAGCGCGCGACGACCGGAGGGCATAATCCAGCATGACATTATGTTACATACCGGAACAGTCCGCACTGACGTTCCTGTCCGTACTGACAAGCCCGAGCGTGAACGTAATTCATGATAATTGCCGGATGGGACACATGCCGGACGGGACACGTGCCGCATGGGTTTGGCTGAAGGCCAAACTTAAACGATGAGTGCGCAAGGCCGAGAGGAGACGGGCCGGGCACGTTGACCGGCACGGCGGTCCTTGCGCACACCTTCTGATGCAATATTGGGACTATGCTGATGCTACGCTGGAGCTGGATTGATGTTACGCTTGACAGGTGGGACGGATGGCTGCTATTTGCAGGATGGTGGTGCTGATGGGCGCTGCGCTTCCTATCTGCACTACGGCTGCTCCGGGAAAGGACGGCTGGTCTGGACGGACCATGCGTACTGACGTTGCACGGTGTGACAAGGCTGGCGGTCCGTCCAGGGCTGCCGGCCTTGGGTTAAACAATCCAGACAGCAGCCTTGAACAGTTGCACATCTGCTGTTTATTGCACATCTGCTGTGAGTCTGATAAAGATTGCGAACTTGAGCTGCTGGCTGCTACCTATATGGGGCGGGGCCGTAGAGCCCACAACACGCAGGTTCTAAGCATTTCATTGTACCGCACAAGAATATTGGTACTATCGGCATCGGCCAGTACTGGAGAATAATAAGCGTGAATGCATCGGCCCGGATGGTCACATCGGACATTAGAAATATCTCCGTCATCGGCCGGACATCTGTACGCATCGGCCAAAAAGAACTGAAGCATGACATCGGTCTCCTCCAGGGTCGCCTTTCCGGCGATTTATTGCGCGTGTCAGGCCTGCGAATTGTAGTCATCGGCCCGCAATGAATCGGCGGAAAGACGAAACACTTTAACGCAGGTGCGGGGCATCTTATTTGAGGCGTAAAAAGAGTCTGACGATTATGGCCATTGCTGCTATTGCTCCAATGTACATGAGAAGCTTCTGCCACTTGTATAAGATGTTGGTAGTGAGTGTGATGGTCTGGACTTGTGAAGTTGTTTCCGTGTCGTGCTGATAGCGTTCCCTGTAGGTCAGATAGATGTCCATGGAATCGATGGCGGCTGTGGAGGTCAGGATGTTGTTTTTCAGATGCAGGCTCTGATGAATGTGGTCCGATGATTTCAGTTGCTCTATTTCCCGGAGATATGCCTGGCCGGTGGAGTCGCATTCTATCAGGGCTCTGAGCATGGATGTGTCTGGTTCCACTGTAACGACGGTGTCACGCAGGGTTTCGACTATGGTGCTGGTGGTGGATGTATGTACGCTCTGCTGCGGGTACTGGCGGCGGCTGCAGGACTGCGTCAGCAGCATCAGGGCCGCTTCAATTATGATGATGGGACGTTGGATCATTTCTTTGGAATGCTGCGTTTCTGGGAGAGCTGGAGACGCAGGCCGCGCACTTCTTCCTTGAGCTGGATGTTCTCTGAACAGAGGCGGTCAACGGAGGCTTTGAGCTCTTCGTTCTCTTTCTTGATGTTGACAAGCTGATGGTTGACATCGGTCAGCTCGCCAAGAAGGCGGTGGTTCTCGGACGAGAGCAGGTTGATAGATTCCTGAAGGTCATGAAGGAAGGTGTTACGGCGTTTCCGGGTTCCTGCGAGCCATCCGGTGATGGCGGTGATGACAGGGATGATGTAGGTTCCGATGACGGTTAGTGTTTCTGTTTGCATGGTATAGGGTTCTTAGGTTTTTAAGGTTTTCATTTCATGAAGTACAGCTTTGATTCCTCTTCGCGGCGGCGCTGAAGGCCGGGGAGGGCATGGCCGTTGGAGTGGACCCATCGGCTGAACTGCTTTGCTATTTCCGGATTGTCGGGGTTGGACTTTATGAGTCTCAGCATGGTGCTGGAGGTGAAGGCGGACGGTCCGATGTTGAAGATGAATGATGTCAGCGCATCGAACTGGTTTTGACTGATATTCAGCTGCAGGCGGTTCAGATAGGTTTCAACTGATTTGACATCCTGTTCAAGGTATATGTCTGCCTGGCTCTGCGTGATGGTGTCACCCTGATGGACGCCGGTGGTATGGCCATAGCCGATGGTCCAGATTCCGGAGGGGCAGCGGTAGGCGGCCAGGCGCAGTCCTTCAAACTGACGGATGAGAAGGTAGGCGTAGGGGGTTGCTTTCATGGCTGTTGGGCGTTTGTTCTATACAAAGATAGGCAGCATTGCGCTTATTGTGTGCATGTTACTGAACAAAATAAGAAACATTGAACTTCATGGTTTATGTCGGTTCAAAGTTTGCTGATTGTAGTTTAGGGGTGTTGCTGGTGTTTAGGAAAAGTGTACCTTTGCAATAGTCTTAGCGAAAGCTATGATTAATTTCCACTGTACGGGCTGCTTTATACTAAAGTGGCCCGTACTTTATTATCATAGTAAACCGCTAAAAAATTTGGCACGATTTTGGCACGATTTTGGCCTTTTAGAAAAAACAACCCCGCTACAGGGTATTGTAGCGGGGTTTTTGGTGATTCCGTTGGGATTCGAACCCAAGACCCACAGCTTAGAAGGCTGTTGCTCTATCCAGCTGAGCTACGGAACCGACCTGATGCAGACCTTTTCACGGTTTGCGGGTGCAAAATTATGACTTTGTTTTGAGATTGCAAACCTTGCGGGCTGAATTTTGGTCTGAAAGCAGTATTATTGGAAGAGGCAACCAGTACAGGATGATTGAAATGGCCGTCATTGCATTCGGGCTTAAGCCCATCAGCACATCCAGTCTGGTATATTGCAGCGTTTCTATGAGCTGACTTGCCAGTACCATGCAGACAAGGAATTCCGCCATGGGAGCAATGAACCTGGCAAATGCCCTGACACAGTCATGACTCGAGTGGAATGTGCCGCTGGCCAGTCCATAGGCCAGTGACGGGACTGCCACTATCAGCATTATCAGGAATGCCGCACCCCGGGCAAGAGGGCTCTGCGACAGACCTCCAGCCAACCCTACAGTCATATTGCTGCCCGACACGGCTCCCAACAGGAACAGCAGGGAAAGGGCAAGCAAAGAGACCCCTGCCACCACCAGCGATGCCTTTTCCCTTGGCGACAGTTTTGGATGCCGTTTGCCGGAAAGAACGGCCACGATGCCGCTGCCCTGCGCCACCCCAATGGCCATGAAAAGCATCAGGGCTGTGCCAATTGGGGCTTCCGATATGCTCACGCCTGCGTTTGAAACCACCCATCGGATTCCCGAAGCGCTGAGAATGCTCCTTATCTGATACAATGAAAAGGCCTTGCCCGAACGCATTTCAAGCACGCCTCCCATCCACGATGCCAGTATGACAACGACTATCAGGATCAGGTATATGAATGCCACGTGGGGCAGACGGCGCCTGGGATTACTCATCGGGTTCCAGGTTATTCGGGTCAATAATATGCAGTTCTATTGCTCTGACGACCAGGCGGGTCACGTTGACGCCATGCTGCTGTCCGGCAGGAAACAGACGTGTCGTCAGATCGGCCTGACGCTTTTCCAGAGACTTGGCGCTGAACGGCATTGTTCTCAAATCCGATATCATGTCTTTGGTATATCCCAAAGCCAGATGACGCAGGAAACGCTCGTCAAATTCATCTATGTCATAGGTCATGAACGCCTGTGACTTGAGCGACACATTTCTTACGTGCTCTGAGAATACGGCTACAAGACGGTCAATGACCGGCTGGCTGAACACATTGTCCTGACCGGACATGACTGCCAGCACCTGACTGCGTGTCAGAAGGTCACCGGTCTTGAGAATGAGCCCGTGAGCACCGGCCGTCATGACATCGGCCCATAGACTGTCCCCGTTCAGTTCACCGGTAAAGACAAGGACCCTTACCGAAGGATGTTCCTGACGCAGTCTGCGGCAGATGTCGACTCCAACCGTGGTAGAACCGCCCAGGCCCAGATCGAGCAGTACCAGATCGGGGGCTTCGCCCTGCCCCATCAGCTGCCAGAAGTCACTCTCATTGGCGGCTGTGCCTATGACCTCCAGTTCGGGAATGTCATTCCTGATTATGGAAAGCGTGCCCTTCAGTTCCAGAGCAACGTCTTCAACTACTATAGTCCTGTATCTGTTCATATTCTTTCTGCATTAGGGAGAGTGAACCACAACAGCGTACCGCCCTGACGGCTTTCGGCATTGATGCGGCATCCTATGTGTCCGAAACTCTCATCATGTTCACGTATTATCTGACTGCAAAGCACGAATGCCATGCTGTCCGGATTTCCAAGCGGTGAGAACAGCGTATCCGTAGCCGGATGTATTCCAGGGCAGAACAGGGCAAAGCGCACAAAATCCCCATCGGCAGCAATGGAAACGGATACCGGTCCCTGACAACCCAGTTCCATGCTGCGCGACACAAGGTTCTCCAGAAGGAAGCGCACAAGCTCTTCATCGGCCTCTACAGTCAGATCCTGGCCATCACACTCAAACTGCAAGGACGGATACTTGCGGGACATGGTCCTGAGCACATCATCCACAATGGACCTGGAACTGACCGAACTGCGCTGAACCAGCGGAATGCGCGTTTCATCAAGTACCTGATGGCTCAGAATGCCGAATACATTACGGTAATAGCTGACCAGTTCGGGCATGTCAGTCCTGTCACGGGCGGCCGCAAGCTGCATGATGCGGTTCGGGTACCAGACGGTCTCATGCTTCAGCGTTGACAGACAGTTGTCCAGTACCATATTGTTGATATGCAGACGTTCCTGCTCCATTTTCATCCGAGCCGATTCCTCGGACAACTGGTTCAGGTCATTGAAACCCGATTCGAACCTGAGCAGCATGCTTGGCATTGCCGCAGCAAGATATCCGGTTATCATGTCCAACACCTGACGGTTCTGGATGTCATCGCCCTTAAGCCACATCTCCAATGTCCCTGTCTCGGGCTGGTCAGGACCGTTCACCATTGGAACCGTAACGCAATCCGATGCTGCACCGGGCTTGCCGCTGACCACATGGATGACACGTTCCCCGTCAGGCAGACCGATTCCAAGGCCGTCAAGTCCGAAAAGGCTGTCCATATCGGGAAATATGGAATCGCACATGGTCTGAAGCGTGTTCCCGACATCGAAATTCTCGACGCTGACCGTATCCAGGGAGCGTCTGATGCTGTCCATAATGCCCAGCATCTGCTTCAGGTCGCTGCGATGGCGTATCCAATGACGGGCATATACTGCGAAAAGGACAAGAAAAGCCGTGACCAGAACCAGTACGAACAGGATAAAGGCAATGGACAGATTGCTGTTGGAATGCTGGAGTTCAGCACAATCCTGTTCGACAAGGCTGTCGCTGAAATACTGTTTGAACAGTTTCAGATAGGCTTCATCATTATAGTGGTAAAGATTCCAGTCCTTGATGGCAAGAGCCGACACGGCCACCTCATTCCTTATCCACAGGACCGTCTCATAGTCAGTGGCATGGCGTTCCTCTATCCACTGCAGTTCAGCGGCAGGCAGACTGTCCCACAGAGCCAGCATACGCCCCTGGCCTCCATGCTCCAGATAATCAGCGTTGAGCATGTCAAAAGCCAGCCGGGCCTGCTCCAATGCCGCACGGCTGTCGCCATCGACATTCAGGCTGTAGGCGTTGTATGCATAGTCATATGCCAAGGCAAGCAGGCTGTCAGGATTCTCCTGTGCATCAGCCGGCAAAGTTACGGAAAGCATCAGAAGCAATATGGAGAGCGCCTTTCTGACACCCTTGGGCAGACGGAACGAGAAACGGCTTCCCTTACCCTTCACGCTGTCCACATGGAAACGGCACACGCTGAACATGGGATGTGACTTCACATACTTGTCAATGATGCCCTTGCAGTTCATCAGTCCGAATCCGCTTCCGTGCTCCGTCCCGGCATCGCCTATACTGCCAGAATCGAGAACCTTGTCATGGTTGATGCGCTGCACATCGGATTCGCTGAGACCTATTCCGGTGTCGCTGACTGAAATCTCGACATATTCGGTTTCCTCCTGAACCTGAACGGTAACCTTACCTCCCTGAGGAGTGAACTTGCGCGCATTATCGGCCAGAGTATTGATCATGAACAGTGTAAGCACACGGTCTGCACGTACCACAGCATCGCTGGGCAGGACGCTAAGCTCCACCCCCTTGTTTCTGAAGGCCGATGTCCCCTGCCCCACAATATCCAGAAGTTCCTGTATGGGGAAACTGCTTATGTTCAGTGTGACCAGACCCTGACGTATGCCAATCCAGCCGGCCAGAATATCGTTGTAACGGTTTATCATGGAGGCCAGTTCGCTGACATAGTCCATTCCCTGTTCGTATTCCGGGGTACCCGGCTCCAGTCCGGACAGACGTTCAATCTGCGACTTCATGCGGTCAATCCACGGCAGACACTGAGCCACAACCTGACAGCATGTCTTTCTGACCAGATTGCCGCGTTTGCTCTCGGCCCTATGCACCAGATAAAGATAGTGCTGCTTGCGGGCCTGTTCGATAGTGTCGGACTGCCACAGAAGCAACTGCGAGTTTGCGTATGCCTGTTCCAGAAACGGCGAAACCGTTTCCACAACAGCTCTGGAATCACGGTTCGGGCGATGTCCGCCCCAATCCACATCAACCTGTCCCGGAGAGGTTACGGTCACATTGGCGGCACCTATCAGACTGCACAGCCGTGGCGCCACCACAGTATCCATCCTGTCCTGTAGCTCTTCGGCCGGAACAGGCTGCAGAATTGTTCTGCAAAGATCCACGCTCTGTTCCATGAGCCGGGCATAATTGAGATTGGACTTTCTGACCCTGCGCAGCACCAGAATATAAATAACTGCCAGCAGCAGGATGGCAATCCCTATTCCAAGAATCAGTCCCGACAGACGGTGGTTGGACTGCTCCAGAAGAACCCGTCTGGCCTCATACCGGCGGTCCAGACGTATTGTCTTCTGTATCTCGAGATAAATGTCACGATGCAGGTCTGACTCATCGGCATTATCCAACCCGGACCATGCCACACTCATGATTTCATGAATTGAGGCGACACATTCTGGGACTGCATAGTCCCATATTCCGGTGCCCGATGCCCGTTCTGCTATCTCAAGTGCCTCATTCAGATCAAACAGGGCGTCTTTATACTGTTCCGCGGAAATCTGACAGCGTGCCATCTGGCAAAGTGCCTGAACGGTTTCATAACCTCCATGATAGTCACGGGCCACATCCAACGAGCGGGAAGCCAGATCCATAGCCTTCTGAATATCGCCTTCTGTTTCAAGAATCAGGGAACTCAGAGCAACAGCCGATACTGTCTCCATGCGCCTGTTGCCGCATTTTTCAGCCTGTTTCAGACACTGTTCCAGACAATACAGCCGTTCCTGCATTCCCGACCTTTCCGGTTCAAGACCTATTCCAAGACCCTGAAGATACAGATACATCAGCCAACGGTCCGTATCCTGTCTGAGACCGGAATCCTGAGAGACGGACAGCATTTCTTCATCGGCCTGGGCGGTCTGTCCCAGGTCGTGGTAATACATGGCCGATTCCATGCGGAATGACCTTTCAAGAGACTCCAGTTTCCTGAGATCCTGCGCTGATAGCCGCGATTCCTCATCGTGCATTGTTCTGAGCAGAAGCAGAATGCGGTTGCGATATTCATAAAAAGCCAGATTGTCGGATGTGCGCTGACAGATACGCATAAGTCCGATGTTGGCGGTAATCTGCATGGAAATGCCTGGATGGCTGTCCAGCACCTGGCCATACAGGTCCCAGGCCAGTCCGTAGTCCATTCCCATGAAAGCCACTCGAGCAAGAGTATTCAATGCCTGAGCCCTTTCTGTCCTGTCAGTTCCGGCACAGTCAAGTGCCAGTGCGGCATAATGGCTCGAGGAGTCAAGACTGATCCAAAGGTAATCCAAGGCTGTCTCATTCAGACCATGGGCCTGTTCCCTCCGGCCTCCACAGCCACAGGACAGAACCATTGCCAGCACAAGCAGCAGCGGCTGTTCCAACACCTTACGCAACAGTCTTCTCATTTGTCATTCTTTCTTTTGAACAATCTGCCGAACAGTCCCTTTTTCATTACAGTAACCCCAGGGAGTTCCACTGATGGCATATCAGATACAGGCTGACCGACACTGATATTCAAGGCACATTCCACACCATTGAGACCGAACGACTGGACTAATGCCATGTAAGGCGAAGCATGTTCTTCAGCATACACTTTGCATGACATGCCATCGGCCGACGGCACCAGTTTCACTCTGGAATCATCGCAGCGCCACCCCAGGAAGCCACCGGGAAGAGGTGCATCGGAGACAGCGTCAACCTGACAGTTGCCGCCAGGCTCGATATAATCCACGGATGCCACAAGTTTAAGCTGTGTGGCATATTGTGGCTCTGGTTTCAGCAATTCGTCAGCCAGCGGCAAGCCTTCAAGTTCAACCGAAGAGGTTCCATTCTGTTCAATGACGTAATCATAGCCGTTACGTACCAGACCTGATATGTAGTTCCTGTCCGATACGCTCGGATAACGGGACCATTTCACTTCTCCATTTCCAAGTATTGTACAGTCAATCAATACCATCTGATCGGCATGAGAGGCCAGGAACAAGGTGTCGGAATCGCAGATGAAACAGCAATCGCGGAACAGTGCATTCGAAACGCTGTCGCCGCCCGGCATATCATTGGCCCAGAAGACCTTGTCATAGTACTGCATACGCGGCCCCAGTTCTCCTACCTGGGCGGAAACCGTCTGTTCTCCAAGACATGTCAGAGATATTGCCAGAACAGCCATGTATGTAAAGGACAAACGCATGCGAACCTTAACTGTTTTGGCAAAAGTAAGCCATTTTTTCAGTACTTTCGCAACAGCTTATTTCAAAATGGAAGCAATAGCGACAATTCACTGCGGTTTTTCATCCAAGTTCGGCATCCCACGTCAGAGCGGACTTGCCGCATCGGTAACCGGCACCATTGTGTTCAAGCCCGAATATCGCGACCCGAGTGCCCTAAGAGGACTTGAGGAGTTCAGCCATATCTGGCTCATCTGGAAATTCTCCGAATCGGTACGCCAGCAATGGTCACCCACAGTGAGACCGCCACGTCTGGGAGGCAACACCCGCATGGGAGTATTCGCCACCCGCTCGCCTTTCCGTCCCAATCCCATCGGACTTTCATGTGTAAAGCTTGAGCGCATTGATTTCAACAGCCCGGACGGTCCCGTCATACACATCAGTGGGGCAGACCTCATGGACGGGACCCCCATTTTCGACATCAAGCCGTACATTCCATACACGGACTGCCAGCCCAATGCCACAGGTGGATTCACCGACCGTGTGGATATGCACAGACTGAATGTGAGGTTTCCTGAGAACTGCAAAGTGGACAGTACTACCCGCCAGGAACTGACTGAAATCCTGGCAGAGGACCCGCGTCCGCGCTATCAGAATGATCCTGAAAGGATTTACAGATTCGATTACCGGGGATGGAACGTAAGCTTCAAAGTCGACAGCCAGTCCAATCTGACCGTAACGGAAATGACCGGAAGCAGAAGAAAATGACAGGTCTTATTCCTGCTTCTTCACTCGGTCAGCGACCAGTTTCTCAACCATCTCGCCAGTTATATAAAGGTATGCCGTCTTCTCCTTGGTATTGGTTTTGAGCATGATGGTCTTTCTGAATACACCCGGACGGTTTGTGGCACCGGAATAGGTAACCTTTATAGAATCGCTCATGCCCGGCATTATGGCCTGTTCCGGAACCTCGGGATCAGTGCATCCGCAACTGGCTGTTGCCGACAGGATAACCAGCTCCTTATCGCCCGTATTGGTGAACTTGAACCAGCAGACCTGCTTGCCATGCTCTTTGTCAAACAGTCCGAAATTATGGGTCGTCTTTTCAAAAGTAATGGCCGGATATTTGCCTGATGTCTCCGATTCAGTGTCCTGGGCTCTGGTCTGAAGACCGAATGTCATAGCCAGCATACAAGTGAGCAGAAGTCTGATTTTCATAATACAGTGTTTATTTCCGCGCTAAGGTAGAAAGAATTTTTCAAAACATAAGTCCTTTTGCTTGGCCGTTCGAAAAAACGGGACTAACTTTGATTCGAACTCTGAAAACAGACAGGATAATCATGTTTGAAAAGAAAGACCTTGAACAGTTTGAGAAAAAGGGCATCAGCGCCCAAATGGTTGAATCACAGCTTGAATCCATAGCAAAAGGATTCCCGTATCTGGAACTTGAAGCAGCCGCATCAGTAGGAAAAGGAATAATCCAGACTACCGCAGAGCAGTGTGACAGTTACATAAGGACATGGGACAACTATCTGGCCAGCGGTCACAGCGTTACAAAGTTCGTGCCTGCATCAGGTGCTGCCAGCCGCATGTTCAAGGACCTGTTCGCTTTCCTTGATGCAGAATATGACGTTCCACAGACAGACTTTGAAAAGACTTTCTTCAATGGCATTGCAAAGTTCGCATTCTATCCGGAACTGAACGCCTGCTGCAAGACCAACGAAGGTATGGATATTCCGGAACTCATTGCTGCCGGAAAGTTCAAGGCCATTGTCGCCAACCTTCTTCAGGATAAGGGTCTGAATTACGGTGCCCTCCCCAAGGGACTTCTCAGATTCCATTCATACAAGGCCGGAGCCCGCACCCCAATGGAAGAACACATGGCCGAAGGCGCGCTCTACGCTGCAGGGTCCGATGCTGTGGTGCACCTGCACTTCACCGTATCGGCCGAACACCGCGCTTTGTTTGAAAAGCTGGGCAAGGACAGTCAGGCAGCTATGGCCAAGATGTACGGAACACGCTTTGACATAAGTTTCTCCGAACAGAAGCCAAGCACCGACACCGTTGCTGCCGATGCTGCCGGCCAGCCGTTCCGCAACAATGACGGCAGCATTCTGTTCCGTCCGGGCGGTCATGGTGCCCTCATTGAGAATCTGAACGATCTTGATTCGGATATCATCTTCATAAAGAATATAGACAATGTGGTTCCTGACCACCTCAAGCCCGCAACCATAACCGGCAAAAAGCTTCTTGCCGGTATTCTTGTAACAGTCCAGAACAGGATATTCGAATATCTGCGCATACTCGAGAGCGGCAAATACACCGCCGAACAGATCCGGACCATCCAGGATTTTGTCCGTGGCACGCTCTGCTGCCGCAAGCCGGATATCGCCACATTGGACATGCAGCAGACTGCCGCATGGCTTTCAGAAAAGCTCAACCGCCCGTTGCGCGTGTGTGGAATGGTCAGGAATGTGGGAGAACCCGGCGGAGGACCGTTCCTCGCATATAATCCTGACGGGACGGTATCACTGCAGATTCTGGAAAGTTCACAGATTGACCTCAGCGACAGCTGCAAGAAGGAGATGTTCACAAAAGGCACACATTTCAACCCTGTCGATCTTGTCTGTGCAGTCAAGGACTACAAGGGACGCAAGTTCAATCTTCCCCTGTATGTCGATCATGCCACCGGATTCATTTCCAACAAGTCCAAGAACGGCCGTGAGCTCAAGGCACTTGAACTGCCCGGTCTTTGGAACGGTGCCATGAGTGACTGGAACACCCTGTTCGTTGAAGTTCCGCTCGAGACCTTCAACCCGGTCAAGACAGTCAATGATCTGTTGCGTGCACAGCATCAGTCTGTCTGATTTCAATGTAAATATCAGACATTAACCTGCCCATATATGACAAAGTTCCACAACTTTGTCATATATTTGCAGCCGTTAGGAACGCGATAGTAGCTCAGTTGGTAGAGCGTTGGCTTCCCAAGCCGAAGGTCGCGGGATCGTGCCCCGTCTATCGCTCACATTTTCAATTTTTTAAACCATGAAAACACTTCCGTTATCCATTGCACTCGCATTCTGTTCCTGTTCCCATTACAATCCTCTTGAACGTTCCCTTGATTCCGCAGGTCCGAACCGCGGTCAACTGGAGTCCGTTCTCGAACATTACAGAGACCAGCCCGAAAAGCTTGAAGCGGCCCGATTCCTCATTGCCAACATGCCCGGACATTATTCATATCAGGGCAATGGAATCAAGACGTATTATGACTATGCCTGGAAAATCGTATCAGACACTACCCTGACGCCCGAAAGCCAGCGCGACAGTCTCCTTTGCATAAGTGACAGTCTCTTCAGCGATCTACCACTACGCACCGTTCCCGATGCGGAAATCATCAGCGCCGATTATCTGATTGACAACATTGACCGTTCCTACAGGCAATGGAAGGAATGTCTGTGGTGCGACCAGGTCCGTTTTGACGAATGGCTGGAATGGATGCTTCCGTACAAGGCTGTCGAACTGCAGTCACTTGACTCATGGCGTGACTCCATGCAGACACGTTTCTGTTACGGTCTTGACAATCCTGTCAGAAACGATGTCGAATACGGTACAACAAATGGAGTTTCTGACCTTCTGAGACGGCAGACGCTTGAAACCATAAGACGATACGGATTATATGACCGTAGCGGTCTGCCGCTGCTGTCAGACAGACTGCTGTCCCACATGACTTTCGGCAACATACCGGACTACGCCCTTCTGGCAACACTTGTGATGCGCAGTGCCGGAATCCCGGCAGTCATGGACGAGACTCCTGTAGGTCCACGTTTCACCGCCGCGACCCGTTGGTTCGTCATTCTTGATGACCGCGGAATGGAACAGCCTTCGGAATGGGATCTTTCCACACAGTCCGGATGGGGATTCTTCCCATACGAGCGTGGTCCAAAGGTGTTCCGTCTGACCTACGCCATTGACAGACACAGACAGGAATACCAGGACGAAGCCCGTTTCCACTATCCGTTCGAACTGTGCAGGAAAGATGTCACCGACCGTTACTTTCTTACAAGTGACATCAGCGTAACCATTGATCGTGACACTCTCGGAATGCTCAAAGACAAGTACGTCTATATTGAATCCGGCATAACCGGTTCTTCCAGCCCCTGGCAGATTGTCGATTTCGGGACTATCAGCAACGGCAAGGCCAGATTCGAAAAGATGGGCCGCGAAGTCCTGTACCGCGTGCTCGGATATGACGGCAACAGCCTTATACCAATATGCCGCCCTTTCATACTTGAAAAGGACGGCAATATGGTTTTTGTAAGTGAGGACTCGATAATGAGCCCTTCACTTGAAATCTTCAAAAATCAGGCAATCCGATAAGCGGAATCACTCGATTTCAAGAGTCACGATGCTGGCTGCCGGAATGGTCAGTGTAATGGCACCCGTCTTCTTGTCAATCTTGGCTCCGTCAAAATCGGCCAGACGGATCTTGTCAGGATTTTCAAAGGTGTTGTAGTCGGTGGCCTTGTCACTGGTCAGGATCTTGCCGCTGACCTTCTTGGCCTTCATTCCGTTCAGACTGACGGTAACCTCCTGTTCCTGGTCAAGCTTGACATTTGACATTGAAACATGCAGCTTGCCGGCCTTGTCCTTCGATGCTGTGCTTGAGAACAGAGGCAGCGGGCGTGTTGCGGTTTCATCAGGATTGGCGGCATAACGCTCGTTGGGTGTAAGCTTGACGGCAACGTTCTCCAGAGAGGTCGGGATGAATGTGGCATCCTTGTGAGGCTTGTACATATAGTAGAGCCAGTATGTAGGAGTAAGCACCATCTTGTCGTCCTTGGTCAGAATCATTGACTGAAGCACGTTGGCAACCTGAGCGATGTTGGTCATCTGGATGCGGTCGCAATACTTGTGGAACACGTCAAGTGACAGGGAAGCCACCAGAGCATCACGCATGGTGTTCTGCTGATACAGCTGTGTGCCCGGTTCCGGTTCCCACCATGTTCCCCATTCGTCAACCAGCAGAGGAATGGTGTTTTCAGGATCGGCCTTGCTCATGATTGCCAGATGCTTCTGGATTACCGGCTCAATGCCAAGGCACTTGCCAAGACACCAGTAGTAGTCATCCTCATCAAAGCCAAGAGCCGGTTTCTTTGCTCCTACCCAACCGGAAACGGTATAATAGTGCAGGGAAACGGCATTGGCCATGGAACCTATACGGTCCATGAGAACTTCGGTCCATTCGTAGTCATAGTCAGTTGCACCGCTGGCAATCTTGTACAGACTTGTACCGTTGAAATCACGGCAGTATGTCTGATAGCGGCGGAATATGTCCGAATAGTATTCAGGACGCATGTTGCCACCGCAACCCCATGCCTCATTTCCTATACCGATGTACTTGACATGCCAAGGTTCCTTACGGCCGTTCTTTTCACGGATCTTGGCCTGGGGACCGTTTTCGGCATTCATGTACTCGATCCACTGTGCAGCCTCCTGAACAGAACCACTACCCACATTCAGGGAAATATAAGGTTCGCATCCCAGCATTTCACACAGATTCAGGAATTCGTGGGTTCCGAAACTGTTGTCCTCTACAATGCCGCCCCAGTTGTTGTTCACCATAACCGGACGGTTCTCCTTTGGTCCTATGCCATCCTGCCAGTGATATTCATCGGCATAACAGCCACCCGGCCAGCGCATTACAGGAACTTCAAGATCCTTAAGCGCATTGAACACATCGGTACGGTATCCCTTGATGTTTGGAATCTTTGATTCGGGACCTACCCACAGACCGCCATAGATGCATGTTCCCAGATGTTCCGAGAACTGTCCGTAGATATTCTTGTTGATTGTTGCACCCGGCTGGTCTGCATTTACGGTAACTTTTACCGGATCAGACTTGGCACCTGCGGCCATGGCTACTGTAAGCGCAATGGCGGAGAGAAGGATTTTCTTCATAAGATATTGTCGTATTAATTGGTTTCCAGGTCTCAAAGATAGGAAAAAAGCCTTTGTAAAAAAATCCCAATTGAGTAATTTTGCCCTCCCGTTGTACAAATCCCCGATGGAACACAAGACACATAAAACACATAAGTTACTTGTTACTCTGATACTGTTGCTGGCCATAGGCGTATGTGCAGCAACTGTCATGTACCACATTCTTACCCGCCCTGTCACAAAAGACAAGGACCTGACACTGTTCCTGTACCCCGATGCCACAGCCGACAGCATCATTTCAATAATCAGCGAATCCGACTCCACAGCCAACACCCTGGGACTCAGCCTATGGCTCAAATACCTCAAGTACGACAGCAATCCACGCAGCGGATGCTACACGGTCACGTCCATGGCATCGGCACGCAAGGTAGCCGGAATCCTGAAGGGAGGCATGCAGACGCCTGTCAACATTACTGTCCGCAGTTGCCGGAACAACGCCCAGATGGCACGCACGCTGGCCTCACAGCTCATGGCCGATTCCACCGGGATTGCCACCCTACTGAACAGCAGGGAATTCCTTGACAGTCTTGGATATACCCCGGCAACCGTATTCTGCATGATCATTCCCGACACCTATCAGGTATATTGGAATGTAAGTCCGCGCGGCCTTCTGGAACGGCTCGCCAAGGAAAGTTCCGGTTTCTGGACCGATGAGCGCAAGCGCAAGGCCGATGCCATAGGACTCAGCACTCAGCAGGTCATGACCCTGGCATCAATCATCGAAGAGGAGACCTCCATGAGTGACGAACTGCCTCAGGTCGCAGGCCTATACATGAACCGTCTCAAAAAAGGCATGCCCCTTCAGGCAGACCCGACCGTTATTTTCGCACTTGGAGGTGAACGTCCCAAACGTGTGCTGCAGGCACATCTGGAGGTCGATTCCCCATATAACACCTACAAGAATCCCGGTCTTCCGCCGGCCCCGATACGCTTTGTCAACCCCAAGAGCATCGATGCCGTGCTGAACTACAGCAATCACTCATACCTGTACATGTGCGCCAAGGAAGATTTCTCGGGCTACCACAACTTTGCCACAACCTACTCCCAACACATGGAAAATGCCCGCCGTTACCAGCGGGCACTCAATCAGCGCGGCATAATGAAATGATCAAAGTGTGAGTATCATCTCACGGAACTGGTCGAATATGGGCATGTGCCCAAGCGCATTGTCAAAGAACAGTGTGCGCAGCAGGAAATACGGCTGCATTTCATGACACAGTTCCTTGTCCGACTTGGCATCGGGTCCGAAATATGCCGGTTTGTAGTATTCCCAGAAACGTCTTGTGGTCTCTCCATTGATGTGGAAATCCTGCACGCGGCGCTCCTCATCGGCAAAGAATGCGGTAAAGTACAGCATGGTTGTGTCAAAATGAGGATTTCCGTAACAGAAGGCGCCCAAATCAATGAAATAGTCATTCTGTCCGTCTGTAATGACATTGCCGTAGTGGAAATCACCGTGAAGCAAGGTATGGGTCTCCTGCTTTATAGCTATGTCAAGCGCATTTTCAAGTTCCTGACGCATGCTGCCCTGAATATAGGTAAGACGGTCAAGCAGGCGTGCGAAAAAATCGGTCTGACATGGAACGCGCGTGTCCGTTGCAGGTGTGGCATGCAGTTTCCTTGCCATCCCTGCCAGACGTCTGGCCATGTCGGGCAGGCAGTCGGGGTTGGCCGCAATCGCACTGCAGAATGACTTTTTATTCAGGATACGCTGGAAGATAATGCCAAGACGGTTTCCCACCTGCACCAGTTCACCCGGCTTGGGGCAAGGCACACCGTTTTCCGATGCAATTCTTGAAATCTCCACTTCACCGATAATCTCATCTCTGTTGATCTGCTCTGAGAACAGTTTCAGCAGCTTGGTGGAATCGGTCTTGTGATTGTAGCTCTCGCCCTGGGCTCCGCCACCGCTCAGTACCCAGTCATCAAGTGAAATCTGCCTGATATCCATAATCATCGTGCTAAAGGATTACCCAATCCGGAATTCTCGGCATCGTTCTCGTCCAGTTTGAATATCATGAACTGTTGGTTGTCTTTGGTCAGCGGCTTCCACTGTCCACCCTTTGCTCCGTTCGGGTCGCCGTACTTGGCAAAGTTGGACCATGCGGTAAGCATCTTCTCGGACAGGTCCCAGTCACCCTGGGTCCATGGACGCCAGCAGTGCTTCAGCGACTTGAACACGAACCAGAGATCCGATGAATGGAATGCTCCGCGCAGCTGGCGGGTAATCTCGGGATGCTTGCCGTCATCTGGCAGAGGACGTGCGAACTGATAGGCCCATGCCTTACCGCCCATTTCCTCGCGGTTCAGGCAGAAGTCCACAATCTGCTGTCCCATATTGCCGGCATCGTTCAGTGTATAACCAATCAGATACGGAACCTTGGCAAGAGAATTGTCAAGACATGCGTCATCGAATGACTCAGGCAGAGTATAACCGTCAATGTACGGAGATATGGGGCTCTGGCTAAGAGTGCTACGCTTTCCGGTAACCTGTGTGTAGATGGTTGCCAGTGCAAATATTGTTTCGGTCGATGCGTTGCGCATCTGGCTCAAGGTCTTGAGGTTTGCCCAATCGGTCACCTCCTTGATTGACTCTTCGGCCTGTGCCAGAGTAGTCATTCCCTGCTGCATGCCACCCATGCCGCCGAAGCCGCCCATTGCAGGACGTGGCTGTGCACCGCCTGCTGCGGGAGCTGCAGCCTGCTGGGGACGCGGCTTTACCAGTCCGCTTCCGCTCATGATGACTGCCTTGTTGAAGAGTCCCTCGGTCAGAGGCGACGAGCACAGGAACTTGACGCTGCGTGAGCCGGCGCTCTGTCCGAAAATCATCACGTTATCCGGGTCACCGCCAAACTGGGCTATGTTCTTCTTGACCCACTTCATTGCCTCAATCTGGTCCAGCATGCCCCAATTACCGGTAGCATGTTCAGGATCCTCGGCTGAAAGCAGTGGATGGGCAAAAAAGCCGAAAGGACCTACGCGATAATTGAACGAAACCAGAACCACGTCCTTGTTTGCCCATTCCTGACCGTCAAACTCGGGCTCAGAGCCCCAGCCTTCGCGCATTCCGCCTCCGAAAATCCAGATGGCAACAGGCAGTTTGGCATCGGTCTGTCCGGGTTTCCTGGTCCATACGTTCAGATACAGGCAGTCCTCGCTGTAAGGTGCCTCATCGCCGTAACCCCACTCTGACGGATAACCGCCGGTATAATGTGCGGCCTGGAATGGCGGATGTCCGAATGTGTCACATATCTTGACTCCCTCCCAGGGAATAACAGGCTGTGGAGCCTTCCAGCGGTTCTGTCCCGTAGGAGGCGCAGCGAAAGGAATGCCGCGGAACACGGTCACGCCCTTGATGTCTGTTGAAACACCCTGAACCTTGCCACCTTCGATGGACAGCACAGGATTGTTGTCGGCAGCACCGGCACACACGGTTGCCAGCAGTCCTGCCAAAGCAATGAACAGTTTTCTCATATCTTTCAATTGTTTAGTCTGCCGTAAAAATACAAATTCTTCTTATTATTTCATTCTTTCCATCACTTCCTTGCCGGCACCGGTTCCCTTGTACTTGCTGCGGGCCGTGTTGAAGCTGTATCGGAGCGATGCACAGATTCTGCGGCTATCCATTCTATTGGTCTGCCTTATCACATGATACCCCAAATCAGAACGGACATCGTAATTGGCAAGTCCCAGAAGGTCCTTTCCTTCAAGTTTCAGGACCAGGGAACCGTCCTTGAAGAACTTCTTCTGTATCGAGGCGCTCAAATCCATATACTCGTTTTCGACATATGCATTCTCCATGTTTCCACGGCTGTGGTATTCAAAGCCAAGGTCGGCCTGCCATGAAGCAGGCAGCAGCAGAGAGTTGTTCAGTTGCAGGATAAAAAAAGGATGGTCACTGAATGACAGATGATAATCCTCATCAACGTCATATTCAAGCCACTGCTGCTGTATTCCTCCGGTCCAGTTCATCACCCATATGCCGGCGATGGTGGGAGCCGCGTTCAAATAGACCGTCAGCTGGCGGAACGGGTCTTCCAGATTCCTTGGTGATACCACAACGGCACCTTCGGTATAGAATGGAGAACTCAGGTCAATCGGTCTTGACCATGTCATGATAGGATCATCCACACGGCTGTATTCGCCAACCAGTGTAAAAGCCTTGAAATTCAGAGTCGCATTAATACTCTGAACTATCTGGCTCTGAAGCTGGGAATTGCCAGACTGCAAGGTGAAACGGCTGTTGTATCGCACGGCGTCACTGAGTTGCGCGAAAGCCGGACGGACGGTCTTGTTACTATACGACAATGCAGCATACACGGGGCCTGCCATCCCTGCCACAGACAATGACGGGAACAGATTGTCATATTTACGGCTAACATCTCTGGAATGGTCTGCATTATCCAGATATTCAAATGAAATATGCTCGTATCTGAGTCCTGCACTTACGTTGAACTTCTTGAGAAGTGCAAATCCATACTGGGCAAAAGCTGCGACATTGTCCTCAAAGACATCAGTCTGCATGGAATATTCTCCAGCCGATGCTCCAGAGATGAAATAATCGGTATAACTGTATGACGATGTGGATTCACTTCCCACCTCCAACATGCCGGAGCCAAGTGTATGTGAAAGAATCAGTTTGGATGCCAGAAGCCGATTCTTGTCCAGACTCTTCGTCCTGACGGTGGTGATTCGTTTCTTTATGTCAGTCTCATCGGTCTTTGAAAGCTGACCCTCGTCCTTCATGAAGAAATCAGCATTGAAATCTATGCCAAAGCCTTTCACTTTACCATTGTAATACAAATTGCCATCCATACTGACTGGTGTCTCATCCATTTCGTACTGTCCTTCAGCCAATACACTGTCAATCAGATTGACGGTATTCGCTATTGTGTTCATGAGGTACAGTGATTCGCCTAATTCCTCATTCTGGTCAGCACGGATTCCTATCTGGTTCTCCAATCTGAAGCCAACCGAATGATTGTCATTAATCTGCCAGTTAAGACCGCCATTGAACCCGTATCCGGCCAAGTCGATGCCGTTCTTCACGTATCCGTTCTGCATGAAATGGGTATCACCCCTTGACTCCTGATATATTTCGCTGTCCTGAAGATCCTGATAAGTATGGAAGTTGCCACCTGCAAAAACATCGACGGAACCACGACGGTAATTGAGATTCAGGTTCCGGTCCATATTGGTATGGTCTGAATAATCCAGCGACGGTGCGTCACTCAGACTGATATCGAACCCCAGTCCTTCGCCCTGCTGTTTCAATGTTCTGATAATGACAACGGAACCGACATTGGCGTCATATTTTGCACCCGGATTGTTCAGCACTTCTACGCTTCTGATTGCCTTGCTTTCCAGACGGTCAAGTTCAGTAATGTCGCGCACCTTACGGCCGTTGATATAGACCAGAGGAGTACCCTTGCCTATCACTTCCAGGCCATCGCGTCCCTTCATAATACCAGGAACTCTGGCAAGTGCCTCCTTGGCAGTACCGATGTCGGAAAGAACCGTACCCTCCACCTTGGTTTCTATACCCTGAGGGGTCAAAGTCGTTTTGGGCAGGGTCGCACGGATCTCCACTTCACCCAGAACATTGCTGGCAGGCACCATCTGGACCTTCACATTGTTTCCTGCAGTGACGACCTTAGTGGCATAACCTACCATCGAAACTTTGACTGCGCCCGATGAAGGTGTTGCAGCAATAGTGAAATTGCCATCAGCATCGCTGATTGTTCCGTCAATGAATGAGGAATCGGGCAATGACACCAGGACTACGTTGGCAAACGGCAGAGGCTGACCGTTTTCATCCACAACACTACCTTTAATATCGGGCATAGCAGCCATCACCATCAATGTTGACAGTGTGCCCATTACGGCTGTCAGAAACATTCGTCTATTCATATATGTAATTTCAGTTTACTACGTTACTCGGGCTACCGTCAAGGAAAGCCGCAATATTATCCATGCATATTCTTATGAGTCTTTCCCTGGCTTCAATGCTTGTCCATGCTATGTGTGGAGTAAGGAAACAGTTCTTTTCCTTAACAAGCCTATTGTCAGGCAGTGCGGGTTCCACTGTCAGGACATCGGCCCCATAGGCGGCAATCCGGCCATCATGCAGAGCGTCGGCCAAGTCGTTCTCATTTACCAGCTGTCCTCGTCCGGTATTGATCAGTATTGCACTGCATTTCATCAGAGCCAGAGTCTTGGCGTCAATCATTTCCCTTGTATTATCGGTGAGAGGACAGTGCAGACTGACAATATCGCTTTCCTTCAACAGCGTTTCCAATGCGGTGGCAGTCACGCCTTCCGGCAGCACAGACTGAGGTTTGGACGTCATGGCAAGCACCTTCATTCCGAATGCAAGTGCAACCCCTGCCATCTTCATGCCTATATTCCCCAGACCGACTATACCTATTGTCATCCCTGCCAGTTCGTGAAACGGGAAGTCGGAATAGCAGAACAATGGACTGCGGCTCCATCGGCCTTCACGGTTCATGACAGCATAATGATCAACACGGTTGAAAATATTGAGAATGTGAGCCCACGCCATCTGAACAACGCTGTCGGTGCTGTATGACGGAATGTTTGTAACTGTAATTCCACGGGAGGTGGCAGCCTTGACGTCAACCACGTTATACCCTGTAGCCAGCACTCCTATGTAACGCAAATCCGGCAGACAGTCCATCATAGAGGCCGATATCACAACCTTGTTTGTCAGCACCATTTGGGCACCACGCATACGTTCGACAGCCAGACATGAAGGTGTATCGCTGTAATAATCGACATCCGTCACACGACCGTCATCGATGTACCGCTTCCAAGCCTGTTGGGGAATGATGGTTTCTCCATCGAGAATGACTAATTTCATATTGCAAATATAAGTAGAAAAAAGACCGCGACACCCATTTTGAGCATCGCGGCCAAAATTATTTTCCTGTCATTCCAATTACTGGATCATGAACTTCTTTCCACCTACGATATACAACCCCTTGGGCAGTTCCAGAACCTGATCGTAGCTGACACCTTCCAATATCTTCTGTCCGGCCAGATTGAAGACATCAAGATCAGTCTGAGGCATGTCAATCCAGGTAGGATCATCTTCCTGCTGCGGCGTATCTACACCAGTACGAAGCAGAGACCAGCGCTGATAGGTCTTGCGGACTTCTATATATGCCGGATGCGGGGTGTTGTCAGGGAAGAACAGAAGGGGGCCGGTACCTTCACTGCCGTCAAGCCATGAATTGCCATCATTCACGCCCCACACCATAAATGTCGGGCAGTTGTCATAACGTATCATGATGTCTGCAATGGCAGCATACTTTTCAGCCTGGGTCTTAAGTTCTGACTCGGAAATAGGTCTTGTGCACACGGTTTTGTCACCCTGCTTACCGGTCTCACCGCCAGGCATATCCATCTCAGTGATGATACAGTTAAGTCCTATGTCACGGAACTGCTTCACAGTCTCCTCTATCTGAGCAGGCTGGAGTCCACTGACCGATGTATGCATCTGCATGCCTACACCATCGATAGGTATACCGGCATCCTTGAGTCTCTTTGCCAGATTGTACATGGCATGAGTCTTACCATTCTCGTAATGACCACCGCCCCAATGTCCGATATTGTAATCATTAATATACAGTTTGGCATCGGGATCAGCCTGATGGGCCCATACAAACGCCGAATCAATATAAGAGTCATCACCGAAACCCTGATACCAGACGGACCATGTACGTGTCTGATAGCCGTCACCGACAGCACGGCCGACATTTTCTTCAAGACACTCGTTGACAACATCCCATTCAGCAATCTGGCCTTTCCAATGACCGACCACATTATATATATGGTTCTTGAGAATACCTTCCCAGTCCTTGCGGCTGCCCTTGAAATTGCTTACCCAGTCAGGATTCTGGCCATGCCATGTAAGCGTGTGGCCACGAACCTTCATATTGTACTGTTTGGCAAGATTAACAATAGTCTGACCTCCACCATAGCTGAACTGATTGCGGTTAGGCTCTGTAGCATCAAACTTCATTTCATTCTCACATACAAGCGTATTGTAGTTGTTTCCGGCCATGCTTGAAAGCCCGCTTGCGCCCCACTGGCTCAGACAGGTACCGAAGTTCTTGCCCATCTTGTCAGCCCAATAGCGTATGGTTTTAGTCTTGTCGGCAAAAGTGGGATCATAGGTTGTCCCCACGAATGTCAAGTCATCAATGTAATAGTCGGCACCATCAGCAACAAATCCTATACGGAATGACGTTGTCAGCGATGCCCTTTCCAGTTTCAACGGAAGAGACTCGCCATACCATTTTCCATAATCTGATATCTTTGTCTTAGGAACAGCATTATATGCAGGACTGTCGTTCCACTTTATCGCAAACTTTGAAGTTTCATTCAATGCCGTACCCGATGCGAACATCAGTCTGACAGAAAAAGTGGAGTATTTCTTGAGCAGATTGGTCACCTTCATTCCATCTGGATCTTCAAACTCGACATAACCGGGAGCACTTGAAACAATGTGCAGCACCTTGTTGGATGAGTTTCTGGGATCCTTCTCGACAGTAGCGGTAGCACCGGCAACAGTTTCCGATGACTTTCCGTCTTTATAGACAGACAGAACCGTTCCTATAGCATAATCCTCAAAATCACAGGCAACGTAATTGTCTATTGTCTTGTTGATTTCAGGAAACAAGCGCTCGGCAGCTTCCTTTTCTTGAGCCATTATCTCATTACGTTTTGCCAGTTCTGCCTGGAAAATGGAATCCTGATATGCTTTTTCACGTGCCTCTTCAGCTTTTTTAAAAGCATCGTCAGAAATCAGGAAGCAAATGTTGTCAATATAGTAGTCAGCACCTGCTGCAGCAAGTCCCAATTTCATCTGGGTGTTCATGGTACTTTGCCTCAGTTCCAACGGTGAGAACTTTTTTTCAGACCAGACACCGGCAGCGTATGGAACATTCTCTGAATCCTTATATGCCTGATACTTGCTGCCTGTACCGAAATACACACTGAACTTTGACGAGGAAGCAGTCTCATTGACAGGCATGATGTCAATGGCAATTACGGGATATTTCCTGATGACCATATTGGCCTTCATTCCGTTAGGATTATCAAAAAGGACAAATCCGGGAACAGATCCGGTAATCACATGAAGGACCTTGTCTGTTGTCGAGCCATCCTTGAGTTCTACCGTTGCACTGGCATCGGAGAGGACATCACCGTTTTCAGCAAGAACCTGAAATGCGGTACCGGTCTCGACATCATCAAAGCGATATGCCCATTTGTAGTAATCGTCAGTCGTAAAAGCCGACGACACAAGCGGGAATACTGTCAGCAAAGAAAGGAGTAAAGTTTTCTTCATAAGCTATCTGATAAATTGGTTGTCAAAAAAAATGCCGCGCCGGTGATGCGATGAGAACTCCAGGTAAAAGGATTTGAGTGCCCGGTTTCCTTTGTAATCCACCGACCGAAGGTTACTCCGCCGAAACGGAGCGTGGCCCGCCATTGGAAACCGAAGCGTACCCGGCATTCTTGTTTAATTGATGAGTCTCCCAATCAAACCGGCTCGGCAGGTGTAAAGATAGAATAAAAAAACGGGTCTGGAAATTCCAAGCCCGTTTTTTATATGGTTCAGATGAAATTTACTTCACCTTTGCTACGATAGCCTTGAATGCTTCAGGATTGTTCATGGCCAGGTCAGCAAGGACCTTGCGGTTGATTTCAATACCTGACTTATGAATGGCGCCCATAAGCTGTGAATAGTTCATACCTTCCAGACGTGCGGCAGCGTTGATACGCTGGATCCACAATGCACGGAAATCTCTCTTCTTGTTCTTGCGGTCGCGGTATGCGTACTGAAGACCCTTCTCCCAAGTATTCTTGGCAACGGTCCAGACGTTCTTTCTTGCACCGAAGTAACCTCTGGTCAGACCTAAAATTTTCTTTCTCTTTGCTCTTGAAGCAACGTGATTTACTGATCTCGGCATAGTTTTTTCTTTTTTGACTTAAATTTTTCGGGAGTTTATTATCTCATGCAGAGAAGATCCTTAACCTGCTTCTGGTTGGCCTGGTCAAGAATTGCAAAATGATCAAGATTTCTCTTTCTCTTCTTGGTCTTCTTGGTCAGAATGTGGCTGTGATAAGCATGCTTTCTCTTGATTTTGCCCGATCCGGTAAGAGCGAATCTTTTTTTGGAACCGGAATTAGTCTTTTGTTTCAACATTGTTATTAAAATTTTGTTTGTTATTAAATCCTTGGCGCACCATGCCGGGCGCTTTCGGAACTTATTCGTTATCCTGTTTTGGAGTTTCCTGCTTCGGTGCCTCCTTCTTTGCTCCAGCCGCCTTCTTCGGCGAAATGAAGATTGTCATTCTCTTTCCCTCAAGGATGGGGGCCTGTTCCTGCTTGCCGTACTCTTCAAGATCCTTGCTGAAGCGTGCCAGAAGCGTTTCACCCTGCTCCTTGAAAAGGATTGAACGTCCGCGGAAGAAAACATAAGCCTTTACCTTGTCACCGTCCTTAAGGAACTCCATGGCATGCTTCAGTTTGAAATTGTAGTCGTGGTCATCGGTCTGAGGGCCGAAACGTATTTCCTTGACATCAATCTTGACCTGCTTGGCCTTGGCTTCCTTCTGCTTTTTCTTAAGCTGGTACAGGAACTTGGAAAAGTCAACGATTCTGCATACCGGAGGAACTGCTGTTGGTGAAATCATTACCAGATCAAGCTCCATCTCATCAGCCAGACGCAATGCCTCACGCAACGGAACGACCTTGGGCTCGATACCGTCACCGACGATACGCACCTCACGAGCACGGATCTGCTCGTTTACCTGATACTGGTCACTCAAATTGTCCTTCTTCATTCAGAATAATTGATATGGTTTTTTCCTAGGCGGGCGCAAAATTACCATTTATTTATCATAGAATTGACTTCATCGGCAATTTTTTTACCAAAGTCGTCAATTTTCATGTTTCCAAGGTTCTCAGCGCCCTGCTTGCGGACGTTGACTTCGCCCATTTCGGCTTCCTTTTCGCCTACCACAAGCATGTAAGGAACGTGCTTGACCTCATTGTCGCGGATCTTGCGTCCTATCTTCTCATTACGGTCATCGACGAAACCGCGGACCTCATACTTGTCCTCCAGTTCTTTCTGCACACGGTATGCGTAGTCGTTGGCCTTTTCAGAAATTGGCAGGATAGCAACCTGATCAGGAATAAGCCACAGCGGGAACTTGCCGGCGGTATGCTCTATGAGCACAGCGACAAAACGTTCCATCGAACCGAACGGGGCACGGTGGATCATGACCGGACGTTCCTTCTGGTTGTCAGAGCCGATGTATTCGAGTTCGAACCTCTGAGGCAGGTTGTAGTCAACCTGGATGGTACCCAGCTGCCAGCGGCGGCCCAGAGCATCCTTTACCATGAAATCAAGCTTCGGGCCATAGAATGCGGCTTCACCATATTCGACGGTTGCAGGGAGTCCCTTCTCCTTGCACGCCTCGACAATGGCGTTTTCGGCCTTCTCCCACACCTCGTCGCTTCCTACATATTTCTCGTGGTCGTTAGGGTCACGGAGTGATATCTGAGCTTCAAAGTTCTCGAAATTCAGGGCCTTGAAGATGATTTCGATGATTTCCATCACACGGATGAATTCACCCTTCACCTGATCCGGACGGCAGAAGATATGGGCATCGTCCTGAGTGAAGCTGCGGACACGTGTAAGTCCGTGGAGCTCGCCGCTCTGCTCATAGCGGTATACGGTACCGAATTCTGCAATGCGCAGAGGCAGGTCACGGTATGAGCGGGGCTGTGACTTGAAGATACAGCAGTGGTGGGGGCAGTTCATGGGCTTGAGCAGATAGCACTCGCCCTCTTCAGGAGTGGTGATAGGCTGGAAGCTGTCCTTGCCGTAATGATCCCAGTGACCGGAAGTGACATAGAGCTGCTTTGAACCGATGTGCGGGGTGATAACCTGCTGGTAGCCATAACGCTTCTGGATGCGTGACAGGAAGTCCTGCAGTCTGAGACGCAGTGACGTACCCTTTGGCAGCCAGATGGGAAGTCCCTTGCCGACCATGTCGCTGAACATGAAAAGTTCCATCTCCTTACCGATCTTGCGGTGGTCGCGCTTCTTGGCCTCTTCGAGCAGTTCGAGATACTCGTCAAGCATCTTCTTCTTAGGGAAGCTGATGCCGTAGATACGGGTCATCTGCGGGCGTTTCTCGTCACCGCGCCAGTAAGCTGCGCTGGTTGCAGTCAGCTTGACGGCCTTGATAGCACTGGTGTCGACCAGATGCGGACCGCGGCAGAGGTCAGTGTAGTTACCCTGTGTGTATGTGGTGATAGTGCCGTCCTCAAGGTCGGCGATCAGCTCGTTCTTGTAGCTCTGTCCGCGCTCGGCGAAGAACTTCAGGGCATCGGCCTTTGAGATTTCCTCACGGACAAGCTTTTCCTTCTTCTGGACAAGTTCCATCATCTTGGCCTCGATGGCAGCGAAGTCAGATTCCTTGATGACAGTACCTTCCGGTGGCATGATGTCATAATAGAAACCGCGCTCAATGGCCGGTCCGATACCGAACTGTGTGCCTGGATAGAGTTCCTGAAGGGCCTCAGCCATAAGGTGGGCACTGGTATGCCAGTATGCGTGCTTGGCCTCATCGTCATCCCACTTGTGAAGCTTGATTGAAGCGTCCTCCATAATGGGACGGTTCAGTTCGGTTATCTGGTCATTGACACTGCATGCCAGAACGTCCTGTGCCAGACGCTGGCTTATGCTCTCGGCAATTTCGTATCCGGTAACGCCCTGCTCATACTGGCGGACGGTTCCATCCGGAAAAGTGATGTTTATCATTCTTATGCTGTTTTTATTTGTTTTTTCAATGCAAAGTCCGCAAAATTATCAATTTGTTTTCAATTTGGAGCTATTCAGTCTTGGAAAAGCGCTTTATTATATTATATGCGCCGACTATGCCCAGTTCTCCGGCACGGCTCATGTCGTCAACGGCCTGGTCTGTCCTGCCCAGCAGCACAAGGACGACAGCCCTGTTGTACCACGCCTGTGCCAGCTGGGGATCCAGCTCCACAGCCTTGTCAAGATCGACCAGCGCAGCATGCAGGTCATCGGACATGGCATAGAACGTACCACGGTTGTAATACGCGAAAGCGAGTTCAGGAGCCAGTTCAATGACCTTGTCAAGTGACTGGATCACCTGACGGTATTCCGACAGCTGCAGAGTCTGGAGTCTGGTGTCGCGCCGGTCAGACTCATTCTTCTCGACATCCATGCGCATGGAAAGGATCTGCGCCTTCAGGAACCACGCCATCCAGTTGTCAGCATTCACTTCCATTGCGGCATCAAGGTCATCAAGAGCCGACTGGAAATCCTGCAGAAGGCTGAAATCCAGAGCCCTGCACAGCAGATCCTCCACACTGGCCGGGTTCTGGGCTATACTGGCGGCACGGGTCTCTATATCGTCGAACAGATAATTGATCCTGTCAATATCAAGGGCCTGATTTCCCGATTCGAACCTGACATCACGTATGGGATGTCCCACGCTGTTGAAGCTGGCAAGGAGCGGGCTTGTGAACACCCTGCGCGAGGTAGGGTTCTCATTGTCAAAATAAGTCAGTCTGAATGATGCCAGATACGAAACCTCGACATTCCTGTTCTGTACGCGACCGCGGTATTCACTTGAGAAACCGGTAGAGTTCTCAAGCTCGTCATCCACAATTATCTTCCTGTAATTACGGACATTACGGTCCTTGCTGGATCGTGTCTTGGAATCCGATGCCTCATCATCGGCATCGCTGTCCGAACCGGTATCGTAGCCCATGGCCCGGTTGAAACGCCGGTTCTGTTCCCTGAGCACCACCATGGCATCCTGATAGGCCAGTTCGCTGAGTCCCAGCCTTTCACGGACATCGGAACGCAGCTGATATCCCAGAATGAAATCAGGATATTCCTCAAGCACGCGGCTGATATCCTGCTCAGCCCCGCTGAAATCTCCGGTATTGTTACGCAGCACTCCGCGGTTGAAGACAGCCATCATATTGTCCGGCTCGGCATCAATGACGAAATCAAAATCGTCAATGGCACGGTTGTCATCACCGACCTGCGCTCTGAGACTGCCTCGGTTATAATGTCCGTTCACATTCGCCGGGTCAATTCTGAGAGCCATGTCATAATCGGCCAGCGCCGAATTCAGGCTGTCGCGTTCGTAGTGGACCATTGCCCTGTTCATATATGCCTGGACATTGCCTGGGTCCAGATATATTGCACGGTCCAGGTCCGGCAGTGCCTCATCGAACATGTCAAGACGTGCCTTGAGGACGGAACGATGCACAAGCAGATCGGAATTGAAACGGTCCTGTCCGATGGCCCTGTCAATCCATTCAAGCGACTGGACACTGTCACCGTTATCCCACAGAAGATCCGATTTCATAGCCATGCCCTCGGCATATTTCGGCCAGGACATGAGCAGGGTGTCAACAGCTGCAAGAGCTTCCTTCATGTCACCGTTCCGGGCCAGGCTCAGAATGAGGTTATGGCGTATGGAACGGTTCTCGGGATCCAGGCTCAAGCCTTTCCGGAAATCCTGTACAGCTTCAACGTACATCTGCTGATAGACCTTTGCCAGCCCCCTGACCTGGTAACTGTTGACCACAAACGGATTGCGTTCAATGGAACTGTTGCAGTCAAGTTCGGCTCCACGGAAATCCTCGAGCGAGAGTTTGGCCACAGCCCTGTAGAAGTACGGTTCGTACAGGTATGGCTTGGCATTTATGACCTGATTGAAATACTGGATGGCAAGAACGTAATCGTCAAAATAAAGGGCGTTGCGGCCCACCAGCATCATGCGGTCAGTATTGATCTGGGCATGCGCGCAGCCCGGCAGCAGCATTGCAGCCACTGCCAGCATCATGCAGCGACGCCTTATTCCCATGTCATTTTCTGGCGGGTTTGACCTTGTAATCGCAGTTGAAACGGCCGGCCTGGATGGCGCTCAGATTCTTCTTGTTCATCTGACGGCGCAGAGGCGACATGCGGTCAATGAAGCATTTTCCGTCCAGATGGTCAATCTCATGCTGCATGACACGTGCGGGGAAACCTTCGAACCATTCGTCATGCTCCTCAAAATTCTCGTCCAGCCAGCTCACGCGCACGCGCGCCGGGCGCATGACCTTTTCGTGAATGCCCGGAAAACTCAAGCATCCCTCTTCGTATGGTTCCATCGGCCCGTCAGTCTCTTCAATGTAAGGATTGATATAAGACTTCAGATAACCCTTGAATTCGGGCATGTCATCGGACATCACATCAAGGTCAACAACCACTAGACGGATTGGAAGACCCACCTGAGGTGCTGCCAGCCCCACCCCCTCGCTCTTGCGCAGGGTTTCGAACATATCCTTCACAAGCTGTCCCAGTTCGGGATAGTTTTCATCAATTTCACCGGCCTCCTGCTTAAGGACAGCATGGCCGTATGTATAAATAGGTAATATCATAATTCTCTATACTGCCTGGAATCCATATACGACTCCAGAATGATGGTTGCGCTGATTTCGTCGACAAGTGCCTTATTCCTGCGTGCCATACGGCCTATTCCGCTGTCCAGCATGGCCTGATGTGCCAGTACCGATGTAAAGCGCTCATCAAACATCTCTATTCTCTTGTCAGGGAACTGCCTGCGCAGCTTCTCAACGAACGGACGTATCTGAGCCATACTGGCCGAATCCTGCCCGTTCATGTTCGTCGGATGGCCAACCACGATGATGTCAACCGTTTCACGTGCACAGTAACCGGTCAGGAATGACATCAGTTCGTTAGTGGGTACAGTAGTCAATCCCCCCGGCACTATGCGCAGGATGTCAGTCACAGCGATTCCGGTACGTCTGGTACCGTAATCTATCGAAAGTATACGACCCAAGTCCCTTACTTGTTATACAGAATCCAGGAGCCCTGGAAATCGGTATTGTCAGGATACTTTGCCTTGAACTTGGCACGGGCGTCGGCTGCCTCTTCCTTGGTCTTGAAGCTGGCAAGGATTACACGGTATGTCTTTCCGGCCTCGTTGACTGCAACAACCGGAGAATAGCCGTCCTTCTTGAGACTCTCAAGCAGAGCATCGGCATTGGCCTTCAGCGAATAGCTTCCGCATACTACAGCGTACTGCTGGATTTCACCTTCACCGCTGACCTTGGTCACCTTTTCCTGACGGACTGAGACATTCTCATCCTGGACAGGCTGGGCAGCAGGCTGTTCGGCCTGAACCTGATCGTTCTGAACCGCCTTTTCATAAGCGGTCTTATAGGCATTGGCACTCGACTTGCAGCCGGTCAATGAGAACAGACCTGCTGCCAGAATCATAAGACAGATATTCTTTTTCATATTCATATAAAGTAAATTAATTATTCGAACTTTCATGTTCAACCATATCATTCATGGCAGTCATCCAATCGGAATACCGCTTTATTCTTACAGTGTCACCCATTTCGCTGCTGAGTGCGAACTGGGTTATCACATAATATCTTATATCAGTTGGGGTGGAAACGTTAAGTCGTGTCTGCAGATCCGCCCCGGAAAGACCGGTCGCCTGCGGCAGGATTGACTCGGTTCCCCCGAACAGGAATGACGTGATGGTGGTACGGTACATTTGTTCCTCATCAAAAGGAGTGCCGTCAGACATGGATATGACCTTGACCCGCTGTCCGAACGGTTCCGTCAGATCTATCACGTATTTGATACCTGCCGCCGAAAGAAAGCGGTTCGACGGTTCAACGGGCCCCTCAGTCAGGAACCTGTCGGTCGAGCACTCAAGGATACTGCGGATTTCAGCTCCGGAAAGCATCAGTGACACCATGCTGTTGTCAAACGGATACAGGTGGAAGGCATCACGCATGGTAAACGGTCCGGCATCAATCCTGGCTGTAGTCTGGACGCACGATGCCAGCGACACCTGTGCTCCCTGGAAACCCATCTGAATGGAATGGATATAGTCAAGGGACGAGTTCATGGCCCATATTGAACCGTCGGCAATGAGCGGATCGCCCAGAATACCCAATGTGGAATCGGCATAGGCGCAGACGTCATCCCAACGGTCCGAAAGACGGTCCAGGAACTTCGCATCAGGTTCAACACCACCGATGTCTTCAATTCCGGCACTGATTACAGGTTCCGGAGTATCTGACTTACTGAAATCAAGGCTGATGTCCGCAACAGCAACGCTGCTGCAGAAGCCCCCCGGATTGGCAACCCAGACGGAATCGCCGTTCCCCACAGCAATCCTTGCAGCGTTCCGTTCATGGTCATGACCGTAAAGGATCAGGTCAAATCCGCCAAGTCCCGGAGTGTTTCCCCACTCCTTGATGCCGGCATGGACAAGCCCCACAATGACATCGGCCTTTTCCTCATCCCTGAGAACCGGAATCCACAAGTCCGATGCCTTTTCAAACGAACACACGCCAAGTTCGCCCATCACATCGGCCGGGATGGTATTCAGGACACTCTGGGTGGTAAGTCCAAGGAATGCTATTCTTACTCCGCCGACCTCAACCACCCTGTACGGAGGCATGTAATCACCCATCTTTGCAAAGCCCAGATTGCCCCACAGAACGGGAGATTCAAGACTGCGGAAAAAGCGGTCGTAACTGTTCGTGCCCACAAACAGGTCATGATTGCCCATGGCGTATGCCTGACAGTCAAGGAGGTTGTATGCCGTTGCAGCCAGACTTGGCTTGTAGAATTCGGCAGTTACATCGCGGTACATTTCAATCGATCCCTGCAGAATGTCCCCGCAATCCACATATACCACATTCCTGTGTTCCTTACGTTCCTTTGAAAGGAATGTGGCAACCTTGGCAAGCGAGCCCTCACGCTGTTTGCCGGTAACCGCATCTATGTCAAAAACCTGTCCATGGACATCGGAGGTCGCCACAATCCTTATGTCAACGACCCCATGGCGCCCGCAGCACGAAAACAGAAGCGGGAGCAGCAACAGGAACAGATTCGTAAAGCGTTTCATCAGATTCCGAGATCCTTCTTGAACAGGTTGATCTTTTCGCCGGCCTGAGCCTTCACAGCAAGATAATCGGCCTTCGATGCCATTGGCAGTTTGGCTTCCATATAGAACTTTATCTTAGGTTCGGTTCCTGAAGGACGGACTGAGATCTTGTCACCGGCGGCTGTGAAATACTGCAGCACGTTGGACGGTTCAGGCATTTCAAGCTCTGTCACAGTGCCGTCGGCAGCAGTCTGCCTGAGCAGCTTGAAGTCCTTGATGAGCACGACCGGTTCTCCTGCCAGAGTCTTTGGCGGATTGGCACGGAACTGCTCCATCATGGCCTTGATCTCATCGGCTCCGCTCTTGCCCGGCTTTACGACACTCACGGCCTGTTCTTCCGAGAAACCGTATTCCTGATATGCATCGAGCAGCATGTCAAACAGGGTCTTGCCGTTCTCCTTGCCCCATGCGGCAATCTCGGCCATGAGCGAGCAGGCCGATACGGCATCCTTGTCGCGCACGAAATCCTCGGCCAGGAAGCCGAAACTCTCTTCGCCGCCACCGACATACTTCTTTCCCTTTGCATTCTCATCGGCAATGACCTTTGCAATCCACTTGAAGCCGGTATAGCAGTCGAACATCTCCATGTTGTTCTTCCTGGCTATCTCGCTGATGACCTCAGTCGTGACAATTGTCTTGACTATGTATTCCTTACCGGTAATCTTGCCCAGCTTGTTGAGCTGTCTGATAATGTAGTACAGGAATATCATTGCTGTCTGGTTGCCGTTCAGCAGCACCAGTTCGCCCTTGTCATTGCGGCAGGCCACGCCCAGACGGTCAGCATCAGGGTCCGATGCCATGACGACATCGGCATTCTTTTCTCGTGCCAGCTTCAGAGCAAGTGTCAATGCCTCAGGATATTCCGGGTTCGGCGATACGACTGTCGGGAAATTGCCGTCCGGTATCATCTGCTCGGGAACGCAGTTCACGTTCGTGAATCCCCACTGGGCCAGTGAACGCGGAATCATCATGCGTCCGCAACCGTGCAGCGGAGTATATACAATGCACAGGTCATGGTTGCGCTTCACCAGATCCGGATCAATGCAGATACCCTCAATGGCATCCAGATAAGGTTTGTCGACCTCTTCGCCGATAATGGTAATAAGTTCGGGGTTGCCCTTGAACTTTATGTCCTCAACACGGACCTTTGCCACCTCGTCAATGATGCCGGTGTCATGCGGAGCCAGAACCTGAGCACCGTCTTCCCAATATGCCTTGTAGCCGTTGTATTCGCGCGGATTGTGGCTTGCGGTCACGTTCACACCGCTCTGGCAGCCAAGATACCGGATTGCGAAAGAAACTTCTGGCGTGGGACGCAGGTCCTCGAACAGATAGACCTTGATTCCGTTGGCGCTGAAGATGTCTGCAACCGTTTCAGCGAACAGGCGGCCGTTATTGCGGCAGTCATGACCCACAACCACTGAAATCTGTTCCCTGTCCTTGAAGTTGCGGTTCAGGTAATTTGCCAGACCCTGGGTGGCCATTCCGACCGTATATATGTTCATGCGGTTGGTTCCTGCGCCCATGATTCCGCGCAGACCGCCGGTGCCGAATTCCAGATCACGGTAAAAAGCGTCAATTAGAGCAGACTTGTCCTCATTTTCAAGCATTGCCCTGACTTCGTTTCTTGTATTCTCATCAAAACCGTTACCCAGCCACTGCTGAGCCTTTTCGGTTACCTGCATCAATAATTCGTCCATATTATTCTGTAGCAAAACTGTTAATCCGCAAATATAATGAAAAGCGTCCGAAACATCAATTGCTTTTCCTGAAAAATGTCAGGCCTCCGTTCCTCCTCAGGAAAACGAATGAGTACAAGGCCGATGCCACCATTGCTGCGCCACCGACAGCATACCCGATTGCACCCCGGACCACAACGCAGCCCGCCGCGCAGACGCATGTCAGAGCCAGCTGAATCACGAACCGTCTGACAAGCGGCACAGGCGGCACGAATCTGAAGCGCAGCCCCGCAACGATAAGTATCATCACCAGATAGAGCAGCTCCCACACGGCCAGTCCAAGGCCCACGCCTGTCAGTCCGCCCAGACTGTAGCCGGGCAGCACGCATCCTATCAGCATAAGATAACATGCAAGTTCCTGAGCCACATAGATCTTTCCGTCAAGTTTGGCCAAAGCCATATATGCCACAGGCTGGTAGGCCGATTTGAACAGCAGTCCTATTACGGCCAGCTGTGCCAGCGCCACAGACTCACTGAATTTCACGGAATCCAACACCACGAGCACCACCAGGGGCATACCCACTATGAACGCCATGACAAGCGGCGAGGCAAGCATCAGCATTGTCTGCGACTGGCATGCCGCTATGCGGTTCATTTCCACTTGATTGCCGCTCGCAGCAGAAAGCCGCGGATAGTATTCGGAATCGTTCACAGTCAGCAGCAACGTGGTCATGTAAGTCACCAGCATCCATCCGGCCGAATACGTGCCGGTAAGTTCCTCACCGCCATGCACATAGAGGTATCTAGCCAGGAATGACCATGCCCACGAGCTCAGGAATGCGGCAATGGTGAAGAATATGCCGAAACCTATCATTCCGAATCCGCGTTTCAACACGGCACCGCTGAACGGACGCACCCTATAAGGAAATGCCTTGAATGAGAAGAAGCATGTGACAGCCAGTGTGCCCAATGCAGACAAGGCCAAGGCCGGAGCCACGCCGTCCAATCCGAGCAGCCAGTATAGCGGAACCGACAGAAGCAGCGAAAAGACAGCCGCGAAAAGCTGGGAAAGAGCCACATGACGCAGACGGCCGGTTCCCTTAAGAATGGCCATTTCACCGCCGGAAACGGCACTCGCGGCAACTGACAGGGACATCATCATGAACTGCGGAGCAAAAGAACTGTCATCCTTGAAGGCCCATCGGCTCAAAGCACCTGAAAGAACCAGACACAGCAACATTCCCACCATCGCGGTGAGCAGAGCCCAGCTGCGGGTCACCAGCACCATTGAATCAAGTTCCTCGGGACTATCGGAATAAAGAGACACCTGCTGGACAGCGGTCGAGCCCACTCCAAGACCGGTAGAACTGCGCACCAGTTCCGTGCTGCGGTTGAAGCCTTCGGCCAGACCGAAGCCCGCAGAACCCAGCAGCTTGGCCTTGACCTTGTTCAGCACAAGGGTACAGAGCATGGCAACGCCCTGAACGCTCCCGAACACAGCCGTGTACTTGAGGATGCGCGACGAAAGGCCTTCCGGCCGCAGACCGGAGCTGCTCTGTTTTGCCATAGTGTTACAATAACGTCCTTATGAGTGCAAAATTATAAAATAAATGGCTTATTTTTACGTTCTCATACACAGACAGTCGCTATCAGGACCTATGAGCAGCACACTTCCAACGCTCGACATACTTGTTTCGACCATTGACGGGGGCATCCTTTCAGTTCCCGACATGCTGCTTGAGCCAATTCCCGGTGTCAGATATGTCATTTCCATGCAGCAGACTGAAGCCATTTTTGCCGGACAGATTCCGCCGGTTCTGGAGTCCAGAAAAGATGTGTCGCTCCACCTTCTGCAGGGCCGCGGTCTTTCACTGAACCGCAACAACGCCATGGCACACTCCACAGCCGACATCTGCCTCTTGGCCGATGACGACAACCGCTACTCTTTGCAGCAGATTGACAGGCTGCGCCGTCTCTGGGCAGAATCGCCCCATACCGACATCCTGACCTTCAGGGCCGCCACATATGACGGGAAGCCCCTGCATCCATACCCGGCACCTTACATCTGCTCGGTTGAAATCAGTTTCAGGCGTGAAAGTGTCGTTGGAAAGGGCATTATTTTCGACAGCCGGTTCGGTCTGGGCAGTCCCAGCCTGGCTGCCGGAGAAGAAGACATCTTCCTGTGCGACTGCCGCCGCGCCGGACTGCGCCTTGACAGCACGGATGAGACGCTTGTCAGCACGGGAGCGTTATCGACAGCCGGAGCGTTTGCATCGGCCCCCAAACTCCAGCTCACCAAAGGAGCCGTATTCCGTTACATGTACGGTCCACTGCGCGCCCTATGGCTGAGTCTGAAGGAATCCGGCTGGTATCTGGTTCACGAAAGAAGGAATCCTTTCCCGATTCTGTCAAACATGATCAAAGGAATATGGATCTTACAATAGTAATTCCGGTTCTCAACAGAAGAGGGCTGGTCAGAAGAACCATTGAAAGCATAAGACGCAGCCCCATCTGGCCAGTCAGGATAATTGCCGTGGACAACGGCAGCACTGACGGTACACTGGAGGCACTTGAACAGTATGCCGGCGAATGCAGCTGGATTTCCGTCCTGCACGAGCCCGCTCCGGGAGCAGCAGCCGCCCGCAACCGCGGTCTGGCTTCAGTGACCACGACCTGGGTCTATTTCTTCGATTCCGATGACCTTTTCGAGGACCTGCCGCACGAATGGAAGACCGATGTTGACATGGTTGCCTTCCCCACCCGACAGAAAGTCAACGACAGGGAGGCCGTACGGGCATACAGACCTGTCAGTGACCCTGCGGTCCACATTCTCAACAGCATGCTAAACACAATCAGCATGATTTTCCGCACATCGTGGCTGCGCGGCATAGGCGGCTGGAATCCCTCCTGCCGTATCTGGGACGACTGGGAACTGGGACTGAGAGCCCTGCTTGCCCGACCGAAGCTCCAATGGATCACCACACGTTCATACCACTGCACATCAGTAAGCCAGGACAGCATAACCGGCCCCAGCCTCCGTTCCGGCATCGGCCGCGGACTGGACTGCATGAAGATTGCACTGGACGACTGTGCATCGGCCCCAGTGGAAATGAGAAGCCGTTGTCTTGAAGCGCTCAAGCTGCGCGTTCTCATTCTGAGCGGCAAGCTGCTCCATGAAGGCGACAGGGATGCTTCCCGTGCATGCCGCGACTTCATTTCCGGCAATTCCCGGCTGTTCGGGAAGACCGGTCTGAAGGGAAAGGCTCTGGAATTCTATTCATCTTTGGGCGGCCGCGGAGCCTGGAAAATGGCACTGGCATCATTGAAGAAGGAAAAATGAAGATACTGCTTCTTGGAGAATACAGCAACGTGCACAACACTCTGGCACAAGGATTGAGGGAACTGGGACACAGCGTCACGGTAGCCAGCGACGGCGACTCCTGGAAGGACTATCCCCGCGACATTGACCTGCACCGCGACCTGAACAGCCGTTTCGGACGCCTGTCATTCCTGATACGTCTTCTGCGCGCCCTTCCACGAATGCGCGGCTATGACATCGTGCAGATCATCAATCCCATATTCGTAGAACTCAAGGCAGGCCGTATAATGCCCATATACCGGTATCTGCGCCGGCACAACGGCAAAATGGTCCTGGGGGCGTTCGGCATGGACCATTACTGGGTCAAAGTCAATACCGACCTGCGTCCGTTGCGTTACAGCGACTTCAACTTCGGGGACACCCCCCGTACGGACTGGGAAGCCAGGCGTTTCCACGAAGAATGGATTGGCACTGACAAGGAACGGCTCAACAGGCAGATAGCCGCCGATTGTGACGGAATTGCAGCAGGACTGTACGAATACTGGGCGACCTACAACCATGTCACCGAGACCGGAAGCAACAGCCGCCCAATTCGCGAAAAGATGCAGTTCATACCATTTCCCATCAAGGTCAATGATGATGTCACCATCCGGAAGCACAGCGGCCCGCTACGCATCTTCGCCGGAATAAGCCGTGGCCGCAGCGCCTACAAGGGCACAGACATAATGCTGCGTGCGGCACAGGACCTGGAGGCACGCTATCCTGACCTTGTCAAGGTTCAGACTGTCCAGGGAGTGCCTTTTGACGAATACTACCGTCTGCTGGAAGGAAGTGACCTGATACTTGACCAGCTGTACAGCTACACCCCTGCCATGAACTCGCTTCTTGCAATGTCAAAGGGCATTGTCAACGTGGGCGGAGGCGAACCTGAGAACTATGGGATTCTGGGAGAAGACCGGCTCAGGCCGATAATCAATGTACTGCCCACATACGAAAGCGTATACAGCGAACTGGAAAAAACAGCACTGCACCCCCAGACCGTTGACAGTCTGAAAGTGCAGTCCGTTGAGTATGTCCGCAAGCACCACGACTACCTGAAGGTAGCCCGACAGTATCTGGAATTCTATTCGAAATTGTAATCCGGTGCCTTACGGCGTTTCCAGAACCAGCGTATATCCGAGCAGAGACGGCGCATGAACGCCCCATATCCATAAAGGAACCTGAGCGAAGGAAGCGAAAGTATGAATGCTCCCAGGGCCCATGGCCATGACCAGGGAATGACCAGAAAATACAGCACAGCCCAGATTATCACCGCAATGGGAAGCATTGCGAAACGTGTTGCGAAGCGTACCGTATTGTAGAAGGCATCGTCCTTGATTCCACGCAGTATGCACAGTATTGGAATCCACATGATTGAGCTCACGACACCGCAGAACAGATAATACGGAAGTCCCAGTATCGCAAGGAAAAGATTGACATGGGCAGCCCAAAGTCGCTTGTTGTTTGCAATTGAATGTACTGAAACACCATTCTGAATACGCCAGATACGCAGTTTTTCAACCTTGTCAAGCAGGGCTTCCGCCTTTTCAGGATCATTCTGCTTAAGCTCCTGAACCTGGGCAATGGCCTTACGGTCAACGGCCTGATTCCTGAGCAGTCCCTTCAGGCGCGTGCCCGTCTGCTTCTCTATCTCACGTACAGTCTCATGGAAGTAACGCGGGTTACCTGCCTTGAGCTTGGCATATTCCCAGGTAGCATCATAGTCCTCATCATCGGGCACATAGGCAATCTGCTGCGACATCTTCTCTGTAAGCAGTTCGCGCATCTTCACCATCTGTACCGGCTGCGGCAGCTCGCTGTTCTCCTTCACGAATTCGGAAACATTGATAGGCTTGCCGAAATTGATGAGCACTGTAGAACGGAATCTGAAATAATCGCCGTACTCAATGCCAATCGGCATGATATACACCGAATTGTCATTCTGCACCTTGTCATTGACCGACAGGGCAATGTGGAAAATGCCCTTGCTGAGCTTGAGCAGTGAATGCTTGGGCCGATGCGTAGCCTCGGGATATATCACAAACGGAACACCGTCAAGCAGCACATCGGTTGCCATGGCAATGGCCTCGTCATTGCGCTTGACAGCATCAATGCCGTCACGGATACGGTATATGGGCATGATCTTGAGAAAGTTCAGCCACTTTACCGCACTCTTCTTCTTGAAGATGTCAGCACGTGCAACGTATACTTTCTGCTGAGGTGTGGCCGCCAGCATGACCAGCGGGTCCATCAGAGCATTGGTATGGTTCGCTGCCCAGATTACACTGCCGTCCTTGGGAAGGTTCTCCAGTCCTTCAACCTGAAACCTCCTGTATGATGTTCTGACAGCCCAGTCAACAAAGAACTTTATGAAAAAGTATCTGCGGCCGCCATCCTGAATTTTTCTTTTCATACCTGTTCAAAAAGACGAAAGACCTGCAAAATTAACAATTATGCTCCAAATTATCAAGAATAGCCGCCAACTTTGTATTTTTGCAAAGTATGAAGATAATACTTATAGTTGTAGGAAAGACCGTTCAGAAATGGCTGCAGGACGGAATAGCCGAATACCAGTCCCGTCTGGAGCATTTCGCCCAGTTTGAAATCCAGACCATCCCTGACCTCAAGAACAACCGCAACATGGACTTCCAGACCCAGAAGAATCTGGAGGGCCAGTCCATTCTGAAACTTCTCCAACCCGGAGACGATGTATGGCTGCTCGATGACAAGGGGCACGATTTCACATCGCCCGCTCTGGCATCATGGCTGGAGAAACACATGGCACAGTCATCCAAGCGTCTGGTGTTCATAATCGGAGGCCCATACGGCTTCTCGCAAGCCGTCTATGACCGCGTTCCCGGCCGCATTTCCCTGTCCCGCATGACATTCTCCCACCAGATGGTGAGACTCATATTCGTGGAGCAGCTATACCGCGCATTCACCATACTCCAGAACCTGCCCTATCATCACGAGTAGCAGTGTCGGATATCGGCTTGTTACCTGCGCCTGCCACGCCTGCCTGACCTGTTCTATTTCTGGGATTTGTAGAGGTCCACGTCATAGATTATCGGCATGTATTTCTGATACAGTGCGGTGACTCCATTCCAGGTTCCGCGTGTCTGGTCATACAATATCACACCGTTCCATTCACCTCCCCCGACCATGGACAAATGCTCCATAATCATTCTGCTCAAGGTGCTCGATGCCGTGGCCATGCCACCCTGAGCATAATCAGAATACGGGAGCACCAACTCATGAGGTGTGGAATAACACTCGGCATACACTTCGGGCTTGTTATGCTCAGTAAACACCTTCATTGTCGAGCAACCGGTCGTGGCAAGCAATGCCAGCACCACAGTCAGAATGAAACTGATTTTTCTCATATGCGCTGAAAGAAACATGGTTTTGTGCAAATATAGACAAAAAAATCAGCAATGATTATCAGACAAGATTTCGCAATTAATCGAAGAATTTGCAATATAATCTTTGCAATATGTAAACAATACATTACATTTGTGATGGATTAACACTTGTCACAGATGAAACAAATGAAACTATTGCCGCACCGATGGCAGATTAACGGAGCATTGATGTTTGCCATTTTCGTCACGCTTGCATTGCTGTCGGACACATCGCACATTGCACGTCAGACCCACATGAACGGCAATGCCCTCTATGACACACAAAGTACCATACGTCTTCTGCTGGAACACTTTCTGATTCCGCTGTCAGGAATTATCATGGCCATGTCAAAAGAACGCAGGGAAGACGAAATGATATCGGTCATGCGACGCAGATCACTATTGCTGGCGGTTGCCATCTGGATAATGGCAGGCATTCTCAAAATACCGTTCTCCATCCTTGCCATCAATACGTCCCATACAACCGAACCGCTGGTATTCAAGCTCTTCAGGTACTATGAGATTGGAATGTTCCCATTCCTTTATATCCTTTGCCTGAAACTGTCGCTATGGATCCAGAACCGGAAACTCTCAAAGCCCGATGCCGTAGAAACCTGTTCCCTGTCGGCAGCGAAATCGATCCTGTTGCCGCACAAATGGCAGAAAATCGGACTGGCCCTCTTTGTGGCAGGGCTTGTAATGTACATGTGTTCCATGTTTCTGGCCAAACAATCCTTCGTATTCGTACTGATATCAACGCTTGTCACGCCTGCAGGCCTGACTGTTGCAGCCCTTTCAAAGGAAAAGGCCGATGACGAGCGCATAGACTGCATACGCTTCAACGCCCTGTTCAAATCGGTGATACTGTTCTTCATGCTGAACCTGCTGTTTTTCATCATCAGATACATCACGGTGCGGATAATGGAAATACAATGTTATCAGGCCATACTCAAGGTCTGTACCTTTCTGACCAGCTGGACCTCATTCATGATATACTACATTCTTATTTTCAAGATATCCTTGCATAAGGAAAACAAAGCCCTGGGCAATGAAGAATAGCATTCGTGTGGAGCGCGCGCGCCACAATATGACGCAACAGGATCTGGCAGACCGCACCGGAGTGACACGCCAGACAATAGCCGCAATCGAGCAGGGAAAATTCAACCCCTCAACCGTCCTTGCCCTCAAGATGGCATGGCTGTTCGGCATATCGGTCAACGATCTGTTCGAACTGGAGGAAACGGATTGGGAGTGAATGTCAGTCCAGGCGTGAATACGTCCCACCCGAAAAATAGTGGGGATGAAATAAAAAACACCTGTCACCTGTCACCATGGCACTTAACTGATTGTACATAAATATGTTATGTGGTGACAGGTGCTTTTGGGCCTGTCACCTTCCCAACATCCATCCGCACCGTTTCAGGTGGAACATCACGGAAGACATCGTGCAATAAATCTTATTACAAGTCTTGAAATGATTATTACAAGACTTGAAATGATCATTACAAGACTTGTAATGACAAAAACAACAGCTGGAAAGGTAACGGGCATAACGTATGAACGGTGAGACACCAGTAACAGGCGGGTGACAGGTCAAAAAACACCTGTCACCGCTTAAGTCACTGATAGGCTGACACTTAAGTGGCAAGGTGACAGGTGACGGGTGTTTTTCATTTCATCACGGTTCTGCGTCAATTTAGGTGATATTTCCCTGTTGTACATTGACCTCTTGATGGCCTTCGCCCTGTTCGCGGTTTCGGCCGTGACGCGTATCGTATCACCGGTGACTGTCAGGCCGGACAGCCTGATGTTATTCTCTCTTGAAAGTTCTGCTGCAAATTTTATCTATCTAATTATCAATGGATTACAGCATATTTTTACTACTATGGCGTCACCTGAATTGACGCAGAACCTTCATCACAGCTGCATTCGTGCATGATGTATTTTAGTGCAGACGAAATGAAAACACTCCTCACTCATCACCAATGGCTGTAACCAATTGTATATAAATGCGTTACAAGGTGATGAGTGCTTTTTGACTCATCACCCGTCCGTTACCCGTGCATCACCATTCCCGGTGAATGAGCTACAACAGTCCCCGCGGCCCCATTTTTTCCTCGGGAGGAAAAAATATTTTCCACGAGAGGAAAATGAATTTGCCTCGGGAGGTGCCTTATTTGTTCAGTTCTTTCAGTCTTTCAGTTGTTCTGGATTCGGGACAACCTGGGCGTAACCGTAACCGAACTGGTTTGTCCTCATTGCTGGGAATATTTATTCCATTTGCAGTTAGTAATGTGTAAAAAATAAGTTGCATCAGTTGGCCGGTTTGACGAGGCAGTTCCACTTGCCCAATTCCGGAGCAAAGATGACCTGCTGTGCGAGTCTCTTCTGATATGATTCATCAATCGGCCTCATAATGTCATAAGATTTTGAGTTAACGTGAACAAAAACTTTTAAATCCCGTCTTCGTAGTGGTCATCGCGGCCCGCTGTGCGGCATTCTGAAGAGACATCAGCGGAGCTCCGCTCCAGCTGCGGGTTATCTGCGAGAAGAGCCTGTGCTCAATGGGATTGAACATGGAGCAGTACGGCGGATAATGGACAACGAGAAGCCTGATACCCAATCTGTCGGCAAGATTCATAAGATCCTGCTTGACGATTATGTGCGAACTGGAGTTCGAACCTCCGCCGTCACACAGTATTACAAGTGTGTGAGCATCGGGATATTGCTCTCTGAGGTGCTCCCGCCAGACTCTTGCGATATTGTCACAGACAAACCTGGATGTGTCGTGGCTGATTCCCAGAGTCATATAGCCCACATTCCTTGTCACGTCATAGATGCCGTGCGGAAAAATCTGACCATCGGAGAATGTCGCAAAATCGTGGTCAAGGGATTTGAGCCGACCCGTGGACAACGCCTTTCCCTCCCGCTTGAAGTTTCCCAGCATCTCAAAAATGAAGCAGGTTATTGTTAACATTTACTAAGCCTTGTTATATCAGTCACGCTACTTGACAATTTTAAATAAGATACACTCTGTTTAACGCAGATGATAATGTGACAGATTAGGTACATTCCTATTTTTGTTCAACAAAAAGACCATCACCAACTTTAAAACTGTTTTTTATATGAGAAAAACCTTGTTGCTAATTGCATTAATGACGGCATGTTCCTTTGTTAATGCCCAGACTGTAGATGCTGTCTCAAAAGGAGGAACTGAATGTGAAATAGTCCTTGAACCAGGTTCTAGCCATAAGGGAGATTATCGTTACTATCAGCCTTTTGAGTTCTCTGTAAACTTAGGTTGTACCTCAGCAGGTATCCTTTATCCTGATACCCATGTTTCAACTGGCAATGGCATAGGTTGGAATGCAGGTTTCAGAGCCCAATTCAACAAAAACGCCTGGGGGCTCAGAACCGGTCTTTCATATGAACTGAACAAATCATTCGTAATTGATCAGATTAACCCTTTTGGGTCAGATTTCTCATTCCGCCAATCTGTTGTTAACATACCTGTGACATTTATGTATCACGGTAACCGCCAAGAGACTTTCGGCTTTTACTGTGGCGCAGGTTTCAACATGCGTTATTCATTTGATTCATCATTGCAGACTCTAGACTATAAGACCAACAACTTGCAGTGGTACGGACATGGTGTATTTGGTTTCAGATTAGCCAATATCTATATTGAGGATGAAATCAGCGCCCAGATTAACAGCTTGTTCAAAACGGGTACAGGTGTTCCAAAAGCCAACCTTACGACCGTATCTTTGAAAATTGGTTGGATACTCCCACTTGACTTCGGAAAATAACGACACAAGAAGTTAAGACTGTAAAAAAGAGATGGGCAGAATGCTATTCACTGCCCATCTTTTTTTATGTCAGAACTGTTTCTGAATGAGGTGCGGCCATTTATCAGCCGCCCCGTAATTATCAGCTTTCGTGAAAGGTGATAGTTACGGGACTGAACCGATGCGCAGCATCGGATGTTACGCAGGTGCTTGGGTTAGCTGCTTGCGCAGATTCTGAACTTCGGTTTTGAGTGCCAAGATAGTTACCATACTTCGTGCCGCGACATTTTTGCATGCTGGATGGTGGGGTGTGCGGACTTTCCGTGGAATGGCCGATAAGCGACAAGGCCTTCCAGGCGTGAAGAAACGCGGCTGTCTGAGCGGCGAAGCCGCGAGTTCCGCGTTTCAGCCTGAAAGGCCGCAGGAGCAGGCCATGGAGCGGCAGTCCGCACACCCCACCATCCAGCATGCAAAACCTGTATTCAAAGATGATATCAGCAATCCACACTAAATTTCCACTGAGCCGTGATCCGCGTTTAACCCGCCACGTCTGCATCCACCATCCAAAACCATGAAATACAACCGTGCGGGACGAACACAAAAAAAAGAGACCCGAAAAGGTCTCTTGTGGTAGCGCCTACGGGAATCGAACCCGTATGCCAAGATTGAGAATCTTGTATCCTAACCGTTAGATGAAAGCGCCATCTATGTCTTTTGCAATGGAACTCTGGCGGAAGCTGGGGGATTCGAACCCCCGGTACAGTTACCCGTACGGCAGTTTAGCAAACTGCTGGTTTCAGCCACTCACCCAAACTTCCCTCAGGTTATCGCTTCACCAAGCGTACCATTAGCGGGCACAAAAGTAATGGTCTGATTTGAACCCTGCAAGTTTTCAACGGTTTTTTTCAAAAAAGAATATCATTCAGATCAAGTTTCGCAAAAATGAAGAGGCCCGCCAAATGAATGGCAGGCCCCTTGGATATTATCGTATAAACGTTCAATCCTTTGCCAGACCGCTGATTTCCTTTACCCAAGGAATCATTTCGTTCAGATCAATGCCGAACTCAGGCAGGTTGGCCTTGATCTTCTCGTCGATGTGACGGTAGTCGGTATCAACGTCCTTACCCAGCATGAACTTCTGGATGAATGCATCAACCTCAGGATTCTGGCTCTTTGGAAGAGCGCAGTGGCCATGACCGCCCTGGATTGAGTATGCCATACGATCTTCGATGCCGAACTTCTTCCATACTTCACGGGCTGCTACGCATGAAACGTAACCGGCCTCGTCAGACAGCCATGTGTAGTCGGTATTGCCAAGAACGAGGAGAGCACGCGGGCAGACAAGAGCCACCAGTTCGTGATGGTCCATTGGGAGCTTGGTCACATTCTCATCCTTCCAGTCCCACATTGATTCCTTGAACCAGTGGTTGTCGGTACGGCCCAGTTTCTCAACGCCCTGAGAACCGCGGAACGGGTCAGCGATCTCTGAAACACGCCATGCGGCAGCACCACCGCCACCCGGCTCCTGAGCTACGCACAGAGCGATACGCTCGTCAAATGCAGCTGACCACAAGGCCATCTTGCCGGCGAATGAGCAACCTGTAATACCAATGTGCTTCATGTCAATCTTTGATGCGGCACCTACAATCTCGAGACCGTCAATAAGACGGCTTGCACCCCAAGGCCACATTGAATATGCACCGTTCTCAACCAGCTCAGGATAAAGCTTGTTGATGGGTTCGTTGCCACGTCTCTGCTGATGGGCCATAACCTGGCCGAAAGTATAGACCATTGTGGCAATGCCGTTCTCCTTCCAGTACGATGCAGGCATCAGGTTGACACCGCTGCAGCCAATCATCAGTGGGAAAGGACCGTCACCTTCAGGATAGGTGATCTTTGCCGTAAGGGTAAGAGTTTCACCGTTCTCAGTGACCTTCACGGTCAGGGTATTGTTCTCAAGGCTTGCCTCGATGTTCTCCTTGGCTACCAGCGGCTTGACGCCAACCTCGTAGTGATAGAGCTCGTTGACTATTTCAGCACGGCGCTTTTCCCAATCCTTGAACTTCTTGACCTGCTTCTTGCTGCCGGTGAATTCGAAAGGATTCGGAAGAGACTTGATTTCAGTTGCAGTTTCCGGTGTAACGTAAGCCGGTTCAGCATACTTGGCACCTGTGAATTCCTGATCATAAACCAGAGGAATGTTCTTCTGGGCGTTTGCCTGAACTGCCAGTACGGCACATGCGGCAATCATTAAAATTTTCTTCATTCTGATTATTATTTGGTTAGTATATTCAAATTGCCGTAAAGATAGGAAATCATTCAACGTGAATAATCAAAATGACGTAAAAATCAATATTCAATTCTAAGGCCGATGGGCAGATGGTCGGAAAAGCCATGCTGATAACGTCGTCCGTTGAAGGTACGCAGCGGCTTTTTTCCACCGTAATCATTATCATCCTCCAACATGAACTCCAATCGCCAGACCTTTTCATCGACAATGTTGCTGCAGCCCAATCCATTCAGGAACGAAGCCGAGACCACGAACTGGTCATAGCTGTCCCATCGGCCCTGATAACGATAACTGCCACCGGTATGATCCATCACCGTGACCAGTTCGCCATCAGGCAGATCCGCACCACAGTCAATTCCTTTTGCTCCAAGGCCTTCAACTACGGCCGGGCAATCGGTGCCCTCATTCAAGTCACCCATAATGATAATGTAAGGCTTGCGGCGGACCGCAATGACGCTGTCGACTGACTGACGGACTTGGCGGGCTGCCACCATACGGCGCGGCTCCGTTTCTTTCTCGCCACCTATGCGGGAAGGCCAGTGACACACGTAGATGTCCAGGGTGTCCCCGCTTGCAATGCGTCCCGTCGCATGCAGGATATCACGCGTAGGAGAGTCTGAATATCCGCTTATGTCGACAGGTATGGATTCGTAGCCGGTAAGCTGGAACTCCCCACGGCGGTACAGCAGAGCCACATCTATCCCTCGCAGGTCAGGGGAATCGGTCATGACATAACGGTACGATGCGCCCTTCAGCGCCGACCTTGCCGTCAGATCACGCAGAACCGTATCGTTCTCCACCTCGCAAAGACCCACAATCCCAGGCAATCCGTCATCACCGACTGCGGCAATTACCTTGGCCACAGCATCCAGTTTGTTCCAGTAACGTTTTTCCGTCCAACGGTATGAACCTTGAGGTGTGAATTCGTCATCGTTCTTCAGAGAATCGTCAACGGCATCAAAAAGGTTTTCCGTGTTAAAGAACATTACCGTCAAACTCTGCTGTCCCCAGACAGGCATACTCAAAAGAATGACACAAAGGGAGATGACAAGACAACGTGTTTTCATGAAGACTTAAAAATGTTTTATTCGGCAAAAAAGGATTGGTAGCATCCGGCATCGGCTCCCGAGACAGGTCTTTGAGTACCACAGAGATCCTGTGGCCAGTCAACCGACAAGCTGTCAGCTATGCCACGGGCACGCGAAAGTGAATCCGGCAGGAACACGCTGTCATAACCGCGAACCGACTTTCCGATGAAGTTGGCAGCCCCTGAAAGATCAGACGACTGGTGTTCAAAGACGGCACCATGATAAAAGATGCGAGCGGTATCCTTTGTCAGAACCAGAGAATGTGAAACGTCAATCCTGTCAGAATATTTTTCCAGCACGGAATCCGATACAAGAAACTCGTCAGCATGTCTCCCGGTGATTATGCAGTCGCGGAAGACTGCTCCGTCAAAAGCGGTGTCCGCAGCACCGGGCGCAAGATTTACAGCAGCTATGCCCATATTCCAGACAGACAGCGAAGCAATGGTTGAGAACACCACCTCAGTCCTGCCGCCACGTATGTCCATGCAATATTCTCCGGCATTGGTAATCTGCGAATTGGCTATGGCAATTCTGCACTCTTCAGCCTCTATGCAATTGCCCGTGACATTATGGACAATGCTGGACACAAGCTCGAATTTGGACCGGTCGCAATTGGAACTGTCAGCACGCAGTCCGAACTCTCCGCCACGGATCATGCAGTTCTCAAAGCGGTTTCCGAAACTGCCGATCCCCAGTTCTATTCCCTTCCACTGTGAATCCAGCAGACTGTACGGAAGGTCTTCAAGCACACGGTCAAGACGGTCGCCCGCAAAAAGAATCTGACTGTCACGGGTCCCTAAAGCAAGTATACGCCCATCGGCCTTCAGAAAAGCACCGTTATGGAAATACAGACTTGTGCCCGGAGCAATCTCAAGGCAGGCTCCGGATGCCACATACAGACTGTCATAGATAAGATACGGCAACCTGGCGTCAAAATGTGTGTCCTGTGTGATACAGCTGCCGTCAAGGCGGACCGCATTCACTGATGACGCACTCAGAACCACGTACTGGGACACCCCGCTTTCAAGCAGAAAAGCAATCGAGTCAAGAAGCAGCGAGACCGGATTGTCCGAAACGCCGGTCGGCCTGACACGAACGAAACAGATCACGCTGTCATGAGGCGCCACCTCAAGCCCGGCTATCGAGGTCCCGTCAAAACCGTCAACCGACATCTGGAAAGGGCTGTCATTCCCACCGCACAGCAATGCATCAAAACGTATGGCCCTGTCATTGCCGTTATAAGCCACCAGCATTCCGGAGGCCGATGTCACGCCGACAAAGATGCTGTCCAGCTCCAGAGTGTCGCACGAAAACGAAAGACGGTCCTCCGGACTGGTGGAATACTCAATCCTGCCATAGCACGACTGCAACATCACGACCGCAACCGCAATAATGGCAAAACAGAAACTGATGATTGGTTTTGTATTCCGCATATATGTGGCAAAGGTAAAAATAAAAAGTATCTTTGCACAGATAATAGACCATTTCATAATGAAGGACAGACTGCTATCTTTTCTTAAGGACTGGATGCTTGTCATTGGCATCATTATAGGAATCAGCTCATATCTGATTTACCTGCGTCTGCCATTCCTTCATTCCGCAGGCCCGCATATCGAGCAGGCCATACACTCTATCCAGCCCTGCCTTCTGTTCCTTATGCTGTTCATCAGTTTCTGCCGCATAAGTCCAAGGCAGCTTACTCTGAAGAAATGGCATTTGAAGAACCTGGCCATTCAGATATCGGCTTTCCTGTTGTTTTCGGCAATTGTCATCTGGGCCATGCGCAGCCAGTCGCAAGCGGCAACATGGGTTGTCAGAAACCGTCTGCTGTTTGAAACCGGCATGCTGTGCATGATATGCCCCACAGCCACATCGTGCGCCGTAGTGACAGGACGCCTGGGAGGCGACATGGCCCAAGTTGTCATGTACACCATAATGATTAACCTGACCGTGGCCATTCTGGTTCCGCTCACCGTTCCGCTATTATACCCGCAAGCAGGCATCAGTTTCATGCAAGCCTTTGCCGGAATCATAGCCAAGGTGTTTCCGCTGCTCATCCTGCCCTGCCTGACAGCATGGGCTATCCGTCTTATCATGCCGAAACTTCATGACTGGGTAGCAGGACACACCTCCATTTCATTCTATCTGTGGAGCGTTGCCCTGACTTTTGCCATAACCTTAAGCACCAAAGCCATAGTCCAGAGTCATTGCAGCCTGTGGATCCTGCTGGAAATGGCTTTCATTTCCCTTGCCTGCTGTCTTTTCCAGTTCTGGGCTGGAGGAAAGATCGGAACACGTTACGGCAACCGTGTCGAAGGCAGTCAGTCAATGGGTCAGAAGAACACCGTGTTCGGCATCTGGATGGGCTACACATTCTGGGACCCGCTCCTGTCCGTTTCCGGAGGCATGTACACCATCTGGCACAACATGCGCAATACCATTCAACTGTACCGTCACAGCCACGGAAAGTCATCGAACGGCAGATAGTGCTCTTCAGCAAGAGCACAGTTCCACCTTGCCTGTGCCAGTTTCGTAAGATCCAGTTGAACCGATGTCCCATCTGCCAAAGGCAGTTCATAAACCAGCAGCGACTCATCGGCAGTATCCAGTTCACCGCTTTGCCAAAGGTTTCTGAACCTGCTTGGTGTAAGGTCGTTATGTCTATGGAAAAGACAACAGAAATGCGGCACGTCCTCCAGTCCGACCATACTTCCGATTTCGCCCACATTCAACCGCGTCAGAGCCAGCAGGTGTTTTGCCAGATTCATCCTTACATCGGTTATCACTTTCATCGGCGACAGTCCTGCTACACGTCTGACATGGAGGAACAGCGTTCCACGGCTCATGCACATCATATCGGAATAATTGCACACTTTCACGTTACTGTCCGTCACATAAATTTCAAGCAGGCTCATGAACTCATCAAAAACCTCTCTGTCATACCCAGTCATTATTTATTGGTGTAATTGGTTAATTCCACCAAAGAAGGACATTTAAACAGAGAATAAATTTGTCATTTGTTCATAATGTCGACCGTTTTCTTCCTTTTTTCCACCAATATTGGCATAGAAATGGCAAAAGTCCCACCACGGGGATTGAGCAGTCACCCGATGGCAGGACTTTTATCCTGATTCTGTAAAAAAATATCAGAGCATTATTCTTCGGTCTCAGGGACTATCAGCTTGTAGCCCTTTCCGTGAATATTGATGATTTCGACCGATTCATCATCCTTGAGGTGCTTACGCAGTTTTGTGATATAGACATCCATACTGCGCGCATTGAAATAGTTGTCGTCAATCCAGATTGACTTCAATGCGAAATCGCGCTGAAGTATCTCATTCTGATGCAGACAAAGCAGGTGCAGAAGTTCCGATTCCTTGGTCGTCAGTTTGACAGTCTTGTCATCAATTGAAAGAATCTGCTTCTTTGAATCGAAAGTGAAGCGCCCTATGTTGAAGAGTGAAACCTCACGGTTCTTCTTGCCTCTGACGCGACGGAGAATGGCTTCCATCCTGAGAGTCAGTTCCTCCATGCTGAACGGTTTGGTGATATAGTCATCGGCTCCTATCTTGAATCCTTCAAGAACATCCTCCTTCAAGTTCTTTGCAGTCAGGAACATGATTGGAATTTCCGAGTTGACGGCACGTATTTCCTTGGCGAGAGTGAAGCCATCCTTTTTGGGCATCATCACGTCAAGTGCGCAGATATCATACTTGCCCTTGATGAAGGCCTTGTATCCGGCATCGCCATCCGGGCACAGTTCCGCATTGTAGCCCTTGGCCTGAAGATATTCTCTGAGCAGCATACCCAGATTCTCGTCATCTTCACAAAGTAGAATGTTGACTTTTTCGTCCATGTTAATCGTCTTTATGAGGTAATGTTATTATGAATTTTGTCCCGTTTCCAATTTCACTTTCAGCACGTATCTGACCCTTATGGTTCATGATGACTTTCTTGACATAAGCCAGACCCAGTCCGAATCCCTTGACATCATGCCGGTTTCCTGTATGCACACGATAGAACTTGTCGAATATTTTCTTCAAATCCTCACGTTTGATGCCGACGCCGTTGTCCGCAACACAGACCATATAGCGGTCCGGTTCGTTCCACGTCCTGACCTCAAGGTGCAGAGGAACGTCCTCACGCTTGTATTTGACAGCGTTGTCAAGAAGATTGAATATGACATTGGTGAAATGCATCTCATCGACCATCGCAAAAGGATCGGTCGATTCGAAACGCGAGTCGATTGTTCCACCCGCTGTCTCCACCTTGAGACGGAAGGTACTTATCACGCCATTAATCAGTTCATCAACATCCTTCTCCTTAAGTTTCATGGTATTGCTGCGACGCTCGAACATTGACATCTGCAGTACCTTCTCCACCTGGAAGCTCAGACGTTTGGTCTCATCGGCTATGACTCCTGAAATATGCTTGAACATGGCCTCAGACTTGGTCAGGGCCGGATCCTTGAGCATTTCCGATGCAAGTGATATGGTTGATATCGGCGTCTTGAATTCATGGGTCATGTTGTTGATGAAATCATTCTTCATTTCAGTAACCTTTCTCTGGCGAAGGACTATAGCCAATGATATGGCGAACGAGACCATCAGAATCAGGATGAAGACTATTGAAGGAAGAATGAAATTGACCGACTGGTCTATATACTCATCCAGTGTGGGGAAATATACTCTGACAACCAGCATACGGTTGGGTGAGTCATTATGGAAGACTGTCTGGGAATATGTGTTCTTCATCACCTTTGGATCAAAGTCGTCACAACCGCATGAATGCAGGATACGACCGCTTGTCATGGTGACCACATAATGGAAAGGTATGTCAATACCATTGTTCTTGAGCTGATCGTTAAGTTCATCGGACAGCATACCATAGTCTATGCGTTTACTTAGCTGACGGGGACGTGATGAAATCATCATATTGTAAATGACCTCATCAACCAGCGACCTGTTGTCAGCATAACGCTGGAGCAATTGCTGCTGTACGTCGTTCAGACGTCCGGATACAGCGTCACTCCGCTCCTGCTGGGGCGTACGCGGCATCTGAAGCGATGGCATAGTCTGTGTGGGAGTCTCGATGATATCGCTTTGGACATCGGGTTTTCCCCCCGGCTGAATATTCTGGACACCGTTAGGAACAGTTGACTGTATGCTCTGGCTGAATGAGAACTCTCCGTTCTGGAAAACGAAAGACTGGGTCTGGGACACAAAACCGCCATACGGTATGATATCATTACGGTTCTGTTCCATACCTCTGAGATCTTCTTCCACGAAGCGACGCGCCTCATCCAGTTCCAGATTATGAGCTACCTCTACCAGACTGCGCTTGACCGAATCGTCAAACTGTCGCTGACGCATGGTTGTCATTTCCCTCATGTATCTGAGCTGAAGGGACAGCAGCAACAGAAATGACACGCACATCACTCCGCTCAATATCCAAATCAGAGTCTTTTTCATATCACAAATATATGCAATGAAATCAACCCGCCAAACAATTAACTTAATTTTTCCACCTTATTTCATAAAAAAAGGGCAGAATTCAAAGATTCCACCCTTTTTAGTTATTAAAATAGCAACTATCGCTATTATTCTTCTTCCTTCTGCTTTGCCTCGAACTCCTTGATGAGCTTGTCCTGGACATCGGTCGGAACGAGTTCGTAACTTGCAAAGCTCATTACGAATGAACCGCTGCCACCGGTAATTGAACTCAGTGAAGTTGAGTAGGTAGCCATTTCCTTGAGAGGTACCTTAGCCTTGAGTACCTGATAATTGCCCTCGCTCTCCATACCCATGATGAGACCACGACGACCCTGAAGGTCACTCATGACATCACCCATGTACTCTGACGGAACAAGCACTTCAACGTCATAAACAGGCTCCAGGATCTTTGGACCTGCATCCTTGAATGCAAGGCTGAATGCGTTACGGCCGGCCAGGATGAATGAGATTTCATTTGAGTCAACCGGATGCATCTTACCATCATAAACAATGACGCGTACGTCACGTGCGTATGATCCAGTAAGAGGACCCTGATCCATGCGCTGGTTGATACCCTTCAGGATAGCCGGCATGAAACGTGCATCGATTGAACCGCCTACGATACTATTCACGAACACGAGCTTGCCGCCCCACTCCAGCGGATATTCCTGAACGTCCTTGACGCTCATCTTGAATTCCTGGTTGCCGAACTTGAACATTTCAGGCATTGGCTTGCCATCCTCATACGGCTCGACGATAAGATGGACTTCGCCGAACTGGCCGGCACCACCTGACTGCTTCTTGTGACGGTAATCGGCACGTGCAGCCTTTGTGATGGTCTCGCGATAAGGAATCTTCGGCTCATCAAAGACAATCTGCATCTTGTCATTGTTCTCAATGCACCACTTGAAGGTGCGCAGATGGAATTCGCCCTGTCCGTAAAGGATAACCTGACGGAGTTCCTTTGACTGCTCTACAACCAGTGTCGGATCTTCCTCGCGCATACGGTTGACGATTGTCATCATCTTTTCCATATCGGCCTCATTGACCGGTTTGAGAGCACGGGAGTACTTTGAGTTAGGATACTTGATGAAATTGAATGTGCGGTCTGCGCCTTCGTTCAAGGTGTTTCCAGTACGGACATCCTTGAGCTTGACGGTGCAGCCAAGATCACCGGGCATAAGTTCCGGAACCTGAATACGGTTACCCATACCCTGGCTTACGAAAATCTGAGCCACGCGTTCCTTTGAGCCACGGTCACCGTTGACCATATCCTGACCTTCGTGGGCCTTGCCTGACATTACCTTGAAGTATGAAACGGCACCGATATGGGGTTCCATTGAAGTCTTGAAGAAGAACAGAGATGTGCCGGCTGCATCAAGAGCAACGGTTTCGCCCTTGGCATCCTGAACCTTTGCGCCTTCCAGTGGTGACGGAGCGACATTGCCCAGGAACTCGACCAGACGGTTGACACCTACGTTGGTTGAAGCCGATGAGCAGACAATCGGGAACAGGCCGCAGCTTTCAATACCCTTGCGGAATCCAAGACGGATTTCATCGGTTGAAAGTTCACCCTGATCGAAGAACTTGTCCATGAGGGCTTCGTCATTCTCGGCAGCCGATTCGGTAATGGCATCGCGCATGGCCTGAGCCTTGTCTGCTACTGCAGCAGGGATATCCTCGGCCTTTGCAGGCTGACCGTCAGTGAATGTGAGCTTCTGGTTCAGCAGAACGTCTATGATGCTCTTGAATGAAGGACCTGCCTGCTCCGGGAACTGGATAGGAACACAGGTTGTTCCGAATGTTGAACGGATCTGCTCGACCACACTGTCATATTCGCACTTGTCGCTGTCAACATGGTTGATCAGGAAGAATGCGGGCTTGCTCAGTTTCTTTACAAGACGGTAGCTGTTGATGACACCTACATCAACACCGCGGGCACCGTTCACAAGAATGACGGCTGAATCACAGATGTTCAGAGCGGTAACGGCCTGACCTGAGAAGTCATCAGAACCCGGGCAGTCGAAGAAGTTGAACTTCTTGCCTGCAAGTTCCACTGAAAATACTGTTGAATAGACTGAATAGCCGTATTCGAGCTCCACTGCTGCAGTGTCGCTTACGGTATTCTTCTGGTTGACTGAACCGCGGCGCTTGATGACGCCGGCTTCGAAAAGGATGCTCTCTGAAAGAGTGGTTTTACCTGATCCGGAACCGCCCATGATAGCGATATTCCGGATGTCCTGTGTTGAGTAATTCTTCATATGGTTTGTTATTGATAAATCGACAGTCTGCCCCAATTTTTTTGGAGCATGCAAATTTATTAATAATAGGTAAAACCGCAAACATTTCCTCTTTATATTTTGAGAGTTGCCGTATAAGGCCGTACTTTGCACATCCGGATGGCAGGCATTTACATACATATACCTTTCTGCAGAAAACGCTGCATATACTGCGCCTTCTACTCGACTCTCAAGGCCGATGCAATGCAGCGTTACACCGGTTGCGTGTGCCGCGAGCTGGAACTGCGCGGTCATGAAATCGCAGACGGAGCACCATACACAGTATATTTTGGAGGGGGTACCCCATCGTGTCTGTCGCTTTCACAGCTGGAACGGATTGTTGAAGCGACATACATCATAACCCACGGCAACGTAAGCGAGATGACCGTCGAGTGCAATCCCGATGACTTGAGTGCACAATACGCGGCAGGGCTGCGCAGCATGGGATTCAACCGCATAAGTATGGGCATACAGACTTTCAATGACCATATTCTGGAGTTTCTTGGACGCCGTCATGACTGCGCAAGGGCAATTGAAGCTGTCAGGAATTGCAGGAATGCCGGATTCGACAACATAAGCATAGACCTCATGTACGGCCTTCCAGGCCAGACACTGGAAATACAGCGGTGTGACCTTGAAACCGCGACACGGCTTGACGTGCAGCACATTTCATCATACTGTCTGTCATTTGAGGAAGGTTCGCCGCTCTGGAAACTCAAGCAGCAGAACCGTGTCGTCCCTTCCGATGATGATCTCTGCCGGGACATGTATCTGGCCATGTGCGACCATCTCCACGCTCACGGTTTCGAGCACTACGAAATTTCCAATTTCTGCAGGCCCGGGTTCCATTCACGCCACAACAGCAGCTATTGGAACGGAACTCCGTATCTTGGCATCGGACCATCAGCCCACTCCTTCAACGGTAAATGTCGCAGGTGGAACGTATCGGACCTGGAGATGTACATGTCAGGAATAGAAAAGGTTTCCCAATCGGAGCCGGAACCGGACAGCATTGCCGAAAGCGAAGTCCTGACACATGACGACACCGTAAACGAAAACATAATGCTTTCTCTAAGGACCGTCAACGGACTTGATTTACAGAAGCATGCAGAACGTTTCGGACCGGCGGAACTGACAAGGCTTGAAAAGGAAGCCGGTCCCCTGCTCGAGGCCGGCTTTCTGAAACTGTCTGACGGAAACTTGATTATCCCTGAAGAACAATGGTTCGTCAGTGACGGGACCATCAGTTCGCTGTTCGTGTAATCACCGCTATGTTCAGATCATCTCTTCGATGACCTTCATGACCGCCTGGCCTATCTCATCGGCCTCGGCCATGGAATGCGCTTCGGAATACACGCGGATTATGGGTTCGGTATTGCTCTTGCGCAGATGCACCCACTTGTCGGGAAAATCTATCTTGACACCATCTATGTCGTTGACCTTCTGGTCCGAATAGATGCCCTTGACCTTCTGTAGAATTGCATCGACATCGGTTCCCGGCTTCAGGTCAATGCGGTTCTTTGCAATGAAGTACTCCGGATATGTCCTGCGCAGTTCGCTGACCTTCAGTCCGGTATGAGCCAGATGGCTCAGGAACAGAGCTATGCCCACAAGAGCGTCACGGCCATAATGCAGTTCCGGATAGATAACACCGCCATTACCCTCACCACCAATAACGGCACCGGTCTCCTTCATCCTGGTTGTCACATTGACCTCACCCACTGCAGCGGCATTGTATTCGCAGCCGTATGAGCGTGTCACATCGGCCAGGGCACGAGTTGAACTGAGATTCGACACTGTATTTCCGGGAGTATGTCTGAGCACGTAGTCTGCAACGGTGACAAGTGTATATTCCTCACCGTACATGCAGCCGGTCTCGTCAATGAATGCCAGACGGTCAACGTCAGGATCGACCACGAATGCCACATCCTGACCGCCCTGCTTCATCAGTCCCATTATGTCTGAAAGATTCTTTTCAAGAGGCTCCGGATTATGCTGGAAATCACCAGTAGGTTCACAATAGAGTTTCCTTACGCTCCTGACGCCAAGCTTTTCAAGCAGTTCGGGAAGAATCAGGCCGCCCACTGAGTTAACGCAGTCAATGGCCACACTGAATCCGGCCTTACGGATGGCTTCGACATCAACCAGGTCCAGATCCAGGACAGACTGGATATGACGGCTGTTCATGCTGTCGTCACGTGTATAATGGCCAAGATCGTCAACGGTGGCATATTCAAAGTCCTCGCTTTCAGCTATTGCCAGAACCTGGTTGCCGTCGGCAGCGCTCAGAAACTCGCCCTTTTCATTAAGCAGTTTCAGGGCATTCCAGTGACGCGGATTATGGCTTGCAGTCAGGATTAGACCACCATCGGCCTTCAGCCAGGTCACAGCCAGTTCCGTTGTGGGAGTTGAAGCCAGACCTATGTCGGTCACATCAAAGCCCATCCCCATAAGGGTTCCGCAAACCACCTGGCGGACCATTTCGCCCGACAGACGTGCATCACGTCCCACCACGATGTGCTTTGCCGCAGGATTGCAACGACGTATGAATGTGGCGTATGCCGATGTAAACTTGACTATATCAAGCGGAGTCAGGCCATTGCCGGCTGCACCGCCAATCTCTCCGCGAAGTCCGGAGATCGACTTGATCATTGCCATTTTTCTGTACTTATATTGATTTCATAAAATGCCGGATACACGCTCTGAGCGGCAGTCCGGGTACCTTCGTTGTGCGGAGAGATAATCCGTACCTTAGCCGATGACTCACCGTTCAGGAAGCCAGGTCTGATATACGGGAAGACCATAATCCACGAATTGGGAACGGTATTTCCGTATGCAGTTGACATTATGCCCGAAGTGAATGATGCAGTGTAGTTGTCACCCGTACGCTTTATATAAAGCTTGTCGGCACTGTCCTGAAACAGATTCATGGTCATGGTATCGCCTGTACCCACATATGTCTCGACATAACGGGCATTGAGGTTCCACAACTCACCGCTCTTCATCTCGCGTCCCTGACCACGACGGACAATCTGCATGTACACGCCTCTGTCAGAGAACAGGACATACTCGTTCCTTGAAAAATCGGGGCCGGTTTCAGGATTGTCAGTAATCGTGTCCCTGAGGAATTCGTCAAGGGAAATCACATCTATATCATGTTCAGCCAGATACGCATTTATCTGCTTGGCTTCACGCTCCTTCTGCTCAGCGTATGTCTCCTCGTCATCACATGACACGAACTGGACGGCAAACAGTGCCGCTATGGCTGCAACCAGGTAGATTCTCTTCATTTTTTATGAGTGTTTGTTTTTGAACAATTGACTGATGGTGGGATCATCGGACTTGGACCACTGCTCGATTCCATGGCGGAAACGAGACACTGCCTCGTCCAAAGAACCGCTGAATTCTCCGCCGGCAGCATTCATATGTCCCCCACCGGAAAAGAAATCGCTTGCAAAACGGTTACACGGGACATTGCCGACTGACCGTGCAGACAGGCGTATCAGTCCTCTCTGTCTGTCCTCACGCAGGAAAATGGACATCTTTACGCCAAGAATCTGAAGCGGCATATTCACAATCCCTTCCGTATCACCCTTCTTGACGCCGAACCGCTTCATTTCAGTGTCGGATAGTGCAATAAGCGCAGTTGATGCCCTTTCAATCACCTCCAGGCTGTTACACATGGCATAGCCGTGCAGACGCATGCGTCCTTCAGAATGACTGTAGAAAACACGGCGGTAAATGGCATCCTTGTCTATTCCAGTCTCCAGCAGACGCCCCACAATAAAGAAAAGCGACGGACTGCTGCTACTGTATGCGAAACATCCGGTATCTGTCATGATTCCGGTGTAGATGCAGGTTGCGATGTCAGTTGTAACGCTGCGGAAATCTCCAAGAGCACAGAGCAGATGAAATACCAGTTCGGATGTTGATGATGCCTCGGGATGCGAAAGCACAAGATTCCAGTTCGCACCCGGGAACGGATGATGGTCAAGCATCATCTTCATGGCCTTCGAGAACAGGAAACTGGCCGCAACCTTCTCAATACGCCCCACCTCATTGAAGTCAAGACAGCAGATGACATCGGCCCTATCCACCAACTGCTCACATTCATCAGGCGATTCGGCGAAAACCATGACATTCTCGAATCCCGGCATCCAGGAAAGGAAATCGGGAGCATGGTCCGGAGTAATGACCACTGCTGTTTTCCCTTTGTCTTTCAAGTAGTTGCACAATGCCAATGATGACCCTATGGCGTCACCGTCCGGACCTATATGAGTCAGAATCACATATCGTTCCGCCCAATCCATCCAGACTTTGAAATCCTGAACATCGGCCTGAGAAAAGACGTTTTCAAACATTGCGGTTATGTTTATCGAGCAAAAATACTCATTATCATTCAAACAGCAAAGTTTTGAACCGTAAGCAGCATTTCAACTGCCGCCAGTCCTATGAGGCCGTGGACCAGTCTCGCGGAACGCTTCTCCTTAATCCAAAGCCAGACTGACAGGATGACCATATAGACAGCCCACACCTGCAGCGGACTGTCAAATTCCATATTAATAACCGAATCCGGCAGACTGACAATCCGTTCCAGACAGGCATTCTCAAAGTCTGTCAGGAAAGTAAGCAGTTTCACTGTCAGTATCCTAGGCATTTCGAACCAGCCTACAGCCCAGATCATCATAGACAGGCATACGACCAGGAACATTATCGGAATGACCAGCAGATTAGTGATAAGGAAATATGTCGAGAATGTCCCGAAACTGTACATGACAAGCGGCGCGGTTCCTATCTGTGCAGCAAGCGACACGCAGATTATGCCCCATACATATTCTCCGGCAGGAGTCCGTGTCTTGACCAGACCGTGCAGGAGCGGCTCGAAGAGCAGGATTCCCAGAACGGCGCTGAAAGACAGCTGGAATCCGATATCAAACAGACTTTGCGGTTCTATGAGCAGGATAACCATTGCCGCGAAGCTCAGAGTGTTGATTGAAGAACTGTCCCGCCCCACCGAGCTGCAGAACGACAGCATGGAGAACATTATCAGGGAACGTGTTATTGAAAGTGGAAGACCGATGGCAACTGCATAAGTCCACAGAACAGCCATGATAACCAGCTCGCGTATCCATCGGAAACGGAACGGGAACAATTGTTTGGGCAGCAGCATGCCCAGAAGCCAGAACAATATTCCCACGTGAAGACCGGAGACAGCCAGGACATGGCTGGCACCGGAACTGGAATAGATCTGTTTCAGACTGCTGTCAAGACTGCGTTTCTCACCAAGAGACACCGCCGCGACTACCGCAAGAGCATTTCCTTCCAGTCCCCATTCCGCCAGTTTCGAGAACATCTGCCGTCTGAGTCGGGCGGAACGGATTCCGATCGTTTCCGACCTCACATTATCCACAGGCTGCCACATGTCGGAACTGCCCCAAAGCGTACCGGACACATCATGCCTGTAAAGATACCGGGCATAGTCAAAATCCAGAGAACCGTCATTCGCAGGTTTCCTGATGATTCCCTGGAACGCGACGCACATCCCTGGTTCAAGATTCCCTGCAATGCTGTCCTTCGGAACATAAAGAATAACGTTACGACCGCTTACTTCTGCATTTCCAAGCGAGACGTCAATCCTGTAACTGCGTGGTTTTTCCTGCGGCCAGTCTGTGACATATCCCCACCAGGTATTATCATCCTCCGGCCAACTGACATGTACTTTTGCAGAATAAGAGCCATACGACCATGCTCCTGTCAGGAAGAAGGACAGCAACATCCCAACGCCAAACAACCTGGCCTGTCTTCCCCCGTACAGGTACGAGACAAGCGTCAGTGTCAGGACAGACACTGCCACAGGCAAGACATACTGCGACAAGGATGCTGCGTCTTGGATGGTATCAGATAATATTATGCCTCCGGCCAAGGGGATGACCAGCCTCAGGGAGGGCCAGTCAGACAGTTTCACGTTTCAGTCACATCTGTTTGAGTTTAAGAATTGCCTCCTCGGGATCAGGAGCCGAGAATACTGTATTTCCAGACACAAGGACATCCACTCCGGCAGCAACCAGACGCGGAGCTGTCTCGAAGTTCACGCCTCCATCGACCTGAATCAGGGCATGAGCCGAACGGCGGTCAATAAGTTCGCGCATCTGACGTACCTTTTCAATGGAATGCTCAATGAACTTCTGTCCGCCGAATCCGGGATTGACAGTCATGAGGAGCACCATGTCAACATCCTGAATAATGTCATCAAGCATGCAGACCGGCGTTGAAGGATTGAGGGTTACGGCAGCTTTCATTCCATTTTCCTTAATTTCATGGATTGTCCTGTGAAGGTGTGTACATGCCTCATAATGGACATTCAGGCTCATCACTCCAAGGTCAGCGAAACGACGGATGAACTTCTCAGGCTGTACAATCATGAGATGGACATCAAGCGGTTTGGTCGAGAGGCGCGCCACCGATTCGATAACCGGAAAGCCGAATGAAATGTTCGGAACGAACACGCCGTCCATGATATCAAGATGCAGCCAGTCGGCCTGACTGCGGTTAATCATCTCAATGTCAGCCGACAGGTTGGCAAAATTGGCCGACAGAAGTGACGGAGATACAATGGTACCCATTACTGAACTGTATTTGCTGTTACAAGCAGTCCACGGGCGACCTCTCTGATGAATCCCAGCGTCCTTTCTGACGGTGTTCCATATGAAACGCCCCTAAGTGCGGCGCGTAACATTTTTTCCGATACAAAAGAAGAGCAAGCAGAAGTAGAAGTCTCATCCATAGGCTGTCTGTTTAATTTGTTTGCTATTTCAACGCAAACTTAAGCAGAATAGTATATAGATGAGCAATTGTTTTACAAAAAATAACGCTTACACGCTTACAAAAGATTAAGGGAAACGTTTTTCTGGGTGACCATGCGTCTCATATTAAGTATTGCATAACGCATGCGCCCAAGTGCAGTATTGATGGAAACTCCGGTCGCAATGGCAATCTCGTTGAAGCTCATATCCTGATAATACCGCATAAAGACCACTTCACGCTGGTTGTCGGGAAGCATATCCACCAGAGCACGCACATCGGCCAAAGTCTGGTCATTTATCATACAGTCTTCAACCGTTGGATCGGAAAAACGGGAATCGTTGAGACAGTCACGTTCATCGGATTCCCTGCTCACCGTATTTTCACTTCTGTCCTGACGGAAACTGTCCATGATGAGATTGTGGGCTATTCTGGTAATCCATGCGCCGAATTTGCCGTTGCTGCTGTAAGAGCCTTTCTGCAAAGTGACAATAGCTTTCAGGAAGGTTTCCTGAAAGATATCCTCTGCAAGCTGGGTGTCACGTACAACAAAACTGATGTACGCGTACAACTTGTCTTTATAACGATCCAGAAGGACATCAAATGCCTTTGCATTACCGCTTGAATACAGACCGACCAACATGTCGTCAGTCATTTGATTCAATTTTTCCATTACTGCTATTACTTCTTGTTCTTGGAGTAATGTTCAGTCGATAGGCACTTGTTTTTAAATGAATAACTATAGTTTGGATTGCAAATATACTGACACAAAATCAATATTTGCAAATAAAAACAATATTTTAACAATTGGAACACATTGAAAATCATTTCATATGGTATCCTTCACATATTGGACTACCGCAAAGGAAATCCTGGACGGACATTCTGCGACGGCCTGCGATCTGGACCTCATGAAGTGAAACGGCATTCCCGTCGCCGCATACCACCTCGATTTTCCTGCGGCCGTCTGTATGTACCGTTCCCGGTTCCCCGAACGACTTTCCCGTTTCCGAAACGCTGAATATCTTAAAGTCCTGAGCGTTGCCGTCAATATCTTCAAGAGAGGTCCATGCGGCTGGATACGGTGACATTCCACGAATGAAATCGAACACTCGTCTGGCTGGCATATTCCAGTCAATACGACATGTTTCCTTGAAGATTTTGGGAGCCGGACGGAGTTCGTCCTGCGGTATTTCGCATTGGCTTACAGGATGGACGTTGCCGTCAAGAATATCCTGTACCGTACGACAGCACAGTTTCGAGCCAAGTTCCATGAGTTTGTCATGAAGAGTCCCGGCGTTATCCGTATCCAGAATAGGAAGTGATTCCCTATGGATAATATCACCTGTATCTATCTCGTGTTTGAGGAAGAATGTGGTCACACCCGTCTCACTGTCACCGTTGATGATTGCCCAATTGATTGGAGCCGCACCCCTGTACTGTGGCAGCAATGATGCATGCAGGTTGAATGTACCCATTGGCGGCATGTTCCAGACCTGTTCGGGAAGCATACGGAAAGCCACTACTATCTGAAGCTGTGCCCGGTATGAGGCAAGCTGCTCCAGAAAATCCGGATCCTTGAGACGTTCCGGCTGAAGTACAGGTATTCCGGCCTCTAAAGCGTATTTCTTTACCGGACTGCTCTGCAGCACACTGCCATGACGTCCAATTGGCTTGTCAGGCATGGTTACAACTGCGACCACATTACAGCCATATCCGACAAGACTGCGCAGGCAGGCCTCTGCAAACTCGGGTGTTCCCATGAACACTATCCTCAAATCCTTAATATCCATAATCATTCTTCTGAAAGTTCAAGCAGGACACTTCTGTACGAGCCGAATATCTTTGATTTTGACACGAATCCCACATATCGTCCCTGCTCATCCTCAACCGGAAGATTCCACGCACCGGTCTCGTCAAATTTCTTCATTACGGTATCCATGGAATCGTTCACAGACAAACGTGCCGGCGGCATTTCCATGAGTTTGCGTACCAGGAAACGATGGTACAGTTCCTGACGGAACATGATGTTGCGGATGCTTTCCAGGCTGACCACACCGACCAGACGTTCTTCACTGTCAAGAACCGGGAACAGGTTTCGTTTGGAACGGGCAATCTCGCCCACCAGCTGTCCCATATCCATATCAGGGCTGACCGGCACGAAATCCTTTTCAACCACACTGTCCATCTTCATGAGCAGCAGCACTGACTGGTCCTTGTGATGAGTGAGCAGTTCACCCTTCTGGGCCAGACGCATGGAGTAAATGGAATGCGGTTGGAACAGGCGGACTGTCAGATATGATACGGTTGACACAATCATGAGTGGCAGAAACATGGAATATCCGCCGGTCAATTCGGCTATCAGGAACACGCCGGTCAGAGGCGCATGCATGATGCCGGACATAAGTCCCGCCATGCCGAACAGGGCGAAATTCTGTGCCGAGAGATCGGCACCGGGAATGAAACTGTTGACAAGTTCACCGAAAACGAATCCCGTAATACAGCCCAGAAACAGACTGGGAGCGAAAATACCGCCGCATCCGCCGCCGGCATTGGTGGCCGTGGAAGCGAAGACCTTGGTCAGAATGATCAGAACAAGATACAATATAAGGTGGTTGCCCGATTCGAAAAGCGAGCCCTCCATGACACGGCCGGTATTACGGTTTATGTCGAGAATGTCATTGATTGCATCATAACCCTCACCATACAATGATGGAAAAAGGAAGATGAGAACACTCAGCATAAGTGCCCCTATGGCAAACTTCGACATGGGATTCTTGAATTTTGAGAACCATGTTTCAAGCCAATGCATGGTCTGCGAGAAATACAGGGACACCGCTCCCGCCACGACTCCGAACAGCAGTGCATACGGAATGCGTGACAGGCTGAACTCATGGGCCGATGCGAACGAAAACATGGCATCGGTTCCGGTCATGACATATGACAGGGTGGCCGCCGTGACCGATGACACCAGAAGCGGCATGAGGGAGCCCATGCTCAAATCGAACATCAGCACTTCAAGGACGAATACAAGTCCCGCAATAGGTGCCTTGAAGATACCGGCAATGGCACCTGCCGAACCGCAGCCCACCAGCAGCATAAGAGTCCTGTGCTCCATGTTGAACATACGGCCTATATTGGAACCTATGGCTGAGCCTGTCAGCACAATAGGCGATTCGGCTCCGACCGATCCGCCCATACCGATGGTAATGGCGCTGGCTATGACCGACGAATACATGTTATGCGGCTTGATACGGCCGTTTTTCTTAGACAATGCATACAGGATCTTAGTGACACCGTGTCCTATGTCATCACGCACAAAGTACCTGATGAAAAGTCCCGACAGCAGGATTCCAACCACAGGAAACAGCAGCAGTCCGAAATTGTAGTCCCCTATCACCAGACCGTCCTTGAGAAGTCCGTGAACAAGCTGGATCAGGAACTTCAGCAGGATGGCAGCCAATGCCGTAAGCACACCTACAACAAGGCTTAACGCCAGGATGAACTGTCTCTGGCTGATATGATTCTGGCGCCAGTTGTTGAAACGGCTGAGCAGTGTCTGATTTTCGTTTTCCATGCAATTACTCCCTGATTACCTGAACAAGACCGCCGGAACCGAGCTTAATGATGCTCGACGCCTTTGCCAGCCCATGGTCATTCTGACGGTATGAGACCACGTAATCGACACCTTTTATAATTGCCTCATCAATTTCAGAAAAATTACGGGGCGATGGGCTGCCGCTTATGTTGGCCGATGTCGATACCACCGCACCACCAAGAAGCCGGCACAGGTCACGGGAGAACTCCTCACGGGTAATGCGTATCCCGGCACTTCCGTCCTGGGCAATCAGTTCGGGTGCCAGATGGCGCACTCCGTCATAAATGATGGTCATCGGCTTTTCCGAAAGATCCATCAGATCATACGCCACATCCGGAATATCCGGCACGTAATAGCCCAGTTTGGCATCGGAATCCAGAAGTGAAAGCATTGCCTTGCTGTCACTGCGCCGCTTGAGTTCGAAAATGCGTCTGACTGCTTCTGAATTTGCCGCATCACATCCTATTCCCCAAATCGTATCTGTGGGATAAAGGATTATTCCTCCACGGCGCATCACGCTGACGGCCTGCTTCAGATCTTCATCATAAACCGGCTTTGCCATCTCAGAATTCGCTTGTAAAATGGAACTTTATATGTTTGAAATCAATCTGTGCCATCTGAAGCACATAGTTGCTGTCAGCAAGGAACACGTCACGTCCGTCCTTGTCGGTAGCCATGAACTGGTATTTGCGTTTCTTGAACGACTCCAGTTCCTGAGCGTCATCGCTCTCGATCCAGCAGGCCTTGTACAGGTTGGCCGGTTCCCAATGACAGGTGGCTCCGTACTCATGCTCAAGACGGTACTGTATGACCTCGAACTGCAGCTGTCCTACCGTGCCTATGAGCTTGCGGCCGTTGAACTGGTTCACGAACAGCTGTGCGACGCCCTCGCCCATGAGCTGGTCAATGCCTTTGGCCAGCTGCTTGGCCTTCATCGGATCAGAATTCTCAATGTATTTGAACATTTCCGGTGAAAAGCTTGGCAGTCCCTTGAAATGAAGGTGCTCACCCTGAGTCAGCGTATCGCCTATCTTGAAATTCCCTGTATCCGGAAGTCCGATGATGTCACCCGGCCACGCCTCTTCGATGGTACTCTTGCGCTGGGCCATGAACTGCGTGGGAGATGAGAAACGCAGGGTCTTGTCCAGACGCACATGATAATATGGCTCATTTCTCTGGAATCTGCCGGAGCAGACCTTGCAGAACGCTATGCACGAACGGTGGTTGGGATCAATGTTCGCGGTTATCTTGAAGATGAAACCGGTGAAACGGTCATCCTCCGGATCAACAGTACGCTCCACCGCCTGTGTCGGACGCGGACTCGGTGCAATCTTGACAAAGCAGTTCAGAAGTTCCTGAACGCCGAAATTGTTCAGAGCCGAACCGAAGAAGACCGGAGCAAGCTGTCCGTCAAGATAAGCCTGATGGTCAAACGGCTCATAGACACCGTCAATCAGTTCCAGGTCCTGGCGCAGTTTTGCGGCATTGGCCTCTCCCACATGCGCTTCCAGATCGGTGCTGTTTATATCGACTGTAACCCTTTCGGTCACCATCTGCTTGTTCGGCGTGAACAGATTGAGCTGCTGTTCATAAATATTGTAAACACCCTTGAAACGTGCACCCTTTTCTATTGGCCATGACAGCGGACGGACATGTATCTGAAGTTCATCCTCCAGTTCATCCAGCAGATCGAACGGATCGTTACCCTCACGGTCCAGCTTGTTCACGAACACTATCACCGGAGTATTGCGCATACGGCACACCTCCATGAGACGGCGGGTCTGCAGCTCGACACCCTTTGCGCTGTCAATCACAATGATGACACTGTCAACTGCGGTCAGCGTACGGAAAGTATCCTCGGCAAAGTCCTGGTGGCCGGGAGTATCCAGAATGTTTATCTTATAACCCTCATAATCGAATTCCATGACCGATGTGGTCACTGAAATGCCACGCTGCTTCTCAATGTCCATCCAGTCCGATGTTGCGGTCTTGCGTATCTTGTTCGACTTGACCGCTCCTGCGACCTGAATCTGGCCGCCGAACAGAAGGAACTTCTCAGTAAGTGTGGTTTTACCTGCATCAGGGTGCGAAACTATCGCAAACGTGCGTCTTCTCTCTATTTCTTCCATAATTATTCTTTATTCCAATTCCAGAATGCCCGCCTTCTCCTTCCTGTAATACGATGCGAGCATGGCTATCATTGCCGATATTGTCCCGGCTGCCCGGGTCGTGGATTCGGAAATTGTCCTGTGCTGAAGCCTCAGCATCCAAAGTCCGTACATCAGGTCAAAGCAGTCTTCCAGTTCATTCCCCCGGCTTTCACCTTTTCTGGTCCTGATCTCCACAATGAACGGGAGCGCCTTGTAGTAGGCATCGTGATACTCAGGCACCTTTTCCGATTCCAGCAGCCTGCGGTGAAGATCCGTAAGCATCTCAAGCAGATTCATGTTCACCTGCAGATGTCCCTTCTCCTCCTTTCCCTCACGGCGCATCATGTCAATCATGTCCTGATACCAGTCCCTCCAGGACGCGCAGTCCGATTCACTGCGGCCGCTGCCCTTGGCGACCGAGGCCATGAGCACATCGGCATCCAGTCCGGCCGCACGGATGGAATCCTCGACCTGCCACATATAGAGCAGATATTCGGCAATATTTGTTTTTCTAAGTTCTTCTGAAACGAACATGTCTATCCAATCATCAATAATATGAACCAGCCTAATGATACGATAATCAGCGCTGTTCCAAGTATTCTGTTTATCATCCAGATTCCACGCAGGTCAAAACGGTTCCTCAGTCTGTTGATAAGGAACGTAAGCAGCAGCCACCAGCACACATCACCGGCAACGGTAAGCAGCATGACCTCCATTTTCATTCCATTGGCAAAACTGTCAATGGGAACGGAAAAGAAGGCGAACATGCCCATGTAAATGAAAACGACCAGAGGATTCACCACTGCGACAAGGAATCCGGAAAGCGTATTATGCCATAAGGTATCCTTTCTGACAGGTCTGTCAACACGCGAACTTGCCAGAGGATTGTTCCTGACAGTACTGATACCGAAGACCATGAGCAGGACAGCCCCTGTCAGTTTCACAATCAGAGCGATCTGCGGATCTTCAAGATAGCCCAGTACCATGGACAGGCACATCATTGTAACGAAAATGTAAATGGCATCGCTCAAAGTGACACCAAGGCCGGTAAGGAAGCCTCCGAACCGACCTTTGTCCATGGTTCTACGGATTACAAGCACACCGGACGGGCCAGTCGGGGCGGCTGACAGAAAGCCAATCGCCATAGACTTGATTATAAGTTCCAGTGTTATTACAGCCATCAGTATCTGAGTGATGATAGTGCCAGTCTTATACCCGTTCTCAAATCTAAAGAAAAACCGCTCAAGGGTATCATCTGCGGATTCACTTCCATCTTTGACATGTCAGCGGCAAAGAAGAAATCCAATCCTGCCGGATGGAGATTGATTATTCCTCCGAAACTGTGGCCCAAGTTCGAAAAAGCCACATTTCCTGACAGTTCAAGAAATTTGAAGAGTGACAGATTAAGTGAAGTACGGGATTCGCTGATGTCAGTATGCCCGCCATATCTGGTATAAAGCTCGCCGACAGACAGACAATCCAGAAACGGCAACGAATATTCGATTCCGGCCCTCAGAGTCGCATCCAGCTTCTGTGTCATTTTTGTCGCTCCCTTCTCATAAAGGAACATCATGTCCTTAAGGTCGTCACCGAAATCTTCGATTGAACCATCCGGAAGAAAGCCTCGGAATTCGGCACATTTACTGACATCCGTTCCGAATATCTGCAGATCTGTCCAGCGAATTGAACCCAGATCCGAAATCGAGGCCGATGCCCTCAGTCCGGGAACAATGCCCTCAAAATCATATTCGGCACCCAGATCAACGGCAAAACCGTTGAGCGGATTCAGTTTGAATTTACCATCAGCGGCACGGACATCGCTTATCTTTCCTTCTTCAAGTACGACTTCCGTCATTGGAACTCCGTTCCTTACGGTTGCGTCGGCCATCACCTTCCAGGAAGCGCCCGCCGTACTGGCATACAGTCTGTCAATACATGCATCGGCATATGCGAGTCCCAGAAGAGGTTTGAAAGCAGCTCCTATGCGAAGATGTCTGACAGGCTCATACTGGAAGCCCAAAGCAGTCTCAAGATATGATGATGCATTGACATTGATGTCATTGATTTCGTATTCCCCCCGCGAGAGCCCGGCCTTCATGAACGAGAACATTTCCTTTGGAATGGACATTCCGGTCCGGACAACCAGTCTGGAATCGAACCAGGCATACCATTTTTCCTTGCCGAATCCAAATGAGAGAACGTCGGTTCCATATTCGAAACCCAATGCAGACCTATCCGGCAGTCCGTCAAGGAAACGGTCTGCACTGATGTCGCTGCTCATGAACGTGGTCAGTTTTCCGGGATGAGATTCAGACTCGAAAAGGAAATCAGCCAGTCCGACATTCATTCTGGCATTCAATCCGTTTCCTCCCAAAACAGGAATTGCCAGGAAAGCCCTTTCGGGAGAGAAGGCCGGATTCAGTCTGTAGCGATCAAATGACCCTTCAAGAAAATAGGCGGATGCACCCGTCTGACACATTGCCGTCGATGCACAGAAGACAGCAAGAAGCGCTGAAACCAGAAATTTTACCCGTTTCATCTCTCATTCTCTTTTGTAAGGTCAACATCCACTCCACCTTCAAGGCTCAAGACCATGTCCCTGATATGAAGGAAATCCGTTCTCTTCAATGCTTTCCGCCCACCGTCCTGCAATGCGGAACAACAAGCGGTAAAGACAATTCCGTCCAGTTTCTCCAGTGCTCCTGCCACCATATCGACTTTAAGCCGGACAGCATTTCCGTCATCAGCTTCATTATTCCCGGCAGGAATGCTCAGACGGCCAAATGAAACCCCATCCAGCACATTGCCGGATGAATCAATGGCAAACATGTCCACGTCAATTCCCAAGGGAATGGTATTGACGACTATGGCACTGAGAGTCGCATCCACATTTTCCACATATTCGCTGAAATCATCAATTTCAGCTGCGATGCCGTCAATGGTATCGGAATAACAGACCGTGAACTGGCTGAACTCAAATGGTACTGTGAGTTCATATTCCCCGGAAATGCCGTAGTCGGCAACCATACTGATACGATAATCCCGATCATGATACAGTTCTTCCTGCATGGTGAATTCAACTCTTTCAGGAATGCGGGCTGCAATTTCCGCAAGTCGGCTCACATACACGAATACGGTATCATCGTCCTGATGAGCCACAATATCATTGTTGTTGTAGATGAAGACGGTAACCGTTTGATTGTCCATATCTTCGGGACAGCCGGGGATTGTAATCCGGCCGTTGTCCGGAACAAGATTGCGGCAGATGTATTCGCCATCGGAATCCAGAGAACTCATGGACATATCCAGATACACAGGAACAGGAACATTCGTATTCACTCTTACGGCTAATTGGATATTGTCAAGTTCAAGGAAACTGTTCTTGTCTGAAAGGAAATCCAGATCTTCATCGAGAGCAATATCAAGAGCTTCGCATACCGTTTCCAGTTCGGGATTGAATTTTCCTTCAACATGACCGACAGATAACGTGGAGACACTGATTTTCGGAACCACCTTCAGACCCTGCAGTTCACTGACCTTCAACTGCCGGTCATGAATACTGACAAGCCCTTCGATTGAAACCGGGGATTCATCTACCTGGAAAAAGGTCTTCCCGTCACGCTTGACGACAGGATTCTCCGCGAACGCCATTCCAGTCACTTCAAAGCCGTCAACCGCGAACCCTATTTCCCCTGACGAAAGCTCTTCTCCATTGACAGTTCCCCTGACAGTCATCACATGTCCTGCGGGATCGAAACTGATACGCGGATCGTTTCCTCTGTATTCCAATTCCACATATTCCGGAAAACTTATGTGCATGGTGTCAATGTCAATGCTGCTGACCTTTGACGGAACACCGGAGAAACAGATGCTCACATCCACTGCCGCAGGTTCTGAAAGTTCCAATCTGCTTATGGAAAGTATGGACCCGTCTATTTCCTCCGTTACGCAAACCGATGCCGAGCTCTCAATGTAGCTCCAGAATGAAATATCCTCCTCATCCTCTGTAACTGCGCTGAAGGCCGTTTCCATAGCCGGCATGTCAGGACCGTCAAAAGTGGTCTGAAAGCCCGGAATCCTGACCCGGACTGAATTGATGACATCATTTCCCCGATAACCCAGAACGTCATGCTCAAAGATTCTGAACAAGGCATCGGGATCTTCGTTATCCGCATGGAAAAGAGAATCCACATGAATCGTGTCAAGTGTACCTATGGGAACATCTATTCCTCCCGGAGCCAGCCTGATATCCAATGACAGATCCTTGTCCAGATCAAGACCGTGTGACACTTCCACACAGGAAGTCATGATCAGGAAAACAGTCAGACATGCCAATGCACTACTCACTTTTTTCACCATATCCGTTTTACCTTTCTGTAAATTTCGGCAAATATACAAAAAAGGCACGACCCTCACACGCACACATAAAAATATAAAAAAGGGCGACCACCTGTTCAGATGGCCGCAACTGTAAAGATAAATCTGTCTCGAACCTGTAAATTACATCTTAGAACGGAATTTTAGGATTACCGGCTTCAGGCTGGACCACCGGTTCCGGTTGAGGCTGCGCTGCAGGCTGCACCGACTGAGGCTGCGTCCCCTGTACACTTTCCTGACGCGGCTGATTCCTTGGGGTCAGCATTTCCAGATTATCCACAAAGATTTCAGTCACATAACGTTTGACACCATTCTGGTCATCATAGCTGCGGTTCCGGAGACTGCCCTCTATGAAGAGCTTATCTCCCTTGTGTACGTATTTTTCAACCGTTTCAGCAAGGCCACGCCAAAACACGAGGTTATGCCACTCAGTCCTGTCCGGTACCTGAGTCCCGTTCTGTGCGACGAACCCTCTTTCCGTTGTCGCAAGTGAAAGGGTTGCCATACAGACATGATTGTCAAGATACCTCACCTCGGGATCCCGCCCGGCATTTCCAATGAGTATTACTTTGTTTACTGACATAATAATTAGGTATTAAATGTTTCAAAGGCAAATATAGTCACTGCTTCCAGTCCGACCAAATGGAAACCACAATAATTGACACGCCACACCAATATGATTGTTTTTTGAATAAAAATCAACCAAATCTTTCTAATGTCAATTGAATAACCTATCTTTGCGGTCCCGTAAAAGAGAAAAGAGATACCTAAAATTAAGACTAGTAATTATGACTAAAGCAGATGTTGTTAACCAAATTGCTCAGAAGACAGGTCTGGACAAGGCTGATATTCTGACATGCGTTGAGGGTTTCATGGAGGTTGTCAAGGAATCATTGGAAAATGACGAGAACGTCTATCTGAGAGGATTCGGAAGTTTCATCACCAAGAAGAGAGCAGCAAAGGCTGCCCGTGACATTCTCAAGAACACGACAATCACAGTTCCCGAGCACAAGATTCCAGCATTCAAGCCAGCCAAGACCTTTGCAATTGCTGTTAGAAAAGAAAAGTGATAATTAACCCTTAATATTTAGAATCATGCCAAGCGGAAAGAAGAAAAAAAGACATAAGATGTCTACGCACAAGCGCAAAAAAAGACTGAGAAAGAACAGACATAAGAGCAAATAATAGTCTGTTATTTACCCATCGAAGAACAAACTTGCCGTATGAAGTCAATGCGCCGGGTTTGTTCTTCGCTTTTGAAAACAAAACACCACACTTCGTAAATGATCAGCGAACTGACCGTCAACGTACAGCCCGAAAGCATACAGATAGCAATAACCGAAGACCATAATCTGGTTGAATACCAGAACGAAAGCAGGGAATTGTCATTTGCTGTGGGCAACATGTATCTGGGAAGGGTAAAGAAGATTATGCCCGGACTTAACGCATGCTTCGTCGACATAGGTTCCGAAAAAGAGGCGTTTCTGCATTATCAGGATCTTGGTCCTGAGTTCATAGCTCTCCAGAAATACCTCAAACAGGTTCGAAGCAACCGCCGCAAGCTTTTCCCGTTCAGCAAAGCTACACCCGCCTCATCGGCTTTTGACAAGGACGGTTCAATCACATCCATTCTCGAGCAGGGCCAGGAGGTGATTGTCCAGGTTGCCAAAGAGCCCATTTCGACCAAAGGTCCCAGACTTACCGGTGAAATCTCTTTCGCCGGCAGATTCCTGGTTCTCATTCCCTTCTCAGACAAGGTTTCGGTATCCTCCAAGATAAAGGCAAGCGAGGAACGTGCCCGTCTGAAGCAGCTCATCACAAGCATAAAACCCAAGAACTGCGGCGTAATAGTACGCACCGTCGCTGAAGGCAAGCGTGCCACAGAACTCGACAACGAGCTTGGAATACTGTACAAGCGTTGGGAAGACAGTCTGGTTCTTGCCCAGAAGGCTGAAAAGCCGGCTACGCTCATATTTGAAGAGACCAGCCGTACCATCGCCATACTCCGTGACATGTTCAATTCGTCATACGAATCCATCCATGTCAATGACGAGAAGACATATAATGAAATCCGCGACTATGTGGGAATGGTTGACCCGGAAAGGATTGGCATTGTCAAGCTGTACCAGGGCGAACTGAGCATATTTGACCATTTCGCCATAACCAAGCAGATAAAGTCTTCGTTCGGACGGGTAGTATCATACAAGAGCGGTGCATATCTGGTCATTGAGCACACCGAAGCCCTCCATGTGGTAGATGTCAACAGCGGTCACCGGGTAAACAAGAACAGCACCCAGGAGGAAAACGCCCTGGAAGTGAATCTTGGAGCTGCCGATGAACTGGCCCGTCAGTTGCGCCTGCGCGATATGGGCGGCATCATCGTGGTCGATTTCATTGACATGAGTCTGGCAGAAGACCGTCAGAAACTGTACGAGCGCATGTGTCAGAACATGGAACGCGACCGCGCCAAACACAACATACTGCCATTGAGCAAATTCGGTCTGATGCAGATTACCAGACAGAGGGTACGCCCCGTAATGGACGTTCCTGTAGACGAGACCTGCCCGACCTGCTTCGGCAAGGGCACCATCAGACCGTCAATTCTCTTTACGGACCAGCTTGAAAGCAAGATTTCCTGCCTCGCAGAGAAACTCGGCAATTCGAAATTCAAGCTTTTCGTGCACCCTTATGTATATGCCTACATCAACAGCGGAATCATGTCGATCAAGCGCCGCTGGCAGTCGAAATTCGGTTGGGGCATAAGAATCCTTCCTGACCAGAACCTTGCTTTTCTGGCATACCGCTTCACTGACCGCAACGGTATTGAACTGGATATGAAGGAAGAACACGAAATAATCTGACCTCTCCTCTTAACATTCAGTGGTCACGTACGTCTAATTGTCAGAACCTGCAGAAAAAGAACAAGGATATGACAAGTCAGATGTTGACCGATGCGTTTTCGTCAATCAGTGACGGACTGTACCGCATTGCCTTTCATCTGCTGGAGTCGGATGCCGATGCACGCGACTCGGTCCAGGACCTGTTCATAAAACTGTGGGGACAGAAAGACACTCTTGATTCAGTCGTCAACTTCCAGGCATACTGCACGACACTCATGAAGAACCTGTGCATCGACCGCATAAGGAAGGACAGTCGGACAAGCTGTCTGGAGATAGACGACCGCGATATTGACACGTCAGTTGAAAGTGTGGAAAGGAATTACGAATCGAGGGAAAGACTTTCAATCGTCATGGACGCCATAAGCAGGCTGCCGGCAAGGCAGCAGACAGTAGTGAGGATGTATGTGCTTGAGGAAAAGTCATATGACGAGATAAGCAAGGAAACCGGAATGTCAAACCTGACTTTAAGAGTGCTGCTAAGCAACGCCCGGAAGTCATTAAGGAAAACATTGGATGAAACGTATTGAAGACATTATGGGAATGGACCCTGGCCGTCTGACGGAAATCGCGCAGGACAGCAGCATCAGAGTACCGGAAACTCTGAAGCATGACATCGGGGTAACCGCCAGAGCATTGGAACTGCTGGAAGAGAAGCAGTCAGAGGAAACCGCAAGACACCGCAGGTATTTCGGACTGGCAGCCGGCTCAGTCGCAGCTGCTGCATCAATCGCACTACTGCTGGCATCAGGTCTTTCATACCCCAAGGACACATTCAAGGATCCGGCCTTGGCATACGCCCAGCTTGAAGAGACATTCAACCTTATTGGAAGCAAAATGAACCCAGGACTGGAAATGGCCCAATCCGTCCAGCCCATGTTAGACAACACGATAACAAAAGTACTGAAATGAAAAGAATAATGGCAATTGCAGCTGTCATGCTGCTTCTGACAGTCGGTGCGAACGCCCAGACTGCAAAGGAAATCTATTCCAAGTATTCAGACAGCGAAAACGTGAGCGCAGTCTACATTTCATCAGCAATGTTCAAACTCATGGGTAAGCTCCCAAGCATGTCTGTCGGGAATGAAGACGTCAATCTCTCCGCCCTGGTCAAAAGTCTTCAGAGCATGTATGTAATTGACTGTGAAGACGACGAGACAATTGCCCAGATGAAGGCCGATGTGAAGAGTCTGACACAAAAACGCAAGCTTGAACTGCTCATGGAAGCCAAGGACGAAGGCGAAACTATCAGGATTTTTACCCAGGGAGACGAAGACACCGTAGAATCGTTCATCATGACTGCCGACGATGGTGAAGACGGTTACACCTTCATATCGCTGGAAGGCACCATGAACCGTGCCGATCTGGAAAAGGTCATAGCAAAAGCCGCCAAGACCATCCAGTAGAAGACAGGGTGCTTTACCTGAGCTTCAGGACCTGGCCGACATAAACGCCGGAATCCCTTTTCAGACCATTACGGTGCATGAGAGCTGACATTCTCACGCCATAGCGCTGCGAGACATTCCATAGACTGTCATCCGGCCCGATCTCATACGTGCGGAATTCCTTTTCCGCACGTGTCTTTTTACGGTCGATATATATCAGAGAACCATCAGGCGCCTTCATGTTCAGCGTCATGTCGTTGTAACGACGCAGCTTGAGGCGGGAAATGCCACTGGCCTCGGCAATAGCCTTGAAGGTGACACCGTCCTGAAGCCTGATGCATCTGCAGCCGTTTATTTCCAGCACTTCAAAGACAGCATCCTCAATGATGTCTTCCGCCTCACGGCTCACCCTGCGTTCCGCAATGGCAGTGGCAGGCTTGTCAAAACGGTCCAGACCATAACGTTCCACAAGACTGACAAGCTGGTCCGCATACTTGGGATTGGTCGCATAGCCAGCTGCCTTCAACCCTTTAGCCCAGCCCTTGTAGTCCGTCCTTGAAAGAGAGAAGAGATCTGCGTACCTGCTTCCGTTCTTGAGAAAAAGAGAATGATCCTCAAATGATTCCTGAGCAGAATCATAGCAGCGGAAGCACTCGTTTCTAGAATCATCGTCCTTATATGTGCGTCCGCCTTTCCAGTCGCTGTGACACTTGATTCCGAAATGGTTATTGCAACCCACGGCCAGGCTGCTGCGACCGGCATCGGACTCCAGCAGGCCCTGGGCCAGAGTGATGCTGGCCGGAATTCCATAACGTTCCATCTGCTCTACTGCCGTTGCACTGTAACGGTCAATGTAAAGTACATAGGCATCGGAAGTTGAAACCGGATGAAGTTCCACATTGTCTTTATCTTCGACAGTCTTCTGACCACCAGGCAGCTGTCTTGAAGTGGAACAGGATACAGCAAACGCGGCAAAGGCCAGCACAGCGATGTCAAACAGTCGTTTCATAGTCAGGATATTTTACCAATTTACCATTCGGGGTTTTCACCACAAAGGTACTTTTTAATTCCAACACACTGACTACTTGTCCTCAAAAAGTCCCGAAACTTCTGCCACAGTGTCACAGCCGGGACAAATGGCATGAGGTTTGCTGACACAAAGGCAAGAGGATAAAAATAAAAGATGAATAAAAGAAAACGCGCTATGGAAGAAAGCAGCCAGGAATCCATGCAGGAAAAGACCGGACAGGCAATGCAGGATCAGGAGAACATCAAACAGGAGCAGAAAGACAACCAGCAGCAGGACGAACACACTGACGACAACGGACAGACCGATGAAAACGGGACTGAAAACCAGGAGGAAAGCGTAGAAACGCAGCTGGCCGATGCCAAGGAACAACTGGCACAGATGCAGGACAGGCTTCTCAGACAGATGGCTGAATTCGACAACTACCGCAAGCGCACCATCAAGGAAAAGGCAGAACTGGTCATGAATGGTTCAGCAGGCATTGTCACAGACATACTGCCTGTCATTGACGATATGGAACGCGCCATAAAGAACGCAGCGGAATCGACTGACTACAACGCTCTTAAGGAAGGCATCGAACTTATCTACAACAAGCTCATGCACACTCTGGAGCAGAAAGGAGTCAAGAAGATATGTCCGAAAGACGAACCGTTCAACGTCGACTTTCACGAAGCCATTGCCATGATCCCGGCACCCGATGAGAAATCCAAGGGTCTGGTCATAGACTGTGCAATTGACGGTTATATGCTCAACGACAAGGTGCTGCGCCACGCGAAGGTGGCCGTTGCCCAATAACAACATAAACACTTTCAAGTCATTATGGCAAAAAGAGACTACTATGAAGTGCTTGAGGTCCAGAAGACCGCAACAGCCGATGAAATAAAGAAGGCCTACCGCCGTCTTGCCATCAAATATCATCCGGACAAGAATCCGGGAGATAAGGAAGCCGAAGAGAAGTTCAAGGAGGCAGCCGAGGCTTACGGTGTTCTGAGTGACCCGGACAAGCGTGCCAAATATGACCAGTTCGGATTTGACGGTCTGAACGGAGCCGGAGGATTCGGCGGAGGCGGATTCAGCGGTCAGGGCATGTCCATGGACGACATTTTCTCTATGTTCGGTGACATATTCGGCGGTGGTGGAGGATTCGGCGGATTCGGTGGCCGTACCCGTCAGCGCAGTGAGCGCAAGTCTCAGGGTGCCGACGTCAGAATATCCGTTCCTCTGACACTTGAGGAAATCAACACTGGAGTAACCAAGAAGTTCAAGCTGAAGAAGCTTGTCCCCTGCCAGCACTGTCACGGAAGCGGAGCCAAGGACGGTTCCGGAACTGAAACCTGTCCGGACTGTCAGGGTTCCGGCACAATCCTGCGTACCCAGCAGAGCATATTCGGAATGGTCCAGACCCAGAGCGTGTGCCCGCGCTGCGGCGGTGAAGGCAAGATTATCAGAGAGAAATGCCCGCACTGTTCCGGTGACGGCGTCGTCTACGGCGAAGACATTGTCGAGGTAAGCATCCCCGCCGGTGTTCAGGAAGGCATGCAGCTCTCTGTAGAAGGCAAAGGCAATGCCGGCAAGCACAACGGATATAACGGAAACCTTCTCATTCTCATCAAGGAGCAGCCGCACAAGGATCTGGTACGCGACGAGAACGACCTGGTCTACAACCTTCTTCTCAGCGTTCCTCAGGCGTGTCTGGGAGGCGCAGTTGAAGTCCCCACCCTTGACGGTGCAGTCAAAGTCAAGATAGAACCGGGAACACAGCCGGGCAAGATGCTACGTCTGCGTTCCAAAGGTCTGCCGGAACTTCACAGCAACCGCCGCGGTGACATGATTGTGAACATCAGCGTCTATGTTCCGGAAAACCTGTCACGCGATGAAAAGGCTGCAATGGAAAAGTTCGCACAGTCAGACCACTTCTCGCCATCGCTTTCCATCAAAGAAAAGATATTCAAAAAATTCCGCAGTTATTTCGACTGATTCCAATGGATTACCAGCAGGCAGTTGACTATCTCGTCAACAGGACCCCCATGTTCCAGAACAAAGGAGCCGGAGCATATAAGGAAGGGCTTGAGAACACCATTGCCCTAGACCGTCATTTCGGCAGCCCTCACCGGCTGTTTGACACGATCCACGTTGCCGGAACGAACGGCAAAGGCAGTGTATCACACACACTGGCAGCAGTTCTCCAGGCTTCGGGACTGAAGGTGGGACTTTACACATCACCCCATCTGACAGACTTCAGGGAACGCATCAGAATTAACGGAACCCCCGTCAGTCAGGACTTCGTGAGCCGCTTTGTAAGCTACAATCTGGAATTCTTCGAAAAACTGCACCCATCGTTTTTTGAAGTTGCCACAGCCATGGCATTCTACTGGTTCAGCATGGAGAAGGTCGATGTGGCTGTCATCGAAACCGGACTTGGCGGAAGGCTGGACTGTACCAATATCATCACGCCGAAACTGAGCATCATAACCAACATCGGCTTTGACCACATGCAGTTCCTGGGCGATACGTTGGACAAAATAGCCGGTGAAAAGGCCGGAATCATCAAACGCGGTGTCCCTGTTGTCATTGGAGAGGACTGCCCTATCACCCGTCCGGTCTTCCAGGCCAAGGCCGATGCCGAACATGCACCCGTCATCTTTGCCCAGGATTCGGACAAGATAACCTCAGTTCATCGTAAGGATATTTCCACAGTCACATATCAGACAGACCTGCTCAAGGACCTGGACAGTTGTCTGGCAGGGTTCTGTCAGGAGAAGAACGCCAACACCATTCTGCACGCCATTGACTGCCTGCGGCTTCAGGGATTTGAGATCAGCGACAGGAATATAAGGGAAGCTTTTGCCAACGTATGTGAGATGACCGGTCTGAAAGGACGTTGGCAACGAGTTTCAAGTTCACCGGCAGTCATTTGCGATACCGGGCACAACAGTCATGGAATCAAATACATTGCAAAGCAGCTTAAAGAAGCCATCGATTCCCCGGAATATGACACCGTACGTATAGTCATGGGTATGGTAGGTGACAAGGACATTGATCACGTACTCGAACTCATGCCTGAAAATGCCGTCTATTACTTTACCCAAGCTTCGGTGGAAAGAGCTATGAATGTAAATGTTTTTCAACAGAAAGCCAGCAGATTCGGACTCATCGGCAATGCTTTTCCCACTGTAGAGCAGGCATACCATGCAGCTGTTGCCGACGCATCGGACCGCGATCTGATTTTTGTAGGGGGAAGCACGTTCATTGTCGCCGATATGATGAAGATGCCCGAATTTTCCTCTCTCTAAGCACTTTTTTGTCTAATACGCTTGCAGTTGTATCCTTTTTTGGCTTAATTTGCGTGGTTATACACCTAATAAGCCAATTAACGCATAAAATACAACTATGAGCAACTTTTTCGTTGAAGACAACCTGTCCGGGCTCAGGAGACAGGATTTCCAGAAAACAGTACAGGGAAAGCAGACCGACCTCTACATTCTCAGAAACAGCAGAGGCGCCGAAATAGCAGTAACCAACTTTGCCGGAGCGCTTCTCTCCATAATGATGCCGGACCGCAACGGCAAGATGGAGAGCGTGGTATGGGGGCATGACAGCATCGACCACGTAATGGAAAGCCAGGAGACCTACCTGAGCGTACTGATAGGACGCTACGGCAACCGTATAGCCGGCGGACGCTTCACCATTGACGGTAAGGAATACACACTGGCAACCAACGACGGTCCCAACAGCCTGCACGGTGGACCTACAGGTTTCCACAAGCGCGTTTTCGATGCCCAGCAGACCGATTCCTCAACACTCAAGCTCCACTACCTGTGCAAGGACGGTGAAGAGGGTTTCCCCGGCAATCTGGATGTCAACGTCACCTACCGTCTGACTGACGACAACGAGTTGGTAATCGAATATGAGGCAACTACCGACAAGAAGACCGTCGTATGCCTGACCAACCATGCCTACTTCACGCTGAACGGCATGAAGAAGAGCCCCGCAAATATCCTGGATTACGACCTGACCATCAATGCCGACCACTACGTTCCAATCGATGCCACATGCATCCCGCTTGGCAACATCGACAAGGTCGAAGGCACACCGTTCGATTTCCGCACTCCCCACAAGATCGGAGAGCGCATTGAAGATGGCCAGCAGACAGCAAACGGCCACGGCTACGACCACTGCTGGGTACTGAACAAGCGCGAACCCGGCGAACTCTCATTTGCAGTCAAGTGTGCCGATCCCGCCAGCGGCCGTACCCTTGAATGCTGGACAACCGAACCTGGTGTACAGTGCTATACCGGAAACTGGTGCAGCGGCAGCATCTGCGCCCACGGCTCCGACCTGCCCCGCCGTTGTGCCGTCTGCTTCGAAGCCGAGCACTTCCCTGACAGTCCGAACAATCCTCATTTCCCAAGCGCAACGCTCAACCCCGGCGAAGTCTATACACAGACCACCATTTACCGTTTCGGAGTAGAATAAGCCTGGGAGATGGACAACAGCGAACTCAAAGCCAGGTTCAAGGAACAGTTCGGCCATGACTGCCGTCTGTTCTTTTCCCCGGGCCGCATCAACCTGATCGGTGAACACACCGACTACAACGAAGGATTTGTCTTTCCGGGTGCAGTTGACAAAGGCATAACTCTTGCCATAGCACCCAACGGTACCCGGACAGTCAACGTTTTCCCCATTGACCTTGAAGACGAAACGGTCTGTTCATTCAGTCTTGACACCCCATCAAAGCCCAGCCAGCGCTGGGCCTGTTACGTTTTCGGGGTCTGCATGGAACTGGCCGCACGCGGTTTCCTGTGCGATGGATTTGACGCCACTTTCACAGGGAACGTACCGCTTGGAGCCGGGATGTCTTCATCGGCAGCCATCGACTGCGTATTCGCATTCGCTCTGAATGAACTGTTCTGCGAAGGCAGGATTGACAAGTTCGAACTGGCACGCATAGGCCAGGCAACCGAAAACAACTGGCTGGGACTGAAATGCGGCATCATGGACCAGTTCGCATCGGTCTTCGGCAAGAAAGGCCAACTCATACGCCTGGACTGCCGTTCACTCGAATACGAATACTTTCCGTTCAACCCCAAGGGCTACAGTCTGGTGCTGGTCGATTCATGCGTCAAGCACATGCTGGGCGGCGAATATAACGAACGCCGCGAAAGCTGCGAAAAAGCAGTGGCTGCCATCGCATGCCGTTGGCCGCAAGTAAAGGCGCTCAGGGATGCCACACACGACATGCTGGATGCAGTACGCAATGACATAACCGAAACCGACTACCAGCGTGCCCTCTACATTCTGGACGAAAAGGACCGCGTTCTTGAAGTCTGCGACTCACTTGACAAAGGCGACTACGAGAATGTGGGACGATGCATGTACCGCACGCACTGGGGCATGAGCCGCCAGTTCGGCGCAAGCTGTCCCGAGACCGATTTCCTGGTCGAAACCGCAGCCGGATGCGGTGTGGCCGGAAGCCGCATCATGGGCGGAGGCTTTGGAGGATGCACCATCAACCTTGTCAGAGACGACATGATGGAGTCCTTCCTTGAAAGCGTACGTTCAGCATACAATGAGAAATTCAGAATTGAACCGAAAATCTACAAAGTCACGGTAAGTGACGGCACTCACGAGATATAATTCATTAATAATCAACCAATAATCAAAACAAAACAATGAAAAAGAGTTCCATTTTGCTCGTTGCAGGAATGCTTGCTATGGCAGCCTGCACACAGAAGGAGGAAAAGACGCCTGTTCTCAACAAGGCCGATTTCCAGACTGAATTCACAGGCAAACAGACCGATCTGTACACGCTTACCAACGCAAACAACTGCGAAGTCTGGGTCACCAATTTCGGTGCCCGTATCGTTGCAATCATGGTTCCTGACAAGGACGGAAAGATGCAGGATGCAGTCATCGGCTTCAAGAACATCCAGGACTACACCACTCTGGCAAGTGATTTCGGTTCAACCGTAGGACGCTATGCAAACCGCATCAATCAGGGCCAGATTACCATTGACAGCGTTCTATATCAGCTTCCTCAGAACAACTTCGGCCACTGCCTGCACGGCGGTTGCGACATTACCATTCCGCTTGGATGGCAGAATCTTGTATGGGATGTCAAGGAAGTTTCAGGAAATGCAATCACTCTGGTCATGAATTCAGCCGACGGTGAAGCCGGATTCCCCGGCAACGTCGTTGCAACCGTCACCTACACTCTCAATGACAACAACGCCATTGACATTGTCTGGAAGGCCACAACTGACAAGAAGACCGTCATCAACATGACCAACCACAGCTACTTCAACCTGAACGGTGACCACTCGATTCCAATCACAAACCACATTCTCACTCTTAATGCCGACAACTTCACACCTTGTGACAGCACCTATATGACAACAGGCGAAATCGCTCCTGTAGCAGGCACTCCTATGGATTTCACCAAGGGCCGCAGAATCGGTGAGGCAATCGAAGGACTCGAAGGTGCCGCATTCGAAGACGAGCAGCTCAGAAACGGCAACGGCTATGACCACAACTGGGTTCTGAACACCAAGTGTGATGACACCAAGTGCGCAGCCAAGCTGTACAGCCCCATCACCGGCATCTTCGTTGAGGTCTACACCAACGAACCCGGTATCCAGTTCTATTCAGGCAACTTCCTTGATGGCTCAGGCAATGACAAGCAGGGCAACCCGATGGTTATCCGCACAGGCTGCTGCCTCGAAACCCAGAAGTTCCCGGACAGCCCGAACAAGGCCGATCTTCCCGGATGGTACAGTGCAATTCTGGAACCAGGTCAGGAATACTACAGCCACTGCATCTACCAGTTTGGCGTAGAATGATTACAACGCAATTATTAACCAATCAAATAAACACCAAATGTTTTTACAATCAGTTTCAGTGTTGGAAGGCCTCAAGACCAACGGCTTTGCAACCATTGACTACATCGTAGTTATCGCCTATCTGGCGCTTCTCATTTTCCTGGGATTCTTCCTGTCACGCAGCAAGAACGGTAAAGAGAAAGATTCAAAAGACTACTTCCTGGCAGGTAACACCCTGACATGGTGGGCAGTAGGTGCATCACTCATCGCAGCCAACATCTCGGCCGAGCAGTTCATCGGAATGTCCGGAACAGCTTTCGCTTCAGGTATCGCAATTGCAGCTTACGAACTTATGGCAGCAGCCACACTTATCGTTGTAGGTAAGTTCCTGCTTCCTGTCATGATTGAAAAGAAGATCTTCACCATTCCGCAGTTCCTCCGCGACCGTTACAATCCGGGAACAGGTCTGGCCTTCTCGATCTTCTGGCTTTTCCTTTACATATTCATCAACCTGACATCAGTTGCATGGCTGGGTGCTCTGGCCATCGAGCAGATTCTGGGACTCCGCGGCTGCGTTCTCATGATTGGCAGCACATCAATCTCAATCCGTCTGGTCATCATCCTGATTCTCTACATCATTGCAGGTGTATACTCAATCTACGGCGGTCTGTCATCAGTTGCATGGACCGATGTAATGCAGGTCACCTTCCTGGTAGGCGGTGGTCTGATTACCGCTTATGCAGCCCTGAAGGTCATTTCCACCAAGCTCGGTCTTGAAGGCGGTGCTCTTGCAGCTCTCGGTCATGTATTCCAGAGCCTCAAGGACGTTCCCGGTGACACACACTTCAACCTGGCTGTCCAGCGTAACGCTGCCATGTACCCGGGCATTACCGATGACCCGTACTTCACACTGCCAGGCATTGCCCTCATCGTAGGTGCCCTGTGGCTGACCAACCTTGGTTACTGGGGCTTCAACCAGTACATCATCCAGAAGGGTCTTGCAGCAAAGAGCCTTGACGAAGCCAAGAAGGGTATGATCTTCGCAGCATTCCTGAAGATATTGATCCCGTTCATCGTATGTATCCCGGGCGTATGCGCATTCTATATCAAGACACAGCAGCCTGAGATGTTCGCGCAGCTGGCAGGCGGCATATCCATTTCCGATGACGCCTATCCGTTCCTTATCCGCAACTTCACCCCGGTATTCATCAAGGGTCTGTCGTTTGCAGCACTTGCAGCCGCTGTCATTTCGTCACTGGCTTCGATGTTCAACTCGACATCGACCATCTTCACGATGGATATCTACAAGCAGTACATCAAGAAGGATGCAACTGAAAAGAACCTTGTAAACGTAGGCCGTCTGACATCAGTCTGTGCACTGGTTATCGCAATGATTGCCGTTTATCCTATCATGGGCGGTGCCGACCAGGCATTCCAGATTATCCAGGAGTACTCAGGTTTCGTTTATCCGGGCGTTGTAGTAATCTTCGGTCTGGGTCTGCTGTGGAAGCGTGCTTCAGGTCCTGCAGCCGTAGTTGCAGCCATCGGAACATTCTTCTTCTCAATCCTGTTCAAGTTCCTGCTGCCTGAGGTTCCGTTCCTGCTCCGCATGGGTTACGTGTTCCTGGTACTCGTTGCCATCTTCGTTCCCATGTCACTGCTCAACAAGAGCGGCCGCATCGAGGCTGAGAAGCTTGACCAGCACACCATCGACACACAGCTCAAGTGGTCAAAGGTCCTGTTCATCGCTGCAGGCGTTTCATTTGCAGTATTCATCTGGGGCATGTGCTCACCGGTTCTCCGTTCATGGGGCTTCGAGGCAATGCTGTTCTTCGCAGCCATCCTTGGTGTACTCGGTCTGTACCTGCGCTCGAATGCAAAGGACAAGTACCAGAATGCCAAGGCAGTCGGTATTGATCTGGCTCTGTTCCGCACTGACCGCACATTCAACATCGGTGCAATCTGCGTCATTGTAATCCTTGCAATCCTCTACGTATTCCTTTGGTAATCACATGCTGGAAGAATTGAAAGAAAAGGTGTTCCAGGCCAATCTGGACCTTGTCCGTCAAGGCCTGGTCATCTTTACGTGGGGAAACGTTTCGGGCATAGACCGCGAAAAGGGACTTGTCGTCATCAAGCCCAGCGGTGTGAGCTATGACGAAATGAAGGCATCCGACATGGTAGTGGTCTCCCTCGAAACCGGAAAGGTTGTCGAGGGTGACCTCAACCCGTCATCGGACACTCCTACACACCTTGTTCTCTACAGGGCGTTCCCAAACATCCAGGGCGTTGTCCACACCCACTCCACCTATGCCACAGCATGGGCCCAGGCCGGCATGGACATACCCAACATAGGAACAACCCACGCCGACTACTTCTACAAGGACATTCCCTGTACGGCCGACATGACCGAAACCGAAGTGAAAGGCGAATACGAACTTGAGACCGGCAACGTCATTGTACGCCGTTTCGAAGGAATCAACCCTGACCACACCCCCGGTGTTCTGGTAAAGAACCACGGTCCGTTCTCATGGGGAACCAGTCCTGCAAACGCCGTATATAATGCAAAGGTGATGGAGCAGTGCGCCAAGATGGCCTACATCTCGTTCACTCTCAACCCCGACACGACAATGAACCCGCTTCTTGTCGAGAAGCACTACATGCGCAAACATGGCCCGAATGCATACTATGGCCAGAAGAAAAAGTAACACAAAAAAAATTACAGACTATGTTTGACAATTATGAAATATGGTGGGTGACCGGTGCCCAGCTCCTTTACGGAGGCGATGCAGTGGTCGCAGTTGACGGACACTCAAAGGAGATGGTTGCAGGTCTCAACGACAGCGGCAACATTCCCGTCAAGATAGTATATAAAGGTACTGCCAACAGCAGCAACGAGGTCGAGGCCGTAATGAAGGCTGCCAACAACGACGCCAAGTGCATAGGTATCATCACCTGGATGCACACATTCAGCCCCGCCAAGATGTGGATCAAGGGACTTCAGGCACTTGAAAAGCCGCTCCTCCATTTCCACACACAGTACAACACTGAAATTCCTTGGGACAGCATCGACATGGACTTCATGAACCTGAACCAGAGCGCCCACGGCGACATCGAGTTCGGTCACATCTGCACCCGCATGCGCATTGCCCGCAAGGTCGTTGTAGGACACTGGAAGAGTCAGGATGCCCAGAAGCAGATTGCAGTATGGGCACGTGCCGCTGCCGGTAAGGCCGATGCACACAACGTACGCTGCCTTATGTTCGGTATGAACATGAACAACGTTGCCGTTACTGACGGTGACCGTGTCGAGTTCGAGCAGCGCATGGGCTACCATGTTGACTACTACCCCGTTTCATCTCTGATGGACTATTATAAGAAGGTGACTGACGCTGAAGCCGATGCACTTGTAGAGGAATACAAGAAGCTCTACACCATCAAGATTGACGAGAGCGGAGAAGAGGTCTATTGGGAGAAGGTAAAGAATTCAGCGAAGGCCGAAATCGCACTGCGCCGTGTCCTGAAGGACGAAGGTGCCACCGCTTTCACCACCAACTTCGATGACCTGGGCGGTGCAGACATTGATGACCCCAACTTCCTGGGCTTTGACCAGATTCCGGGTCTCGCATCACAGCGTCTCATGCAGGAAGGCATCGGCTTCGGTGCTGAAGGTGACTGGAAGACCGCTTGCCTGTACCGCACTCTCTGGGTCATGAACCAGGGTCTTGCAAAGGGCTGCTCATTCCTTGAGGACTACACCCTGAACTTTGCAGCCGACTGCACATCAAGCCTGCAGAGCCACATGCTGGAAATCTGCCCGATGATTGCCAGCGACAAGCCAAAGCTGGAGGTTCATTTCCTTGGCATCGGCATCCGCAAGCAGCAGACCGCACGTCTGGTGTTCACATCAAAGACCGGCCGCGGCATCAAGGCCACACTTGTTGACCTGGGCAACCGCTTCCGTCTGATTACCAGCGAAGTCGAGTGCATTGAGCCGAAACCAATGCCCAAGCTGCCGGTTGCAAGTGCCCTCTGGGTACCACAGCCAACATTCGAGATCGGTGCCGGCGCATGGATTCTTGCAGGAGGCACACACCATAGTGCATTCTCATATGACATCACCGCTGAATACTGGGAAGACTTCGCTGAAATGACAGGTGTCGAGTTCATCAGCATTGACAAGAACACCACCATTGCAGGATTCAAGCAGCAGCTTCGCAACAACGAAGTCTATTACATGCTCAACAAAGCCCTGAAGTGATATGGCCTACAATCCAAAACAGATAATTGAGCAGGGCAAGGCCGTTCTCGGTATAGAGTTCGGTTCCACACGAATCAAGGCCGTTCTCATCGACCCTGAATTCAAGCCCATTGCACAGGGCAGCCACACCTGGGAGAACCAGCTTGTGAATGGCCTGTGGTCATACAGCGTTGAAAGCATCTGGTTCGGTCTTCAGGACTGCTACCAGAACCTTCGCGCCCAGGTTCTCGAAAAGTATGAATGCGAGATTGAAAACCTTGCATCAATAGGTATCAGTGCCATGATGCACGGATACATGCCTTTTGACAAGCATGGAGACATTCTGGCACCATTCCGCACATGGCGCTGCACCAATACGGGCAAAGCCGCTGCCGAACTTTCCAGTCTGTTCAATTTCAACATTCCTCTGCGTTGGAGCATATCGCACCTCTATCAGGCCATTCTTGATGACGAGCCGCACGTCAAGGACATCGACTACCTGACCACACTGGCAGGTTTCATCCACTGGCAGCTCACCGGAAAGAAGGTTCTTGGCGTAGGTGACGCATCGGGTATGATTCCGGTCGATCCCGCCACCAAGAGCTACAATGCCGAAATGGTAGCCAAGTTCGACAAGCTCATCGCTCCCAAGGGATATCCCTGGAAGCTTCTGGACATCCTGCCCCAGTCACTCGATGCAGGTCAGGATGCCGGCTGTCTTACCGAAGCCGGAGCACGCAAGCTTGACATTACCGGCCACCTCAAGCCCGGAGCACAGATCTGTCCTCCTGAAGGCGATGCAGGCACCGGCATGGTAGCCACCAACGCAGTACGTCCGCGCACCGGTAACGTATCGGCAGGAACCTCATCGTTCTCAATGATAGTACTGGAGAAGGACCTCAAGAAACCGCACGATGTCATTGACATTGTCACCACTCCTGACGGCAGCCCGGTTGCCATGGTACACTGCAACAACTGCACCAGCGACCTCAACGCATGGGTCAACCTTTTCAAGGAATATGAGGAGATTATGGGAATGAAGGTCGATATGGCCCGCATCTTCACCAATCTGTTCAACCATGCCCTGAAAGGAAGCAAGGACTGCGGCGGAATAATGAGCTTCAACTATGTATCGGGCGAGCCTGTCACCGGCTTTGCTGACGGACGTCCTCTGTTCGTCCGCTCCGCTCAGGACAAGTTCAACCTTGCCAACTTCATGCGCGCCATCATAAGCGGTGCCATCGGCGTTCTCAAGATAGGCAACGACATCCTGTTCAAGGAGGAGAAGATCAAGGTTGACCGCATTACAGGTCACGGCGGTCTGTTCACCACTCCCGGTGTAGGTCAGCGCATTCTGGGTGCCGCCCTCAATTCACCGATCTCATGCATGGAGACAGCCGGTGAAGGCGGTCCGTGGGGTATGGCTATCCTGGCCGCCTACCGTATAAACGGTGGAGGTCAGAACCTGGCCGACTATCTGGACGAGAAGGTATTTGCCGGCAACACCGGCACATCGGTAGCTCCAGATCCCGAAGACGTGGAAGGCTTCAACGCCTACATTGAGAACTACAAGGCATGCCTGCCAATCGAGGCAGCTGCCGTAGCTCACAAGAAATAATCTGACTCCCAGCGAACAGGGGACAGGAACCGTTCAGGCTTGAACGGTTCCTGTCCCCTGTTCGCTGCTGTTCGCTTGATTATTCGACAGAATTGAGAGGCTTTGGGAAATGACTGTTCTCAAGTGAAACCTCGTAATAGTCCTGCTGTCCATCCCGTCCCTCATGAACCAGTACACGGAATGACTTTGACTCCAAATCATAGATACTGGTATGGGTGGAGTACCAGAGAGGGGTGTCATCGGAATGCCAGTTATCAGGATCATCATAGATTTTCAGGAAATCCCTGAAACCCTCAACAAATTCGGTTTTGTCGCAAAGGGCATAGTTCCTGTACATGTCAATTGACGATAAGCCGCCATCACACCACTCGGTAAACCAGAAGTCATGCGATGACGGGTCAATGGTATAGGCATTTGTATACCACACCTTTTTCATAAGTTCCTGCATCCCTTCAAAGGTCTCGGGAGTCGAGGCATAATTGTCATGAAGTATATCCCAACGCTCCAACCCACATCCGTGTTCCTGTATCACCCCCTTCTCCATCAGGCAGTTAGTGAAGTTTGTCATGATATTGCCCAATGACGGCTCACAGTTATCAGGAGCAATGGTATAAACTGCCTCATTGTCCATAAACTCAAGTACTACGCTCTTTTCGGAATCGCAGATCAGCCAGTGAAAGGCTTGGGAGACACCTTGCTGCGGGAAATCGACAGGGTCGGTCCAGTCTATTCCGGCAATCACATCCATAGCCTCATCCACGCTCCCGGCACGGTCAAGAACAACGCGTACCAGATACATCACACAATAATGCATGTCCGATGAGGGATTGGTATGGGCTGCTCCGTGTCCGTATGCATACGGTTCCCATGTTGAAGGATCAAAGGAAGTTTCTCCCGTAGGAGCCACATTAATCCCAATATACAGTCCTTTCTCGTTGATTCCATCCACAGTTTTGAAAGGCAAATACCTATAGGCATCGGAAAACACTCCTGACTTTGCCAATGCATTGCTCAAATCCGGAAAACATCCGGTCATTCCTATTGATGCATAGTGGTCATCAGTATGGTTGATCTTAATGATGGCCGATGCATCGTTATTGATGTACCAGTCAAGATTACGTCCAACGAACCTGCCTTTGCGAACCTCCGAACAACCCGGATAATCAGGCATCAGCTGTTCATTGAAAAAAGCAAGGTTTGCCTGAAAGTCATAATCGTCATATTCGACAGCATAAAGGTAATCCGCAATCTGTCTGTTTGCAGCATTTTGAGAATCCATGTCATCTTTCTGACATGAAACTGCAGCAAAGCACAGGAATAAGCCGGGAAAGAGTATATTCAATATCTTCATAATCAAAAGGTGTGTACAAAAATACTCAAATATTCTGCATATTCAAGCACATTGGAAGATGTTTGTTAATTGACGTTAAATATCCGATGCGCATATCAGACTATCCGATTTAGTCCGATATATTTGCAAAATATATATAGAAAAAAAATAACCAATCCTTTTTCCATAAACAATGAAACAGATTAAATTACTGTCATTTTGCCTTGCAGCAGTTCTTTTGGCATCCTGCAATGAAAAACCTCTTGACGAACCGGAACAGGAGAATGTGACTTTTTCCAACATTGATGCCCAAGCACTTTCAATCAATATCAAGTGCTCATTTGACCAGCTGTCTGAAAAGGACGTGCTGTACGGCACTTTTGTAACCCTATACTGCGAATCGGATCCCGAAAGCGCATCGATGTTCGAGTCATGGAAGAACGGCAATGACAATCCCGGCTGCCAGAAATTCACCGCAGGGAAAATCAAGTCAGGTGGCGGTTATGAGGCCAACATCTCAGGCTTGAAGCCAGGAACGGACTACGATTTCTGCGTAGGATTCATTTCAGAAGACGACACTCATAGGGAAATAAGCAAGATCCAGCAGTTCAGAACCAATGACTTTGCTCCCAAATTCGAGAATAACGCTGTAAATTCCAGATTCTTTTCCGCTGACCTGTCATGCAATCTTGCAGGTCTTGGAGCTGCCGACATGGCATACTGCACCTTTGGTTACGTCATAGGAAAGGATCACAACCCCACTGCCCAGAACGGAACAGAGTTCAAGGTTGAGATGAAGGACTCCACAATGACGGCCAAGGTCACAGGGCTTGCACCTGAAACCACCTACTATTACCGTTCTTTCGTCAAGGTCAATGCCACTGACAACATCTGCTACGGACAGGAACAGACCTTCCAGACAAGCAATCTGGACGGACTCAAGCTTGATCTTGGCCTGCCATCGGGCACAATATGGGCAAGCAGCAATCTGGGAGCCGACACCCCGTTCGAATTCGGTGACTACTATTTCTGGGCAACCACAAAGCCCATCAACGGTCCCAGCACAACCTCCGACCTCTGGTATTATGACCCGGAAACTGGCTCATTCCAGAACGTAGGTGACATTGCCGGAACCGAGCATGACGCAGCACACATGCAGATGGGAGGCAAGTGGCGCATGCCAAGAAAGGAGGAGCTTGAGGAACTGTTTGGCAACTGCACCATCGTTGACCACATGGTAAACGGCGAATACGTTTCGGAACTGAAGAGCAAGAACAACGGCAAATCCATGATCATTCCGTTTGCGGGCTATATGTCCTACACAGGAGAGAAGCGATATTACTGGGACAAGGAAGAAGAACTGGGTGCATATTACAGCAGCAACAGGAAATACAACACATACTCATTGTGGCTGATGCTTCCGTCCAGCACACAATGCGATGCCAATGGCGAGAAAACCGACGAGAGCACATATTACATTTCAGCCTATCAGGACTGCTATATGGATTTCGAATACCACGAACACGACTACTGGTACAGTTATATTGACGGCAAGGATATAAAAGTCGACATGTACGGCGTGTTCATCTTTTATCCGGACTATGCCACACCCATCCGCCCGGTATGGGATCCCAATCTCTAAGAATCATTCAGATTCAACGCACATAAGCACAGGCGCAGAAGAATGCGTCTGTGCTTTCTTTTTGCACCACCTTTCCAGCATCAAAAACCTGTATTAAAAATAAAAAACAGGGCGGGGATAATCCCCACCCTGCTTTCTATCGGGCAATAGAGCCGGAAATCACTTTGAAAGGCACTTCCATACGCCGGCTGCAAGAGCACCGCCGCAAAGAGGAGCAAGAATGAATATCCAGAGCTGGCTCAGTGCCTCACCGCCTGCGAAGATAGCCGGGCCAATTGAACGGGCCGGGTTGACTGATGTGCCGGTGTAGCGGATGCAGACCAGATGAACCAGGACCAGTGTCAGACCGATTGCAAGACCTGCAAGATTGCCGGCACCCTTTTCAGAATCGGTAGTACCAAGTACGACAAGCACGAATACGAATGTGAACACCAGTTCAGCAATGAAGCCGGTGGCAGGATTGATACCTTCCTGACAGACGTTCTGTCCAAGTCCTCCGGTCGGAGTGAGTGCGAACAGGATGGCAGCACCGATAATGGCACCGATAACCTGGAAAATCACGTACATGATGGCATCCTTACCGCTCATGCGGCCTGACATCCATACGCCGAGGGTGATAGCCGGGTTGATGTGGCAGCCCGAAATTCCACCGATTGCGTAAGCCATTGCCACAACGGCAAGACCGAATGCAAGTGCAGTACCTACAACACCGGGAACGCCGGGAGCAGCCGATGAGCAGCCCAGACTTACGGCAGCACCGCAACCCATGAGAACCAGAACCATGGTTCCAACCATTTCAGCCAAATACTTTTTCATTTCCGTATAAATTTAAAAGTTTAAAAAAATAAAGTTTCTATAAGATTCCGGACAGGAATATGGAAATGACGGCAGCCGGAGCAAGCCATCGGATCATGAAGAGCAGCAGCTTGCGCCATCGGCGATGATACTGCTCGTTTTGAGCATATTCGTATCCGACAACTTCATCCAGAATGACATTGCGGCTCATTTTCCATCCGACAAAGATAACGATTACCAGACCCGCCAGAGGCATGAGGTAATTGCCTATCGTATAGTCAAACAAATCGAACAGCACACGTCCGCCGACAGTGAAACCGCTCAGCACCCCGAATGACAGGGAACATAGTGCACCTATTGCAAACGCACATACGAATACGAGTACCGATGCCCCCACGCGGCTCATCTGATAACGGTCAATGAGCCAGGACACTGGCACCTCAAACAGTGACATGGCCGATGTCAGGGCTGCCAGAAGAACAGCAAAGAAGAACACCACTGATACGACGCCTCCGGCCGGCATTCTCGAGAACACCACCGGCAGGGTCTTGAATACCAGTCCGGTACCCTGGTCTGTAGGCATGCCGTATGCGAACAATGCAGGAATGATGGCACAACCGGCTATGATGGCAAACACGAAATCGGCGATGATGGTCGATACGGCCGTCTGTGTAAGACCTATCTTTCTGTCAAGATACGATGAGTAGGTAATGAGAATGCCCATTCCTATTGACAGGGAATAGAATGACTGGCCCATTGCCGCCAGAAACACTTTAGGCGTTATCTTTGAGAAATCGGGTCTGAAGAGATATGCCATTCCCTGCCCAGCTCCAGGCTGGATGGCAACCCAGACGGCAATGAATATCATAACGAAGAACAGGACCGGCATCATGACCTTAGAACATTTCTCAATGCCTTTATGGACTCCGTTCATGATTATCAGCGCAGTGACAAGCAGGAACGCCCCATCCAGAACAACCGGCCGCACTGGCGATGCTACAAGATTGCCGAACATACCCTGAATGGCTTCATCAGTTCCGGCCCGGCGGAATGACAGGAGACATGAATCGGCAAGATACTGGAGCGTCCATCCGCCAATCACACAATAGTAGCAGAGCGTGAAGAATGGAATTCCTACAGCCAGTATGCCGTAATGTTTCCACAGACCGCGCGGTTCAAGCTGTCCCACCGCATCGGCCGCACCGACGTGGCTGCTTCGGCCCACAATGAACTCGGACATCATGATGGGCAGGGAAAAGAGCACTATGCACAGTATATAAACCAGCAGGAACGCACCGCCGCCATACTCGCTCAGCATGTAAGGAAAACGCCAGATGTTACCCAGCCCGACAGCACTCCCTGCCAGAGCCAGGACTGAGCCAGTCCTGCTTCTGAATGATTCCCTTTCCTGTACCATGCCGCGAATATAACTAAAAAATGCTACTTGCGCCAGATGTATTCAGCCTTTGGACGGGCAACCTTGCCGCCTGACAATATCGGATATACCACCGATGGGAAGCAAAGACTCTGATATATGGTATATTCGTTATTCTGGTAGTTGTCCAGAACATCGATGTAGGCACGCTCACGGGCTGTTCTGCCGCGTTGGATTACCGGATAGCTTGGATAGTCCCGCACATAGTTTCCGGCTCCGAACACCAGAATGCCCGGTCTGGGACCCCAGCCCTGCTCAATGGTATAGGCCGATTCACGGTCATGCGGCCAGTGCACGCGGTCATGGCCCATTCCTGTCAGATAGCACTTGCCAAGCGGATTCAGGCCAAGCGCATAGTCCATCATCTGACTCACCACATCAATGTAATTCTGGTCACCTGTGAGTCTCCACATCATGACAAGCGGATATGAGTACTGTCCCTGGGCCACATTGCTGCCCCACCAGTTCACATTCATCGGGGCACCGTTCGGATAAGCGTTCGCTTCAAAGGCTGCAATCTGCTTTTTTGCGGTTTCATCGAGTATTTCACGGAACACGGCAACCGTGGCTGCATCGGTCTTTGACGAAGGAGCCAGCACATATGACATGAAGTACGATGCAAGCCAGCCGCGTCCGGCAAAGATTTCGGAACCCTGGTTGTAGGTGGTCAGCATAGCTTGAGCATCCTGAGCGTGCTCCTTCACGTAAGCATGACATGTTTCGTTGCCTGTCATCAGGTACTTCTCCACATTATAATACATCTGGAAATTGGTCTGGATGCCGCCTCTCGAAGCCAGAGCCTTTTCGGCGGCATCATGAGCCAGTTCGGCCCTCGATGTGTATTCCTTTGACTTCGCTTCATCAAAAGGTCCTATTATCCTGGCAAAATGGTAGAACAGGCCGGCAGCCCATGACGATGTGCGGGCATCGAGCACCTCGCTGCCGAACAGATGGTCCTCGAAGTCATAGCTGGTGAAAGGCGAATAGCCCTGGGTCTCAGTCCCCCATGGAATCTGGCCATCCTCCTCCTGGAAGTATTTCCAGAACATAGTACCCCACTCGGCCTCGTCCAGAATGTCAGGAATGCCGTTGCCGCTTCCCAGAATGTTCCATTCGCTGTCGAACATGTCCGGCATGTCGAACTGACGGTCTGTGAACAGTTCGGGAAAGGCCTCGAAAGTGGTCAACAGGGTCGATGGCACGTCCATGTGATAGGTGCGGCGGTCAGCATCGCCTGCATCGTGATAACCGCCCCAGGCCTGCATGGTGGGTTCATCGCCCTTGACCGGAAGCGATGCTTCATTGATGCGGTAATACGTTTTGTATATGGTCTCGTGACACCTCTTTGTCCTGTACGGATAGTCAACATACGGAGGTATCAATTGGATGCCGCAGCGCTGGTTCAGAAGCGAGCGGAAGCTCATGTATGCCAGCTGTGCTGACTGTTCGCCACCCACATGGAAAGGGTACGAACTGCCGTAGCCGCTCACGCAGATTCGGTACGGACCGCCAGCAGGAACGCCTGACAGGTCAATCCTGTATACATGGTCACCCGATGACTGGTCCTGTCCCAGATCCTTGAGTACTCCCTCAAAGACCTTCTTTCCGCCCTTCTCCCGATAAACGGTATATTTGGGCATCTCGCCTTCAATCTCACGGCCGCCGCCATCGCCCAGCCAGATAGCCAGGTTGGCGAAACGCTTTGTCGACAGAGCGCTGTAGGCCACCTGATTTGTCTTTATGGATTCGCAGAACACCTTTTTCTCATCGAATTTGAAGCTGAAACTGCCGTACGGTGTATCAATGGAATACTTTTTCCCGTTCTGGAGTGTCGGAACAGTAAGATACACGAAATGGTCGCACATGTCGGCAGCAGCGGCGGTACGGTTGACAGCCAGAGCCGGTTCTCCATTGACCTTCCAGGCCTGTATGTCGCTTATGTCGCATTCGTTCACGTCAAGAGTGTCGCTCTTGAAATACAGTTCTATGACATTGTCAGCAGCTGTGCGGATCTCTTGGAAGACCAGTCCGGCCCTTGCCTCAAAAAGGCAGCACAGTGACAGAATGGCAAGCGTAAGTCTTTTCATAATTAACTGATTAGCATGTGTACCTTGCAAAAATAATCAATATTGGAGGAGATTATCTCCCTGATTGGGTTATTTACATTACGAATACGTAGATTTATTTTCCTACCTTTGCGAACTAATTGAAACTAACAGACAATAAGATATGAAGAAAGTCCTTTCTGCGGCAGTATTTTTTGCAGCTGCCATTTCGGCTCAGGCCGTTACTCCACTTTGGATGCGAGATGTTCAGATTTCTCCTGACGGACAGACAATTGCCTTCTGCTACATGGGCGACATCTATTCCGTTCCGGCAGCCGGCGGCACGGCTGTGCAGCTTACAACCAGAGACAGCTATGAGCAGAATCCAGTGTGGAGTCCGGACAGCAAGTCAATTGCCTTTGCCAGCGACCGCTTCGGGAACTTTGACATTTTCCTGATGCCCGCCACCGGAGGGCAGGCCACAAGGCTTACCTTCAACTCGACATCGGAAATTCCCCAGTGTTTCAGTCCTGACGGAAAGAATGTGCTGTTCAGCGCAAACATTCAGGATCCGGCCGCAAGCGCAATGTTCCCCACAGCCAGGTTCAGTGAACTGTACTCCGTACCGGTCAAAGGAGGCAAGACCGTCCAAGTGCTTGGCACCCCTGCCCTTTCAGTCAGCTATAGTCCTAAGGGTGACTATTTCCTGTATCAGGACAACAAGGGTATGGAGGACACCTGGCGCAAGCACCACATTTCATCGGTCACACGGGATATCTGGAAATATGACTTGAAAAGCGGGAAGCACACCAACCTGACGAACCGCCCGGGTGAAGACCTGAATCCGGTCATTGACCCTGCAAGCGGCAAGGTATATATTCTGAGCGAGCCCGCCCAGGGTGACGGCTACCCTACGGCAAAGGGCTGGCAGACCAGCATCAATGTATTCTCGTTCAATATGGACAGCCCCGACAAACTTGTGAAAGTATCGGACTTCAAGACACATCCGGTGCGTTTCCTGAGCATCGGAGGCGGACTGCTATGCTATACCTGGGACGGCGAAATCTATACCCAAAAGCCCGATGGCAAGGCACAGAAAGTCAGGATCGAGCTGACCCGCGACGAGGAGAACCTGCCCGAAATCCTGACCAAGACCAGCGGAGCACAGGATGCCGCAGTCAGTCCCAACGGCAAGGAGATTGCATTCACGTTGCGCGGCGAAGTATTCGTGACATCGGTCGAATACAAGACCACAAAGGCAATCACACATACTCCACAGGCAGAAAGCGGTGTGACATTCGGCCATGACAACCGCTCAATTGTCTATGCCAGCGACCGTGACGGCAAGAGCCAGCTTTACATGGCAAGCATAGAACGTGAGGCCGATCCCAACTTCGCCAATGCCACAACAATCAAGGAGGAGCCCATTTTCAAGGACATGAAGGTGGAACGTTCCAACCCCAAGTTCTCACCCGACGGAAAGCTGCTGGCCTTCATTGAGAACCGCACAAAGCTCATGGTAGCCGATATGGACAGCAAGAAGATAACCCAGGTGACCGATGGCAGCCAATGGTATGACCTGGGTGACGCCTTTAACTATGCATGGAGCAATGACAGCCGTTACCTGACACTTGAATTTGTCCCCAACGCCCATGACCCGTACTACAATATAGGTGTGGTAAGCGCCAAGGGTGGCCAGATTACTGACCTGACCGGCAGTGGCTACATGAACGGCGCACCGGAATTCGTTCTTGACGGCAATGCGGTGATTTTCCGCAGCGACCGTTACGGTATGCGTTCACACGCATCGTGGGGTTCGCAGGAAGACGTGTTCCTGTGCTTCATGAATCAGGACGCATACGACCGCTATCGCCTTTCTAAGGAAGACTACGAACTGCTCAAGGAACAGGAAAAGTCCGCAAAAAAGGACGATGAAAAGAACAAGAAAGATACAGAAAAGTCAGGAAAATCAGGAAAGAAGGATTCAAAGAAAGACGACGCCAAGGACACTGACAGCGAAAAGAAGGACGAGGTGAAGGAAATCACGTTCGAGCCCGAAGGCATACGCGACCGCATAGTCCGTGTCACCATAAACAGCAGCGACCTTGGCTATTACATGCTTTCAAGCGATGGTGAGACTCTGTACTATACAGCAAGTTTTGAAGGTGGTCAGGACTTGTGGAAGATGGATGTCCGCAAGAAGGAGACCAAACTTATCTCGAAAGGTGCCGGCATCGGGAAATTTGTCTATGACGGAGACGGCAAGACGCTGTTCCTGCTTGGAAGCAGTTTCAAGAAACTTGACGGCGACAACCTGAAGTCCATTGATTTCAGTGCCGAGCTGAGCATCGACCATGCTGCCGAGCGTGAGTACATGTTCAATTATGTCGAGAACGAAGAGAAGAACCGTTTCTACGATGCCGCAATGCACGGCGTTGACTGGGACAGCTACTGCAAGACATACCGCCGTTTCCTGCCCCACATCACCAATAACTACGATTTCAGTGAAATGCTGTCAGAACTGCTTGGCGAACTGAACGTGTCACATACCGGTGCGCGCTACAGTGCAGGCGGCAAGTCACAGCCCACAGCACAACTGGGTCTGCTCTACGACCTTGATTATGCAGGCAAGGGACTGAAAGTAAGCGAAATCATTGCAGGAGGCCCGTTTGACCGCGCATCGCTGAATCTTAAGGAAGGTGACATCATAACCGCCATCAACGGTCAGGAAATCACCACCGAGCAGGACCCCAGCCTGCTGCTCATGAACTGCAGCGGAAAGAAGACCCTTGTAAGCGTCAAGGGCAAGGATGACATGGTGGTCATTCCCATCAGCATATCGGCCCAGAACGACCTCCTGTACGAGCGCTGGGTCAAGCGCAATGCCGATTACGTGAAGAAGATTTCAGGCGGCCGTCTTGGCTACGTCCACATCAAGGGCATGAACGATGCCAGTTTCCGCACCATCTACGAAGACATCATGGGCGAATACTACAAGTGCGACGGCATAGTCATTGACCAGCGCTTCAACGGCGGCGGACGCATGCACGAGGACATTGAAATCATGTTCGGAGGACACCAGTACCTGACTCAGGTAATCCGTGGCCGCGAATCGTGCGACATGCCTTCACGCCGCTGGATCAAGCCAAGCATCATGCTCCAGTGTGAATGCGACTACAGCAATGCTCATGGCACTCCCTGGGTCTATAGCCACACAGGACTGGGTTCGCTGGTCGGCACTCCCGTTCCAGGAACCATGACCAGTGTGAACTGGGTCGACCTGATTGACGACTCAATGTACTTCGGCATTCCGATAATAGGCTACCGTCAGGAGAACGGACGCTATCTGGAGAACACCCAACTTGAGCCCGATGTACTGGTCTATAACACTCCTGAGCAGATTGTCAAGGGTCAGGACGACCAGCTCAAGGCCGCAGTTGAAGAACTGCTGCGCCAGATTGACGCGAAATAAGGGCTGATCAGCGGGTCTGCAGTGCATTGGAATACACAATGCCGTTATGCGGCTGCGGTGTAATGCCCTTGCGCTTGAACAGTTCCGGAACTGTAACCAGTTCGAAACCGAGTTTCTTGAGAGCCGGTATCAGCGTCTTTATGGCCTCGACAGTCTGAACGTTGTCGGCCATATCGTGCATCAGAATGACGTCCCCGTCCTTGGCCTGGTCAAGGATACGCTGTGTACGCGTGGCAGCATCGACTCCAGGTTCCCAGTCCTCGCAGTTGATTCCGTTGATGAATGTAAGCCCCACGGTCTCGTGAAGCAGCGGACTCACGTTGATGTAAGGCGGGCGGAAGAACTCCGGGCGCTCGCCTATGAATGATTCAATCCAGTCGGCATTGCGCTCAATCTCGTCGGCCATCTGCTCAGCTGAAAGACGCGCCATATACTGGTGGCTCCAGGAATGGTTCTCAATGGCATGGCCTTCACGATAAGCGCGGACCATGTCCTGGGTATTATCCCCACCCCATGAACCGACCACAAAAAAACTTGCCTTGACCTTCTCCTTCTTCAGAATGTCAAGAATGTCGGCAGTCACATTAGAAGGACCGTCATCAAAACTAAGTGCAATGATCTTGTCGGGTTTCGGCCCGCACGAGGCAAGTATTGCCATAACAAGGATAGGAATGATTCTTTTCATAATGGTACAAAAATACATATATTTGCGGGTAGCAAACAACTTAACGCACAGAATATTATGAAGAAGATACTGCTATTTCTGGCCATGCTTCCGGCCATGCTCGTCATGCAGGCCCAGAACGGACGTTTCACATACACCACCGAAAAGGATATTCCATATCGTACCGATGCCGAAGGATACGCCGCAGAACGCTGCAAGCTGGATTACTACTATCCTCAGAATGCAAAGGACTATCCCACTGTCATCTGGTTCCACGGAGGCGGCATAGAGAGCGGGAACAAGGAGATTCCGCGGGAACTTCAGAACAGCGGAATGGCCGTGATCGGAGTGGGTTACAGGCTTCTTCCAAAGGCCACTGTCCAGGAAGCCATTGACGATGCGGCAGCAGCTGTCGCCTGGGCTTTCAAAGAGGTTGAAAAGCGTGGTGGAAACCCCAAAAAGATATTCGTGGCCGGACATTCTGCCGGAGGATATCTCATTGACATGATAGTTCTGGACAAGCACTGGCTTGAGAAATATGGAGTCGATGCCGATGAAATAGCCGGTGCTTTCCCCTACAGTGCGCAGGTGATCACCCATTATAACGTACGCAAGCAGACAGGAGTGGGAGCCCTTACACCACGCGTTGACGATACAGCCCCACTCTACCACATACGCAAGATAGCAATGCCGATGCTCGTCCTCTCAGGTGACCGCGAGCTGGAACTGTACGGCCGCTACGAGGAACAGGCATATTTCTGGCGTATGATGAAGCTGAACGGCAACGAAGACTGTCTGCTGTACGAATTCGACGGCTACGACCATGGCGGCATGCCGTCCCCCGCACACGCAGTAGTGAAGCGTTTCATCCGGGGTATCTGCAACGGCAACATGCCGGAACGCTGACCGGCGTTTCTTTCAATTAAAACCGGAAAAGATAAAAGAAATGGAACAGCCCGTCAAGACCGTTCCATTCCATTCAATAACCGGACTTTGTCAAGTCATAATTCCGTAACACGCGAACGGAACCTGTCCCCTGTTCACATGTCCCCTGTTCACAGAGAGATGGTGTACATGACCATTGAGAAAGGTTCGACATCAAGGTTCATCTTCTTGCTGACCTTGACAGATTCGGTGACAGGAGCGATTGGCTGGGCATCGAAGTTGTTCTCGTCCATGGCATTGCCTTTCAGGACTGTCAGAGTGGCATTTGACTTGAGACCGAAACGTGAAAGGTTCAGACTGGCCTTGGCGGCATTCTCGCTGGCATTGCAGATCTTCACATAGAGCTTGCGTGCCTTGCTGTCAAGAACCACAGACTGTCCAAGGAGATTGTCCTCACGGTCAAACTTCACGCAGTCACCATAGAACCAGTCACCGCTTGACTGACCGAACATCTGCTGTACGTAATAGCTGCAGGTCAGATACGGTCTCTCATTGTCGAAATATATAAGGTCCGGATTCCAGTTGTTGGTGCCCTTCTTTGCGAACAGGGGGGCATATGATGTCATGCAGACAACATCGCCATTGCGCTCGACGTGAAGCAGGTACAGTCCCTCGGAAAGGGCGTCAATGAGTTTCTTGTCCTTGGCTGCGTATTCACCAAGATAGACCTTGGTTCCACGGTCACGCGGATAACTGTCATACTGACGGCTCGTCTGGAAGTAATTGCGCTGCTCATAATAGTGCTCGTCCAGAATGGGAACCTGAAGATCCAAAGCGAACTTCCAGCCCTCCTCGTAGTCACCGTTACCGGGATGTGAGCCCGGGCCTGCTGTGCCTACAATAACGATTTCCGGATGTGCGGCACGAACCTTATCGTAAATGTATTTGAAACGTTCTTCAAATTCAGGAGTGATCTTCTCTTCGTTTCCAAGTCCCAGATATTTCAGATTGAAGGGTTCCGGATGACCGGCATCGGCACGCACCTTACCCCACTTTGAATCAGCAGGACCGTTGGCCCACTCTATCAGGTCAAGAGCGTCCTGAGCCCATTCGTCCATATCCTCCATTGGAGCTGCATCCTGAGCCTGTGTACGCATGTTCCAGCCGCCATTGGTTCCCTGGCAGTTCACACCGCAAGGCAGAATCGGCAGGGGTTCCATGTCAAGGTCCTCGCAAAGCTGGAAATACTCGAAGTAGCCCATCTCCATTGACTGGTGGTAGCCCCATGTATTCTTGATCTGACGGCGCTGCTCACGCGGTCCTACAGTGGTCTTCCAGCGGTAGGTATCCCAAAATCCGTCACCGCCTCCATGTACCACGCAACCGCCCGGGAAACGCATGAAACTGGGCTTGAGGTCAGCGAGGGCCTGAACCAGATCCTTTCTGAGACCATGTCCCATGTAAGTGTCCTGTGGGAACAGTGACACCATATCAACGTCCAGGTCACCCACGGTCAGCGAAAGAAGCTGGAATGTGGCATTTGTGGCCGATGATGCGGCCGTCAAGGTAAGTTCATACTTTTTCCAGTCCTTGCCTGACACCTTGATTATGGTATCTGAAACAATCTGGGGCTGACGCATGCCGAAACCCGGAAAACCGCCCTGTCCGCCTGTCGGGCGGGCTGCCGGTGCCGTCAGAGCAATGCGAACCTCCTTGTCAACGCCGTCAGGGTTGCGCATGAACACGGAGAAATCATATTTTGCACCTTCAGTAAGGACAATTCCGTCATAACCGTTGTTGCTTATTCCGAATCCCTTCCATCCGTTATAGTCATAGAACTCCTTGGAACGTTCGGTGTGAAGACGCATGTAGTTCGGGTTGTTGCTGTGTATGGGGTCCTGCTGTTTGGGCTCGATATAACCTAATGAATGTCCCGGCCTTTCGGTTCTCCAGGCGGTGCCTGCCCCCCATCCGTCACGTTCTGCCGGACTGTATTCGAACGATCCGTTCTGAATGAGTTCCGCACAAAGACCGCCGTCGGCTGACGAACTGATGTCTTCAAAGAAAATGCCAATGAGTTCATTACTGATCTGCTTTCCGCCGGCAGGTGCCTTGACAGGTCTCTGGGCCTGTGCCGTCACTGTGGCAGCAGCCAGAGCCATAAGAATAATTGTTTTTTTCATAAATGCTGTACGTAAATTATTATCACTGATATATGGGCATTTGATTACTGCAAAACTATCGTTAATTTGTCAAATCGCAAAAAGAATTATCTTTGCCAGTGAGATAACCCCAAACATTACAGATATGAAGAAAGCATCATTGTTTCTTGCCATCGCTGCAGCGGTTTTGTGCAGCATGCCGGCTTGTGCCAGAAAAGTTGCGTTTCCACTTGTCGACAGCGCGCCTTTCGACACCATCATTGACGGGCAGAAGGTTGCCCTCTATACCATCAGGAAGGGAAACGTTGCCGCCCAGATAACCAACTACGGCGGATTCGTGGTAGGTCTGTATTCTCCCGACAGGAACGGAGAATATGCGAACCTGGTCAACCACTATGACAACATTCATCAGTACATGCGCTACAACATGGGTATGATAGGACCGGCCCTTGGACGTTATGCGAACCGTATCGCCAACGGCAAGTTCACGCTTGACGGAGTTGAATACAACATCACGAAGAACAGCGGCCAGCACACCCTTCACGGAGGCTCGAAGGGCTTTGACCACACGGCATGGAAGGTTGTCAAGGCAAAGAAGAGCAAGCTGGTTCTGAGCTGTGTGCTGCCCGACGGACTTGACGGCTTCCCCGGTACTCTGACCACCACCCTGACCTACTCCATCACCAAGGACGGAGGTCTGCAGATAAGCTACGAGGCCACCACCGATAAGGCAACCGTTGTCAACCTGTCCAACCACACCTATTTCAACCTGAACGGCACAGGCAACGGCGACATTCTGGGACATTACCTGACCATCAACGCCGGTTTCATTACCGAAACTGACCGCAGCAACATCCCGACAGGCGACTACGTGATAGTTGACGGTTCTGCCTATGATTTCCAGAAGGCCACCAAGATCGGTGACCGCCAGTTCACACCACAACCCGCCGCAGGTACCGCCGGGCGTTCTGCTGCCGGATCCGGAGGAATGGGAGGATTCGGAGGATTCGGAGAGTTAGGAGGAACACGAGGTCTGATTCCCGAAGGCATGGTCCGCAGCTTCGACAACAACTACTGCCTTATCCACCAGAATTCAGAAAAGGTGGAAAAGGTTGCTGAACTTTATTCGCCGGAATCGGGCCGCAACATGGAAGTCTGGAACAACCAGCCAGGAATGCAGGTGTTCACCGGCGCACGCACGGCCATTGCCCTGGAATCGCAGAACTACCCGGATGCGCCCAATCACCCCGGTTTCCCCAGCGCCACCCTTCGTCCAGGCGAAAAGTATCAGCACACCGTGATATACAAACTGTCCGTGAAGTGATTTTCACGGGCAGTCCGATGCCTTGAACCGGCGCCTACATCCTGTCCTTGACGGACTGGCCGGCGCCGGTTCCCTTATACTTGCTTCCAGCGCTGTTGAAACGGTATGACAGACGCAGTTCCACACTTGGTGTATATCCGTCATTGTTCTGATTGTTATAGACATAACCGTAATCGGAACGTAAATACGGAACGCTGGAATTGAAGATATCGTTCCATGCGATGCGTGCTGTCAGAGCCTCGTTCCTGAAGAATGACTTGCTCAGTCCCAGGTCAAAACGCTGGATGGGCTTCTCAATGTACATCAACAGGTCATTGCACGGACTGATATACTGGTAGTCGGCATCAAGCGCCCAGTTGTGTTTGAAATTGAATGCGTTGGCGGCCTGGAACAGGAACATGGGATGAGTGTACTTTTCAGTGCGCTGACCGCCATCGGCACGGGGATCATTCACTGTCAGCGAATAGAACTGCTTTTCAAGACCGATGGTAACGCGCGGATTCCACACTCCGACTACCGGCGCAGCATTCAGATATGCGCCTATCTTGTCCAACGGATTCTGCGAATTGGCGTACCGGATCATGACAACACCGTCATTGCTGTATGGCGATGCCCACTGGAAGAAACTGTTTTCAATGTTCTCATACGATGCGCTCAGATTCACCCACTGCCATCCGGCATTCAGTGCCAAAGTACGGTGAATCTCGTTCTTCATTGTGGGATCACCGCTCTGATATGTGAAACGGTTGTCGTATGTAACTTCAGTCGTCATCTGGTCAAAGCGTGGACGTATGGTCTTGTAGGTATAGCTGAGATTCATGCTGACCGGACCGGCTTTGGTAGAGAAACTGAACGACGGGAACCAGTTATCCTGCCTGCGCGTCATGCTGTTCTCTTCAACAATCCTGTCAGTATAGTCAAAGTTCACATGCTCATATCTCATGCCGGCACTCAGCTGGCCGAACGGCAGTCCCAACGCATATTCGGCAAAACCGGCAATGGTGTTCTCCATGATTAGGGCATCGGTCTGCGGAATGTCCACTCCGGAAATCCTGTAATTCTGACCGGCTGTAAAATAGGTTTCCTCAACTCCAGTCTGGAGACTTCCCTTCCATACAGGATAGCTCAGTATCAACTTTCCGGCCCCCATGACAAAGTCACCGCCCGATTCAGATTCCATTGTCGCTGGACCTGTCCAGCCTGTCTCGGTGACATCGGTCACTGTAGTATAGCCGCCACTCATGAAATCAGCGTTGAAATTGATGCCAAGCTTATCGATTTTCCCATCATAATAGAGATTGCCGCTCAACTGGTCATTATCATTGTTGTGGCTGTCATTCACGGCGATCAGATGATCTATGAGCTGACCATTCCTGAATATATCGTTCTCCATTACCATATTGCTGTTTCCTATGGTGTTGCGGTCCAATCCAACTTTCATACCTACGGAATGGTTGTCGCTTATCTGCCAGTTTGCTCCGGCTATGTACTGGAATCCGCCATTATGACCAACGTAATTCAATGTGCCCACCTGGGTATTGGTCAGAATCCCATTTTCTGCACTTACAATGGAACCGCCTTCGATACCACTGTTCTGATATCCGCGCTGGTTCCAATAGACTATCTTGCCGAACCAGTCCCATCCGCCGTTGCGGTAATTCAGGTCCAACACAGTCCATGAAGGATCAAAGTCATGATTGTCATAGATATGCTGACGGGCCTGACTTGTCAGAGCATAGCTGAAACCATCGCCCTGACGCTTTACGGTGCGGATAATCACGACACTGTTCACATCGCCTCCATACATGGCTCCGGGATTGCTGATCACCTCAATGGACTTTATATCGGCAGCCATGAGATTTCTGAGTTCCGAATCATCAGTCATTTTCCGACCGTTGATGTATATTACCGGTTCGCCACGGCCAAGCACCTCCAGCTTGTCGCCGATGGTAATCATGCCGGGCACCTTGTCAAGAACATTCTGCGCATTGCCATAATGTTCAAGGACTGATCCGGCTACGCTCGTGACAACGGCATTACCCTTGATTTCAGTTTTCGGAAGTATGCCGGTAATTACGACCTCATCCAGAACCTTTGTGTCAGGACGCATGTGGACATCGGCCCCGCCGGATGCAAAATCCTGCAGTTTCAGAGTCTCGGTAACATAGCCCATCATTGAAACCTGGGCTATCTGCCACTTTCCATCACTCTCTATCATGAACTTGCCGTCCATATCGGTAATCCCGCCATTGACTATGACCGAATCGGGCAGAGTGCGCAGTGAAACCGTGACAAAAGGCATAGGGTCACCATTCTCATCCCATACCGTACCTTCAGCAATCTGTGCCTTCAGCGGAACGAAGGGAAAAACAACTGACATGATGAAAAACGCAATAACAAGCGTCAATGATTTCTGAGAGCTTTTTTCAAACAACATACAATACTTATTTTTATAGATATCATTACAAAGACGAACATTTTCGACTTTTGTTAATTTGCTTGTGCATCAAAAACATTTCTTTCCTTTAGACAACGGACAGCCATAAAAACTACAGTCTTCCGGATGATATTTGAAAGACAATAGATTATATTTGCGCAACTATGAAAAAAAAGGAAATGACAAGACGCGAGGCACTCAAGAAAATGGGTGTCATTGCAGCCGCGACAGCAGTCACCACCAGCGGAATTGAAGCGCTGGCAGCATGCAGTCCGGACAAACCATACAATTTCAGGAAAATGAAAGTATTGCTCATCAACGGCAGTCCGCGTCCCAGCGGCAACACTGCCACACTGCTGAAAGAAGCAGCAGCCCAACTCGAAAAGAACGGAATAGACAGCGAGATAGTGAACATAGGCGGAAAGGCCGTACACGGATGCACGGCCTGCTCTGTCTGTCGCGGCGACAATGAGCACCACTGCACGTTCAAGGATGACATCTGCAATCATCTCATAGACCTCATGGCAAAGTCCGATGCTCTGATAGTAGGTTCGCCCGTCTATTACGGACAGCCCAACGGAGCGGTTCTGGCTCTTCTGCAGCGCATGGCCTACGCAGGCGGCGCATTCATGCAGGGCAAGCCGGCAGCAGCCGTAACCGTTTGCCGCCGCGGTGGAGCATCGGCAGCCTTCCAGACTCTCCAGATGCCATTCCAGATGCTGAACATGCCCATTGTGACATCGCAATACTGGAACATTGCGTACGGTTCAGCCCCGGGACAGGTGTCACAGGATGCTGAAGGTATGCAGACCATGCGTACCCTGGCTGACAACATGGCCTACATGCTCAAGCAGTTCGACAGCGGCAAAGCCGGGAAGCCTGAACGCGAACCCGGAACATTCACCAATTTCATAAGATAAGTCACGTAGCCGTAGAACTTCGGTCATGAGACGGCTTCTGACAATACCGCTTCTATGCTTGTGTCTTACGGCATCGGCCCAAAGAAGCGCATGGATGGCGCTATTGCCCGATGACATGCCGGTCTGCCGCGTCTCCATTCCGGGAACGCATGACAGCGGCACAGCCGGAGTGCGGTTTCCGACCAGGCACTATGCCAGGACCCAGACCCTGACGCTGGCAGAGCAGTGGGATGCCGGAATCCGATTCTTTGACCTTCGCCCCAAGCCTGACGGTGACCGTCTTGAGATTTACCATGGCCCCGCCAATTGCCATCTGACGTTTTCCGAGGCGCTTCTCATACTTATGGAAAAACTGCAGGCACACCCTACAGAATTCTGTATAGTAATGACCAACCTGGCAGGTGGAGACCGGCAAGCCATGAGAATGGTCAATGAGGAAATCCGGCAGACCGTCCCTGATTCCATGACCGCCAGATTCACATCGGACCTGAAGACAGGCAGTCTGCGCGGACGCATTCTGTTCCTGCATCGCAGCGGCAAGGCTACAGGAGCATACTTTGCCGGACCAAGCCCTTCGGGACCCGAATTCAGGACCATAGAGGCCTCGGACTCCAATGAAAGCGCGTCCGTTCTCTGGCAGGACTATTACTGCGGCGGTGACGACTATCTGGAGCGCAAGTGGCAACTGATGTCTGCAAACCTGCTCAGAAACTCCGGAATGGATGATTCCACCGGCATCTGGTGCATTAACCATGCATCGGGCTACACCGGACACGGCATTTCTACAAACATAAGGCGTAACGCAACCGCAACAAATGCCAGGCTGCTGCAACAGCTGCAGCAACACCCCTCTTCCACCGGCATCATCCCAATGGATTTTCCCAGTCAGGACCTCATCGATGCCATTATCGCCTGCAACCTTTGATTGCATTTTCCGCAATCTGTTAAATTATGTCATCAATTAAAATGGCATTTCCACACTTTGTAGATTTGCAGCATGAACGACAGGATAATAGTCAGGAATGCCCACTGCAACAATCTGCAGAACATTGACATTGAGATTCCAAAACACAGTATTGTTGTATTCAGCGGTGTGAGTGGAAGCGGCAAATCATCACTTCTGTCCGACACCATCTACACCGAGGCGCAGCGTCAGCTCATAGAGACTTTCTCGTCATTTGCCCGTGCAAGACTGCCAAGGCTCTCACGGCCCGATGTTGATGAAATTCTCAATCTCTCGACGCCAATTGTCATTGACCAGAAAAAGATGGGCAGCAACCTGCGCTCAACCGTAGGCACTGCCACGGAACTGGCCACCTACATACGGCTGCTGTACTCGCGCATAGGACAGCCGCAACTGGACCTGCCGTCATGGTGTTTCTCGTTCAACCACCCTGAAGGCATGTGTCCCCACTGTCAGGGTCTGGGCAAAGTCATGAAAATAGACTTGGACCTGTTTCTTGACCGTGAGAAATCCCTGCGCCAGGGAGCCATACGGCATCCGTTCTACAAAAACGGATCCTACATGCTCAAGGAACTTATCAGATACGGCATATTCGACAACGACAAGCCGCTCAAGGACTGGTCCGATGACGAACTGCACAAGCTTCTCTACAGCGAACCGATAGAACTGGACAAGGATACGACCGGACTTACCTACAACCGTTTCCACGAGGGAATCATCACAAAGCTTGAAAGGGCCGCCGTGGAGAAGGCCGATGACGAAAAGGCCCAGGACGAGCAGAACGCCCGTGACCGGTTCATGACATACAGAACCTGTCCCCACTGTCACGGGACACGCATAAACGGGCGCGCACGAAGCGTCAAAATAAACGGAGTCAGCATAGACCAGGCTTTCGGCATGGAACTGGTCGACCTGCTGGAGTTCATGCGGGGAGTCAACGACCCCATGGGAATATCGGTCCCGATAATACGCAAAACGGTATACATGCTGGAACAGCTGGTGAAGATTGGCGTGGGATACCTGTCGCTTGACCGCCCCGTATCCACTCTCTCGGGCGGCGAAAGCCAGCGCGTCAAGATGGCCCGCCAACTGGACTGCGACCTCACGGACCTGCTCTACGTGCTTGACGAACCCAGTGTAGGCCTGCACCCGCGTGACACGGAAATGCTGATAGGTCTGCTGCGTGAACTGCGCGACAAGGGCAACAGCGTCTTCGTGGTCGAGCATGACCCGGACATAATACGCTCAGCCCAATGGGTAGTCGACATGGGCCCCAAAGCCGGAAGCCTGGGCGGCAGAGTCATTTACAACGGTCCCGTTCAGGGTCTGGAGCAGTCCGATGGCATGACCGGCCGTGCCCTGCGCCAGCGCATGCTGCCCGCAGCACCCGTCCGGCGCCGGCCATGGACGGAATCATATCTGGTGGAGCATGCATCGGCCAACAACCTGAAGGACATAACAGTACGTATTCCAAAGGGCATTCTTACCTGCGTGACAGGCGTTGCCGGCTGCGGAAAGAGCAGTCTTATTCACGAATGCTTTGCAGTCCAGCACCCCGATGCCGTTGTCATTGACCAGCAACCCATAGGCCGCACGTCACGCGGAACCATAGCATCGTACATAGGCATTTTCAACCATATCCGGAGTTTCTTTGCCGATGCCTGCGGCCAGGATGTTTCGCTATTCTCATTCAATGCCGACGGTGCCTGCCCCAAGTGCGAGGGACGCGGCTATCTGAGTTACGAGATGAGTTTTCTGGATGCCGTCAAGACCCGCTGCGACTGTTGCGAAGGCAAACGCTACAACCCCAAGGCCCTGAGTTTCCGCTACCATGGCAAGGACATCGCCCAGGTGCTGGACATGACCGTGCTGGAGGCATCGGACTTCTTCAAGGACGAAAGGAAGACCGCAAAGTGTCTGGACCTGCTCACACAGGTGGGTCTGGGATACCTGAAGCTTGGCCAGACCCTGAGTTCACTGTCGGGCGGCGAAAGCCAGCGCCTCAAGATTGCCACCTGTCTCAAGAAAGAGGGCGGGATCTACATAATGGACGAGCCCACCACCGGTCTCCACATGAGCGACATAGACACGTTCTTCCAGATTGTCTCCAGACTGGTCGACAAAGGCAACACGGTAGTGATCATAGAGCACAACCTGGACTTGATCCGCAAAGCCGACTGGATTATCGACCTTGGGCCCGAAGGCGGAAAGAACGGGGGACAGGTAATGTTCGAAGGCACCCCAGACGACCTGAAGCACTGTCCCCACTCCATTACCGCCCGCTACCTGTAACCGTCAGGATTGGCCGGAATCAGTAGAAGAGCAGGCCGCTGATGTTCATTGACTTGTCTTCGTCATCGGAGCGCAGATAGAAATGGTTCAGGTAGAACACGCATGCCCTTCCGTCTGACAGAACGCCCTGATAGCCGGGTCTGATACCATTGTGCGATTCCAATATGCCTTGGAAATCCTTGGACATGGCCTGCAGATCAGACATGGGCAAATCCAGTTCAAAACTTAACGAATCATTCAGAGGGAAGCATGCCCGGACGTTGTCTTCAGTCATTTCCAGGTCACCCATATTTGAACGGTTCTCATATGGAACGACTGCAGTCTTGCCTTCCGGAACCTCCAGCTCCACATTTTCAAGATTCAGGTGGTAGCTTGACAGGTATAGCGCATCGCGCTTTTCCTTCTCCATTCCGCCTGTCAGTGCATCCGGGGTCACGAACAGTCCTATCACGTCACGCGGGTACCTGGATCTCAGATAATCCAGCTTGCTGTCCACCTTGAACGCGGTCTCACGGTCCAGACCGGCCAGCCACTCACGGTAGGCATCGGCATCCATGGGAACATCGGCCCTGCCACTTACGGCCATGGCGGAACGGACCTGTCGCAGCATGCTGTCACGGACTGCCGATGACACGTTGACCGGAAAGACTGACAGCAGTATGAACAGCACGACCGGAGTCAGAGCCAGCCACATGATACGGTCGTCATTCTTGAGCCATAGAATGATACAGGCCACATAGCACCACAGATTGAACGCAATCAGATATGCGCGGCTGACCGTAATTCCGTAGTCCGATACACGGCGGACAATGCCCACGCTCATGAGCACCAGCAGCGGCAGCATGAGCCTTGGCATCCAGACACATACCAGACGCACTGCAAAGCCGCCGAAAGTCCGGTCTTGTCTGTACGGCCTCACCGCCAGCTGCAACAACACCACCAGAAGCATGGAAGCCGATACCAGATACGACACCCATCCGTCCGGCAGTGTCCAATTGGCAATGATCTTGACCGCATAGCAGTATAGAGTAATGAAATAAAGCGATACAAGCGGAATGAACAGGTATCGGACTGCGCCCCGCAGAAAGGCGGGCATGACGGCCAGGGCCGCATTGTGTTTGTCCTGGCCTGACGGCACTCCCTGCAGCACAAGCATCGGAGCCACAAGAAAGAAACTGAAACAAGCAAGGTCCTCATACAGATCGGAGTCCACATTCAGGCCGAACAGCTTTTCAAACGAAAGCAGCAGCAGAGACATGCCGCCCCAGAGCACCAACGCGACCAGAAGCGCCACAACCGCAGTACAGCCAACTGTCAAAGAGAAGTTCCACATTGGCATATCCTCCTTCCTGCCGATGAACGGCAGCACAATCACCGAAATCACAGCCAGAACAAGCAGAGCAGCGAATATAAGCACATATGGCTGACGGTTCATCACATCCTGATACCGGCTCATCAGCACCCAGATACCGGCCCAAAGCACATATGCCGCTATGGAAGGAATCCGGAACGGGCGTTCCTCGCCAAGCAGCGAAAGGCCCAGTGACAGCATCATGGCAGTGGCAGGATACCAGTACAGGAAGAACTGTACCTCCTGTCCGACAGCATCGGACGGAACATGATTCAGGACTATGCCCACAACTGTCAGCACCACAGCAAACGCCACAGTCAGCGGGAAGCGCCCTACGCATTCCCTTATCCCCGCCGCAAGTTTCGCGGCCATTCCTGCTATTGTCATTTTTTTGAAGGTTTACAGAACAGACATATAAAAACGAACCCCACAAGTACCGTCACCGCGTATATGACCACTTGCCAGACGACAGGTACGGACGGCTGCATGGCCGACATTCCCGCCAGTCCGGCATCCATGAAAACAAAGGCCGATGCAATGCACATGGCAATGGGCAGGAGCATCCACCACGGACAGACTCCAGCATCACGCAGGCGGCGTGAAGCCACTGCAAGAGACGGGCAAAGAACTGCCAGGTGAAAACAGGCAAACAGGATGAGCAGCACTTTGAATGCCACCTCATAAAAAAGGCAGGACGGAGTCCTATTGCCAAAGACAGCAATCATGACCGCCAGAACACATGCCATAAGCAGTGAAACACCCAGTACGGAGAAGCACCATTTCCAGAACTCCTTCAATGAGGCCTTGCCGCCAAAACTGAAATACTTTTTCAAACAGGTTTTGATCTCGTTCATATGCACCAACTGTCCATTGTCCATTCCAGCGAATCACGCGGAATGGTTATTTCATAATACTCTCCTATTGAAGGAACCAGATCCTGCGGGAAACCCAGTTCCATCATGTGCTCATTGTACAGGCTGTCTTTTTCCGGATAATAATAACGCCATCTGCCGTCCTTGTATCTCCATGGGGCAATACGGCAAAGCGAATCCAGCTTCATGTAAAAGCCGCTGTCAGGCACTTCATTGAAACGGAATGTCGTTCTGTTATGGTAATCGGGAAACTGCGGACCTATCCACTCATAACTTACGAATTCATATGGAGGGAACTCCACCCCCTCGGCAAATTCTTCCACATACTCCGCCCAATCCGGAGCATGTCTGCAGGTACAATAATCAATGATTTTGCCTATTATGATGAATAACAGGACAATGCCTGCAAATACACAGATCATGATCAGGCATCCCCTGCCACAACCTCTGTTCTCCTTCGGTGTTTCGCTCATACCTTCAGCAGTTTTGAAAGGGCAGTTATATGCGCGGTGAATGCGCATCGGCCCTGTTCGGTGATTGAATACGATGTGTTTGGCTTGCGGCCTATGAACTGTTTGACCGATGTCACATAACCGGCCGTTTCCAGGGCACGCAAGTGTGTGGTCAGGTTACCGTCAGTCACGCCCAGCATCTGTCTCAAGCTGACGAAGTCATAGCTGTCATTGGCAGCCAGCACCGACATGACACCCAGGCGTACACGGTTCTCGAACAGCTTGTCGTAGCCGTCCAGCAATATGGGATTCTGCTCAGCCACGGCTTTTGAAAATCAGATAGACACCATAAACGACATGCACCGCACCGAATCCCAGGATCCAAAGTTCAAGCGCATACCGGCGCAGGAAACATGCCGTCAGTCCAATGAGAATCAGAATCAGTCCCGGCCATTCAAGGCTTGGTTCACTGCATTTCGACAGATTTGTCACTGCCAGCCCGTAGAAGCACAGCATTACAGCCGGAATCCACTCATACATGCCTGTCTTCGCAAAACACATTGCAATGCTCATCATCCCGCCAATGAAAACCGGCAGGAAAAGCGTGACGAACAATCTGCGGTTATTTGCATTGAAAGACAGCGCAATGCCATTCTTTCCTGCACGTATCAGTGAAAACACGAACGGCACCAGGACTCCCAACGCAAGAGTGACAACAGCTACAATGCAGACAGGTGCAATCGGGAAGCCTGAATCGTAGGCATGAGCATCGGCAGAGCCAATCAGCCTTCTCACCAGCAGACCCCCAGCCAGCGCAACAAGTCCGCACAGCAGCGGCGACCACCCGCAAAGATACGAGCGGGTAGAACGGTTCATCATATCACGGATCTCCTCCAGAGCTTGTCCTGGAGCCATTTTCCCTTCTTCTTTCTTCATATTAAAAGTACTTTGCACCACAAAGTTAATCATTTATTCAAACATCAAGCCACAATTTGTCTTATTTTTGCGTCTGAAGAAAAAAAAGATTATCACAATGGCAGAAATAAAGTCTATCGGTGTGCTGACATCTGGCGGAGATGCCCCAGGTATGAATGCGGCTGTACGTGCGGTGACACGCTCGGCCATATATGCGGGATGGAAGGTTTTTGGAATATACCGCGGCTATGACGGACTCATAAGCGGCGACATAAAGGAGTTCACCACCGAAAGCGTATCGGGTATAATCTTTGAAGGAGGAACCGTGTTACGCACGGCACGCAGCAAGGAGTTCATGACCCCGGAAGGACGCAGGAAAGCATACGACAACTGCGTACGTTTCGGAATAGACGCCCTTATTGTAATAGGTGGCAACGGTTCGCTGGCAGGAGCACAGGATCTGGCACGGGAATACAGCATCCCTGTCATCGGATTACCGGGAACCATTGACAACGACCTGTACGGCACCGACAATACCATAGGATATGACACAGCGCTGAACACGATAGTGGAATGCGTCGACAAGATACATGACACGGCCAATTCGCACAACCGCATTTTCTTCATTGAAGTAATGGGGCGCGATGCCGGTTTCCTGGCCCAGAACAGCGCCATTGCCGCCGGAGCCGAGGCAGCCATCATTCCGGAGAGCAGTACCGACATTGACCAGCTGGCCGCATACATTGAACGCGGGATCCGCAAGTCAAAACGCAGTTCCATAGTCATAGTTTCCGAAAAGGACGGCGGTGCCATGCACTATGCCGAACGCATGCGCAAGGAATACCCCGAGTTCGATGTGCGTGTTTCCATTCTGGGTTATCTGCAGCGTGGCGGCCGTCCCAGTGCCTTGGACCGCATTCTGGCAAGCCGGATGGGCGTAGCCGCAATCGAAGCCCTAAAGGAGGGACAGACCAACGTGATGATTGGAATAGACAACAATCAGATGGTATATATCCCTATTGCAAGAGCGATCAAGAAGGACAAGCCAATAGACGAGGAACTGATAAACGTACTCTCTATCCTTTCAATCTGAGCGGAAACGTCAGTACTTCTGCTTGCGGTATGCCAGTGGGGAAAGCCCCGTGAGACGCTTGAAGAACTTGCCGAAATTCGACTGTGAGACGAAATTGAGTTCGTCGCTTATCTGCTGTACTGACAGTTCCTGTCTGTCCAGCAGATTCTTTGATTCCGACAGCAGATACCAGTCTATCCAGTAGCTGGCCGATTTTCCGGTCACCGACTTCACCGTCATGTACAGGTAACGTTCGGTTATGCAAAGCCTGTCGGCATAGAAACCAAGACTGTGATGTTCCCTGAAATGCTCACGCATCAGTTTCATGAATTCGGCACAAAGGCTGGCCGCCCTTGCCTTTCCGCTCTGGTCCTGCCGTTCGAAAAGCGTATTGAGAGAACCGTAGAACAGTGCCAGTATCAGGAACTTGAGCGAGTTGAGACGCTGCTCATTACCCACATTCTCAACAATCGAGACACAGGCATCGACAAAAGTTCCCATTGACTTTGCACTGCCTTCTTCCAGTTGGACAATGGGATTGACCATAAGTGTCGAGAAAATCTCATTCATACGGAGTGCCATTGAATACAGTTCCTGCATGAATGTCTCGGAAATGACTATGACCTTGGATTGGGCCGGCTGGTCAGGATCCACATCGTATTGGACAACCTGATCAGGCAACAGAATTACAAGACAGGGTGCCTGGAAACGGTAAGACACTGAATTGACTGAAACCGTACCACCGCCGGCCGTCACGACCACGCCAAAGGTATAACCTGCCTTGAATGATTTTTTGAGCAGAGGATTCACGGTATAGTCATCGAACATGAAGATATCGTCCCCGATGCGTCTTTCAGGGACAACCAGCTTTCCCAATATTTCCCTGAATGCCTTAACTCTTGATCTGGAATCCTGTATCATAATCCGATGAGCATTACGTTTCTTTACGCAAAAGTAGTATTAATCAATTACTTACATACAATATTCAAGAAAATTTCATCTCCGGAAATGAAAAAAAAGAAGCCCCGTCAGAAACTTTTTCTGACGGGACTTTCAAAAAAATCCGATATTCTGGAATACAGGATCAGTGCAGCGGAATGCTGTCAACACGAAGCTGATGACGGCCGCCTTCAAACTCGGTATTCAGATATTCATCCATGATTTTGCGGGCCATGTCATTGTCAATGAAACGTCCCGGCATGACAAGACAGTTGGAGTCATTGTGCTGACGGATAAGGTGTGCTATCTCAGGAATCCAGCACAGACCGGCCCTGACGCCCTGATGCTTGTTCAGGGTCATTGATATTCCTTCGCCGCTGCCGCACATGGCAATGCCCTTCTCCACCTCACCGTTTTCAATGGCGAAGCCCAGCGCATGACCGAACTCGGCATAGTTGCAGCTATCCGGGGTAAAGGTACCGAAGTCCTTGAATTCCAGCCCTTTCTCCTCAAGATATTGTTTTACAAACTGCTTCAATGGAAAAGCAGCGTGATCACTTGCAATTCCTATCATTACTTGAGCATTTTCTTGACCTGGTCATAGACATTCTGAGCAGTGAAGCCCAGTTTTTCATCCAGGACCTTGTAAGGAGCTGAGAAACCGAACGATTCCAGCCCCCATACCTTACCGTTGCCACCTACCAGACCTTCAAGGTTCACAGGCAGACCGGCTGTCATACCGAACTTGCGCTTGTTGCCAGGAAGGATTGAACGCTGATAGGCCTTCGACTGGCTGCGGAACAGACCTTCTGAAGGAACGCTGACTATGCGGCACTTGATTCCATCGGCACGGAGCAGTTCGGCACCGGCAACCAGAGTAGCCACTTCAGAACCCGATGCAAGCAGAATGACATCGTACTCGGCATCGCTGCCTGCCACGATGTAAGCGCCCTTTGCAGCCTGGCTGTAGTCGTTGCCTGCAGGCAGGGTCTTGATGTTCTGACGGCTCAGGATAAGACCTGTAGGTGATGTGGTATTCTCCATTGCAAGCTTCCAGCATGCTGTTGTCTCATCGCTGTCGGCAGGACGGACTACCAGCATTGAGTTCTTGCCCTTATGGGTCTTGAGCTTCTCCATGAGACGGATCTGGGCCTCCTGCTCGACAGGCTCATGTGTAGGACCGTCTTCACCTACGCGGAATGCATCGTGTGTCCAGATGAACTTGACAGGGAGTTCCATGAGAGCAGCCATACGTACAGCCGGCTTCATGTAGTCCGAGAATACGAAGAATGTACCGCATGCAGGGATGACACCACCGTGCAGAGCCATACCGATGCAGCAGCATGCCATAGTCAGTTCGGCAACACCTGCCTGGAAGAAAGCGCCCGAGAAGTCGCCGGCAACCATATTGGTGGTATATTTCAGGAATCCGTCAGTCTTGTCCGAATTGCTCAGGTCAGCGCTGGCGCATACCATGTTGGGAACCTGCTGTGCAAGCTGGCTCAGGACTGCAGCCGATGCCGAACGGGTTGCATCATCGGGCTTCTGCTGAACCTTGCTCCAGTCAATGACAGGGGCCTTGCCGCTGAACCATTCCTCAAGCTGCTTTGCCTTTTCAGGATTTGCTGCTGCCCATGCTGCCTTCTTTGCATACTTGGCATCCATGATCTTGCGCAGCTGCTTTGCACGGTCAGCATAAAGCTTCTGCACTTCGGGGAAAATCTGGAAAGGATTCTCGGGATCACCGCCAAGAGCCTTGATGGTGTTGGTGTAAGCGTCACCGCCAAGAGGAGCACCGTGAGTCTTGCAGTTGCGTTCGTAGCTGGTACCATCGGCCTTCAGGGCGCCCTTGCCCATGATTGTCTTGCCAATGATGATGGTCGGCTTGCCGTTGCGGTTCTGGGCCATTGTCAGAGCGCCACGAATCTGGTCAACATCATTTCCGCAGATTTCATATACGTTCCAGCCCCATGCGCGATACTTGGCAGCGGTATCCTCGCTGGTAACGACGTTGCACTCGGTTGAGAGCTGGATGTCATTCGAGTCATAGAACATGATAAGGTTGTCAAGGCCCAGCTTGCCGGCAATACGGCCTGCGCCCTGGCTGATCTCTTCCTGGATACCGCCGTCTGAAATGTAGGCGTAGATCTTGTGGTTCATGACCTCTTCGCCCAGAACAGCTGCCAGATGCTTTTCAGCGATGGCTGCACCTACTGCGAATACATGGCCCTGTCCCAGAGGACCTGATGTGTTTTCAATGCCGCGTGCGACTTCCAGTTCCGGATGGCCGGTTACAGGTGAACCCCACTGGCGCAGTGTTGCCAGTTCCTCCATTGAGAACTTGCCGATGAGAGCAAGCTGTGAATAGAGCATTGGAGCCATGTGACCAGGATCAAGGAAGAAACGGTCACGGCCTTCAAACTTCATGTTACGGGGATCGTATTCAAGGAACTCGCTGTAGAGCACGTTAATGAAATCGGCACCGCCCATGGCACCGCCCGGATGACCGGATTTGGCCTTTTCAACCATTGAAGCAGCCAGAATACGGATGTTGTCGGCCGCCTTGTTCATCAGTTCTTTACTGTTCATATCTATATTGATTTTGTTAAGTAGTTTGCTTTGTAAACTGCAAATTTACAATTATTATTGTTATTTTTGCCCTGTTTTACGAAATAATAAGAACAGAAACCGATTATAAAAATGAGAAAGCAGTTATTTACCGGCCTTTTCCTTCTGGCCTGTCTTGCGCTGAACGCCCAAGTAATAAAGAAGGAAGACATCAACAAGGACAACCTTTACAATTTCGGAGGCAGCATGACAGAGTACATTGCGCCTGACGTCACATACAGCAAGCCCCCCAAGGGATTCAAGCCCTTCTACCTGAGCCACTACGGACGTCACGGATCACGCTACCTGCTCAACGACCCGCAGTACACCGGCCCGTACAACACGCTGAAGGAAGCCGCCGACAAGGGGGTCCTCACTCCTTTCGGCAAGACCGTCCTGGACCGTCTGGAGAAGATGAAGGACGATGCAGCCGGCAAGCTTGGCGATCTGACAAAGAAGGGACAGCGCCAGCACCGCGGAATAGCACGCCGCATGGTCGAGAACTACCCTGAGATCTTCAACAAGAAGTCTGTCATCGTTGCCAAGTCCACGACTTCTCACCGCGTCATGAACAGCATGACATCGGCCCTCATGGAATTCTCGGCACTGCTGCCCAAGATGGAGATCGACTATGCAGTCAGCAGCGAGGACGCAGGTTATCTGAACAGCGAGGACCGTGCTGTCAACTCAGCCAAGAACAACCGCGAGAAGAGTGCTGCAGTAAGCGAATTCAACGCACGTCACACTCATCCGGAACGTCTCATGACCGCACTGTTCACTGACACCACCTTCATTACCAGCTATGTGAAGCCGAACAGCACATCGGCCCCAAGAGACAATTCGGCAAGCCTCTACAACCAGATATACGAGGTTGCAGCCAACATGGGCAGCCACGACCTGGGTTTTGACCTTGACGATGTGTTCACCTACGAGGAATGGTACGACAACTTCCTGCAGAACAACATGTACTGGTACACCCAGTCCGCATGGAATCCCATCACCGAAAACATAATCCCCTACGGTCACGCCACACTGCTGCAGGATTTCCTTGACAAGGCCGACGAAGCCATCGCCAAGGGCACTCCCAGCGCAAACCTGCGCTACGGCCACGACACGGCACTGTTCCCCCTGCTCTGCCTCATGAAGGTCAACGACTGCGGCTGGGATCCGGCCGACCTGGAGCAGGTAGCCGACAAGTGGGTCGCCTACCGTATTGTCCACATGGGTAGCAACCTCCAGCTCATATTCTACAAGCACAGGAAAACCATCCTGGTACGTGCCCTGCTCAACGAAGAGGAAGCAACCCTGCCGGTTGAATGCTACAAGGACAACAAAGGCGTGGAATACCCGTACTTCTACGAATGGAACAAGGTTGAAAAGTATTACCGCGATGTCCTGAACGAATGGACCCGCATCAAGGAGACCATCCCCGCAGGCACAACCTCATCATCAACAGGCGGTTTCAGAATGCCACGATGAAAAAACTCGCCATTGGAATAGACATAGGGGGACAGTCGGCAAAGCTTGGAGTTGTTGACCGTGACGGCAACGTCATCGAGACTGCAGTCGTCACATCCATACAGCCTACTGTACAGGAATTCGTAAGCGACCTGGCCAGAGCAGTAAACAACCTGCGTGAAAAGACCGCCCATCTGGGCGAAATGGAAGGCATAGGAGCCGATGCTCCCAACGCCAACTGTCTGAACGGCAGCATTGAATACGCCCCCAACCTAACTTGGGGACGCGATTCTGACGGACAGCCCACAATCATTCCATTGGCAGAACTCATAAGCAGGGCAACCGGACTGAGAGTTACCCTCACCAACGATGCCAATGCCGCAGCCTTGGGTGAACACACCTACGGCGCGGCCATCGGCATTGACAATTTCATAATGCTCACACTGGGCACCGGAGTAGGCAGCGGCATAATAATCGACGGAAAGCTGGTCTATGGCCACGATGGCTTTGCCGGTGAGCTTGGACACGTGTGTGCCGTTCCGGGCGGACGTCCCTGCAACTGCGGACTGTACGGCTGTCTCGAAACGTACGCCAGTGCCACAGGCGTTGCGCGTTCAGCGCGTCAGGCCCTTCACGAAAGCGACAAGCCAAGCATTCTGCGTGACATTGACGAAGACCGTATAAGTTCAAAAGACGTATACGAGGCCGCAAAGAACGGTGACGCTACAGCCATTGATGTGTTCAGGTTTACCGGAAAGCTGTTAGGCAAGGCAATGGCCGATTTCGTGAAATTCAGCGCACCGGAAGCAATTGTCCTTTTTGGCGGTCTTACGCATGCGCGCCAGTTCTTCCACGACGATATGGTGGAAGCCATGAATGCCAATCTTCTGAAAATCTGGAAAAACAGGATAAAAATCCTCTACTCAAGCCTGCCGGAATCAAACGCCGCAATACTCGGCGCCTCGTCATTGGTCTGGTAAGGAAACCGGAGGGTCCTGTTCAGCGTTTGTCCTCCTCCCAGTTCTTGTCCACGAATTCCTCGCGGCGCAGCGCTGCAGCCACTATCTCGTTGGCGCCGTTGATTATATCGGTTTTGATTTTTGTAGTACTGACACCCGGAGTATATGGGAAATAGACCACCTCCTTTCCGGGTTGCTGTTTCATCCATTCCAGGCCTTCCAGGTACTTTCCCTTCCAGTCATCGCCTATTGTGACAACGTCAATGTTCTCACGCTGAAGCTGGGCTATCTCGGTCAGCTTGGTCTGCTTCACGACCTTGGTGACGCACTTGATTGATTCGACTATGCGCACACGCTGTTCAAAGGGAATGATAGGTTTCATACCCTTGTAATGCTCAATGAGTTCGTCGGTGCTGACTCCGACAATCAGTTCGTCACCCAGTGCAGCTGACTTTTCAAGAATGTTCAAATGTCCTACATGGAACAGGTCAAAGCTTCCTGACGTAAAAACCCTGCGCATATCAATATAATCTTTTATTGTGAATCACATCAGTTCAATTTCACGTATCATCCCCGCAAGTTCCTTCAGATCATCCCTGGTGTCGGCACCCATGTGTGAAACGCGGAAATAGCCGGGCCTGCCGCATGGCATTATGAACACGCCCTTCTTCTGCAGTTCGGTGCACATGACATCGGCATTCCTGTGTACGAAAAAGCCGGTTATTGCATTGGCCGGAGTCTCGGACGGCATTTCCCAACCATTCTCACGACACAGTGAACGGAAATACAGAGCCTTTTCACGCGTACGGGCAATGACATTGTCTATTCCGATTTCCAGATTACGGCGCATGCGTTCATGTATCTGCATGAATATGGTGGTGGCCGGTGAAAAAGGAGTCTGCCCGCGTTCCAGATTCTTCAGGTTGTCCTGAAAATCGAGGTAATAGTTGGAATGCGCGAATTCACGCTCCAGGGCCCGTTCAGACAGGAAGACCAGTGCCGCCCCGGGAGGCACGTTGAGTCCCTTCTGAGAACTGGTGACGGCCACATCGATGCCAAGTCCGTCCATATCCAGTTCCTGGGCCAGAAACGAACTGATGACATCGACAACAAGACTTACGGAATATTTACGGCAGATGGCCGAAATCCTCTTCAGGTCAAAAAGCTGCCCCGATGAAGTCTCGTGATGCTGCACAAGGAATACTGCCGGGCGGTACTGGCCGACCTCATTGTCAAGTCTGTCGTAATCAATGTCCTTGGCGAACGGGACCTGCATGGCCCTGTTCTCCACCCCATGGTAGTTGCACAGCTCCACCCAACGGTGACCGAACGAGCCGCCGTCAATTATGAAAGCCTTCCCCTGGGCAGCCACATAGTTCTGAACGACAGCCTCCATTGCGGCAGTTCCAGATGCCGTGAAGAACATGACACGTCCGCCCCTGCACCCTATGGCCTCAAGCAGCATGCGTTCATTCTCCAGCATAAGACCCGAGAACCAGCCGGTCCTCATATAGGGAATCTGGCCGGCTGCAATGGAAAGGATATCATCCTCTATTATTCCGGGGAATGCGAAAGTCTTCATGATGCAAAATATATGTTCTGGTCAAAAGACACAAATACGGGAGACAATCCACATATCGGCTGTCTCCCGCACTTTATATCCTACGCTATCATTCGTTGGCCGGTTCTGCTGCAGGAAGTTCAACCGGAGCGTCAAAAGTTGTAGCAGGAGCTGCAGGATTGACGGTCTGTGTTTCTGTTGCAACATCCTTCATGACAGAGCCTGAGGTAACGTTTGTGGGCTTTGCCACATAAGCGGTAATGATGCTCAGTACTGCAATGGCTGCAATGAGAGTCCATGTGGTCTTCTCAAGAATATCGGTTGTCTTGCGGACACCCATAATCTGGTTTGATGATGCGAAGCCGGCTGCAAGGCCACCTCCTTTTGAATTCTGGATTGTGACAACAAAGCAAAGGAAGATTGCAAGAATCACAATGATGATAAGCAGAACCTTAAACATATTCTATTCAGTTTTTTTGATTTATTCGCACTAATAATTCCAAATAGCGGATTTGGTCCGCAAAGTAAATGCTTTTATTCGGAAAATTCAAATAAAGCGACCTAATTATTTCCAATGCCTTCTCATATCGGTGCTGTTTCAGATATATTCTGGCCAAAGACTCCGTGAAGTATGACTCATCCAGACTTTCAGCCGTGGTCACCTCATCGGATTCCGCCTCATCGGATTCATCGTCGACGGGAATATCCGGTTTCAGGTCAAACAGTCTGCAGCCCGGATCGGCAGCCTTACTCAGGAATGCATCCAGAAGAGATTCGGTGGTTGAACGTATTGTCCTGTCAGCCGGTGTTTCGGGCAAATCGGGAGTCATCTGCTCAAGTTGTGCCAGATAATCCTGAACGGGAAACGCATCGGTTCCGGAAACAGCCTTTCCAGCGGAAACCTCATCACCGAGAAAAGCGTCAAGCAGCTCGTTGAGTCTGCGGTCCTTGGCAGCGTCCATTACCAGATTGCCACAGTGGCATTGAATATCTGATCCACGATATCGTCAATCATCTGCTGCACCAGTTCCTCCTGAACAGCCGACAGCTGCTGGCTGGAATCATACTCGCGGCTGGCCGAGAAGCTCTTGTCAAAGTCCTGCTCGTGATCCTTGTTGTTCTTGAACCTGATCTGAACGGTCATCCTCAACTGGACCATCGATGAATAACCGGTTGCGCTGACAGACTTGTTGGTCTGGTCATAAGAGGTAATTTCACCGGCAATGACCAGATCGCCGTCCTTCTTGACCTGTTTCAGCTTGGTCTGACGGTTATAGATGTCGCTCAAGGAGGTGTTGAACATGGGAGCCATGGGACCCCACTGGTAAGACGCACGGTTCGTGACGGTTTCCAGCTGTATGCTCTTTATGACATTGTAGTCAATCGAAGCCCCGTTGAGCTTATACGAGACAGTGCAGCCGGCCAGCAGCACGAGTGCCACCACCGTAACCACACAGGCTATTATTCTGTTTACAGTCTTCATTCCAGATTATACTCCTTGATTTTGCGATACAGTGTCCTTTCGGAAATGTTCAGGTCCTGGGCAGCCCCGCGGCGTTTGCCTGCATGTTTGGCCAGAGCGCGGCGAATGAGATCCTTCTCGACCTCATCCAGCGACAGGGTCTCCTCGACATAGACCTCGGTATCCTGAATGTCATCATCGACCTTTGCTTCGGCCTTATGGATGGGAATGTTCTGGACGGGAGCCATATTTTCCTGCTGGGACATGCTGTTGACCTGCGCCTTCAGGTCAGTGATGTCACGGCGGAGATCGAACAGCACCTTATACAGAATCTCGCGCTCGTTCTCGAAACTGTTCTCGGAATGCACAGGGCGCGCCAGTGCCGGCAGCGTATGGGTCATGCGGTCCGGCAGGTAGTACTGCAGCATCTCGGCCGTGATGACACGCTGCTGGGCCATGATCGATATCTGCTCGGTAACATTCTTGAGCTGGCGTATGTTACCCGGCCAGTGGTAGGTCATGAGCATCTGACGGGCATCGTCAGTAAGCTGGATGGCAGGCATACGGTATTTTTCGGCACAGTCCGATGCGAACTTGCGCAGAAGCAGCGGAATGTCCTGACCGCGTTCCCTCAATGGCGGAACCTTGATGGGAATGGTGCTCAGACGGTAGAACAGGTCCTCGCGGAAGCGGTGGGACTCAATGGCCTGGGCCAGATCCACGTTGGTGGCGGCCACAATGCGCACATCGGTCTTTTCAACAATCGATGAACCCACCCTGATGAATTCGCCGGACTCCAGCACACGCAGCAGACGGGCCTGGGTGGAGAGAGGCAGCTCGGCCACCTCGTCCAGGAAAATGGTACCGCCGTTGGCTTCGGCAAAATATCCGTCACGGTCATTGATGGCGTTGGTGAAAGCGCCCTTCACATGGCCGAAAAGTTCAGAATCGATTGTGCCCTCAGGTATGGCGCCGCAGTTTACGGCAAGGAATTTCTTTGTCTTGCGCAGACTGTTCTCGTGTATGATACGCGGGAACACGTCCTTTCCCGAACCGCTCTCACCGGTTATCAGGACAGACAGGTCTGTACGGGCCACCTGCATTGCAACGTCAATGGCCCTGTTCAACGCCGCATCGTTCCCGACAATGCGGAAACGCTGTTTCATTCTCTGTATTTCTTCTACATTCATATCAATCCTCCATTAGGACTGACAAAAGTACACAATTTTCCAGATATTCGGAAATTATGGCAGATAGAGATTGAAATAGTCCGTGACTTTCTGCATAAGGTGGATGCGGTCACGGCCGCTCACGTTGTGCTCGTGGGTGGGATACGGGAAGTAGTCCAGCTGGACTCCGGCTTTGATGCATGCCTCGACAAAGCTCAGGCTGTGCTCCCAGACCACGGTATTGTCAATTGCACCCTGGCAGATGAGCAGCTTGCCCTTCAGGTCCTTTGCCCGCGGAATCAGGCTCGTGCTCTCCATTCCTTCAGGATTGGTGACGGCAGTCTCCATGTAGCGCTCGCCGTACATGACCTCATACCACTTCCAGTCAATGACGGGACCGCCGGCAACACCCACCTTGAACACTTCCGGATAATTGACCATAAGGCTGATGGTCATGAATCCGCCATAGCTCCAGCCGTGTACGCCCACACGGTCGGCATCGGCCCACGGATGTGAAAGCAGCCACTTCATGCCGGCCATCTGGTCCTCCATCTCGGCCTTGCCGCACTGGCGGTGGATGGCCTTTTCGTATTCAGCGCCATGGTTGGAAGTCCCGCGGTTATCCATTACGAACACCACATAGCCGCGCTGGGCCATGTACATCTCCCACTGGCGCAGATTAGCCTGGAACGAGTTATTGACCATCTGGCTGTGGGGGCCTCCGTAGACATACAGTATCACCGGATATTTCTTGTCCGGATCAAAGTCCAGGGGCCTGATAAGACGGTAATGGTTATCGTACTTGCCATCGGCACTTCTTATTGTTCCAAGTTCGATATCGCAATAGTTCAGTTCACGGGTGGGATCATCGGCCACGAACAGCTGTTTCAGCATTTTGCCGTCTGTGCCCATCAGATTCATTACACGGGGCACGTCCAGAGACGAATACTCATCGACAAAAGACCTGCCGTCAGGTGCAAGGCTTACCGTATGCCAGCCGGGCTCTTTTGTCAGACGCTGCGTCTTGCCGTTCTTGAGCGACACACGGAAAAGATGGCGCTCGGCAGGTGACACTTCAAACGAATAATAATACGCATAGCCATTCTTGACGGTTATGAGTTCCAGATCGGCATCGGTCTTGACCAGCCTTCTCACAGACTTGCCGTCACCGTCTACAAGATACATGTTCCAATAGCCGTCACGGACATTGGTCTGATAAATGAAGTTCTCATTGTCAATGAAATACAGCTGATGCTGAGGTTCGACATAGCGGTCATCGTGATCGGTCAGCACGGTGCCGATGAACTTGCCGGTCAGGGCATCGTATTCATTCAGATGCATGTTCTTCTGCGCACGGTCCAGCACCTGTACATAGATGCGGCGGTTGTCCGGACTCCAGCTGACATTGGTAAGGTAACGCTCCTCATCGAAATCGGTCACGTCAAGCCATACTGTGGTGTCCTTGGCAAAGTCATACACGCCAACCCTGATGATTTCAGACTCCATGCCGTTCATTGGATATCGTATTTCCTTGAGCGTCCCGGTTCGGCTGGTTATATCCAGAAGCGGGAATCGGGTGACCCTGCTCTCGTCCTTTTTATAGAATGCAAGCAACTTCTTGTCCGGAGACCAGAACAGACCGCCGTCAATGCCGAATTCATTACGGCTCACAGACTCACCGCATACAATGCCCGGCTCATGGAAGTCCGTAATGGCATGCTCCTTTCCGAAAAGGCTGTAGTAGATGTTGCCGTCACGGGTATAGGCGTTCCTTTCGTCTATATGTGACTCTTCTGCATAGACTATAAACGTCTTTTTCAGATTCATAGGGTCGATGACATTCGATACGCTGTCGTTTTCCCAATATTTCAGATAGGACTTGTCCTTCATGCCAACCCAACTGAACTTCATTCTATCCACTCCTATGCCGGTTTTCAGCACAGCCTCTTCCATAGTCAGCAGCCTGCGTTCCTGTGCGGCCGATGCAACCGTCACCGCAATCAGGGCAGACACAATCAAGAACCTTCTCATTGCAATAATCCTTTGTTTGACGCAAATATATGGAAATACGCTTTTCAAATTTGTAAAATACAACTATATTTGTTGATGACAGGAAGAAAGAATGTAGTAAATCCACTTTTCTGTTGTCATATATACAGAACGCATTTTTCATTTACTTCAACTTTACAAGAAAAAAGGTATGAACTTCGTATTCAGACTTAAAATGGCCAATTCAACAAGGGCAACTGACAGAAAATTCAAGTTCGGTCAGAAGACATTCACCGAAAAGCACATAAAAAAAGATGAGAATCAAAAGGATGATTCTACAGAAAAAAGTTTCATATCTTAACACAATGCTACCGAGCGTATATCGCAACTGCATCATATGGCAACGGCCAAGAGACTAGCAGCAACAATCATTGCCGCAATACTGTTGTCGGCGTGTGGCGGCAATGGCAAGAAGAGCGCGTCCCAGACAGGTGTGCAGGTAATCGACAAGGATGACATCCTGACTCTGGAGGAATGGCCGGTTGAGAGTTGGGAGCCTCTGTTTCTGAAGGATGGCGATGATGAGCCCATAATCGGGGGCGAGATTGTAGATGTAAAATACGATGACGGAATATTCTTTCTGCTTTGGTTCTCCAGAACTGATGCTAAAGTCAGAATTACCGCTTTTGACAGCTCTGGCCAGTATCTGAACGACATAGGCCGTCAGGGAGGCGCGGGATACGAGTATTCAATGCCAAGGTGCTGGGCACTGGACAGTGAGCGCAATGAGGTACTGATAATGGACTATCCGGCCACACTCAAGCATTACGACTATTCCGGCAATTTCCTGAGGAAAGAGAGACTGAGAGAGGACTTTGCGGAACTGATGGGTTATATCTCCTATGCATCCTGTATGTCGGACGGCACTCTCCTTGTGTCAAACATGCTTGATACAGAGCCTTCGGACCAGTTCATCATGCTGCATCCAGACAGCACCGTCACAATTCCTTTCACCGGAAACGGATATGTAGGGACATACCTGCGAGGCAGAGACCACGTGTACAGTTCCGTATCGTATGGCGATGAGATATGGCTGATGCGCCCATACGACAATCACATTTACCGTCTTGACGGCATTACCGGCGATACAACATGTGTAGCAAATCTGAGCTTTATCAAAGACGTACCGGACAAAATCAAATACAATGCATATAACATTGATATGGCCGATCCGTACAAGGAGAGTCTGCTTATCGGGTGCTCGGATTTGAAAAACCACCTGCTCATTCAATATTTTGGCTCAGCCTATTTCTTCGACAAATCATCCTGCAGGCTTTACAAATATCCCGATAAGGTTTTTGAGGAAGAAGAGTTTCTGCCGTCACCGACAATGATTTTAGGATACTATGAGAATACCATAGTGAACATAATCCTGCCGGAATGGCTCGGATCACGTGCCGATGACCTTGAGAATGACACGTCAAATAATCCCGACCTAAACAAGCTCAAGGAGTTCTACAGGAAAGCCGGATCCTGCGAGAATCCGGTTCTCGTGCTGCTCCACCTGAAGCCCCAGCTGAAGTGACATGACAAAAAGCCCCAGCTACAAATCATGAATTTGCGACCAGGCCAATTCATGTGGCATTCGGTGGAACGGAAACCGCCACCAAAAGGCCGGTGTGGCGGGGAATGTGACGGGCCATTGTGGAGTGACCGGAAAAGCGTGAAGGAACGGAGGCCGGAAAGGGCCGCGGCTGTCTGAGCGGAGCGAGTTCCGCGGACCCGGCCGCAGTGACGCGCACGCCGGTCACGGAACGCAAGGCCCGTCACATCCCCACCATACCGGCCGTGGCGGCTTCCGCTCCACCGCTGAAGGTGTGGCGGTTTCCGCTCCACCGCTAAATGCGGGGCTTTCGGAGCACCGCTGAAAAATCAATTGACGCGCTCGACAGCGCTGACCCCCTTGACCTGACGGATCTTCCTGACAAGCTGGTTCAATGACGAAAGGTCGCTGACCAGAACGGTAAGGTGTCCTTGGAACATTCCACCGTTGGAATCGATGGAAATGGAACGGAGCAGAGTGTCCGGCTCCTTGTTTATGACCGACGAAATATTGGATACAATGCCGATGTCATCACGCCCCACCACCTTGAGCGTAATGCTGTACTGGCTTCCGCTCTTACCCGACCAGCGGGCGCGGACTATGCGGTACGGGTAGCGTTCCTCCATACGCTTCAGGTTGGGACAGTCGCTGCGATGAATGCGTATGCCGCCATTCACGCTCACGAACCCCGTGACACTGTCACCATAGATGGGATGACAGCACCCCGCCATCTTGAACTGTATGCCCGTAAGTCCGGAATCGATGACCAGTTCGTCGCCTGCACCAGAAGGCTCCTGCGACTGCAGCACCTGGTCAAGCGAGAAGTCACCTGCGCTGTGGACATCGGCCTGCACGGTACGGGTCATCTCATCGTACTGGCGCAGAACGTCATCGACCGTTATGCGCTGTTCCACAAGTGCATGGTAGAAAGGTGTCTGGGCCTTGTAGCCCATTCGGACAATAAGACGTGCCATTTCGCTCTCCGACATCTCGATCTTGCGGTTCTTGAGACGTCTCTCCAGCAGTTCACGGCCAGCCTGTGCCTTATTGTTTGCAATTTCGTTCAGGCCCTGACGTATGCGCATGCGGGCTCTGGACGTTACCGCTATGTTCAGCCAGTCCTGTTTCGGGGTCTGGCTGGCCTGGGTCAGAATCTGTACCGTGTCACCGCTTTCCAGCTTATGGCTGATGCGCACGTTCCTGCCGCCCACCCTGGCCCCGACACATGTCAGTCCCAATTTGGAATGGATGGAGAAGGCGAAATCAAGCACCGTGGCGCCCTTTGGCAGCTGGCGCACCTCGCCTGTCGGAGTGAACACGAAGATCTCCTCCTGATAAAGGTCCATTGAGAAGCTGCGGCTCATTTCCTGTGCCGAGCTGCCGCTCTCAAGGATTTCACGGATTCCGGCCAGGGCCGCATCGACCGCACCCTCGCTCCTTATGCCCTTGTAAGCCCAATGTGCAGCCAGACCGCGCTCGGCTATGTCGTCCATGCGGCGCGAACGTATCTGCACCTCCACCCACCGGTTCTCCGGACCGTTCACCGTTATGTGAAGCGATTCGTATCCGTTGCTCTTGGGTATGCTGAGCCAGTCGCGCAGACGCTTGGGATTAGGCTGGTACATATCGGTCACTATGCTGTATACCTGCCAGCACTGCGCCTTTTCCTTTGACTGCTCCACATCAAGGATGACACGTATGGCAAAAAGGTCATAGATATGGTCCAAGGTGGTATTCTGGGCCTTCATCTTTGCCCATATGCTGGAAATGGACTTGGTGCGTCCCTTTATGGTGAACTTGAGTCCGGCTGCCTCGAGACGTTCCCTGACAGGGCCGATGAAAGCGGCTATGTATGCCTCACGGGCAGCCTTTGTCTGACTGAGCTGGTGAGCAATGTCATCGTAGACATCACGATGCTCGTATTTGACCGCCATATCCTCAAGTTCGCTCTTGATGGCATAGAGTCCCAGACGGTGTGCCATAGGAGTGAAAAGCAGCTTTGTCTGGGCGGTTATCTTGAGACGGTCCTCTTCGCTGACCCCGAAATCCGGTTCCCCGGCCATTTTCATGATGACATAGCTTTCGGCAATCATCGAGATGATAACGCGTATGTCACCGGCCTTTGAGAGAAGCAGCTTTCTGAAATTCTCATCAAGGACCGAATCATGCTGGCTGCGCAGGAGTCTCACGCCATGCAGATTCTCCATGAGTCCCGCTGTCTCGGAGTCGAACAGGGTACACGGTCCCGCAGGGCTGTCTTGTCCGCCTGCCAGTCTGACGGTACCATTCTGGGGAACCAGCATACCGGCCTGCACCATAGGGTCGAAAAGAACCGTAAGCAGGACCTGACGGCCAAGACCGGCCTTGTCCTTGATGACCAGTACGGTTCTCAATGTGCGTTCAAGCACCGGCAGGCCGTACGAACCGGTTGAGGAATAGACACCTGAGTCCATTCCCTGTCTGAACAGTCCCTTCAATCCGGTTCTCTGAGCATCATCGAACAATGGTCTCAGGCACCGGAACACATTTCTCACCAATCCGTATCCGGCCATAACAAATGCAATGGATTGCGAATTTACAAAAAAGGTACCAAAGGAAGGTCGGCAAAAGTGTGAATTGTGCAATCGGCTCTGAAGTCCGATGCCGGTGCGCCCTCGAACGACAGTCCCCGGTCAAGCAGACATGTGCGGCAGCCGGCCGAAGCTGCAGGTACGATATCCTTGTCGGGACTGTCACCGACCATGAGGATTTGGCAAGGTGGCAGGCCAAGGACATCGCAGCCCATGCCGAATATCCGGGAATCCGGCTTGCGCACACCCACGACCGACGACTCCACCACCCCCTTGAAGAAACGGGCTATCCCCAGTTCGTCAAGGACACGGTTCATGTTGCCGTAGAAATTGGTCACAAGCACTATCGGATATCTTTCAGAAAGGGATTCCAGTACAGGCGATGACACCGTAGCGACATTGTTCCTGACCTTGTCCATACAGAAGTCGCATATAGCATCTGCGCCAGTCACATGAACGCCTTCAGACAAAAGGAATCCGGTCTGAAGGGCAATCTTCGTTTCCAGGGTACGGCTGAACGTGAATGAAGGCTCAATCACGTGATTGCGGCCCAGAGTACGTTCGGCATGGACGTATGCCATGCGGAGCATATCTTCGGGCAGGTCATTTCCACAGCGGGAATATGCCTCCCGGAACATGCGGAACCAGTGGATGCCGTCAGTATCGACAGTTCCTCCGAAATCAGTCAGTATTCCCCGTATCATGATGCAGTTTCATAAGAAGTATTCCGACAACCGTCCAGACCAGTTCGCGCACTCTCGTAACCAGAGACACATAGACACCGTAGGCGCCCGGCACCTGAAGACCGCTGGCTGCAATGGCCATTCCGCCTTCACGTCCGCCAAGCTGCATTGGCGAGAAGAACACCATATTGCTGAACAGTGACGAGAAAGCCAGGACCAGCAGTCCGTCAAAGAAGGTGAAACCGGGAACCAGCAGTCCTATGAGCAGCCAGTATTCCAGGCTTGAGAGCACTCTGGCCATGTATTCCAGCAGAAGCGAGCCCCAGAACGGAGTCCTGCGCTCAGCATGCAGGGCGGCAATCTGTTCATCGACTGACGCAAGCTGTTCCAGATGTGAATCACGGAATCCTACAGCCCACCGTCTGACCAGAGGGACCCTGCACAGCAGGCCGAACACCTTCACCACAAAGCCCTTGCGGTATCCCAACGAGAACAGGTACAGGACCGTGGCGAACACAACGCCCATCAGCGAAAGCAGTATGACCATTCCCGTGCCCAACGGATATTTTCCGGCATCGGCAAGGAAATGGAGCAGCACATAGACAATCACTCCCGTCATCCAGAGGCAGAAATGCGAGCAGACATGCATCATGGCATACAGGATAGTGCTTGAGGCGGCTTTTCTCCTACCCACATACCCGCCCAGTTCGAGGATTCTGTAAGGTTCGCCTCCAAGCAGTCCGAGCGGGGTGACATAGTTCAGCGCATAGCCGGAGACCGTAAGCTGGAATATCCTGCCGAACGGCACACGTCCGCTGTGTCCGTCACGTATTATGAGTCCGAAAGAGCAGGCATTCAGCACGTAGACCGCTCCCCATAACAGCACGATGACCGGGAACCATATTCCGGCCTGGGTCAGGACACCGCGTACCTGATGCCAATCGGACTTCATGGTGAGCAGCATTATGACAACAGCCGCCAGTCCGCACAGGAAGAATATGTTACGCCAGCGTTTCTTCATATTCCGGCAGTCATTTCCCGACAGACCTTTTCATGCGAATGTTTCATATAGGCCTTGATGACCTGCATCACTGTCATCTCAAAGATGAAATACACCCATGGCACTCCGGCCAGAAGAGTCACATACAGCACTATGGCACGGGTGTTGAAAGTCAGGATGTTGGTCCATTTGAGCAGATGATACGTACGGCGGCAGAATTCCGTCCCTGTTTCCTGCGGGATGATGTCACCATATTCTGCGCGTAACGCGTTCCTGAAAGACTGGAAGCACGGGGTCATGAGCTCCTGGGAACGGGTATAGTTCTTGTAGAAGAAGAGGCCTGTTTTCCATGGCCAGTCATTCTTCCATGTCAGCGTTTTCCATTCACTGTCCAGTTCACGGCTGTCATTGAGCTCCGAGTGGTCACCGTGGAACAGCAGATAGATATTCCGGTAGTAGTCGGCCAGTGCAGCCTGGGGCACATGAAACAGGAAACCGCATGTCATTTCAAGAACCAGCAGATGCCATACGCGCCACTCATGGCCTTCAAGGAAGGGCATCGGAGTGTGCAGGAGCCTGAAACCCAGGCAGATGTATATGGCTATGAACCAGGCGTCACCGGCAAGACCGTCAAGCAGACGTCCCCAAAGGGTCTTCTGCCCGGTCATACGTGCCAGCTGGCCATCAGTGCTGTCCAGGAAGTTGGCAAGGACCAGCAGGACTATGCCCGCAACGGTCCACCCCAGACTGCGGTCCAGCCAGCAGAGTCCGGCTCCCACTCCAAGGAATATGGACAGTATGGTCACAGCATTGGGATGAACCCCGAACCTCTTGAAGAACAGGGCCAGAGCGTAACCGACACGGCGCGTGAAGACCACATCCAGCCATTCCTCGGTATCCTTTGATTTGAAAGTGGCCTGCAGGCCATCGGATTTTCCACTCATAATACACGTAACTTATCTGATACCAGCCGTGCAATGGCCAGAGCCGCCCTTTCACGGCATACGCCAAAGCTGGGCCAGTCGTTTATATCGACAGCAACAGCACTCCCATCGTTGCAGATGACCGCATCGCCGCCAAAGACTTCCAGGCCAAGCAGCGCGGCCGCCCTCTCCGCAATATCCCCGATAAGGCCGATGTCCGTCCCCTCGCTGTCCATGCCCACGATTCCGGCACCTTTGACCGCGTAGAACTTGACCGTCCGGCCCGACATATGTTTCTGAAGGACGCACTCCCCTATCCCACGATTGCCGAACGTCTGCATTATCCCGGCGCATTCGTCAGCATTCCCGGCAAGACTGACATCGCCGGTTCCAAGCGATGCCTGGCTGTCCGCCCTTTTGACCCAGCACGGCCATGAATGCCAGCCGGCCGGCACACCGTGGACAGTCCGGCAGACCATGCTTTCCGGAATCAGTCCGCTTCCTTCAAGTCTACGGACCAGCGTTCCCCTGACACAGGCCCGGACCGATGCCGTACCGTTAACGGCAGGCACCCCGGATATGTCAATACGTTCCAGTGCCTCTTCGCTCCGTGTCATGTGCAGGACCGCATCCATGCCGTCAGGAACGCTACCGGCCGCCAGTGAATCCTCGTCAGTTACAGTCACCCCAAAGCCCATCTGCTCCAGATTCCGGCCAACGGAATCGAGGATGGCGGAATCGGCCTCAGTGCTGTGAGGCGAAAAACGTGGACTGCGTCTTACGAGAAGTATGTTCATCTGCAATCACCTATCAGGCGGCGGGCCCCCTCGAGGTCTGCCAAATGATCGACATCAATTACCCGTCCCATATCAAACGCGCTGAGTTCCAGTCCGTACTCAAGCAGGCGGCGTTGGAAATGGCGCATTCTTCTCTCCCCGTCAGCAACCGCACTTCTCAGGACATCAAGCGCGACAGGGGGAAGGCAGTATACACCGGCCGACACGAAACGGCTGTCGCCACGGCTATCCAGGAATGCACGGATCATCATGCCTTCATCAGTATCGACATACAGCGGCTTCTCGTCATCGGCATAAGAGGTCACCCCCATAACTCCGTCAGCCCCGCAGGTCCGTGCATGTTCAAGCAATGCCTCAAGACCGGACTTATGGAAAACGGTATCGACCGTAGTCGCGCAGAACGGTTCCCCATCCAGGAACGGGGCAAGCTCCAGCAGGCTGTGCATGGGACCCGGAGTCTCCTTCACGACCAGGTCCAACGGCATACGGGTCTGCAGGGCACGCATGAACCCGACAGTCTCATTCTGCGTTGGATTGACTATGACAGCGACCCTTTCAGCACCGCAGTTCAGGAAAATTCCGGCAAGGCGTTCAATCATGGGCATGCCTCCCAGGCTGAGCATGGGTTTCGGCAAGTCAGCCCCTTCGGCTGCCAGACGACTGCCGTTTCCGGCTGCTATTATGGCAAAGCGCATGGATCTAACACGTCATGGAGGGCGGACCGGTTATTCTTTAGGAATGTCGAAACGCAGTCTTTCACTGTCATCACGACGTTCGAAATACAGTTTCTTGAGCGGATTGGCATGAATCTCCTTCTCGTTCCTGCGATTGCGTTCTATGTCTATGGCAGCGAATATGGCCTGGCGCATTGAATCCTCGCTGGCCAGTCCCTTGCCGGCTATATCGTAAGCGGTACCATGATCCGGTGAAGTGCGCACTACCGGCAAACCTGCCGTATAGTTGACACCGCCCTCCATGTCCATGGCCTTGAGAGGAATCAGTCCCTGATCATGATACATGGCCAGAATGGCATCGAAACGGCGATAGTCACCGCTGCCGAAGAACCCGTCGGCAGGGAAGGGTCCGAAAGCCTGGATCTTCTGTGCGGCAGCCTCTTCAATGGCCGGACGTATAATCTCCTCTTCCTCACGCCCAAGAAGGCCGCCGTCTCCGGCATGCGGATTCAGTGCCAGAACGGCTATACAGGGCTTCTCGATTGCGAAATCCTGTTTGAGCGACTTATGCAGGATTTCCAGCTTTTCGACAATCAGTTCCTTTGTCAGGCTTCCGGCAACCTGGGCGATAGGCTCGTGGACAGTGGCCAGTGCAACACGCATGGTACTGTTCATAAGTATCATCAGAGCCTTCTGGCCATCGCCGAGACGGTCTTCCAGATATTCGGTATGACCGGGAAAGCTGAACGATTCACTGTGTATGGTCGCCTTGTTTATGGGAGCGGTCACTATTGCGTCAATCTTGCCGTCACGGTAATCGCTGACGGCACGTTCAAGAGCCTCGAATGCGGCCTTTCCGCTTTCCTGACTGGCCACGCCCAATTCAATCCTGACCTCACCGGGATTGCATTCCACCAGATTCAGACGGTTGGGCTCGGCATTTGCGGCATCGGCAATGACATCGGTATGTGTCTGCAGGTCAAGTGCCTTGCGGTGATAAGAAGCGATTTTTGACGAGCCGTAAACAACAGGTATGCAGAACTCGTACATCATGGGGTCCTCAAAAGTCTTGAGAATTGTCTCGTATCCTATTCCATTGACATCGCCCTGGGTGATGCCTATCTTCAATCTGTTTTCCATAATCAGTCTTCAGGTGATATTGTTATTTCATCCAGATCAAGCTGGAAGTTCTGGGTTTCAAGTTCTTCGGGAAGACGCAGAGTGTAAAGTGCGGCCTCCATGCGGCGCATAAGGTTCTTCTTGATTCCGTTAGGAGCAAAGACAAAACCTTCAACCACAATGACACGGCCGTTCTTCTCATCGACTCTGGAGACCGATACGAACGGTCCGCCCATGTCGTAGTTGCGTATGTTCCAGAGTCCGCGGGCAATCTGGGCGTATTCCCCATGCACTTCCGAATCATACACCTGCACAAGAGGCATGTCATCCAGTCTGCTGGTCATCATGTACTGGCCTTCCCTGGGTCCGGGGATATTGGCCTTCATGACGCTGTCACGCATGCTTATGCAAAACTCCTCCGTAAAAGTATCCGGATCGGTATAGGGATATGCATAAATCACGAAATTCATGTCATTCTCGCCCCTGTCGGTGCTTGCCCAGAAGAATCCCTTGGCGTTCTTCGTCTTGGAAAGTTCTGTCGGAACCCACACGTCGCAGCCGAATTTCTCCTTTACCCTTTCCTGAATGACGGGATTATGGTCATTGCGCAGGAAATCGGCCTCACGGTTCATCTCGACACGGGTGAAGAAGCTTATTATGTCATCGTGGCTCTCGGTCACGAAATCGCAGAAACTCCCTGCATCGGGTGCCTGGATGGTCATGATTATCTGTGGTGTCGAATACACATCCCTCCTGAACTTCATCTTGCAGGTAGTGTACATGGCCTTGTCAATCTTCACCTCTATTATGTTGCGGCAGTAGCGCAGGTTCTTCGAGAAATTGCCTGTCGTGACCTTTGAAACGCGGAAATGGCATTCCGGCTGGGGCAATCCGGGTATGTCGTCATTGAGCACGTTGAAAAGCGAATCATAGGCACCGGTCTGGAAATCTTCTGAATCGGCGACTACAAGCACTTCGTATGGAGATCCGGTGGCACCCGGAGTCATAAGCGACTTCTTCTTTGTACCGTCCTTTGCCGTTCTGACTTTGATGGGAGTTTTCCCGTCAGTTGTATCGGCTGCCTTCTTTCCGCACGATGCGGCCATCAGAGTCAGTCCTGCAAGCAGCAGTGTGGCTTTCAATGAAATCTTCATAATCATATACCGTTTATTGTTGTTCTTTTTCCTTTGCTGTACTCAACATGCCACAGGCCGCCCATATATCCTCTCCGCGCGAAGCCCTGATTGTGGCAAAGACCCCATGTGCAGTAAGATAATCCCTGAATTCCAGCATTCTGTCCTCAGGAACAGTGCGCAACGGGCTGTCCGGGATGGCATGGAAGCGTATCAGATTGACGCGGCATGGGATACCCTGCAGCGTACGCACCAGCTGGTGTGCATCGTCCGGACTGTCATTGACACCTTGGAACATGGTGTATTCGAATGACAGACGGCGCTGATGGGCGAAATCGTAACCTGACAGGACCTGCAGCATCTCGGTCATGGAGAAGGCCTTTTCAGCGGGCACCAGCTGCAGGCGCTTTTCCGGTGTGGGGGCATGCAGACTGACAGCTATATGGCACTGACAGCTCTCGACGAGCCGTTTGAGCTCGCGTCTCAGGCCTACGGTGGAAATGGTAATGCGCTTCGGACTCCAGGCCATGCCCCAGGCCGATGTAAGTATCTCCTGTACGGCCAGCACATTGTCCAGATTGTCCAACGGCTCACCCATACCCATGAACACCACATTCGTAAGACGTTCCTTTTCAGGGAGTGACAGGATCTGGTTCAGGATCTGTCCGGCAGTCAGACTGGCAGTGTAATGCTGGCGTCCCGTCATGCAGAACACGCAGCCCATCTTGCAGCCCACCTGCGACGAGATGCACAGCGTCCCCCTGTCACCGTCCGGAATGAAAACCGATTCGACACTGTGCCCCTGACCTGCATCGAACAGATACTTGACCGTTCCGTCAACCGATTCCACCCTATGTATTGGGGCCGAGAGACCCATTTCATATTCTCCGGCCAGTTTCTCACGGAACTTCAAGGAGATGTTGGTCATCTGGGAAATGTCAGTTATCTGTCTGACATACAGCCATTCAGCCATCTGCTTGGCCGAAAACAGCGGCATGCCCATCTCAATGGCAACCTGCTGAAGTCCGGCAAGTGTAAGTCCCACAAGATTCCTTTTGCCCATATTTTTGCAATATAATGTGCAAATGTAATAAAAAACTTGAGTATCTTCGCCCTATATGATTCAAACAGTGCAAATACCGCTTTACGGTTCTTCGACAGAACTTGTACGTAACATACTGGCGTCCTGCAGCGGGCAATTCCTGGCTGTCTGCACTGGGCCCGTCGAAGTCACATATTCCCCACAAGCCCTTGAACGGCTGGAGCAGTTCGCCCTGCAGTGCGGAGCAGGCATGGCATACAGCGACTATCTCATCATACCGAATCCCGACAGCATTGCCCCGGCCCCGGTCTGCGACCTTCAGACAGGCTCGGTACGTGACGATTTCGATTTCGGCCCCCTGGTTCTGCTGACACGTGCCGGCATGGACTGCTATCTGGCACAGAAAGACCTTGTGCAGTCTGAAACGGGCGGATTCTACCAGATGCGTCTGGCCATCCAGCGGCATCTGCCCATTGTCTGCCTCCATCAGCCGCTGTATTCAGTCGGCGAAACCGACAGCCGCGCTTCGGGTGTCAGGCAGTTCGACTATGTGAATCCCAGAAACCGCAGCGTGCAGATTGAAATGGAGAAGGTCTGCACCGAGCACCTCAAACTCACTGGAGCGTATCTGGAACCCGGACAGGGTCTGAAAGTCAGTGAGGACTGCGGCAATTACCCGGTCACGGCATCGGTCATCATACCCGTCCGCAACCGCGAGCGCACCATTGCCGACGCTGTGGAATCGGCCCTCGGGCAGGAATGTACGTTTCCTTTCAACGTGATAGTAGTAGACAACCATTCGACTGACGGTACCACAGCCATTCTGGAACGCATGGCGGCAGCCGACAGCCGTCTGGTCCATATCATCCCGGAACGCACCGACCTTGGCATAGGCGGTTGCTGGGACCTGGCCGTACGCGACAGCCGGACAGGTCAGTTTGCCGTACAGCTTGACAGCGATGACCTGTACAGCAGTCCGGGAACTCTGCAGACAATAGTGGACAAGTTCCGTGAAGGCGGTTACGCCATGGTGATAGGCAGTTACCGCATGTGCGACTTCCAGCTGGAGACACTGCCTCCCGGAATAATCGACCATAAGGAGTGGACCGATGAGAACGGTCCCAACAACGCCCTGCGCATAAACGGTCTGGGAGCCCCGCGCGCCTTCCGCACCGGAATAATCAGGGAAACAGGCTTCCCGAACGTGAGCTACGGCGAAGACTATGCCGTGGGACTGGCCATTTCGGGCCGATGGAGAATAGGCCGCATTTTCGACGAGCTCTATCTGTGCCGGCGCTGGGAAGGCAACAGCGATGCAGCCCTGAGCAGGGAACGCGTCAACGCCAACAACACATACAAGGACAGTCTGCGCACTCAGGAGATTGAGAGCAGGATACAGCGGAACAGAGCAAGATGAACACTGCCGTTTTCAGTCAGCTGGACAGTTTTCTGGAGAGTCAGCTGGAACATTGGCCCCAGGCACGGAAAGCCTTTGACGACCTGAAGGACGTGATGGTCCGCAAAGTTCCGGGCACGGATATAGTCCTTCAGTACAACCCTGCCCGGATCAGTTCCACGACAGCCCGGACCAAGCCGGGAGAGATAGCTGCCAGGCCGTGTTTCCTATGCGCCGGAAACAGACCGGCACAGCAGACCGCCGTTGATCTTGGAAACGGTTTTGAGTTGACCGTAAACCCTTATCCCATTCTGCGCAACCATCTGTGTGTGATAAGCCGAAGCCACCGTCCCCAACGGTTTGCCGACTGCTGCCAGGCAACGCTTGACATAGCTGCAGTTCTGCCTGAAGACCACATTATCCTGTATAACGGTCCGCACAGCGGGGCATCGGCTCCCGACCACCTGCACATGCAGATAGGACTTGCCGACGGCATTCCCCTGGTGGAATGGCTGAAAGGACATTTTCCAGAAATTCCGCAGTCGCCTGCCACAGTCCGGCCCCTGGGATTTCCCGTAACCGTCTTATCAAACCCTGACTGCCGGTCCATGACCGACTGTCTGGATGCCATGCCAAAGGCACCCGACGAATACGAGCCGCGTTTCAACCTGCTCGCCATGAACCATCAGGGCCGTGTGATATGCGCGGTCATTCCAAGGACCTTCCACCGCCCTTCCTGCTATTATTCCACCGACAGCAGGCTGAGGCTTGTCAGTCCGGGCGCGATTGACATGTTCGGCCTGCTCATCACACCAAGGAAACAGGACTTTGACAGTCTTGACGCAGCCCAGGTGGAACGCATATACAGTCAGGTCACACCGTCCAGGCCCCGGATAAGGGTCGGGATAATGTCAGGGACGGACATACGTTTCACCCTGAACGGTACATTCAGGTTCAACGGTACTCCCGTTACCGGAGAGCACGGAGTTTCGCTTCAGGACGGACGTCTGGCATGGATGGGCGGATTTCACGACAGCATCACGCTTATCCCGGACTGTTCTGAATCGACATTCACGCTTGAAGACGTCACCATAGGTTCGAACTTTCACTGGCAGCGCCGCGAAAGGCAGACATTTCCGGGCGCACTCCAGTTCATTGCCGACAGCGGGACCATTCACGCCATAAATGCAGTTGACATTGAAGACTATCTGACAAGTGTCATATCGTCCGAAATGAAAGCTACAGCCGCACCTGAGTTCCTCAAGGCCCACGCAGTCATTTCCAGGAGCTGGGTCATGGCACAGCTGCGTCCCGGGCCGGAGGAAAGCGAAGCCGGACAGACAGCCGCGCAGGACAGGATCATAAGATGGTACGACCATGACCAGCACCACCTTTTCGATGTCTGCGCCGACGACCACTGTCAGCGCTATCAGGGTCTGACGCGGGTCATAAGCGAAGCTGCACGCAAAGCCGTGTCAGACACATGCGGTCAGGTGCTCCTGTACGAAGGCCGTCTGTGCGATGCCCGTTTCAGCAAATGCTGCGGAGGTATGACCGAACAGTTCGAGACCTGCTGGCAGGACAGACACGTGCCATACCTTGTACCCGTAAGCGATCCGTTCTGCGGACAGGCCGATGCGGACACACTGCGCTCATCACTGAACGGATATGACCTCGAGACCCCGGACTGGTACCGGTGGACACGACATTACAGTGCGGAAGAACTGTCAGAACTGATAGCACGGAAGACTGGCATCGGTTTTGGAACAGTCATCGGTCTCAAACCTTTGAAACGCGGTCCTTCCGGACGCATTTTCGAGCTGGAAGTCCAGGGCACAGAACGTTCCGTCATTTTCGGCAAAGAGCTTGAAATCAGGCGTATACTGTCAGGCACTCACCTTCTGAGCAGTGCCTTTGAAGTGGAATGTGAACATGATGCCGACGGAAATGTCGTGGCATTCACCCTGCACGGTTCCGGTTGGGGGCATGGCGTAGGCCTGTGCCAGATAGGAGCAGCCAGGATGGGCAGTCTGGGCTACACTTACAGGGAGATTCTTGAACATTATTATCCCGGAACCGAAACGGGAAAAGCATATTGAAATATGGACAGAGAACTTGATTCATTATTCAGACAATATACAGGAGAGAGCCCGGTAAAGGCCGAAAAACTGGCCGGAGCGGGGTCAAACCGCAGCTATTGGAGGCTGACCGGGACCGATGGAATGACTCTGATCGGCGTCCGCGGCACCAATGTCGAGGAGAACCGCGCCTTCCTTGCCATAGACAGCCAGCTGCTGTCGAAAGGCATCCGGGTTCCAAAGGTTTTCGCCGTATCCGATGACTCCATGTGCTATCTGCAACAGGACCTCGGCGACACCCAGCTGTTCAGCCTGCTTGAAGACGCCCGCCATCCTGACGGATTTGAAGGCAGTGTCATGACGCTGCTCGAGAAGACAGTGGCCGCCCTGCCCGACATCCAGTTCAAAGGCGCCGATGGCATGGACTTCAGCCGATGCTTCCCCTGCCCGTCATTTGATCGCCGCAGCATAATGTGGGACCTGAACTACTTCAAATACTGTTTTCTCAAGGGAACAGGCATCGAGTTCCACGAATCGCTGCTGGAGAACGATTTCGAGCATCTGGCCGACATACTACTGGAAGAAGGTCCGTGGAATACGTTCATGTTCCGTGACTTCCAGGCCCGCAACGTGATGATCAAGGACGGCTGTCCCTGGTTCATAGATTTTCAGGGAGGACGGCGCGGTCCGATAGAATATGATCTGGCATCGTTCATCGGACAGGCACGTGCGGCTTATCCCCTGAAAGTCCGCAGACATCTGACCGAGGTATATCTCGAATCCCTGTCACGTTACCGCAATGTCGACCGCAAGCAGTTCGAGCGCCGTCTGGACCTGTTCACCGCCATGCGCACGCTCCAGGTACTCGGTGCATACGGCTACCGCGGATTCTTTGAGCGCAAATCACATTTCCTGCTCAGCATTCCATCGGCCATAAGGAGTCTCAGCATAATCATGCCCACCCTGAAGAAATGTTGCCCGTACCTGTCGGAACTGCTGTCACAGGTCTCGGACCTGCCACGTTTCCACAGTCAGGAAACGTTTGAAGGACAAGTCCTTACCGTACATGTATGCAGTTTCTCATACCGACAGGGAATACCGGCCGATGAAAGCGGCAACGGAGGCGGTTTCGTGTTTGACTGCCGCGGCATGCACAATCCGGGACTCCATGCCGAGTACAGGGACCTGACCGGAAATGACGATGCCGTGATTGATTTCCTTGAACAGCGCGGTGAAGTGCAGCCATTCCTGCAGGCCGCCTATGAAATGGTGGACGCATCGGTCAGAAAGTATCTGGAACGTGGATACACAAGTCTGACGGTCTGTTTCGGCTGTACCGGAGGGCATCACCGTTCAGTGTACTGCGCCAACCACATGGCCGCACATCTGTCGGAAAAGTTCCAGTTCCAGGCCGCCATCGAACTTGAACACCGCGAACTTGGATTAAGAATACTGTCATGAACGCACTGATTCTTGCAGCGGGACTTGGAACCCGGCTCGGCACTTACACACAGGATCGGCCCAAAGCCCTGGTAATGGTTGACGGACGCACCATGCTGGAACACCAGCTGCGCCGTCTGGCACGTTTCGGATTTGACCGTTTTGCAGTCAATGTACACCATTTTGCCCCGATGGTCATGGAATTTCTGGAAGCGAACCATAATTTCGGTCTGGACATCAGAGTCTCTGACGAAAGCGGTCTGCTGCTCGATACCGGCGGAGGCATAAGACGGGCCATGCATCTTTTCGACAACACGGAACCGGTACTTGTCCACAATGTCGATATTTTCTCCAACACCGACATCGGTCTGCTGTACCGCAGCCATCTTGAAAGCCGATGCCATGCCACCCTCCTGACCCAGGAGCGCAAGACAAGCCGATATCTGTACTTTGACGGAAACGACCGCCTTAAAGGATGGTGCAACACCAAAACGGGGCAGACACGTTCCCCCTTTGCGGATTTCAAGCCAGAAGACAATGCCGCAAGGGCCTTCCAGGGCATACACGTCATTTCGCATGACATGCTTGAACAGCTTGATGCCATAGAAAGTGCCGCCTTCAGCATAACAGACTTCTATGTTGACCATTGCGCGGCCCTTGACATACGCGGGATAACGTTTCCGGACATGCAGTGGGCCGATGCCGGACGCCCGGAAACACTTCCGCTGGCCGACAAACTGGCTCGCGGACATTACCGTGATTGAAAAAATGAACTATCTTTGACAACGATTATGGGAAAACGCAGATCATCATGGGCTTGGGTCCCGTCATTGTACTTTGCCGAAGGATTGCCTTACGTGCTGATAGTCACAGTGTCAGCAATCATGTTCAAGCAGATGGGTGTCAGCAATGCCCAGGTAGCATTATACACCAGCTGGCTGTACCTGCCCTGGGTCATCAAGCCGCTCTGGAGTCCGTTCGTCGACATTGCCAGGACCAAACGCTGGTGGCTGCTGCTCACGCAAACCATTCTGGGAGCAGGTTTCGCCGCAATCGCCCTGACTCTGAACACCACATCGTTTCTGAAATGGACCATAGCCATCCTGTGGCTGCTGGCATTCAGTTCCGCCACCCATGACATCTCAATTGACGGATTCTACCTTCTGGGACTTGACGACGGTGAACAGTCCATGTTCGTCGGCATACGCAATACGGCTTACCGCATAGCCATGATTGCAGGCAATGGCGGTCTGCTCGTAGTGATCGGACTCATTGAAAAGCACAGTACGACAGCTTTTGCCTGGAGTGTTGGCTTCCTCATAGTCGGAGCCATAATGATACTGCTTGCGCTATACCATTCGGCCGTGTTGCCAAGACCTGACGGGGACACCCCGCTCACCGTCTCCGGCAAGCAGGTTCTCAAGGAATTCGGACAGACATTCGTATCATACTTCAAAAAGCCCGACATCATTACAGCGCTCCTGTTCATTCTGCTGTTCCGCTTTCCCGAAGCCCAACTGGGCAAGATCGCCCCTCTGTTCCTCATCGACAGCATTGAGAACGGCGGTCTCGGCCTGAGTACCGAGCAGCTGGGTCTGGCCCAGGGAACACTCGGAGTCATAGGACTTCTTGCCGGAGGAATTCTGGGAGGAATAACACTCTCAAGATACGGGCTCAGGAAATGCATCTGGTGGATGGTTGCCGCCATCTCGCTGCCCGACATGGTTTACGTATTCCTGAGCTGGTTTCCGACCGACAGCATAATAACAGTCAGCAGCTGCATTTTCATAGAGCAGCTTGGCTACGGATTCGGATTCACAGCATACACGCTGTTCCTCATGTATCTGGCCCGAGGCAGCCACAGCACATCACACTACGCCATCAGCACCGGCATCATGGCGCTTGGAATGATGCTCCCCGGAATGATTTCCGGCAGTCTCCAGCAGGCAATGGGATACCGGACCTTCTTTGTCTGGATCATGGGCTGTTGCCTTGTGACATGCCTGGTTTCAGCACTGATTAAATACGAACCTGATTTTGGAAAGAAAAAACAGAACACAATATGATACTTGTAACTGACAGCGGATCAACAAAAACGGACTGGGGCTTCTTCAACTCCAAGGCCGACCTCAGGACTTTTCGCACAGCAGGAATCAATCCATGCCATCAGACCATGGACCAGATACGCGAAATAATCCGGTTGGAACTTTTGTCAAAAGCCGATGACATTGACCCGGAAGACATCACGCAGGTCCATTTCTATGGAGCCGGCTGTGCCACACCGTCAATTTGCCGGAGCATGGAGGACCTTCTTCACGAATTCTTTCCGAATGCGGCAATTGTAGCTGCAAGTGATATGCTTGGAGCAGCCCGTGCCCTCTGCGGCAGGTCAGAAGGTGTCGCATGCGTTCTTGGAACCGGATCGAATTCCTGTCTGTACAACGGTCAGGACATCATCGGCCAGGTTCCTTCACTGGGTTACATTCTTGGAGATGAAGGCAGCAGCGCCGCACTGGGACGCCGTCTGTTGAGCGACTGCCTCAAGCACCAGTTGCCGGAAGCCTTGAGCCAGGAGTTCATGCAGCGCAACAATCTTGACATGGATACCATCCTGGACAATGTCTACCGCAAACCGCTTCCCAATCTGTTCCTGGCCGGTTTTTCACCATTCCTGTCTGAAAAGAAGGATGTCCCCGAAATTCACAAGCTGCTGGTCCAGTGCTTCTCAGAGTTCTTCACCAGGAACGTCATCAGTTACCACCGTCCCTGGCTGCCTGTCCACTTTGTAGGTTCCGTAGCCGAGAACTTCGCTCAGGAACTCACCCAGGCAGCCGACATGCTGGGCATGACAGTCGGCAACATCATGGCCGCCCCATTGGAAGGACTTGTGGACTACCACAGCAATTAGTATACTGGAAGTTTTCGGGGACGCGGCTCCCAAACTACGCGCTTCGCGCTATCCCTCCCACCGCTTTGCGGCGGGCCCCTCCCTCTCACGCTGCGAGGGCGCAGACGGTTTGGAGCCGCGTCCCCGAAAACCGGCCTCTCCGGCAGGACGGCAGACTGATGTTTCTATAGAACAGACAGTCGTTGCCTGATCATGCAATGCTCATTTCTTGACCTGAGAATCAAAAAATTGCAGAAGTCATTGGCAGAACAGAAAAATCCAGTAATTTAGCAGTGGTGAATATTTTTTACATTGGATGAATAAAAAAAGCAAACTGATTTTCATTGTTTTTCTACTGGGCAACAGTTTGACGATTAGCGCCCAGCAGGAATGGGCTAACGGCATCGGGCTTGAAGGGAGTGCGTACGGACCGGCCATATATGGTCGTTACTGCGCATCTTTGGGAGTGAAGTACGTTTGGAAATACGACAGATTCCTTACATTATCACTTGGTGGAATGTTTGTTCATTACACAACGGATTATATCCCGGAATGGAGAGTCGAAGGGAAGGGAAATGAATATCTTCGTTATTCAATATTGACTGGTGGAGAAGATGACGACCAGAAACATCTTTCCATAGATCTTACTGCATCGGCCCAGGTGAATCTGCCTGTAACTGAGAAATTCGGATTGTTCGCAAGCATTGACGCATCCTGCAGCATATTGCCATTTAATTCAGTATGTCTGACAAAGCACGACATAATGAACATGGGGTATCATGAATCATATTCCAGCAGAGTTTTCAATGACTTCGCACCCGGCCTGTTTTCCGGAGCAGGATTGTACTATGACAAAGCAACTTCATCCACCGGCCGTTCATTCGTAAGATTTGCCCTCAGTTACAGTCGTGGAAAATACGACCCGCTGTCGGGCTACAGGGGAGTCACGTTGGATGGCCAGAACCTGAGTGACCATCTGCCTGAATCCAAAATACTAAACAGACTGACATTGACAGTTCTCATATTTGAATAATAATTATGATTTGAATTCACTAGTGTCTTCTGCCGATGAATTGTCGATTAATATATCAAAAACAGACTATTTGAATTGTAGATTATTGATAACAAAATGTTTAATAACTTTTATGAACCATTGATGAAAAAATCAGTTATTTCAGTTTCGCATATTATCTTCACAATTTGTTTTTGGTGCTCTTGTTCTAACACTGGCCAAAACCATCTAGAATCAATTCATGTTGATATTGTTGATTCATTATTCATATCATGCTACTCTGATTCTTGTGATATTCTATTTTTAAAAAGTGATACCGTTCAAGGGCAATTGGGAGTTGTGACAAGAGTTATGTATGACGATGGACTTTTTTTCGTATCGCACAAACCTACTTCGTTAAGTTCTGACATGCAACAACTGATTGAGGTGTTTGATTCAACTGGTACTTTCGTTAATCAGATTGGTCGCATTGGTAGGGCAACTAATGAATATCAAGGGTTTCGGGGATGGACGGTTAATCCCATAAATAAAGAAGTGCTGATATGTGATGACTTCCGTTCAAGAACGATTAGATATAATTATGATGGTTCTTATATTGGCTATTATAGAAATCAAGACCATCTAAACAATAATCAGTTGTTCTTTAGTGGAAATAAAGTTTTTTATCAGAATATGATCCCATCTGACATTGACGATATGGCATATTATGATGAAACAGGAAAGTTTAATGCAATTTTTCAGGAAAGAAAAATCAAAACTGAAGGATTTATTATGCCAGGAATTAGAGAATTGTCAGATTGTCATACTGACACATTGTATCATATTAGGCCATTTGACAATATTCTGTATTCAATATCAGATGGCCGGTTGAACAGAGGTATATCCTTGCCATTTATGCCTCAATTGTCGAAAAAAGATGTTCGAAGAATAAAAACAGATAGTAATCTTTTCAAACATATTCCTTTATATGGAATAAACACAAGGGATTATTATTTTCTATCAATAATTAATGAGGGGGTCGGAACATATGCTTATGAAAAACGAAATAATAGGTGGGTTCGCTATACTAAGGCTTTTTATAGCGACGATTTAATTATGTCTACGCAGTTCGTAGGAGTCGGTCTTGGTAATGATATTATTGGAGTCATAAACTTTTCTGAAGAAGATTTAAAACAATTATTTGAAGAAGACCAGGCAATAAAAACAAGATTTATTGAGAGCGGTTATTGCGATATTGATAATCCTTCGTTAGTTATTTATCATTTGAGATCACTAGTGTCCAAAGAAAATTTTTGAACGATTAATATTTAAACGCAAACTCCAGTTGAACAGGTTGGTCACATACGTCAGGCAACTTCTCGGTTCCATTGAACAGGTCCCTTATAGGGGTCTTGTCCGTCAGCACTCTGCTGACAACTCTCAGGACATTGAAGGTCGTCCTCTTGAGTTCGCATTCGTGCTCAACAATGGCTACCAGGCAGTATGTGATAACCGCAACATAGATTTGTATCCTCACAGCATTTTCGGTGTTGCCCCAGAAGGACGTGACTCTGAGATGCTGCTTTATCCATCTGAAGAACAGTTCCACCTGCCATCTCTGCTTGTACAGCAAGGCAATATCGCTTGCCTTGAGTGCAAAGTTGTTGGTCAGGAACGTGAACGTTCTCTTCAGTTCAGGAGCGTAGTAAACGATTCTCCTGAGAGCACCCGGATACTTCTTCTTGGTCTGATAGCCCGTAAGGCGTATCGTCTGGTCAAGCAGAACGTTATCCGTACCGTCAAGCAAGTCCTCACCTTCAACAACCTCATAGTTGAGATGAGACTTCTGTCTGATGACAAAGAACGAGTCGATGATGTTGATTCTGTACAGTCTGGCAAGGTCATAATACCCTTTGTCAAAGATGTAGAACGCATACGGCTCATACGGAATGTCATCCATCGCATTCACGTCATGGACTTTGGCTTCCGTGATATGAATGTAGGTCGGGATCTGGGTCACAACATCAAACAGGGTGTGAACCTTGATGCCTCCCTTGGCTTTTCGGAAGGATGCCCACCGGAACAAACTCAGGCAGAGGTCAATGGTGGTGGAGTCGAATGCATAGAACTTTCCATGCAGGATGAACTCCCTGTCAAGCCTCTTGCTCTGCGCAAGATTGATCATATAGTAGGCAAACTCCTCGAATATCCTGTAATCCCGGTTCGCATTGGCGTAGGCAACATTGCTGAGCTTGATGTCTCCGCTGCCGAATCCGAGATGGTAACTCTTGTTCTTGATGGCGCTGATGATGCAGATAACCTCCCTGAGGCTGTCGCAGCTGGAAAGTTGTCCGAACATCATCACAAGAAGCTGGTTCCAGCATGTGAAGGTCTTCACGTACCTGTCACCTCCGTACTTCTTGACTATTCCATCAAATGTTCGCTTGGGCAAAAAGCCAACGAGCTGATTGAAGATATGTTTTCCGCTATTCATTACCGCCTGGATTGTTTACAGGCTGCGAAATTACGGAATCAATTCAAATCGACACGCGCTGTTTTTGCTTATAACTAATTTACTAACAATATATTACAAAGAACTGTTTTGATTTTCTTTGGACACTAGTGTTCATGCATAGATTTTTCAAATTCATTTTGAGTATGTTCATTTTGAACATTTTTCTATTAACGATTGATTCGTGTCGTAGTCAAATTGAAGACGGCAAATTGAACGGTTTCCAATGTAAAACAATCAATGTCGACCTTCTTTCAAACGATTATGTTGATTGCGATAGCCTTTTTGATGTTGTGCGTTTCATTAAGTTAGAAACAGATAACAAATGTTTTATTGGGAAAATAGATAAACTTATTGTTACAGATAACGAATTTGTTGTTGTTGATAAGCAAATATCAAAAAAGGTATATGTTTTTAATATGGATGGTTCTTTCAGGCTTTCACTATCAAACAATGGTCGAGGCCCACAAGAGTATTTAGGAATTTCGGATGTATTCTTGATGAATAATGATTCGGAAGTGGGAATCCTTGATAATGAAAATGGCAAAATAATGTGTTTTGATTTTTATGGACATTATTTGAATGCCATAAAAAATGTTCCTTGGTATACTTCAATTGAGACCATAGATACTTGCACCTTCGTAGGATATGATTTTTATAATGTTTTGGAGGATAAAAGGTCTTTTGTTGTACAAGACTACCAGAGTAATATTGATTATGTCTTTGGAAGTAACTGTTATTCTTCGAATTTTTCTTACGGAAGAGAAAAGAATTTGTACAAGAGCAGTGAAGGAATTATGGGCTCACTAAATTTTGAAAATACAATATATAAGTTTACCAAAGATTCTGTAATGGCATGTTATAAAATACTTACAAATCCTCCAATCTTAGATGATTGTAATATTAAGACTGATAAGTCGTTTGTCGAGCGTAGAGATAAAATGGGTTTTTTCAATGGGCGTTTTATCAATTCTGAAGATGTAATTCTATTCTCATTATCAACACCTCAATCAATAGATTTAAATTGTATTTACCTTAAAGATAAATGTAAAACAATGAAAATCAATAATGCGACACGTGATCCCAAATTTGCGTTATGGTCATTCCCTGTGGAATGTTCAGATAATGGTTTCTTTTATCATATTATTTCCGCATCACGTGCTTGTGGACTCAAAGATTTTCTTTACATGGAAGATTTGAATGATGCACTCTTGGATTCTTTGTATTTTGGATTGACGGCTGACTCAAATCCTATAATTATGGTTACAAAATATGATAATGAATAATTCCACGAAATTATTAAACATAGCGTTAATCATCTTACTATCTTCTAATATATTTTTGTTGTGCATGTTGTTTCGGCATAATAGATTAGAGCCTTTAGACTTATTTGATTCCACGGATTATGAATCCACTAATTACGTCACTTCGTATCTTGATATATTGGAAAATGATGGTTTAAGCATGGATATAAAGATGATTGATGTTTTCAATGATTCAGTCATTACAACTAGGGATTTATTTATGAGAAATGATTCTATATTGTATTTCACTAGTGTCCAAAGAAAATTTTTGAACGATTAATATTTAAACGCAAACTCCAG
>JAKSIU010000010.1 GCA_024398615.1 Bacteroidaceae bacterium
AAGACTATAAAAGATAATAAATGACAAGCATACATTTCTTTTGCCCGAAGCTTGGCCCTTATTTTCCGAAAATTGACTGAAATCAAATTTCCGAAAACTGGTGCATCATGCAGATAGTGTTGCTGCAAGTTCAACATCAGATGGACTTTTTTAGTGTTTCCAATACTGAAACAACTGGAAATGAGACCTGCAAAATGGGTCTCATTTTTTTTGCTCCAAAATGAAGTTGAAAAAAATTGTGGTCAAATGTGGTCAAATTTGGGAGATAGAAAAAGAAAAGCCCCTCTACAAGGTGCTGTAGAGGGGTTTGTTGTACCCAGAGCCGGGGTCGAACCGGCACGGGTTGCCCCACTGGTGTTTGAGACCAGCGCGTCTACCGATTCCGCCATCTGGGCTTGATGGCTGCAAAAATAGGACAAATTCCCGAGATTTGCCATGTCATTCGGATTTTTTAGCACCTGTTTTCTTTGATTGTCCATATATTTCCACTAATTTAGAGGGCATTGGAAACAATGTAAAAACATCTTGAGCAATGTTAGGTTCTGATTTTTACTGCGTTGTGCTGGCTGGAGGCCTTGGCACAAGGCTTTGGCCACTCAGCCGCAAGGGAATGCCAAAGCAGTTCCTGGATTTCAACGGTGACGGTTCGACTCTCTTGAAGACAACCGTAGCCCGAATGTCACGTATAGTACCCAAAGAGAATGTCATAGTATCCACGAATCTTGATTTCTATGACGATGTGCTCCAGCAGTTGCCGGACCTTGACCCGCTTCAGGTGCTCAGGGAGCCGGCAGTGAAGGGTACAGCGCCAAGTATCATGCTGGCGGCATATCACATCCGTGATCTCAATCCCAATGCCAATGTGGTTGTGGTACCATCGGATCTGGTCATTATGGACGAGGAACCATACGAGAAGACCATTCTTGACGGTCTGGAGTTCGTGTCACATCATGACGGCCTGCTGACTGTGGGAATACGTCCCACCAGACCTGAAACCCGTTTCGGCTACATCCAGGCCGATGACTATCAGGTTGACGGCATGCACAAGGTGCGCGCATTCACTGAAAAGCCCGAAGAGTCATTCGCCAAAATATTCGTTGAAAGCGGCGAATTCTTCTGGAATTCGGGTATCCTGATGTGGAACGTCAACTCCTTCATAGAGATAGCGGGACATTGCCTGCCTGAGCTTGTTGCCCAGTTCAACGGCATATTCGACATTGTGCATAACCGTGACTCCAGGCGCAGTCTGCTCTATTCCGTATATGAGGCGTTCCCGCGCATTTCAATTGACTATGCCGTATTGGAGAAGTCCGATAATGTGTATATGGCTACCGGCAATTTCCGTTGGAATGACATTGAGAGCTGGGATCTGCTCTACGACTACTGCCGCAAGGATGATAACGGAAACGTGATAGGTGCATACATAAGCCAGACATACAACTGCAACGGCAACATGGTGTTGTGCAACAATGAGAAGAAACTGGTGGTGGTTGACGGACTGACTGATTTCCTGGTGGTCGAGACCGATGACGTGCTGGTCATCTGCCCCCGTGACAAGGAGGTCGATTTCAAGAAATACCTGAATGACACCAAGGTCCGGTTCGGAGAGAAGTATTCCTGATTGAATCCATTTGTATAAAGACAAAAAACATTCCGGGACTCCGCTGCGGCAGAATCCCGGAATGTCTTTTCGTGTGGGGATGATCAATAACCCAGGTAACCCAGCATGCGTCCGGCATAGCGGCGGCCGAATTCACGCAGGCCCTTGGCATTGAAATGCAGATGGTCAAAGCCGGCTGCGCAACCGTAGGCGGGAACAACCATTGAAGTCGGGATTACGCTTGGCAGCTTTGCCATGACTTCATTGTGACCTGCACATACGCCGCGCTGGTCAGCTGGAACGACTTCGCCTGAAATGAGAGGAACGTTTGCTGCTTCCAGACCAAGGTCGGCAAGAATGTCCTCATAGACTTTCTTGACCTTGTTAGGCCATTCCTCTTCGCCGCTGTTCGATTCACCCTGATGGAGCAGGATACCCTTGATGACACCGTCCTGCTGGGCCTTCTTGCACAGTTCAATGAGACGTGCGTAAGGATCGCCACCGTATGCATTGGCAATGTTCTTGAGCCAGTCGGCCGATGTAGAGATGTATTCCTGAGCCTTTTCCTTGTCGAACAGTTCTATCTTACAGCCTGCAACGGCAACCATTACGACACCGATCTTGGTGCCTTCGGGCATGTTCTGAGCCATGGTGCGGCCAAACCAGTCGGCAGGGGTCAGACCTGTGTTGGGACGTGCCAACGGTGGAACGGCCTTGCGCCATTCACCCATCTTGCTGTCAGGGAAATCGACTGCGTTCATGGTGACAAAGTTTTCAGGGACACCTTCCTTGTCAATCTGTTCGGGACGCGGGTTGCCTTCCATGTTTGACTGACCGATGCAGATGTAGATGTGGAAATTCGGGTCGACCTCGGCCAGACCCTTGACTGGAGCAATTAACAGTGCTGCCAGAGCGATAAGTGCTGTTTTCTTCATTTTTTATTGAATTTGAGTTGATATAATCACATTCTTGCATGCAATTTTCGGAATTTTGGCTGAAACGAACAAGAAAAACGGGTAGCTTTGTGAATCCAAACTGAATATACTATGGCAAAAAGAACGACAAAGGCAAACAATGCCTTCCTGATAGGTTCAATTCTCATGATAGTCCTGGTGCTTCTTGTGGTAGTGCTTTTCATTTTCCTGGCGTTCAAGATTTATGACAGGAGGGATGGCCAGTATTCCGAGCGCTATGAAATCAGAATGGGACTGTCCCTGACAGGATGTCCCACCACCTTATATATGAACGACAGCCTGCTGTTCCAGGGAACACCCGGTGCAGCCATGACTTTTCAGGTTGACCGTTTTGCCCAGCAGTCAACCATACTGGTAGTCGACGGTGAGTCCGATGTGGTCACTACCGTGGAAATGCCGGTGAAATCGGCAAGAATCATCATTGAAGCCGATAGCGTTCACTGTCTTCCCTCAACCGGTGCGCCCTTCAGTATTCCGCGCCACCGGTTCTGATCGGACAGCAGTTTCACAGCCTCTTCAAGGAACTTGTCTCCCTTGAGCCCCTGTACAACCATGCCCTTCTGGTAGTAGTATCGGCCTACGATTTCAATGGCCAGAATGCGTTTCAGGTCATCCGTGAATAAGTCCAGGTCATTCTCCATGTCGTAGGTGAGTTTGGATTCGAGCGCCTGGAACTCGGCCAGGGCCTTGCCTTCCAGTCCTTCGGCCTTTGCCAGACTGCGCAGTGACTTCAGCGCCTGGCTGCTTGAGCTGGTGAACTTGAAGTCATGTCCGGCAATGTACTGCTTGAAGCTTTCAAGTTCGCTGTCATCAATGGCGAATTCGTCTGCCGGGGCTATTTCCGGGTGTGCAGCGTGATAATCGCTGGCGTAGTTGAACAGGACGATATCCTGAGACAGGGCATAGACCAGCTCAGGAATGGTGTCGGGGATGCATTCGATATCGGGTCGTATGCCACCGCCATCACGTACGGGACGTCCGGCTGCAGTGTGGAATTCGCTTGTCAGACTGTCCGGAATGTGCTGTGCCTGCCCCTTGTCATTGCGATGGGTGTAGTCAATCTCCTGAATGCAGCGTCCGCTTGGAATGTAGTACTTTGCCGTAGTCAGCTTGATGGTGCCGTTGTAGGGCAGGGGTCTTGTGCTCTGGACCAGTCCCTTGCCGTATGACCTTGCCCCGAGTATGACCGCACGGTCCAGATCCTGCAGGCTGCCGGCCACAATCTCGGAAGCCGATGCCGATTCACCGTCAATCAGGACAACCAGCGGAATCTGGGTGTCAACAGGTTTGTGCTGTGTGGAATAGCTGTTGTCTGTGCGGCTGTTCCTTCCCTTGATATCCACAACGCGGGTGCCCTGCGGAACGAACAGTCCCACAATGTCAACCGCTTCCTGAAGCAGTCCGCCACCATTGCTGCGCAGATCCAGTATGATGCCTTTCGCACCCTGTGCCTTAAGGCTGACGAGTGCCTCAAGAACCTGACGGGAGCAGTTCTCGGTAAACGATTCAAGCAGGATGTATCCGTATTCGCCAACCATTCCGTAGTAGGGAACTGCCGGCATGGCAATGATACTGCGGTCTATTCTGTATTCTATGGAATCGTTCTGACCGTGATGTCTTACCGCCACGGTGAGACTGGTTCCGGGATCGCCTCGCAGATGGTCGCTCACATACTGCGATTCGCGTCCCTTCATGCTCTCTCCGTCAATGGCCAGGATTATGTCGCCGGCCTTGAGCCCGGCCTTCTGGGCCGGCATGCCCTCGTACGGCTCATCTATATAAATGTAGTCATAGCCCTTGTACTGCCTGATAATTGAACCTATGCCGGCGTACTTGCCCGTGGTCATGGTCTTGAGATTCTTCATATCGGCCTCCGGATAGTATTCGGTATATGGGTCAATGCCACGGAGCATGGCGCTTATTCCGCGTTCTATGGCCTCCTTGTAATCAAGCGTATCAACATAGAAAATGTCCAGTTCCCGTACTATATCGTCGAATATCTCCAAGTTTGATGATACCTGAAACTCATGGTCATTACCCTGTGCCATCAGGTTCCCGACCAGCAGAGAAGACAGCAGTATGGAAGCAAAATGTTTTTTCATTTCAGTGAGATGTTAGAACCTTACAAGGGCGAAGGTAGATATTTTTATGCTTTTCTCCATTTTTTTCGGGCTAAGATGTTGCAGATTCCAAAAAAGGCAGTACATTTGCACCGCATTTGAGAGGGACGCAAGCCCCGCCGGATGTGGAAAGCTTCCTTAGCTCAGTCGGTTAGAGCATCTGACTGTTAATCAGGGGGTCCTAGGTTCAAGTCCTAGAGGGAGCGCATTGAAAATCAAGCACTTACAAGCAAAAATGTAGGTGCTTGTTTTTTCTTACTTGCGGTTTACTTGCGGTTTTGGTGTTTTTAGGCCCTTTTTAGGCCCTTTTTTAACGGCAAACACCCTTCAAGGTGTTGAACCTATCGGGGTGTTATAAAGGTTTGAATCACTGCAAATATACTCCTTTTTTCGTTTCTGGCATCCATGAGCATAAAAAAACGGCGCGTTTCACAACGAACCGTTTTCCACAAATAACTCATTGACATTGGAAAATCATCCCACAACAAATCAATAATGGCAAATAATCAATGGAGTATGCCCCGGCGTTTCATGCCTTCAATCACTCCGGCAAACATACCAGGGTAATATTTACGTTGCTTCATCAGTTCCGCCTGTTCCTGCTCGGCTGCTGCCTCCTTTTCGGCTGCTGACAAATCGCCCTGCTGAATACGGATTTGCAAGGCATCTATTATGTCCGTCAGTTCGTAAATTCTCGCTCTAATTTCTTCTTGTGTCATTTTCGTATCATTTAATATAAATAGTCCCACGTTCTATATCCATGCTAATTGCGGCATTGCTCAATCTGGTTGCATCGTCCTGGAGGCTTTCCAGGGTTGCAATACGCTTGCCTGCAACCATGAGATAACGTATAACGTTGCCGGGTTCAATGTCTTTGAGGCTTTCCGGCCTGTAAGGGTTGCCTATATAGTGGCGGATCATGGCAACGGCATCAATCCCGCATTGCTCTATTTCTCTCAATTGCTGAACGATTGAGGCGAACGATTCGGCGATATGCTTGAATGATTCCGGCACCTCGCGGCTGAACGATTGAGCAACCAGATTAATGAAGGCATCGGACAGTTCCAGGCGTTTGTGCCTGAATGTCATGTCGGCATCGGTGGGCATAACTCCGTATCGGGTGCAATCCTCGCTCCAGGCCTGGCCCACTCCATCCGCGCGCCTCGCAACATCATAGGGTATTGATTCCCTTGCTTTTCTTTCTCCGTCTGCCTGCAAGTACTTGGGAGCTGCAACATGATAGGCCCACGCCTCATAGTCGGCAACGGCTTGTTCCCTCAATGCCTCGCTACCTCGCTTGAGTATTGCAACGCAAAGTTCCTTGGTAGGTGTCATCTCTGCATCCTTGACGATTGCCGATATACCTTGTAGTGTTGCGTTCAGCAACGGAACGGCAACGGTTAGCCACCTTTCGCGGCCGCGCTTGTCGCATAGAATGGTGCGACCTCCAATTTCTTCAATAGTATAACTTTCTTCCATTTTTCTTCAATTTTTGGGATAAATAGTGCAATATTTAGGGTAATACCTCTTGTTAGGATTATTTTGTATAAAGATACGAAAATTATGTATAAATAGTGTAATATTATGCAATTTGTTTTCTCTCCTCGGGATGGCTATTTCAGCGTAATTCCTGCATCTTTCGCCATAGTGAAGAAATACCCTTCATTGCGTATCGGGTTATTCTCGTTCGCCTGGCTGAACACCTTGTCGGGGTTCTGCTTTTGGTGCTTGCCTGTGGTGCTACTCCACACATCGCATAGACGGAGGAACAGGCCCCGGCCTCTTTCGCCAAATGCGCGCGCCAATGACATGGCCAGATACCTCCACGCCTGCCAGGTGGTCGCAATGGGGTTGCCTTGTTGCTCGGCCTGTCTTACTATCTCCTCGGCCCTTGTGAATGTCTTGTCGGAATCGGTGGCATATACGTTGCTGCACCTTGGTGCTTGGGTGCATGAGCCTTGCGGCATCCAGGAGGCGAACGGTTCGGCATCCTCGTTGATGAACGGTTGATCGTCCCAACTTATATAACGCGGTTTGGCAATGGTATTCGCGCTGTCATCGGTTGCAACTCCCTGGGCCTTCAGTTGCTCCACAAATGCCCTGTAATAGCCTTTGTATCGGTCTGGGTTGGCGGCATCATCCGGCACCCTTATTAGCGCAAATACACCCTCTCCACGCGCCGACAATCCACAATATGCAACACCCTTGCAAGCGCATACTATTGCCTTCATGTCGTCGGTTGTTAATCCTGGGTTATCCTGGTGGTCAATGTCAATTTGCATTAGTCTGCTAAACTCTGCAAGGTGGTCGGCATCCCTGTGCGCTCCATATATCCCAGTTGGCATATATATGGGAAGGTACTTGGTTTTCATCGTTTTGGCCTTGTCGGGATCGGTCTTGTTAATTTCCCTTATCAGTTCTATGGTACTCTTATATTTTGTGGCAATAGGACCATATAACACATAGTTTAGTGTTACTTTCTTCGCTTGGTCTTGGCTCACTCCGTTGCGGACCGCATACGTTACCCAGGTGCTTGAGAATAAACCCGGGTATGAATGATAATTCCCTTTACTCATTTCTTTACTTTCTAAAAGATTCTAATATATTCTATCTAATTCTTATATATTAATAGGTCGCTCCCTGTTTCGGTCTAGGTTTCGGTATATACCGACTTTTGAAAACGGCCCCACAATAGCCTAGAACGGCAAATCCTCGGCATCATCCCAACGAGGTTTAGGTGGTTCCGGCTCGGTTGGTGGCATCGGCCTGCTCTCTGGCTTTGGTGTTGGCTCTGGGTTTCGCTCTGCCTTTCGGTCCGCCTCTCGGTGGGTACCGACTTTCGGTTCCTCCTGCCGTTGTAGTCTTTCGCCGTTCTTCCTGCCGTTGTAGTAGTTTACTATATTCCGCTTGAGCTTCTCCCAGATCAAGGAGGCCCAGAACGCCGCGCTATCATCCTCCGGCTTGATCGCCTCGCCTGTGGTAATGACTGTGTAAAAGAATTCTATGGCCTGCCGGGTGCCTTCTGCATTTGTGAGCCTCAACATAAGTTCTACCCAATCTCTGCCCATTTTCAACCAGGTTGCCGGATGCTCCTTTATCCGTTCCCTTGTGTTCTCATCCAGGGGAAAATCTTCAAAATTCAAGTTTGCCATTATCTATCGTACTATTTTGTTGTTACTTGTTGGATGCCCATGCCATGAGGTCGGCGGTGCGGAACATCAATTTGCCGCCAATCCTATACGCGCCTGGCACCTGGTTTCTGGAGTGCATTTGGTATAAGGAATTGACCTTGTACCCGGTTATTTCTGCCGCCTGTTCTACGTTGACATTAACAGGGTAACGGTTGGCATCGTTCTGCACTCCCAGAACATCGGCAACCGCCTGTTTCACGCTCTTGTCAATGATAGGGGCCAATAGGTCCGCAATCATACTTTTCAATTCGTTTTCCATTTTCTTATATCTTTTTGGTTTGTTTCTGGTGCAAATGTATAACCGCGTTTAGACCACTAAAAGGTATTTAATTGGTACCTCCAGAACCATGTAAAACGGCCCACTATATCAACGATTTAGGCAAAAAAAAAGACTGAAAATTTTTTCAGCCTTTTATATGAGTTTTAGAGTAGTTCCCGGAATCGTTCTTGCCTATCGTCCGGCACCTCAAGCATTTCCATGATAAATGACTTTGCCGCCTGTTTCTCCGTTTCGCCTCTGCGCTCTATGTTCAAGCATTGCCCAGGACCTTCCACAATCCACCTGTACAAATGCTTCGCTTCCTCTGCTGCTGCGCTCCATTGCCTGCGTATGTCGGTGCGGTCCTTCGCTTGCCGCAATCCTGCGTTGTATCGTATATTGTCAGCAATCATATCAAAGTCCACGTTGTCGCGCCTGAATGTCATCGTACAATCATACGGCGGCATCGGTACGGTCACATACTCCCAGGCGAAAAATGAAAATACATCTATCTTGGTGTGTGAATTGCCGTTCATCCATTTAACCATAATTTGAGTTGCTACGCCCTGCGGTTCGGTACCTGGTGCCTCTACCTTGGAAATGACAATTGAGATTTCGGCGGCTCGCTCCAGGGTTCGGATTAGTCTTGTTGCCTCCTGTTGTCCTTCCTCATACGTTCCGGCATTGTACGCCGCCATGTCTGCGGCATCAACCCAATCAATGATTGTTTTTGTTATATCCTTTGCCTGCCCCAATGGAAGGTGACGCACCGAACGATATATTGTTTTGCTTATATCTGGATTGAGCCGATGTCCCATGCGGCAAACCATATCTTCTATTTCACTAATTGATAGTTCCATGATTCAAACCTTTTCCGCAAAGATACAACAACGATATAACACCTATTTATATATGGTTCAAGAAAATTGCAATTTTGTTGGATAGCCTTTTAATGCCATAAAAAATTTTTTGAAAAAAATTCGCGGAATGTGGTGGGCGGTTGTCATATCCTGGGTTTGGGGGTGGGGGTACCCTTTCCAGGCATCCAAAAAAAGGTATCTGCAAAACATTCTGCAAATACCTTTCCAAAATTCATTTTACTTTTTCGCTTCTCGCTCTCGTTCCAGACTTTTGCGGCGAAATTCGTACATCATTACATCAACGATTAATGATTGCTTTCTGGCTCTAACTCCTGCCGCCTTGTTGCCGTCCATTGCCTTCATTGCCTCAACAAGGAAAGCGGAAAACTCCTTTGTAATTTGTTCAATTTCCTGGCTCATGTTGTTATTATTTGGTTTGCGCCACAAAGATAGAACAGGAAACGATACCCACAAAACGCCTCCAACTCCCATGAGCCGCAACATTATTGCAATGCTTTTGAATGGCAACAACGCGACAAATGCCAGGTTGCAACGGCATCAATGACAAGCAACAACGGACCGTTTGACAGGTTGCAACGGAACGTTTGACAGGTTGCAACGGATTGTTGCAATAACGTTGTACTAGTTAAATATTGTTAATTTGGCCCAGAATGGGCCTAAACTCAATTCTAACGGCATAAAAAGGCCGCAAAGGTACAAACTACCAATGCGGCACAAATAATCGTTCCTAGAGCAAATTAGAAATCAAGTTCGGTTGCCTTGCTCATCTCATCGTCATCAAATTGCTTCAAATAGTTCTCGGTGGTCTTACTGTCGGAATGTCCTAGAGCCTGTTGTATCTTGGTTATATCCTCTCCCTTTTCGCGCATACCCATTGCAAATGAATGTCTAGCGGAATAAAATGTCAATTCGGAATTGAATCCCAATTCGGTGCGAATTAACTTTATCATGTCATTGCAACGTTTCCGGCTCTCGTCCAGGTATTCCGCTACCTTCTCCGGCTCAACCTCTTTTGTGATGATCGGGAACAGGTAATCGGCAAATAACTTGGTGTTTTCCTTGAACCAATCCAACTCCTTTTGTATAGCATCGGTTATTGTGATTGTAAAATAGGCATCGTCCTGCTTCTTTCTCGCGGTCTTGCTCCTCTGGTACACCAGAACTTTATACGGCTTGTGTGTGGTGCTGCTTACTTTCGTTTGTATGTCGCTATGCTTGAGGTTTGCCATATCCTTCCAGTTAATCCCACGAAGGCGGACCGATGCAAGAAACAAATGTTTTGCTATCTCGGTGCGCTTATGCTCGAAGGTGTGGGCCGATAGTTTTTTCAGCTCTGCATTTGTCAGGTAAATATTTGCCTTGGTGCGATGCAAACCGTTGCCGATAGTAACACCACGTTTGCCGAAAGGATATGCAACGCCGCTATATATACCGCTTGAAATAGCATAGTTTAGTATGGTGCGGACCTCCTTCAATCTCATGTTGATTGTGTTTGGCTTGTGTTTCTTGGTCTGCTCTGCCCAGGTCCTGTAAGCCTCTATATAGGTCTTGTTTATGTCAGCAAATTCCAGGTTTGGGAAATTGACATCATATTCGGTTAATGAGGCTATAGCATCCTTTGTTATTGCGGCTTGCTTGTATCGGCGTTCATTTATATATCGTTCTATTGTGGCCGTCATGTAGCCGCAAAAGGTCTTTATTTCCTTCTTTGGTGCGAATTTGTCGGCAAACATCTGGATGCTCCATTCGTTGCCGTTTGCCTTGCGAGCCTCCTCGAAAGCTGCAAGAATCTTTGTTGCCTGCTCAACCTTTGCCGATAACTTGAGGTTTGCGGCCTTGGGATTCAGTTCCTGGGCCTGTCCGTTCTCCGTATAGGTTACCGAATACTTGAACCCGGAACCCTGCATAAATCGTCCGTTCTCCTTATCAAACTTGCTCTCATCAACCAGAAAACCCAGAAAATAGTGGGCCCTGCTCTCGCCAACATTCAAGCGAAGATATACGCCTGTTGTTGCATCGTCCTTCTTGATTGTTACTACCTTAATTTTAGCCATGTGATTCAAACCTTTATTTAGACAAATTCTACTTGCGGTTTACTTGCGGTTTCGGCATTTTTTAGGATGCTACTTGCGGTTTACTTGCGGTTTTCCGTTCAATGCCTTAAAACTGATTTCTAATTCCTATTTAATTGATTGACAATACAAAGATATAAAAACTTATTTATATTGTTATCATGTTTTATATAGAAAATTTCTACCTGTTAATCAGGGGGTCCTAGGTTCAAGTCCTAGAGGGAGCGCAAAAATCAAGGAGTTACGAGAAACCGCAACTCCTTTTTCTTTTGGTCGGGAAAACAATGGGGCTCACCTGAAATAGTGGCTCACCTGAAATAGTGGCTCACCCGAAAATCAGTGGGGACGAATCCGAGGCTACCCTAGGTCGGGACAATCCAGCATCCAGAAATGCATGTGGTAGGGCTTTTCATGTTGGATTGGCAAAGAATCAGCCCGTTTTGGCCATTTTCGTTGCCAATCGTGCATATTAATAGGCATTGGGAACCATTATGACTGCTGGATTGGCAATATTACCAAACTTTGTTCCCGCGACATTTTTGTATGCTGGATGGGTGGCTGTGCGGACTTTCCGTGGAATGGCCGGTAAGCGACAAGGCCTTTCAGGCGTGAAGAAACGCGGCTGTCTGAGCGGCAAAGCCGCGAGTTCCGCGTTTCAGCCTGAAAGGCCGCAGGAGCAGGACATGGAGCGGCTGTCCGCACAGCCACCCATCCAGCATGCAAAAACTGTATTCAAAATGAGATCTGATATCAGCAATCCCCACTAAATTTCGGGTGAGCCGAAATAGTATGGGGGGCAATAGATTCCTATTCAACCGAAAATCAGTGTATGGCTGTGAATACGTAAGGGCCAAGCGCTCTGATTACAACACTTTCCTATGGACGATAGGGAAGAAAGCCCTGCTGTAGGCCCGATTCCATCCCTATCATATGTGTAGTATGGCGGAATAGCGCATATCTTCATGGACGATAGGGAAGAAAGCCCTGCTTTGGGCCCGATTCCATCCCTATCATATGTGTAGTATGGCGGAATAGCGCATATCTTCATGGACGATAGGGAAGAAAGCCCTGCTTTGGGCCCGATTCCATCCCTATCATATGTGTAGTATGGTGGAATAGCGCATTTCTGCATGGACGATAGGGAGGAAAACCATGCTACAGGACCGATTCCATCCCTATCATTGAGAAAGCAGGGAAAATACTTATCTATGCGACGGAGTGTGTCGGTGGCTTATGTCACTTATGTCACCACTTTATCGACTGAGCCCGTCATAAGCCCGTCATAAGCCCGTCATACACTACAGCAGCTCTGAGAGTAGGGCGAAGTACTGCTTGCTGACTGGGACGGCAGGGACGTTGGGGATGTTCATTTCGGCGTACATGAAGCCGTCCCGGTCTTTTCTCAGTACCGTTACGTGGTCCGGGTTGACAAAGTATGAGCGCTGGCAGCGGACCAGACAGTGGGCGAATGCCGGGACTTCCAGACTCTTCATTGAGGCTCTCAGAACGAATTCCCTGACCTTTTCAGCTTCCAGATAACAGATTCGCAGATAGTTGGACTCTGATTTCACATAGAGCAGGGACGATGGCGCTATGGTCAGCTTGAGGCGCTGGTGTTCGTCGTAGAAACGGACCAGACTGTTGTCGTCCTGCTGCTTCTTGAATTCCAACAGGCCGTTCTTGATCTTCACGGCTCTTACCAGCATCATTGGCACGTATATGAAAATGAGCTCCAGATAACTGAACTTGAGGCATTGGGCCATGTGCTGGAAGTAGTTCTGGCCATCGGCTTTGACAAGAACGGTATAAAGAGCCATGAAGAATGACATGCCCAGAATCTCAGCCAGACACCAGCCTATATAGTTTATCCAACCTATGTCAGTCGCTTTCAGGACAAAGTGCAGCATGGTCCGTGAAATTGCCAGCACGCCCGCAAGGATGCTGGTCAGCATTATGATATGGAACGCGCTGTCCTTGCCCGAAGCGCCGGAGTAGTATTCCAGAATGTCAAACGGGTTGTAGAATACTGAGAATGCCAGGAAGAACATGGGTATGATGATGATATATACCAGCTGGAGCCGGTATTTGCCATTCATGCTGAATTCCTGGTTGGAAAGTCTTGAATTACGTACCATAAGGCTATGGGATGAAAATTGGATTACGCTGATTTTCGTCCCACAAAAATAGGTATTTTCCCGTAATATGGCATATTGGTACCTTTTTTTCATATCGTTAGTGTCATTTTCTTTCCCAGCGGTCCGTGGGGTACTAATTTTGCGGCGAAATCAAAAAATCGAGAACAGATGGAACATTATCTTTCCAGACTTCAGGACCGTGTCAGGAATAACTGGAACGGTCTGGCCCTCTGCAATTACGGAGGCGAAGGCATGACTTATGGGACTATGGCTGCCAGAATGGAAAAGCTGCATATACTGTTTTCACTTCTGGGCATTGCAAAAGGTGATAAGATTGCCATATGCGCGCGCAACCAGATGGGCTGGGGGCTTGCTTTCCTTGCAATTAATACATATGAATGTGTGGCGGTCCCGATCCTGGCCGATTTCCATCCGGACAGCATTGCCGGAATCATGGAGAATTCGGGAAGTGTCATGCTTTTTGCTGACAGGGACATTTATGAACGTCTGCCACAAGGGTGCATGCCGGAACTGAAGCGCGTGTTCAGCGTGAATGACCTTTCACCGCTTTATCTTCAGGATGGCGATGCGGAACTGATTGCTCTTGCCGATGGGCGTTTTGCAGAAAAATACCCGCAGGGTTTTTCGGCAAGTGATGTCGAATATCCGCAGGACAATGCCGGGGAACTGGCGGTAATCAACTATACATCGGGTTCGACGGGACAGCCCAAGGGCGTGATGCTCAGGTATGAATGTTTTTCGGCGAACATTGACTTTGCCCATCGCAGGATTCCTTCCACTCCCCATGACACCATTCTTTCCATTCTTCCTATGGCGCACATGTTCGGACTGGTGTTTGAGCTGCTGTATCCGTTGTGTGGAGGCTCTACGGTATATTATCTGGGCAAGACCCCTTCGCCCACGCTGCTCATGAAGGCAATGGGGCAGGTAAGACCGTTCATGGTCATTGCCGTGCCCATGATTTTTGAGAAGATTTACCGTAACAGACTGTTGCCTGAGATGAAGAAGCCTATGGTAAGAATATTGTCGTCCATACCTTTCCTGCGCAGGGCAGTGTATGGAAAAATGCGCAGTGCCATAGACGAATCGTTCGGTGGAAAGGTAAGATTCTACATTATGGGAGGTGCAGCCCTGAATCCTGAAGTGGAGTCGTTCATGCGTCGCATAGGACTGCATTTCACTGTCGGTTACGGTATGACCGAGGCTGGTCCGCTCCTGGCATACGAGGACTGGAACCGCTTCAGACTCCGCACATGCGGAAAGGCAATGGATTTTGTTGAGCTCAGGGTGGACTCGCCTGATCCCGCCCGCATTCCGGGAGAGATCCAGGCCCGTGGCGTGAATCTGTTCTCGGGCTATTACAGGAACGAGAGTGCCACAAAGGCCGCTTTCACCCCCGATGGCTGGTTCAATACCGGTGATCTGGGAGTGATTGACCGTCATGGAAATGTGAGCCTGCGCGGTCGTAGCAAGAGCATGCTGCTGGCATCGAACGGTCAGAACATCTATCCTGAAGAGATTGAATGCATTGTGAACAGTCAGGAATACGTGTCGGAATCGGTTGTGGTGATGCGTAATGACCGTTTGGTGGCTCTGGTGCTGCTCAATGACGATGAAATCCGCAAGAACCGCGGTGAGGGTGGAAACGTGTCTGAAATTCTGGAATCCATACGTACTCTGGCCAACCGGAAGTTGTCCCGTTTCTGCCAGCTTTCACTGGTCGAGGCTGTTGACAAGCCGTTTGAAAAGACTCCGAAAATGTCAATAAGGCGTTATCTTTACAGCTGAACGGGAAAAAAGCGCGAATAATTTGCACATTGTTTAATAAAGGAATATCTTTGCACCCGATGTAAAGATGTGTGGAGAGGCTCATGAGGCCTCTTTTTTCGTACCAAACAGGAGTCCGATTTTATTCAATATATTGTAAATGATTGACAAACAAAAAGTTAGTGCTATCGTAGATGAATGGATAAAGACCAAGGAATCATATTTCCCGGTCGATGTCACCGTTTCATCGGACAATGTCATTGTAATTGAAATAGACAACAGGGATGGGGTCTGGATTGATGACTGTGTGGAATTGAGCCGTTTTGTTGAGGAACGTCTGGACCGTGACGTTGAGGACTACGAGCTGGAGGTGGGCTCGGCAGGTATAGGCCAGCCTTTCAAGGTCCTGCAGCAGTATGTCAATCACATTGGACAGGAGGTGGAGGTCCTGCCCAAGACCGGCAGCAAGATAAAGGGCATACTCCTTAAGGCCGATGAACAGGGCTTTACCGTTCAGACCCGCCAGAAGCAGCTTCTGCCGGGAGCCAAGCGGGCTCACATGGCCGATGTCGAGCTGGAGTTCGCCCATTCACAGGTAAAATATGTAAAAAACGTAATAAGCTTAAAGTAAAATGGCTACAAAGAAAGAAGAGACTATTTCTCTTATTGGAACCTTTCAGGAATTCAAGGAACTGAAGAACATTGACCGCATGACTCTGGTCAGTGTATTGGAAGAGAGCTTCCGCAGCGTTATCTCAAAGATGTTCGGCACCGATGAGAACTATTCGGTGATTGTGAATCCTGACAAGGGCGACTGTGAAATCCAGCGTTCAAGAATTGTCGTTGAAGACAGTGAACTTGAAGATTCCAACACCCAGATTTCACTCTCTGAGGCCCGTCTCATTGACGAGGATTTCGAGGTTGGCGAGGAAGTGTCCGAGCAGGTAGAGTTTGCAAAGTTCGGCCGTCGCGCCATTCTGAACCTGCGTCAGACCCTGGCATCGAAGATCCTTGAACTCGAGAAGGACAGTCTTTACAACAAGTATCTTGATAAGGTCGGAACTGTGATACAGGCCGAGGTCTATCAGATATGGAAGAAGGAGATTCTTCTGCTTGACGAAGAAGGCAACGAACTGCTTCTCCCCAAGACCGAGCAGATTCCAAGCGATTTCTTCCGCAAGGGCGAAAGTGTCCGTGCCGTGGTTGATCATGTTGACAATGTGAACAACCCGAAGATAATTCTGAGCCGTACGTCGCCGGTGTTCCTGCAGCGTCTGTTCGAGCAGGAGGTTCCTGAGATTGCCGACGGTCTCATTACCATCAAGAAGATTGCACGCATTCCTGGTGAACGCGCAAAGATTGCCGTTGAATCCTATGACGACCGCATTGATCCGGTAGGTGCATGCGTAGGTGTCAAGGGATCACGTATCCATGGAATTGTACGCGAACTCAGGAACGAGAACATTGATGTCATCAACTATACATCGAACATTGACCTGTTCATCCGCAGGGCTCTGAGCCCCGCAAAGGTTTCAGAACTGAAGCTTGACACTGAGAACCGTCGTGCTGAGGTTTATCTGAAGCAGGATCAGGTGTCGTTGGCTATCGGTAAGAGCGGTCTCAACATCAAGCTGGCAAGCATGTTGTCGGAATATACAATTGATGTTTACCGTGAACTGTCACAGGATGCCACTGAAGAGGATGTATATCTGGATGATTTCCGTGGTGACCTTGAAGACTGGGTGGTTGACGCACTCCACGATGCCGGCTTTGAAACAGCCAAGGCAGTGCTCCGTGCCGACCGCAGCATACTTACCGGAACTGTTGACCTGGAAGAAGAGCAGGTTGATGAAATCCTTGACATTCTGGCTCAGGAATTCAGTGATGAGGAAGAGTTCCGGAAATTCATTAAGAAGTGAAACAATAACTTACAGATATTTTTATAGATGGCGATAAGAATAAGCAAAGTTACAAGAGAACTGAACGTGGGTTCGGCTACTTTGGTCGAATTCATGCACAAGAAGGGTTTCAATGACATTGTCGATGACCTGAACCAGAAGTTGACTGACGAACAGTACAACATGTTGGTTGCAGAATTCAGCCGTGACAAGTCATTGCGTGAAGCTGCCACGCGTTTCCTTCAGGACCGTCAGAACAAGCGGAATGCCGATGTCGTCGAGACACCTGCTCCAACTCCCGAAAAGGTTGTTGTTCCGGAAGAACCGGTTCTGCCGCAGGAGCCGCCCATCAGATTCAAGACTGTGGGCAAGATTGACCTTGATGCTGTCAAGGCCGATGCCAAGCCGGAACCTGAACCTAAGGTTGAAGCAAAGCCTGAACCTAAGGTTGAAGCAAAGCCCGAGCCCAAGGAGGAGCCAAAGCCCGAGCCAAAGGAAGAACCAAAGCCCGAGCCAAAAGTTGAAGCAAAGCCCGAGCCAAAGGTTGAGGCAAAACCCGAGCCAAAGGTTGAAGCAAAACCCGAGCCGAAGGTTGAAGCAGAACCTGAGCCGAAGGTTGAAGCAAAGCCTGAGCCGAAGGTTGAAGCAAAGCCCGAGCTGAAGGTTGAGGCAAAGCCCGAACTTGAGAAGGAACAGGAACCTGCAGCTCCAGCCGAGCCCGAAGTGTTCAAACTTGAAACTCCTGCCGACGGAGGTCTCAAAATCAAGACCGTTGGAAAGATTGATCTGGCCGCCATCAACCAGTCAACCCGTCCGAAGAAGAAGTCAAAGGAGGAGAAGAAGAAGGAACGCGAAGCCAAGGACCAGCAGCGTCAGCAGCAGCGCCAGCAGTACAAGGATTCGCTTATCAAGGAAATACGCCCGGCCGACAGCTCACGTCAGGGTCAGGGCCAGGATGGTCCGCGCAAGAAGAACCGTGTGAGAATTGGCGGTGAAAAGGTCGATTTGAGCAAGGCCGACAGTTTTGGCCAGAATCAGTCCCAGCAGGGCGGTCAGCGTCTGCAGGGCGGTCAGAATAACCAGAAGGGTGGTGAAGGCGGAGGCCGCAACGGCAAGGACCGCCGCTACAACAAAAATGACAGGAACGATTTCTCAAATGACGATGTAAACCGTCAGATCAAGGATACTTTCTCATCGTTCCAGAAGGGAAAGACCAAGTCGTCGAAGTACCGCAAGGACAAGCGTGAGGCAGTTCAGCAGCGTGCCCAGGAAGCTTTCGAGCAGGAAATGGCCGAAAGCAAGGTGCTGAAGCTGACAGAATTCGTGACCGCCAACGAGCTGGCCACAATGATGAACATTCCGGTGACCAAGGTCATTGCCACCTGTATGAGTGTGGGTATTATGGTGTCAATCAATCAGCGTCTTGATGCCGAGACCATCAATCTGGTGGCCGATGAATACGGTTTCACCACCGATTTCGTCAGTGCCGAAGTCGCCCAGCAGATCAATGAGGAGGAGGATCGCGAAGAGGATCTGGTTCCCCGTGCTCCTATCGTTACCGTTATGGGTCATGTCGACCATGGCAAGACTTCTCTGCTTGACTATATACGCAAGTCGAACGTCATTGCCGGTGAGGCAGGAGGTATTACCCAGCACATAGGTGCCTACAATGTGAAGTTGGATGACGGACGTCACATCACCTTCCTTGATACTCCGGGTCATGAGGCATTCACAGCCATGCGTGCCCGTGGTGCACAGGTGACTGATATCGCCATCATCATAGTAGCTGCCGATGACAACGTGATGCCACAGACCAAGGAGGCCATAGCACACGCCACAGCAGCCAACGTTCCAATTGTATTTGCCATCAATAAGGTGGATAAGCCGGCTGCCGATCCTGAACGTATCAAGCAGGAACTGGCACAGATGAACTTTCTGGTTGAAGACTGGGGCGGCAAGTACCAGTCACAGGATATATCGGCCAAGAAGGGTATAGGTGTTCCGGAACTTATGGAGAAGGTGCTTCTCGAGGCCGAAATGCTTGACCTCAAGGCCAACCCGAACCGCAATGCTACGGGTACCATCATCGAGTCTTCACTTGACAAGGGCCGCGGATACATTGCCACTGTGCTGGTATCGAACGGTACCCTCAAAATGGGCGACATTGTGATTGCAGGAACTTCATGGGGCAAGGTCAAGGCCATGTTCAATGAACGTAACCAGAAACTGAAATCGGCCGCTCCGGCAGAACCGGTACTTATTCTGGGTCTGAACGGCGCACCGCAGGCCGGTGTCACCTTCCATGTGGTGGAGAGTGAACGCGAAGCCCGTGAGATAACAGGCAAACGTGAGCAGCTCCAGCGTGAACAGGGTGTACGTACCGCGCAGACTCTTACTCTTGACGAACTTGGCCGCCGTATCAAGATGGGCGACTTCCACGAACTCAACCTTATTGTAAAGGCCGATGTGGACGGTTCAGTCGAAGCTCTGGGTGATTCGCTCATCAAGCTGTCAACTCCGAATGTCAAGGTGAATGTCATCCATAAGGCAGTAGGTGCCATTTCAGAGAGTGATGTCAGCCTGGCTGCCGCATCGAACGCCATTATCATCGGCTTCGATGTGCGTCCTTCAGGTGCTGCCAAGCGTCTGGCTGAACAGAACGATGTCGATATCCGCATCTATTCGATTATCTATGACGCCATTGACGAAGTGAAGGCCGCCATGGAGGGCCTGCTGGCTCCTAAGATCAAGGAATCTGTCACCGCTACCGTTGAGGTCATGGAGGTATTCCACATTTCTAAGGTAGGTATGGTTGCCGGTTGCCGTGTCCGTGACGGTAAGGTTACCCGTGGCGACAAGATCCGTGTAATCCGTGACGGCATTGTCATCCATACAGGCGACATGAACGCCCTGAAGCGTTTCAAGGACGATGTCAAGGAAGTTCCGGCAGGAATGGAGTGTGGTATGAGTCTGGTCAGCTTCAATGACCTGAAGGAAGGCGATATTCTGGAAACCTTCACGACCGTTGAAGTCAAACAGACACTTTAATTTTCAGTTAACTCAAGATTATGGCAATTACAGACTGGATTATTATCGGCACAATGGTCATCGGCCTGATTTCAGGTCTTGTGCGCGGTTTTCTCCGCCAGCTCTTCAGCCTTGGCGGACTGCTGCTTGGAGTAGTATTGGGCTCCATGCTGTTCAAGCCCTTTGCGGAATTCCTTTCGGGAGTGGTGACCATGCAGCCGCATGTGGCTCAGGTCGTTGCATTTGCCATTATTCTCATAATCGTTCCAATAGTATGCGGAATACTTGGCCGGCTTCTTTCAAAGGTGGTCAAGGATTCCGGACTTGGAATACTTAACCGTCTTTTGGGCGCAGTGAGCGGTCTTCTCATATGGCTGCTGCTTGCGGGCATGACAATCAAGTTCCTGGATATGACAGGCATTTCGGCTGCAATTCCCATCAAGGAGGAGTCCGATAAGGACAAGCAGGGCTCAGTCCTGTATGCACCTCTGCGTGACGTGTCGGCAACCTGTCTTCAGTGGACCTGGAAGAAAGTGCTGGACATGGATCTCCCGAAATTCGACAGAAATGAAGGACAAGACTAAGGAAACAGACAATATTCTGGTCAGGGAGCTGTCCCAGGAAAAGTACCGCTACGGTTTCACTACCGATGTCCATACCGATATTATAGACCGTGGCCTTGATGAGGATACCGTCCGTCTTATTTCGGCGCGCAAGGGAGAACCCGAGTGGCTTCTGGAATTCCGTCTCAAGGCATTCAGGTACTGGATGGGCATGCCGATGCCTCATTGGGCCCATCTGGACATTCCTCCCATCGATTATCAGAACATATCATATTACGCTGACCCCACGGTAAAGAAGCAGGGACCTAAGTCAGTCGAGGAGATTGACCCGCAGGTCATGAAGACGTTTGACAAGCTGGGCATTCCGCTTGAAGAGCGTCTTGCGCTGAGCGGCGGTGTCGCTGTCGATGCCGTCATGGACTCGGTATCGGTCAAGACCACATTCAAGCAGACTCTTGCTGAAAAGGGCATCATTTTCTGCTCGATTGGAGAGGCAGTGAAGAACCATCCGGATCTGGTGCGCGAGTATCTGGGCTCGGTGGTGAACTACCGCGACAATTTCTTTGCCGCTCTGAACAGTGCCGTATTCAGTGACGGTTCGTTCGTGTATATACCGAAAGGTGTCAGGTGCCCCATGGAACTGTCCACATATTTCCGCATAAACGCGCAGGGTACCGGACAGTTCGAACGCACGCTTATCGTGGCCGATGATGACAGTTATGTATCGTATCTTGAGGGTTGTACGGCTCCCATGCGGGACGAGAACCAGCTGCATGCGGCAATTGTCGAGATTGTGGTGCTGGACCGTGCACAGGTCAAGTATTCCACGGTACAGAACTGGTATCCGGGCGATGAGAACGGACGTGGCGGCGTATATAATTTCGTGACCAAGCGCGGGTTGCTGCGCGGTGTGGACAGCCGCCTGTCATGGACCCAGGTCGAGACAGGATCGGCCATCACCTGGAAATATCCCAGCTGCGTGCTTCAGGGCGACGGCTCTCAGGGAGAGTTCTATTCGGTGGCTCTGACAAACAACTGGCAGCAGGCCGATACCGGCACCAAGATGATACATTTGGGAAAGAACACCAAGAGTACGGTAATCAGCAAGGGCATCAGTGCCGGACACAGCCAGAACTCATACCGTGGCCTTATCAAGGTCGGCAAGGAGGCAACCGGCGCACGCAATTACAGCCAGTGCGATTCGCTTCTGCTTGGAAGCCAGTGTGGAGCCCACACTTTCCCGTACATGGATGTGAAGAATGAGACTGCTGTGGTGGAACATGAGGCCACCACATCAAAGATATCCGAGGACCAGCTGTTCTACTGCAATCAGAGGGGAATACCCATGGAACAGGCCATCGGACTTATAGTAAACGGATACGCAAAGGATGTGCTGAACCGGCTGCCGATGGAGTTTGCGGTCGAGGCCCAGCGCCTGCTTTCCGTATCGCTTGAAAACACGGTAGGTTGATTATGGAAATGCTGAAAATCGAAAACCTGCATGCCGAAATTGCGGGTAAGGAAATACTCAAGGGGATAAATCTGTCAATTGAGGCCGGTACCGTCCATGCCATCATGGGTCCGAACGGTTCGGGCAAGAGTACGCTCAGCAATGTGCTGTCAGGACATCCCGCATACACTGTCACTCAGGGCAAGGCCACGTTCAAGGGCAAGGACCTGCTGGCAATGCCGACTGAAAACCGCAGTCACGAGGGCCTGTTCATGTCATTCCAGTATCCGGTTGAGATTCCTGGAGTGAGCATGACCAATTTCATGCGTACCGCTCTTAATGAAAAGCGCCGTTATCTGGGACTGGACCCCATGTCACCCACCGATTTCCTGAAGCTGATGAAGCAGAAGCGTGATCTGGTCAAGCTTGATGCCAAGTTCATGAACCGCAGTGTGAACGAGGGTTTCAGCGGAGGCGAGAAGAAACGCAACGAGATTTTCCAGATGGCTGTTCTTGAACCGTCACTGAGCATACTTGACGAGACCGATTCCGGTCTGGACATTGATGCACTGCGCATCGTGGCCGAAGGTGTGAACAGTCTCAAGACCCCGGAAACCAGTGCATTGGTCATAACCCATTATCAGCGCCTGCTGGATTACATCAAGCCCGATGTGGTGCATGTCCTCTATGCCGGCCGCATTATCAGGACTGCCGGTCCGGAACTGGCTCTGGAACTTGAGGAGCGCGGTTATGACTGGCTCATTAAGGAATTTGAAGATTCGAACAGGTAAAGACGGGGGCATGTCACAAAGCAGTTATTCTGAAATTTTCCGGGAAAACAGGGCCCTGATCGATTCCGGAGCCAGCCCGGTCATGAACGCCTTGCGCGACAGGGCCTTGGCATGCTTTGAAAAGTACGGATTTCCTGATGCCCGCTGTGAGGAGTATCTGCATACGGATATTTCCCAGTGGTTCGCTCCGGATTGGGGAATGAACCTGGGACGTGTAAAGCTGCCGGTAAATCCCAGTGAGGCTTTCCGCTGCAATGTGCCGAATCTTTCAACGCAGATGCACTTCCTGGCATGCGATTCCTATATGAAGAAAGATGGACAGCCGACTCTGGTCGAGGGTGTGACTGTAGGGAGTCTCCTGGAGATTTCGCGCAGCAATCCCCAACTGGTCGGGAAATACCTTGGATCAGTTGTGGAAATGGAGAAACCGGGAATATCGGCCCTGAACACAATGTTCATGCAGGACGGATTCATGGTTCATGTGCCGCGCAATGTCAGGATTGACAAGCCTGTCCAGCTTGTAAGTCTTATGAGCGGTGCAGTTTCAATGTTGTCCTGCCGCAGAATACTGGTCGTGCTTGAGCAGGGGGCAGAGCTTAGACTGCTGCTGTGCGACCATTCATCGGCCGCCAGGGAGTGTCTTTCGGCTATGGTGGTGGAATGCGTGGTCGGTGACAATGCCCGTCTTGAACTGTATGATCTGGAAGAGACCTCACAGACCAACTCGAGAGTTTGCGATTTCTTTGTTTCGCAGGGACGTGATTCGAGTGTGCATGCATCGGTCCTTACCTTGCACAACGGCAGGACACGTAACAGTTTCCATTCAGTATTCAAGGGTCCGGGAGCCAGTCTGGAACTGGACGGCATTGCCATTTCCGATGGAAACCAGCACGTTGACAACTACAGTTTCGTTGATCATGCCAGCACGGACTGCATCAGCAGCGAGCTTTTCAAATACATTCTGGACGACCGCTCGACAGGTAGTTTTGCCGGTAAGGTGCTTGTCAGGGAAGGTTCGCAGCGAACGGTATCTGCCCAGACGAACAGGAACATCTGTCTCACGCGTGAGTCCCGGATGTTTACCCAGCCCCAGCTTGAGATCTATGCCGATGATGTAAAGTGCAGTCATGGTGCAACGGTCGGACAGCTTGATGAAAAGGCCCTTTTCTATATGCAACAGCGCGGAATTCCAATGAAGGAGGCCCGGATGCTTCTTATGCTGGCTTTCGCAGGTGAAGTGCTTGACCGCATTCCGCTTGATTCCTTGCGCTCACGCCTTACCGGACTTGTGGAATTGAGACTCAGACATGGACAGTCCCGTTGCGAGGGATGCAATGTCTGCAAGTGACCTATTATTATAAGGAACGATGTTTGACGCTAATCTGATAAGGAAAGATTTTCCAATTCTTGAAAGACAGGTCTGGAACCGTCCTCTTGTCTATCTTGACAATGCGGCCACTACACAGAAACCTGTTCAGGTGCTTGACTGTATTGAAAAATGTTACAGGGAGTACAATTCAAACGTTCACCGCGGCATACATTTCCTTTCTCAGGAATCCACCCGGCTTCTGGAGGAGGCGCGTGAAAAGGTGCGTTCCTTCATCAATGCTCCCAGTACTGATGAGATTATCTTTACCCGTGGCACTACCGAAAGTCTGAATCTGCTTGCCACATGTTTTTCGCAGCGTTTCCTGAAAGCCGGTGATGAAATAATACTTTCAGGTATGGAACATCACAGCAACATTGTTCCATGGCAGATTCAAGCTGAAAGGGTGGGCTACAGCATCAGGGTCATACCGGTTCTTGATAACGGGGAACTGGATATGGAGGCATTCCGCAGCATGATTTCTGACAGGACCAGACTTGTGTCGGTCACATGGGTCTCAAACGTTCTCGGTACAGTCAATCCTGTTGTGGAGATAATAAAGGCTGCTCATGAAAAGGGTATCCCGGTCGTGCTGGACGGTGCTCAAGCCGTACCTCATACCTCCATTGACGTTCAGGCACTTGATGTGGATTTTCTGGCATTCAGCGGACACAAGATATACGGGCCTACCGGAACAGGCGTGCTGTATGGCAAACGGGAACTGCTCGAAGCCATGCCTCCATATCAGGGCGGCGGCGAAATGATAGGCCACGTTTCGTTTGAAAGTACCACCTTCAATTCACTGCCGTACAAGTTCGAGGCCGGAACTCCCGATTATGTGGGTTCGATAGCATTGGGTGCGGCTATTGATTATGTGCAGGCCTTGGGCATGGACGACATCCGGCAGTACGAGAATTCGCTGTTGGAGTATGCTTGCCAGGGACTTCGGACAATACCGGGAATGCGTTTCATAGGCAATGCGGCGCACAGGAGCGGTGTCGTGTCATTTCTTGTCGGTGACATTTTCCCGTCCGATATGGGTACTCTGCTGGATCATCTCGGCATAGCTGTAAGAACCGGTCATCACTGTGCACAGCCGCTTATGGAACGGTTCGGCATTCAGGGCACGGTACGCGCATCGGTTTCATTCTACAACACGAAGGCCGATATTGACGCCCTTGTCGCGGGCGTTGACCGTGTGCGCGGAATGTTCTGATTCTAAATCTTTGTTAAATATAGTACCTTGCAATACAAGGTATGATGTATTGCATATATATTTGCAATGCAAATCATATTTAACGAAGAAGAAATGGACAAAGTCTGTTATGTCGGAATTGCCGGCAAGAGCTTTACAATCGATGCCGATGCCTATGACAGGTTGGATGCGTATCTGAATGAATTCCGTGGCAAGCTGTCACCCGAAGAGAGGGCTGAGAGCATGGAAGATGTGGAAAACCGCGTGAGCGAGCTGCTGCATCAATATCAGAGCGAATCGGGAAAGGAGGTCGTGGCACTCTGGATGGTCAACGACGTGATTTCAAAGATCGGTCTGCCCGACGGCAGCGAGATGGGCGACACCTTTACTTATGCTGATGGCGAATCGGGCCGTGAGAAGACAGGCTCCAGGGAGCAGAGTCAGAAAACCTGTGAAAAGCGTATCATGCGCGATCCTGACAATCAGATGCTGGGCGGAGTGTGCAGTGGTCTTGCCCTTTATGTGGGCGTTGACGTGGTGATCATGCGCCTTGTCGTGGTGCTGATAATGTTTGCGGGCGGTTTCGGCATACTTGCCTACATTGTGCTGTGGATTGTAATTCCGTTGGCATCGACCCCCGAAGAGAAGTGCCGTATGCGCGGCATTCCGCTTACAAGTGAGAATCTGAACCGTTTCCGTACCTGGTAAAATAGAGTGATCGATGGAGACTAATACTGACAACATAAGGCAGCAGATGCGCAAGGGCTTCCTTGAATACTGTATTCTGAGTCTGCTGGAAAAGGAGGACAGTTATCCTACACAGCTTATTCAGGGATTGAAGGAGGCCGGTATGACGGTTGTGGAAGGGACTCTTTATCCGCTGCTCATCAGACAGAAGAACAATGGTCTGCTTTCTTACCGCTGGGTGGAATCACCGCAGGGTCCTCCCCGCAAGTTCTATTCCATTACCCCAAAGGGCAAGGCTGCGCTTGAGGAATATGACCAGGCATGGAAGGAACTGAGTGACACAATAGGAACATTAAGAAACTTTTAACGATACAACACTATGGAAAGAATAACAAAGGCCAGCATCAACGGCATATCATTTTCCATGACAGACGACGCGTTCCATATTCTGGACGCACGTCTCACTGAACTCTCAAAAATGGGCGGCGGTATGGGACAATATGAAAAGTCCATAGCAGACTTCCTGATCAGTAACGGCGGACGTGACAATGTCATTAACGAATCTCTGGCACGCCGTGCGGTTGAGCAGGCAGGAGGACCCAGAAAAGCATCGCAGTCATCGGCTTCAAATAAGGAAAAGAATGGCGGCGGATGTTCGAACGGATGTCTCAGGGCCATGCTCATCACATTGCTGGTAATACTCTGTTTCCCATTGGTAATTGTGGTTCTGGCTCTGCTGATAGCCGCAGTTTGCGCACTGTTCGGCGTGACCATCGCGGGCCTTGGGACCACAGGCGTAATGGCTGGAGTGTTTGGCTCTTTAGCAGGTCTCGGTATGGGAAGCGCTTTCGGAATAAAAATGCTTGTGCTGCTGCTCGTGCTGCTTCCCATTGCATGCATAATATGGGCCCTGGTGATTCTGTTTTCAAAAGACAGGACCGGAAAATGGAAACCGCTTGTCATGGTGTTCCTTATATGGCTGATTGCCGCTATTTTGTGCGCCGGTCTGATTGGTAATAGTTTCAGGACAGTCGGAACAACAACTTCATATACCACTTCTGGCGGTACCGGATTCAACTTGAATTCCGATACGCTGTTCATCCGTCTGGAACCTGTGGAGAGGGGCGAAAATGACGGTATGCTGGTATATGGCAATGATGACAATTTTGTTCTGGCTTACGCGCCCAAACTGGCCGACGGCAAGAAAACGAAATTATCTGACCTGAAGAGTGCCATAGTCTATCCGGCTCTGGAACTGGAAAGCGAGTGGCCGGGCGATACTCTTAAGCATGTCAGGATATCGCACAGGGAAGTGTATAAGACGTCCAAAGGTTCCGGGAGAGACGAACAGGAGTTCATGAACAGCTTCTCAGATACAAGGAATTACCGTATTGAGGGCGATACTTTGGTCCTTCTGCCTTCGAAGGCCACTTTCAATGACGGATTCCGGTTGGAAGGTTATGAAATCAGACATCCGTGGAATGTCAAGGTGGTAGTCACCGAACCGGTGCCGCATGACTTTGAATCGACCACGAATTTCCAGAACATTTTCTCAAGGAATTTCAATCTGAACATTCTTGTCAAGGCAATTGACGAACTGGATTGACACTATGACGGAATAATTGCTAACTTTGCAGTCCGAAAATGAACAAATACAAAATATTATGGCAAAGAAAGCACTACTTATGATTCTTGACGGCTGGGGCATTGGAAACCGCTCAAAGGCCGATGTTATATTCAACACTCCTACGCCATACATGGACTATCTGATGGCCAATTACCCTCACGCCCAGCTGCTTGCCAGCGGCGAGAACGTAGGTCTGCCTGACGGTCAGATGGGTAACAGCGAGGTAGGTCATCTGAATATCGGTGCCGGTCGCGTTGTCTATCAGGATCTGGTAAAGATCAACCGCGCCATTGCCGACGGCTCAATCCGTCAGAACAAGGAGATAGTTGCAGCATACAGCTATGCCAAGGAAACCGGAAAGAAGCTCCATCTCATGGGCCTGGTTTCAAACGGCGGTGTCCATTCATCACTTGAGCATCTGTTCTGCCTTTGCGACATTGCCCGCGAATACGGTCTTGACAACGCTTACGTCCACTGTTTCATGGACGGCCGTGATACGGACCCGAAGAGCGGCAAGGGCTTCATCGAACAGCTTGTAAAACGCGGTGACAAGGTCGCTTCAATTATCGGACGCTATTATTCCATGGACCGTGACAAGCGTTGGGAGCGCGTGAAGTTGGGCTATGACCAGCTGGTGAACGGCGAGGGCCGCAAGGTTACTGACATGGTTCAGGCCGTTGAGGACTCATACGCCGAGGGCGTGACTGACGAATTCATGAAGCCTATTGTCAATGAGGCATACGACAGCCGCATTGAAGAGGGTGACGTGGTGATTTTCTTCAATTTCCGTAACGACCGTGCCAAGGAGATGACCATTGCCCTGACGCAGAAGGATATGCCTGAGAACGGCATGCATACCATCCCGGGACTGCAGTACTACTGCCTGACTCCGTACGATGCATCGTTCACCGGCGTACACATTCTCTTTGATAAGGAAAATGTGAACAACACTCTTGGCGAGTACGTTTCATCAAAGGGCCTGTCACAGCTGCACATTGCCGAAACGGAGAAGTATGCACATGTGACATTCTTCCTGAACGGTGGCCGTGAGACTCCGTATGAAGGTGAGGACCGCATCCTGGTTCCGTCACCGAAGGTTGCCACATATGACCTGCAGCCCGAAATGAGCGCATACCTGGTTCGTGACAAGCTGGTCGAGGCTATCGGAACAGACAAGTATGACTTCATTGTAGTGAACTTTGCAAACGGCGATATGGTTGGACATACCGGTGTGTATGAGGCAATCGAGAAGGCTGTCGTTGCAGTTGACGCTTGTGTGCACGATGTCATTGAAGCAGCCAAGGCTCACGGATACGAGGCCATTATCATAGCTGACCACGGAAATGCCGACAATGCTGTAAATGCCGATGGAACTCCCAATACGGCTCATTCGCTGAACCCGGTTCCATGCATCTATATCACTCAGAACAAGGATGCAAAGGTAGCCGACGGAATTCTGGCCGATGTAGCTCCAAGCATTCTTACAATCATGGGTCAGCCTATTCCTGCTGAGATGACAGGAAAGAACCTTCTTGGCTAATCTTGTTTAGGTAATTTAGAGCTTTTTAATCCAGCCCGAGCCTTCCGGTTCGGGCTGTTTTTTGTAATTTCGCGGAAATTTTTTCTTACAAGTCAAATGAAACTGATTCCCGTATATACCTGGAACAGGAATGTTCTGTCATTCAACCGTAAAAGCGACCATCTTTCGCATCAGCCCTGGACTCAGGGAGTCCTGTTGTTGATTTGTGTCATTGTTGCCATGCTGCTGGCAAACCTGCCTGCAACAAGCTACTATTACCGTGCTTTTCTGGAAACGGATATACAGATTCACATGCTGAGTCCCAACGGTGTGGTGGACTGGCGTTTCCCGCGTGACCTGACAATCGAGAAGCTTATCAACGATGTCCTCATGGTAGTGTTCTTCTTTACTGTGGGACTGGAGATCAGGCGTGAAGTGGCTCATGGCGAACTGTCTTCCATGAAGAAGGCCATGCTTCCTATCATAGCCGCTTTCGGTGGTGTTGCCATGCCGGCAATCATCTATACGCTGGTGAACCGTGGAACCGATGCCGCAGGCGGATGGGGTATACCGACAGCTACAGACATAGCCTTTGCCGTGTGCATACTTTCAGTCCTCGGTGACAGGGTGCCGGTCTCGCTCAAGGTGTTCCTTACCGCGCTTGCCATTGCCGATGATCTGATCGCGATACTTGTCGTGGCAATTTTCTACGGTGGTACCATCAATCTGAAACTGCTTGCCATTTCACTCCTGGTCATAGCATTTGCTTTGCTGTTGAACCGGCTCGGCCAGAAGCACATGTGGCCGTATCTGATGCTGGCTTTTGTGGTGTGGATACTTTTCTATTATTCGGGCATTCATGCTACCATGTCGGGCGTCGTCATGGCTTTCCTGATACCGTCAAACGCCCGTTATGAACGTCCGTATGTGATGCATAAAATCAAGACGTACTCCGGGAAACTTCTTGAATATGACCGTATTGACGATGAGACAATGTTCCCCAACGGTCCACAGCGTCATTTCCTGCGCCGCCTGCACAAGACAGCATACGGTTCCATGGCTATGAGCTACCGCGTTGAACATGCCCTTTCGCCCTGGGTCAATTTCCTTATCATGCCGATATTCGCACTGGCAAATGCAGGAGTAGAAATACCTGATCTGTCATTCTTCAATATTTTCAATACCTCAACGGCTGCACAGGGAGTGGGTCTTGGTGTATTCCTGGGACTGGTATTGGGAAAACCCATAGGCATTACCCTGCTCAGCTTCATTTCCATCAAGACAGGAATATGCGCTATGCCGGAAAAGTCGAACTGGCCCATGTTCTTTGCTGTAGCCTGTCTGGGCGGAATAGGATTCACCATGTCGATATTCGTTGACACTCTGTCGTTCCAGGATGCCGCAGCCATGGAAGCCATGAGAAATTCCGGAAAGATAGCCATACTGCTTGGCTCAATTACCGCAGGTATTCTTGGCACCATTCTGATCAAGGCCGTATCGTCGGTACAGAAGAACTGAAAAGTCCATATAAACAGAAAGAACTCCGTATCCTGTTGATATGGAGTTCTTTGTTTGAGTGTTTCGTCGCGGATTCGAACCGCGGACCTCTTGCGTGTGAAGCAAGCGCTCTGAACCGGCTGAGCTAACGAAACATCATGTTTTGCGTCCCTTGTGGGGAATTGCGCGGCAAAGATACTGCTTTCTTTGACAATTGGCGCTTACGGCCAGTATTTTATTTCGCGGCGCAGTATTTCACGGGCCATTCGGATCTTGTTGTAGGTGCGTGCCTCAATCCAGTTGCCGTGGTCATCAAATGCTGTGTACTCTGTCCTTGTGATATCGTCAAGGGTGGTTCCGGCAGTCTTGACGTGTTTTTCAATGATGTCACCATTGGATGAGAACACATTCTCTTCGATGATTTCCTTACCGGATGCATCGGTCGAACTGATGCTGACCGGACGGCCTTGGGCATCGGTCTTGATTATGCTGGTCATTGTAACCTTTCCGTCATTGGTGACAGTTGAGCGGTATTTTCTGAACAGTTTCCTTTCGCGTACCTCCATACGGCTGACCTTGCTCCCTGAATAGCTGTCATAGACCAGGAGCCCCTTTTCGTGTGAGACAAGCTCCAGTCTGCCCAGAACCTTGTGGGCACCGTTTTCGTTTGTGCTGCGTATGCAGACTCCGTTCTCGAACATGCTTTCGGCCTGCGACTGGATGCGTCCGGTGCTGTCCATGCGTACGGAGCAGATTTCGTTGCCTTCGGTGTCGTAGGCCGATGCAATGATGAACATCAGTGAATCATTCCCGTTCCCTGTTCTCCAGTCGGGCGGGGTGATATGATATACGGTGACTTCCTGAACCTGTCCCTTCATCCCTCCGAACGGCGGTTGCTGGAACCCCTGTCTTGTGCAGGCACCCAACACCAGTGTTAGTATGGCCAGCAATGATAATCGTCTCATATACATTCTATGTTGTCAGATTATGTTCTGTTTCTTCAATTCGCTTACTGTCAGTTCCAGTTCGTCATACCATTCCTGGCCGAAACGGCGGATCAGCGGCTCCTTGAGGCACTTGTAGACGGGAAGTCCCAGTCTCTGACCTTTTATGACAGCCGGACGGCATACGTCCCATCGGTCGTAATTGAGCCCCCAGTATGGTCCAAGTTTCTTGACACGAATGGGGTAGAGATGGCATGACACCGGTTTCATGAACTTGCATCGGCCTTCACGGAAAGCCTTTTCGATGGCGCAGTAGCAGTTGCCGTCCCGGTGGATGGTGAATACACAGTCCTTACCGCCTACAATAGACGTTACAAGTTCGCCTTCGGGGTCAGGATATGCGACTCCCTGGCTTTCAATGACCTGTCTGGCTTCAGGAGAAAGATCGTCCCAGATTATGGGTAGCAGCTGTTCTATCTGCCCGATTTCCTGAGGGGTGACAGGAGCTCCGGCATCACCCTCGACACAGCAGGCTCCGTGACATTTGGACAGGTCGCAGCAGAACTGTTTTGTCAGAACGTCAAAAGATACTATTGTGTCACCAATCTGGATCATGTCTCTGCAAAGGGAAATGAGTCCGGCAAAATTAGTGTTTTTCACCGATTAAGTTTAACTTTGCCTCATTAAGCGAATAAACTTTATCAGTTAAAGGCATTAACTATAACCAAAACATATCAGAAATGAAAAAGAATCTTCTTGTTGCAGTGGCCCTTATGGCTTCAATGACTTGTTTCGCACAGTTCCCCGGCGGCGGCTTTGGCGGTTTCGGCGGCGGTATGCCTCCTATGGGCGGCGGTTTCGGTGGCGGTTTCCCAGGACTTGGCGGTGATCAGTCATCACAGACCCAGGCTGAATATTCGGAAAAGTTCGCCGATATCGATTATGTGGGTGATGATCAGATATATCATAAGCTTGACATTTATCTGCCAAAGGAAGTCAAGGACAAATATCCAGTAGTGGTTCATGTCTACGGTAGCGCATGGGGCTCGAACAGTTCCAAGGGTGCTGCCGATATCAATACAATCTGCGCTGCCCTGCTCAAAGCCGGTTATGCAGTCGTGACTCCGAATCACCGTTCCATTTCCGATGCCAAGTGGCCGGCTCAGATCAACGATATCAAGGCTGTTATCCGCTTTATCCGCGGCAATGCCGACAAGTACAAGTTCGATACATCATTCATTGCAACATCCGGTTTCTCATCAGGCGGTCATCTTGCATCAGTCTGCGCACTGTCCAACGGTGTCAAGGTTGCCAAGCTGAACAAGGCCGAGTATGATATCGAAGGCAGTCTGGGTGCATACACCGATCAGTCAAGCAAGGTCAATGCTTTCTGCAACTGGTCAGGTTCTACCGAGGTCCTGCACATGGACTGCGGCAATGCCATGCAGTTCGGAGGCCCGGGCAACTCACCTGAGGAACAGATTCTGGGTATGGCAAAGCAGGGTAATGAAGACAACTTCCTGCTTCTCTCTCCGTCAGGCTATCTGGATAAGGACGATGTCGCCGGTTATATCTTCCACGGTGATCAGGATTTTGTCGTTGCATCATGTGTGAACCAGTATCTGTATGAACAGATGCAGAAGTACGGCGTTGAGAGCTACATCCACCACGAGCCGCAGGGCGGTCACGGAATGGGCATGTATTCAGAGGAAAACCTGAAGAAGATGACCGACTTCCTGGATGCACAGCGCGCCAAGCTGGCCAAATAACACCTGTCGCATACATTTGCATAATTACGGAGGTACCTTTCGGGGTACTTCCGTTTTTATTTTTTAAAACTGGTGGAAAAAACAAAAGCGGCCGGATAGGCCGCCTTGGGTGATCCTTAGCAGATTTGAACTGCTGACCTCTTGCCTGTCAAGCAAGCGCTCTAAACCAACTGAGCTAAAGGATCAATCTGTCTGAAATGCATGCAAACTTTCTGGTTTGCGCGGCAAAGGTAGTGCTTTTGTCGGAATCTGCAATAGCCATGGATACTATTGGGCAATATTTTTTTGTAATTTCGCGGCCGAAAATTTGAAAAGGATAACAAACAGGTCGGAAATGCCGACCGGAATGACATTTTTTGTTCTATGAAATCTATGAAAATCGGGGGCTTCAACCCCAGACTGTTTTCTTCGTTGAAGAATTACAGCAAAGAGTTGTTCGTGCAGGATCTTCTTGCGGGTATCATTGTCGGAATTGTAGCGCTTCCTCTGGCCATCGCATTCGGTATTGCCAGTGGAGCATCGCCCGAAAAAGGCATTCTCACCGCAATTGTGGCCGGTTTCCTGATATCGTTCTTCGGCGGCAGCAAGGTTCAGATAGGCGGTCCTACCGGTGCTTTCATAGTAATTGTCTATGGTATAATACAGGATTACGGTATGAACGGCCTGTATGTGGCCACTTTCATGGCCGGGATTTTCCTTGTCCTGATGGGAATCCTGCATCTGGGTACTATCATCAAGTATATTCCTTATCCTATAATCGTGGGTTTCACAAGCGGAATAGCGCTCACCATTTTCACTACACAGATCAAGGACCTGTTCGGACTGCAGATTGAGAATGTGCCATCGGGTTTCATTGAAAAATGGGGATGTTATTTCCAGAATATCCACACTATGGACTGGTGGTCCCTTGGGGTGGGGGTTGCATCGGTCCTGATAATTATATTCACACCGAAGATCAACCGCAAACTTCCCGGTTCGCTTATGGCAATAATCATTATGACTGTGGCTTGTGTGCTGCTCAGGAATGCCGGGATTGACAGCATTGAGACCATAGGCAGCAGGTTCACAATCAATTCTAGCATTCCAAAGGCATCGGTTCCCGAAATCAACATGGAGACGATAAGGCATCTGGCATCACCGGCTCTGGTCATTGCAATGCTGGGAGCAATCGAGTCACTGCTGTCGGCAGCAGTTGCCGATGGTGTGATAGGCGACCGTCATGACAGCAATCAGGAACTGGTGGCTCAGGGAATAGCCAATATGGTGACTCCGATGATTGGCGGTATACCTGCAACCGGAGCCATTGCACGCACCATGACGAACATCAACAACGGTGGACGCACTCCGGTGGCAGGACTTGTCCACGCTGTGGTTCTGGCTGTTATCTATCTGTTCCTGATGCCTCTCATCCAGTATATTCCCATGCCGTGTCTGGCGGGTATTCTGGTCGTGGTTTCGTACAATATGAGTGAATGGCGCAGTTTCAGGGCTATTTTCAATAATCCCAAGTCCGATATCATTGTGCTCCTGGTGACATTCTTCCTGACGGTTATCTTCGACCTGACTGTTGCCATTGAGGTGGGCGTGCTCATTGCCTGCCTGCTCTGTATGAAGCGAATGGCCGAAACCACCAATATCAAGGTGATAAGTGATGAGATTGATCCTGCTGCCGATACTGATGTCCAGGGCAATCTGGAACATCTTACAATACCTGAAGGAGTAAAGGTGTATGAGATCAACGGTCCTTATTTCTTTGGAATCGCCAACCGTTTTGAAGAGATGATGAGCGATATGGGAGGACATCCCAAGGTCCGGATAATCAGAATGAGAAAAGTGCCTTTCATTGATTCCACGGGTGTGCACAATCTTACCAACATGTGTGCGATGTGTAGCCAGATGGGTGTACAGGTGGTGCTGTCAGGAGTCAACGACAATGTTCTCAGGGTCCTTGAAAACAGCGGTGTGGTCAGTCAGCTTGGACGTGAAAACATCTGCAGTCACATCAATCTGGCTCTAAAACGTTCAGAAGAACTGGTCAAGGCGCAAGCGTAACTTTAAACGCTGATATTCAAATTGTTTATCAACAGGCTGTTATGTTATCAACAGCTTGTTGATAACTTTTTATGTCATAAAGTGGGGTGTTGTGGGGCAAAGTGGAGCAAATATCCTAATTTTGAGGCTTGTTAATAGATTAGGGGGAACAGTATGAATTTCATTGGTCAGATTCCAGTAAGATTTGACTCAAAGAACAGGGTCTTTCTGCCGGCTCAGTTCCGCCGGGAACTGCAGCCGGCAGAGGGGCAGACTCTGGTGGTCCGCAAGGATTACTTTGAGGATTGTCTGGTCATTTACCCTGAACAGGTGTGGCAGGCCGAAATTGCCGGCGTACGCAGCCGTCTGAACCGCTTTGACGGTAACCAGCAGATGTTGTACCGCAAGATGGTCAGCGAGGCACAGCCGGTTCAGATTGATTCAAGCGGCCGTATTCTTTTGCCCAGACCTATGCTTGACAAGGTCGGTATAGGTCAGGATGCTGTGTTCGTTGGAATGCAGCAGACCATTGAGCTGTGGGCACAGGACAAGGTCTCGATGGAAGGTGGTGACAGTTTCATGAGTGATGAGGAATTCGTAAAGGGCATTCAGGCCTGTATGTCAGGAAATGGAGAATAACGCGGCAACATATCATGTTCCGGTTCTGCTGAAGCAGAGCGTAGACTATCTGGTAACCCGTCCGGATGGAATCTATGTCGATGCCACATTTGGCGGCGGGGGACATTCGCGTGAAATCATTTCCCGTCTTGATGGCGATGGACGCCTGTACTCCTTTGATCAGGATCAGGATGCCATGGCCAATGCTATTCCCGACCCGAGATTCACTTTCGTTTACGGCAATTTCCGCTATATGAAGAATTTCATGCGCTGGTACGGCCATGAGAAAGTGAATGGGATACTTGCCGATCTTGGTGTTTCATGGCACCATTTCGATGACAGCAGCCGCGGTTTTTCATTCCGTTTTGACGGCCCTATTGACATGCGCATGAACCAGAGGGAGGGAATGACTGCTGCCGATGTGCTGAATGATTACCCCGAAGAAAAACTGGCTTCTCTGTTTTACCTGTATGGTGAACTGCAGAGCGGCCGTCAGCTGGCCAAGGTAATAGCCGGCAAACGTCAGAATACAAGAATAGAGACCGTATCGCAACTTATGGAAACGGTACGGCCGGTAATAGGTCGTGAGCGTGAGAAGAAGGAAATGGCCAAACTGTTCCAGGCATTGAGAATGGAGGTCAACCACGAGGTGGATGCCTTGAGGGAGATGCTGGAGTCTACCATCGGACTTCTTGAACCAGGTGGCCGTCTTGTGGTGATAACCTACCATTCCATTGAAGACAGAATGGTCAAGAATCTCATGAAGAGCGGTAATATTGAGGGCGATGTGAAGTCCGATTTCTACGGCCGCCGTCTTGTGCCTTTCCGCCAGGTGTGCAAGCCTGTGATACCGGACAATGATGAACAGACCACGAACCCGCGTTCCCGTAGTGCCAAACTGAGGGTCGCAGAAATTCCCGAAGACTGATATGGAAGATACAGAGGAGGAGAAGAAGGACGGAATAGGTTCATGGATAACCAATGCGGACGGGGCAACTGTAAAGAGGGTGCTGCTCTGGGTGGAGATAGTGTTCTTCATCTTTGTCTATATATGCAGCCGTTACGATTACCAGCGCAAGGAGATAAGGCTGGAGAATCTGAAGAAGGAACTGGTGGATCTGGAATATCAGAGTCTGAACGTCACCAGCAGCGTTTCGGCAAAGAGCAAGCCATCATATATAGAAACGGTGGTGTCGCAAAAGGAAAGCTCGCTTTCATCGGACAGTGAATCACCCTTTATTCTTCCATAACGGGTATGGCTGAAGACGGAAAACAGAAAAAGGCTGGTGGGCGTAAGGCATGGAAAATGTCTACGAAGGTCATTCTCGCCCTGGTATTCTTCGCAATTTGGGGAATTGGCATAATATTCTGCATGTCTAATACCATGTTCATAAAGAGGCAGTACTGGCTTGATGTCGATGAGTGCCTTTCCGGTGACAGGGTGACCATTGTGCCTAACCGTGGTGACATTCTGAGTGATGAGGGGCTGCTGCTGGCCAGCAGCGTGAAGCGCTACAGGGTCACCATGGATTTCAAGTCTTCAGAAAAGGATGAAAAGAGACGTCTCAAGGACCAGACCAAGAAGGATACGCTTGTCACGTCCCATATTGACGCTTTCGCCGAGCAGATGCACAGGCTGTTTCCCGAGTATTCGGAATCGGAATTCAGAAACCATATCCTGAAGGGACAGCAGCAGAAGTCGCAGTCCTGGCTGCTGTTGCCGGGAGTTTCCAGGAATTCATATCCCATTTCGTACTCGAAGTACAAGATGCTGGCCACGACTGATCTTCTCAGGCCCAGATACGAATACTGGCTGTTCAGCAGCGAATCCAAGATATCCAGGGAAAAACCGTTCGGAACTCTTGCAACGAGGACAATCGGTGCAATGTATGAATCGAAGGATTCGGCCAAGAACGGTCTGGAACTGTCATACGACTCGCTGCTTCGTGGCATACCCGGGATAGGGCACAGGGAAAAGGTCCAGAATGTGGCACGTACCGTTGTTGAGGTTCCTGATGTTCCGGGCTGTGATGTATGGACCACGCTGAATGTGGAGATCCAGGACATTGCCCAGAATGCTCTGCTTAAGGAAATGGAGTTCCTGCATGGTCAGTCAGGACGTGTGGTGGTCATGGAGGTCCAGACCGGCGACATAAAGGCTATGGCCAGTTATAATCTTACAGAAAGCGGCACTTACGAGGAAACGCAGAACAATGTCGCCATGGAAATCTATGAGCCGGGTTCTACGTTCAAGACCGTATCAATGATGGTCGCGTTCGATGACGGGAAGATAGCGCTCAAGGACAGCGTGTTCTGTGAGAACGGCTCTTATTACGGTTTCGGAGGAGCTCATATGACTGACGGCAGTCACGGAGGCAAGCGTGGCTACGAGTGGCTTGATGTCCAGCACATTCTTATGAATTCCTGTAATATAGGAACAGCGAAGCTGATTAACGGCGCATACGGCAAGAATCCTACGGAATTTGTTGATGGAGTGTATGATACGGGAATCAACACTTATTTTGACCTTCAGTTGAAAGGAACAGAAAAGCCGGTAATCAGGCGTGATGGCTATTGGGATGCAACGCGTCTGCCCTGGATGGCAATAGGTTACAACACCCAGCTGCCGGTAATAAACACATTGGCTTTCTATAACGCAATAGCCAATGACGGATGTATGGTAGCGCCCCGCCTGGTGTCAAAGGTTACCCGTGATGGAGAGGTGGTGGAAAAGAATCCGGTACGTGTGGTGAAGGAACATATCTGCAAGGAATCGACTTTGGATACAATCCGTTTCATGCTTGAGCAGGTGGTGGAAGGCGGAACCGGAAAGAATGCCGGTTCAAAGCATTTCAAGGTTGCCGGAAAGACCGGTACTGCCCAGATTTCCAAGGGCGCATCGGGCTATAAGAGCGGAAGGACTACGCACATGGTCTCGTTTGTGGGATATTTTCCTGCCGACAGGCCCAAGTACAGCTGTATAGTGTCAATTTCCACATCCTCGCAGACCAATATGTCGGCAGGCGGCGGTTCAATGGCTGCTCCTGTCTTTCATGAGATTTCTGAAAGAATCATGGCTATGAGTACCAGCAGGGATATCGAACAGGCCGTTGATACTGTCAATGACAGAATGCCGCGTGTGCTGGCTGGCGATCTGACCAGTACGGCTGTCGTGCTGGACGGACTGAATCTGTCACATTCCGGCAGGAACCAATGGACGTCGGGAGGTGACAGCCTTTGGGGAAAAGTCCTGTTGGATGACGGCAAATACCGTTCGCAGGCAGTCGATGTTTCAGATGGCGAAGTGCCCGATGTCCGCGGCATGGGACTTCAGGATGCACTTTTCATTCTGGAAAAGGAGGGGCTTAGGGTAAATGCCGATGGAGTGGGCCGTGTACGTTCACAGAGCCTTTTGCCCGGATACCGTTTCAAGAAGGGAGAAACAATACAATTAAGACTGGACATGAAATGACTATGATAAAAGTTAAGGAACTTATTGACGGAATACCGGTCCTGGCTGTTGTCGGAAATCCGGAACAGACGGTTTCGGACATTCAGCTTGATTCCCAGAAGGTGACTCAGGGCTGTATGTTCGTGGCCATGTGCGGAACGCGTGTTGACGGACATGATTTCATTGGAAAGGCAATAGGAAACGGGGCGGGATCAGTACTCTGCCAGCGCATTCCGGCAGGACCTGATCCGGATGTCACCTATGTCCAGGTTGCTGATACCGAGGATGCTGTGGGGCGTATTGCCACACGTTTCTTCGGTGATCCGACTTCCAAGGTGGAGCTGGTAGGCGTTACCGGAACCAACGGCAAGACCACAATTGCCACCCTTCTTTACAACATGATGCGCAAGCTGGGATACAAGAGCGGTCTCCTGTCAACAGTATGCAATTACATTGACGGAGAACCCGTACCGGCTGACCATACTACACCCGATGCGGTTACTTTGAACCGCCTGCTGGGGCGCATGGCCGATGAGGGCTGCAAGTATGTGTTCATGGAGTGCAGCTCACATGCCATTTATCAGAAGAGAATAGGCGGATTGAGATATGCCGGTGGCATATTCACCAATATCACACGCGATCATCTGGATTATCACGGCACTTTCGAGAATTATCTCAAGGCCAAGAAGATGTTCTTTGATTCACTTGGAAAAAATGCCTTCATGCTGACAAATCTGGATGACAGGAACGGTCTTGTCATGGCTCAGAACACAAAGGCGAAGGTTTATACCTACTCCCTGCGCAGCATGTCAGACTTCAAGGGACGTCTTCTTGAATCGGGCTTTGACGGCATGCTGCTTGACATTAACGGCCATGAGGCATTCATGCGTTTCATAGGACAGTTCAATGCCAGCAATCTTCTGGCCGTTTACGGTGCTGCCGTGCTTCTTGGCAAGGAGCCGATGGATGTGCTCACTGTCATGAGCACACTGGTTCCGGTCAATGGACGTTTTGATGCAATCCGTTCTCCGAAAGGTTTTACAGCCATTGTAGATTATGCCCATACGCCCGATGCCCTGACCAATGTCCTGACCACAATAGTTCAGGTCCTTGACGGAAAGGGACAGATCATTACAGTTGTCGGTGCCGGCGGGAACCGTGATAAGGGCAAGCGTCCCATCATGGCTCAGGAGTGTGTCAAATACAGTGACAAGGTGATAATCACTTCGGACAATCCGCGTTTTGAGGAGCCCGATGACATAATTGCAGATATGCTGGCCGGTCTGACTAAGGCCGATATGCAGAAGGTACTGACCATAACGGACCGACGTCAGGCCATTCATACCGCCTGTATGCTTGCCGGTGCGGGCGATGTCATCCTGGTTGCCGGCAAGGGACATGAGGATTATCAGGAGATCAAGGGCGTCAAGCATCATTTTGATGACCACGAAGTTGTTAGGGAAACATTTCAGGCATAGAGTTTATGATATATTCGCTGTTTAACTGGCTTAAGGATGCGGGAGTGGATCTGCCCGGAGCAGGCATGTTCCAGTATGTGACATTCCGTGCGATTTTCGCTCTCGTCGTGTCAATTGTCATATCGTGCTGGTTCGGAAGTCATTTCATTGACATTCTGAAACGCAGGAACATCTCGGAAACCCAAAGGGATGAAAAGACCGATCCGTTCGGAACCGCCAAGAAAGGCGTACCTACAATGGGTGGTGTGATAATCATCGTTGCCATCATTGTTCCATGTCTTCTCATCGGAAATCTGGGAAATGTGTATATGCTGCTCATGCTGGCCACGACACTGATTCTTGGAGCCATAGGATTTGCCGATGACTATATCAAGACTTTCCGCCATAACAAGGAGGGACTGAACGGTTGGGTCAAGGTGGCCGGACAGCTGGGTCTGGGACTGCTGGTGGGTCTTGTTCTCAGGTACAGTCCGCAGGTCATTATCAACGAAAACGTCGAGACACGTATAGAAAACAACGTTGAGGTGGTTGTCAAGAGTCCCGATGTCAAATCGACCCGTACAACCATTCCGTTCCTGAAGAATCACAATCTGAATTATGCTGACTGGTTTGATTTTCTGGGAGAGACAAACAAATATAAGGCCGGTTGGGTGTTCTTTGTGCTGCTTACCCTGTTCATTGTGACTGCCGTCTCCAACGGCTCCAATCTGAATGACGGTATGGACGGAATGGCTGCCGGCAATTCGGCCATAATAGGTGTGACGGTGGGCATATTGGCATATGTGTCCAGTAATGTGGTCACTGCCGGTCACTTTGATCTTATGTATATTCCGGGAAGCCAGGAAATCGTGGTTTACATGTGTGCCTTTGTCGGAGCGCTTGTAGGATTCCTGTGGTACAATTCATACCCGGCCCAGATATTCATGGGCGATACGGGCAGTCTGGCAATTGGCGGAATCATTGCAGTCAGTGCCATCTGCATCCACAAGGAACTGCTTCTTCCAATGCTTTGTGGAGTATTCCTTGTAGAAAGCCTGTCTGTAATCTGCCAGCGTTTCTACTATAAGACAGGAAAGAAAAAGGGATTGCATCGCCGTATCTGGAAGCGTACCCCTATTCATGACCATTTCCGTACCAGTATGCAGCAGGTCCAGATATCCGATCCCGGCAGTACGGTCCGTTTTACCGGCAATGACCGCAAGCTCCAGTTTGAAACAAAGATCACGCTCAGGACCTGGATCATAAGCATCGGTCTTGCTGCTCTGACCATATTGACACTTAAAATCAGATGATTATGGAAAAAAGGAAGATTACAGTTCTTGGAGCCGGCGAAAGTGGAACCGGTGCCGCCATTCTTGCACAGAAGAAGGGCTTCCAGGTGTTTGTATCGGATTTGTCACAGATCAAGCCCTATTACAAGGAACAGCTTGATGCGCGTGGCATTGAATGGGAGGAGCAGCATCACAGCGAGGAACGCATTCTGGAGTCCGATGAGATAATCAAGAGCCCCGGTATTCCCAAGGAGGCTCCAATTATCCAAAAACTCATGGCCCAGGGAACACCTATAATTTCGGAGATTGAATTCGCCGGCCGTTACACCAATGCGCGCATGGTCTGCATAACCGGTTCAAACGGCAAGACTACAACGACTTCGCTCATCTATCACATTTTCAAAATGGCTGGAATGAACGTGGGACTGGCCGGAAATATAGGCAGCAGTCTGGCATGGCAGGTGGCTGAAAAGGACTTTGACTGGTATGTCATAGAACTGAGCAGTTTCCAGCTTGACAACATGTATGACTTCAAGGCCGACATTGCCGTTCTCATGAACATCACCCCCGACCATCTTGACCGTTATGATTACGAGATGCAGAACTATGTGGATGCAAAGATGAGGGTTATCAGAAACCAGACAGGCAGCGATGCCTTTGTCTATTGGGCCGATGATCCCATCATTACACGCGAACTCAAGAAATACGGTCTGAAGGCGACTCTGTATCCGTTCTCGGAGGCAATGAAGGAGGACCTGGCTGCATGGACTGATAACGGAACCGTGTATTTTGACCGTCCCTATGCCTTCAATATGGAGCAGGAATCGCTTGCCCTGCGTGGCAAACACAACCTGTATAATTCGATGGCTGCCGGTATATCGGCCAGCATTGCAGGAATCAGAAGCGATACCATACGCAAGGCACTGCAGTCATTCCAGGGCGTGGAGCACCGTCTTGAAAGGGTTGCCCGTGTCGGTGGGGTCGACTTCATCAACGATTCCAAGGCAACCAATGTGAACAGCTGCTGGTATGCCCTGCAGAGCATGCCTGTAAAATGTGTATTGATTCTTGGTGGCAAGGACAAGGGCAATGATTATACTGAGATAGAACCTCTTGTAAGGGAAAAATGTGTGGGACTGGTCTATCTGGGACTTCACAATGAGAAACTGCATTCGTTCTTCGATCCTATGGGGCTTCCTGTAGCCGATGTCCAGTCTATGTCCGATGCTGTCAAGGCCGCGTACGGCATGGCAAAGAAGGGCCAGATTGTGCTGCTCAGTCCGTGCTGTGCAAGTTTTGACCTCTTCAAGAGTTATGAAGATCGTGGTGAACAGTTCAAGAACTGCGTAAGGGCACTCTGATAAGGAAATATGAACAATACAGTCAGACAACTGCTGGACAAGCTTCCACGTCCGAAGGGTGATCGCCAGATAATCATCATTGTGGCTGTCATGCTGACCATTTCGATTATCGAGGTGTTCAGCGCGAGCAGCCGACTGACATTCGGTGGCAAGAATTATCTGAATCCTATCCTTTCACATGGCAGTCATATAGTTATTGCCATATTTCTGATGTATCTGTTCCAGAACATTCATTATAAGAAGTACAAATATCTTAATGTGGTCCTGTTGCCGCTTTCAATAGGGCTGCTGATTTTCCTCAGCATACGTGGCGCACATACGAATGACGCGCAGAGATGGATAGATCTGAAACTGTTCCAGCTTCAGCCGTCAGAACTGGCAAAGATATCGATAGTCCTGTTCAATGCATTCCAACTGGCGAAGATGGACAGGAGCGATGAAATGAGCCAGTTGAAGACTTTCCAGCGCATCTTGTTGGTGACAGCGATTGTGGTTCTGCTTATTGTCGGCGAGAATCTTTCGACTGCTCTGATTATCGCTGCCGTGACATATTCCATGATGCTGATTGGTGGGATATCCGGAAAGAGAATGCTGCGTCTGACTGCGGTCGTCGCTCTGGCCGGAGGGCTGGCATTGGCCGGACTGTTGCTTGTCCCGTCCAGCGTAATCAGGGATTCCAAGATCATTCCCCATCGTGCCGTTACATGGCAGAGCCGTGTGAAGGACGCATTCGGAGGCGATTCAAAGAAGCTCTCTCCGGAGGAATTCAGCCGTGAAGTCGCACCGGACAATCCTCAGGTCACACATGCCAGGATTGCCGTTGCAAGCAGTGGCGTAATAGGTAAACTGCCCGGAAATTCCAAGGAAAGGGATTTCCTGCAGGAGGCATATTGTGACATGATATATGCTGTAATCATTGAGGAACTGGGACTGGCCGGTGCAGTGGTCGTACTTCTGCTTTATCTGTGGCTGATGCTCAGGATCGGGTATATAGCATCGCACTGCAGGAAAAGGTATCCGGCATATCTCGCTATGGGAATCGGCATGCTTCTCTGTGTCCAGGCGTTCATCAACATGTCAGTTGCAGTAGGGCTGGGACCTGTGACCGGACAGGCACTGCCGCTTATCAGCAAAGGCGGCACATCAATGATCGTTTCCGGTATGTGCATAGGCATGCTGCTTGGAATAAGCTGCAGCCTTGAAGAGAATGAGGCCCAGACAAATATGCAGGAAGAGCAGCTTCCTACACCAATACAGGAAAATTCATCATTATGAGAACCAATATGAAAGAGAATCCGAGAATAATTATCAGCGGTGGCGGAACAGGCGGACATATTTTTCCGGCTGTATCCATAGCCAAGGCAATCAGAAGCATTTATCCTGATGCCGATATCCTGTTCGTTGGAGCCGAAGGACGCATGGAGATGCAGAGAGTTCCCGAGGCCGGTTTTCCAATCAAGGGCCTGCCAATCTGCGGATTTGACCGTTCCAATCCTTTGAAGAACATATCGGTTCTGTTCAAGGTGGTGAAGAGCCAGCTCATGGCCCGCAGGATAATCCGTGAGTTCCGTCCCATGGTGGCGGTGGGTGTAGGCGGATATGCCAGCGGCCCGACACTGAAGATGGCTGGGATGATGGGCATTCCGACACTCCTGCAGGAACAGAATTCGTTTGCCGGAGTCACCAACAAGCTGCTTGCCAAAAAAGCCGCAAAGATTTGTGTTGCATATGACGGGATGGAACGCTTCTTCCCTGCCGACCGTATCATGAAGACCGGAAATCCCGTGCGTCCCAATCTGACTGAAAACCGTATGGACAGGAACGAGGCCGCCCGGATTATGGGAATTGACCCTGCCAGACGTACAATACTCATAGTCGGTGGCAGCCTGGGAGCCCGAACTCTGAATGAAAGTGTCCTTGCCAGTCTGGATACGATACGGTCCAATGCCGATGTCCAGTTCATCTGGCAGACAGGAAAATATTACTTTGAGGAAATGAAACGCCGTCTGGCAGAAAAGGACAGCGTACCCAATCTGTTCCCGATGGAATTCATCAGCAATATGGATGCGGCTTACCGTGTTGCTGATCTTGTGATATCCAGAGCCGGTGCAGGTACCATATCAGAGCTGTGTCTGCTTGGTAAGGCCGTAATACTGGTGCCTTCACCGAATGTGGCTGAAGACCATCAGACCAAGAATGCAATGGCTCTTGCTGACCGTGATGCCGCCATCCACATTGCCGACCGCGATGCTGTGGAGAAACTTGTTCCTGCAGCACTTGAACTGGCAGCCGATGAACAGCGCCTGGGCTCACTCCGGGAGAACATTCTCAAACTTGCCTTGAAGAATTCGGCTGAGACCATTGCACGTGAAGTACTGAAACTGGCGGGGTATGATGATTTTCCGCTAGACCCCAAGAACATAAGGAATGTGTTTTTCCTGGGTGCCGGAGGAATAGGCATGAGTGCTTTGGAACGGTATTTCCTTAAACAGGGAATCCGGGTTGCCGGTTATGACCGCTGTGCAAGCCAGCTCACACATGATCTGGAGTCCGAAGGAGCCGCCCTGTTCTATGATGACAATGAAGGACTTATCCCGGAATATTGCCGTGACAGGGAGTCGACACTGGTTGTCTTCACCCCGGCTATTCCTGCCGATAACCGTTGTCTTTCATGGTTCCGCGCTAATGGATTCGACATACAGAAAAGAGCCCAGGTACTGGGAACTCTGACACGCACCATGGATGGTCTGTGTGTTGCGGGAACTCATGGCAAGACCACCACTTCATCAATGCTTGCCCATATACTGAACGGTACGGAGTCAGGATGCAATGCCTTCCTTGGCGGCATTCTGAAAAACACGCGCAGCAATTATATGGCAAGCACGGCCAGTCGTAATGTAGTGATTGAGGCCGATGAGTTTGACCGTTCGTTCCATCATCTGAGACCGCTGCGCAGTGTCATTACAGCAGTCGATGCCGACCATCTTGACATTTACGGAACCTATGAGGCCTATGTCGAAAGCTTCCGCAAGTACTGCAGCCTGATCCGTCAGGGTGGCGATCTTGTCCTGCACATCGGTCTTGAGGAGAAACTCAGACCGCAGCTGCAGCCTGATGTAAAACTGCATACCTATGGTCTGGACAGTGGCGATTTCCACGCAGCCAATGTCCGTACAGGTGACGGGCATCTTGTGTTTGACTTCATTTCTCCGCTTGGCAACATTGCCGATGTCGAACTTGGCGTTCCCGTTCCAATCAATGTCGAGAATGCGGTTGCCGCCATGGGAATGGCCCAGTTGAGTGGTGTCGCTGAAGCCGATATAAGGAAAGGCGTAATGATTTTTGGAGGATGCGACCGCCGTTTTGATTTCCATGTACGCGGTGAGAAGGTTTTCCTGAGCGATTATGCACATCATCCCGAGGAACTGCGCCAGTGTGCGCTGTCACTTCGCCAGCTGTATGCAGACCGGACAATTGCCGCAATTTTCCAGCCGCATCTTTATACGCGTACCAGAGACTTCCACAAGGAATTCGCTCAGGCTCTGTCACTGTTTGACAAGGTCTGGCTTACCGAGATATATCCGGCCCGTGAACAGCCCATTCCCGGTGTGTCAAGCCAGATGGTCGCAGATCTCATTGAACCGGGCGTCTTCCAGGGAATCGTACCGAAAGACCAGGTTCCGGAACTGGTCCGTTCCAAGAGAGATGAGCTTCAGGTGCTGTTGACCGTGGGCGCCGGAGACCTGGAGGACAAGGTGGATGAAATAACCCGAATACTGGAAGAGAAGTGAAGAAGATACTGCCCATACTGTTTGCCGCACTGCTCGGAGCGTACATGATTTTCGGCATCATTTTCCTGACAGGGAAAAATGATGACAAACGTGTGTGCCAGGGTGTGGAGTTGAGTGTACGTGACAGCGTGTCAAATGAAATGGTAACACTTGCTACGGTCATGGATATGCTTAAGGACAATGGGATGGATCCTGTCGGAAAACCGATGGACAAGCTCCTTCTGGACAGTATGGAGAATGTACTTGTCAAGCATCCTTTCATAGACCGGGCCCAGTGCTTCGGTACGTCAGGTGACTATCTGAAAGTGAACGTGACGACAAAAGTCCCTCTTGTCAGAGTACGCAATGACAGGGGACAGGACTTTTACGTTGACAGTCATGGAGGAATACTTCCCTGCAGGTCAACCGCCATTCATGTCCCTGTGGCTACCGGACATATTGATTATGCTTTTGCAGGCGGACCTCTGCTTGAGGTAGTCAATGCGATTAATGCCAGCCGTTTCTGGAAAGCTCAGATAGAACAGATTAATGTGACTGACAAGGGATTCTTCGAACTCGTTCCCAGAGTGGGATACCATATACTTGAAATAGGAACCGCTCAGGATGTGCCTGTCAAGCTGGACCGTCTCATGAACTTTTATGAAAAGGGTCTTGATAATGTAGGCTGGAACAAATACAGCAGGATAAGCGTAGCCTATCAGAATCAGGTGGTGTGCAGAAAAAGAAAATGATACAAACAGATATGGAAATGGATACAGAAAAGACAATTGTCGCCATAGAACTGGCATCGTCCAAGGTATCGGGCGTGGCAGGACAGAGGCAGCCCGATGGCAGCATGAAAGTGCTTGCTTACGCCAGCGTGCCGTCACAGTCATGCATCAGGTATGGAGCGGTCTATAATCTTGACCGCACGGCAAACGCAATTGCCAATGTGATAACGCGGCTTGATGCAATGCTGTCAACGAAAATCGAGCGTGTGTATATAGGCTATAATGCAAGGACACTCCGTTCAATGTCCTGCCAGGTGGAGCGTGCCTTTGATGAGGACACCGTAATATCGCAGCAGATAATAGATGACATGTTTTCCGAATGTGATATGGAGGAAAGGGAAGGCTATCTGAGTCTGCTCCTTGAATCGCAGGAATATGTCGTGGACGGAAGGCACATGCCGGAAACAGATCCTATGGGAGTGGCCTGCCGCAGGATATCGGGAAACTATATGAAGGTGCTTCTGGGACAGCAGGTCGCCGAATACATGGCGCAGTGTTTCGGTATGGCATCGGTCCAGATTCTTGACGGTTTCGTTTCGGCGGTAGCTCAAGCCGATGTGATTCTTTCCGATGAAGACCGTCAGCAGGGATGTGCTCTTGTCGATTACGGAGCTGATACCACAACCGTATCGGTCTATCGTGGCGGCATGCTGCGTTTCCTGCGTGTGATACCTCTTGGCAGTTCGCTCATAACCCGTGATCTGGTTCAGATTCTCAAGATTGACGAGGATCAGGCCGAGTCGCTGAAGTGCAGGTACGGCCTGTACAACCTGAAACAGGAAAATGATCCGGAGGCTCAGATTCTTGTAGGCGACCGCAGTTTCAAACTGTCGGAGATAGGCGATATCATTGGGGCACGCAACGAGGAGATTGTCCGTAACATAATGGCAAGAATCAAGGATTCGGGATATGAGGATGTGCTGTTTGCCGGACTGGTGTTGACAGGAGGCGGGAGCCGTCTGCAAGGACTGCAGCAGGTATTGACCAAACTCATGCCGAAGATGAGGGTACCGCGCTTTGTGACCCAGCCCGATGGATTCACTTGGGTGGAGCCTTCATGGAACAGCAATGACGGATCTCAGATGGGACTGCTTTCAGTGCTGACAAAGGGCTGTGAAAACTGCTGTGACATGCCGCTGCCAAAGATGGATGACATTGAACGCCTTACATCGGAGAATCAGGACAAGGTCTCAATGGGCAGTCTGTTCACTTTTGATGGCGAAAGCGCTCAGGAGGAACGTGACCGTCAGGAACAGGAACGCATTCAGGCAGCCAGAGCTGAAGCCGAAGCACAGACTGCGGCATCGGCTGACAGCCAGGAAAAACAGGAGAATGAAAAGCCGCAGGGAGGTAAGAAACGGAAGAACAGCTTCATGTCCTTCCTGAAGGGAATTGTTGAAAAAGGAGAGGAATTCCTTGATGAGTAAAACCGGATAAAAGGCATCTTGATATGAACGAAAAGATAATGGCTTTTGAAAGCGAGGGTACCCTTCCGTTTGATTTTCCTACGGAATCGCGCAAGATAATAAAGGTAATAGGCGTTGGCGGTGGCGGTGGCAATGCCGTTCGCAACATGTACCACGAGGGAATCCGTGATGTGGTGTTTGTGGTCGCAAATACTGACCAGCAGGCGCTGGCCGATTCGGAAATTCCCATCAAACTCCAGTTGGGACGTGAGACCACTAAGGGACTCGGTGCAGGAAATGATCCGGAAGTGGCCCGTCAGGCAGCCGAGGAAAGCATAGAGGATATCAGGGCCCAGTTCAAGGATGACACCCAGATGGTATTCATAACGGCCGGCATGGGTGGTGGAACGGGAACCGGTGCGGCTCCGGTCATTGCCCGTGTGGCACGTGAGATGGGAATGTTGACAGTAGGAATAGTCACCATCCCGTTCAAGTTCGAGATGAGACGTAAGATCAAACAGGCCCTGCGCGGAGTCCGCGAACTTTCCCAGTATGTTGATGCCCTTCTGGTCATCAGCAATGAGAAACTGCTTGAACTCTGTCCGGGAACCAGTGTTTCTGACGGTTTCAAACGTGCCGACCAGACACTTACGACAGCTACCAAGAGCATAGCCGAACTGATTACCTGCCGCGGAATCATCAATCTTGACTTCCGTGACGTGCGCAAGATTCTGACCGATGGCGGTGTGGCAATAATGAGTGAAGGTGCTGCAAGCGGTGAAAACCGTGTGGCTCTTGCCTTTGAAGCCGCCCTGCATTCTCCGCTTCTGTACAATAATGACATTCACAAATCAGGTAAGATACTGTTCAATATCTATCAGACCAACGATGCATCCCAGCATCTGCAGCTTGATGAAATCAACGAGATACGTCATTTCATGGACAAGTTCGTTGACAAGAACATTGAGGTCATCTGGGGACTTGCAATTGATGACAATCTGAAAGAGGGAATCAGAATTGCCGTACTGGCTACAGGATTCGGCGTTGACAGCATTCCGATGATTGACGATGATGACGAAGCCGGAGCGCAGAGCATTATTGACAGGATCTACGATGAGAACTCCACAAGCAGCAAACTGCTGTGCCTGTATGAACTGGACGATTCCGATCTGGACAATGCGGTTCTGATCGATGCAATTGCATCGCGTCCTGCGTTCTCACGCACGACTCAGGATATCAATGATTTCAAGACGATGAGAAAATCGGCCGCAAACTGAATCATCCGGCGAATACCGTTTCAAGAATGTCAATGGATTCCAGTACCGGGAAATCAGGCAGGTGAAGACGGAAATACCGGTTCAGGACACGTAACAATATGGCGCGCAGGCTTCCGTTGAGCCGCGCGTCATCCTTATTCATGAGACTGCTGTCAAGAATGCCGGCTATTGCCGCGCTTTCAGAGACCGATGCAAAATCGCTGTGCGGACAAATGTCCGTAAAGCATCCTTCTCTCAGATCCAGTACATATCCCTTCCGGTAACCGTCAATGTCCGGGCTGATGCCGAGCCCGTTAGCCACGCCCAGCATGATTTCCAGATGGAAGTCGGCACAGTCGGCTTCATCGGCCTTATCAAACCAGTCCAGGCTTTTGGAAAGGAAGGTGTATAGTCTCGGATTGCACGATTCGCCTTTGAGCGCGTGCGTGAGGAATTCGGAAAGAAAGAGTGAAATGGCGCATTTTACCGGACTGGATGAGATGTTGCAGTTGGGCCTGAGGTTGCGCACGTCCTTCATGTGGAACAGTGAAGCGCTCGGAATGTAATCGGTCTGGAATTCTATGTTGGTCAGCGCCTGCTGTAGGGAATTCCTTGCTGCACTTCGCTGGGTATGTCCAAGCCGGAACACGAACGATGCCATGCCTCTGGTCTCAGTGAACACCCTGATGATGCTTACGTTGTCACTGTGACGTGTCGATGACACTACAATCCCCCGTTCTTTCTGCCACATTTTCTCTTTATCAGGCCTTGTTTTGTGCGAATTTACAAAAAAATGTTCGAGAATGTTTGGCAGGTAAAAAAAAGTGGCTACTTTTGCAACCGCTTAAAAGGCAAGCCGCCTGAGCTTGATCAGGACTGATGGCGTGTTCGTATATCGGTTAGTACTCAAGATTTTCATTCTTGCAAGATGAGTTCGACTCTCATACACGCTACAAATAGAAACAAAAATAATTGAAAAGATAATGGCAAATCACAAGTCAGCCTTGAAGGCTATGAGAAAGAGCGAGAAGAACAGACTTCACAACCGCTACTACGCTAAGACCATGCGTAATGCAGTTCGTTCACTTCGCGCCATGACCAGCAAGGAAGAGGCATCAGCTACCTATCCGAAGGTACAGAAGCTGCTTGACAAGATGGCAAAGACCAAGCTCATCCACAAGAACAAGGCCGCCAATCTCAAGTCAAAGCTCTGCGCTCACATCGCTAAGCTGGCCTAAGAGTTTCCTTTCAGTTCAAAAGTCTTCAGGTTGGAGTTTTCTCCAACCTTTTTTGTTTTTGCCGAACAGGGGACAGGAACCGTTCCGTTCAGATTTGAACGGAACGGTTCCTGTCCCCTGTTCGGCTTGACTTATGCGTCAATGTTTGCGTAGGTGGCGTTGCGCTCAATGAATTCGCGACGGGTTCCTACGTCTTCGCCCATCAGCATTGAGAAAATGTGGTCGGCTTCAGCTGCATCCTGAATGTGGACCTGTTTGAGCAGGCGGTTCTCGGGACTCATGGTGGTTTCCCACAGCTGTTCGGGATTCATCTCACCCAGACCTTTGTAACGCTGGGTTACAATGTTCTGTTCCAGACCACCTCCGTATGTGTCTATGAAACGCTGACGCTGCACGTCATCATAACAGAATTCCTTGACTTTGCCCTTTGTGCAGAGGTAGAGTGGAGGAGTGGCTATATACAGGTGACCATTCTCGATGAGCTCCGGCATGTAACGGAAGAACAGGGTCATGATCAGAGTGTCAATGTGCGAGCCGTCGACATCGGCATCGGTCATGATGATTACCTTGTAGTAGCGCAGCTTGTCGTAGTTGGCGGCTTTGGAATCGGTCGGGTCAAGTCCGAACCGTACTCCAAGTGCCTGTATGATGTTGTTTACCTCTTCGTGTTCGAATGCCTTATGCCACATTACACGCTCCACGTTGAATATCTTACCGCGGATTGGGAGAATGGCCTGGGTGTGACGGTCACGCCCCTGCTTGGCACTGCCACCTGCAGAATCACCCTCGACGATGAACAGCTCGCAGTTGGCTGGATCCTTGTCCGAGCAGTCGGCCAGTTTGCCGGGCAGTCCGCTGCCTGACAGCGGGCTCTTGCGCTGGACGCTTTCACGTGCCTTGCGGGCGGCAACGCGTGCCTGGGCTGCAAGAATGACCTTGTCGACAATCATCTTGGCCTCCTTGGGATGCTCTTCAAGATAGTATGTGAGCGCCTCGCCTACGGCCTGCTGTACGGCTCCGGCAATTTCGCTGTTTCCGAGCTTGGTCTTGGTCTGACCCTCGAACTGGGGTTCGGCAACCTTGACGGAAATGACTGCTGAAAGACCTTCGCGGAAGTCTTCGCCCTCGATTTCAACCTTAGCCTTTTCAAGGAACTTGTTGTCGTCAGCGTACTTCTTGAGAGTGCGTGTAAGTGCGGTGCGGAAACCGACTACGTGTGTGCCGCCCTCAATGGTGTTGATGTTGTTGACGAACGAACGGATGGTCTCCTTGTATTCCGTGTTGTACAGTATTGCAACTTCAATAGGAACGCCCTGCTTTTCGGTGTTCAGGTAAATGGGCTCACTGATCAGATGGACGCGGTTCTCGTCAATGTAGCTGACAAATTCCTTAAGGCCGTCCTGTGAAAGATACACATCGTGCTTTGGCTGGCCTTCTTCCATGACACGGTAGTCGGTCAGTGTTATCTTGAGTCCTGCGTTCAGGAATGCAAGTTCGTGCAGACGGGCGGCGAGGATATCGTATTTATATTCAGTAGTGGTGAATATGGAGCCGTCAGGCCAGAATGTCTGGCGTGTGCCGTTCAGCTGTGTCTCGCCTGTGCATTCGACAGGAGTGACGGGTTTGCCGCATGAATATTCCTGGCGATATGTTTTTCCTTCGCGGAACACTTCGGTCACCATCTTTGTGGAAAGGGCATTGACGCACGATACGCCTACACCGTGCAGACCGCCGGATACCTTATAGGAACCCTTGTCGAACTTGCCACCGGCATGCAGTACGGTCATTACGACCTCAAGCGCTGACTTGTGCTCTTTCGGGTGCATGTCAACCGGGATGCCTCGACCGTTATCCTGTACTGTAACTGATCCGTCTGCATTTATCGAGACTTCAATGTGCGAGCAGTAACCCGCCATCGATTCGTCAATGGAATTGTCAACAACTTCGTAAACAAGGTGGTGGAGACCCTTTTCGCTGATGTCTCCGATATACATTGCAGGGCGCTTGCGCACTGCCTCCAAACCTTCAAGCACCTGGATGTTGGATGCGGAATAGTTGTTTGTTCCGATGTTCTCAGTGTCGTTCATTTTCATTTGGTCTATAAAGCACACAAAGATAATGAAATTTCTGACACATTATTTAAAAAGTGCATTTTTGGTTAATTTGGCATGCAACCTTACATTTTTTTCCTTTGTATGTTGTATTTTTGCATTTTGATTATTGAAACATGCATAAACTTACAATATCGGTATGGATGAGAAAGCATCGGTTGGAAAGAAAATACGTTCTATAAGGGAATCCAAGTCAATTGACATTGAAGTGCTGGCCGAGCGTGCCCAGCTGCCGCTGGAACAGGTGGAGGCTATTGAAAACGGATGTCCGCTTCCGGGACTTGCACCGCTTATCAGGATTGCCCGTGTGCTGGGAGTCCGTCTTGGCACCTTCCTTGATGACCAGCAGAGCGTTGGAGCTGTTGTAAGCAGGCATGAGGAGGAACGCGAGAGCGTACGTTTCTCGAACCACGGAACGGCAGGCCATGAAAGCATGGTCTATCATTCTCTCTCAGAAGGTAAGGAGAACCGTCATCTTGAGCCTTTCGTGATAGACATTCTTCCTACTGACAATACCGGTTTCGATCTCTCAAGTCACGAGGGTGAGGAATTCATCTTTGTCCTTGACGGCATGGTCGAAGTCGTTTACGGCAGGCATCAGTATGTTCTCGAGAAAGGTGACAGCATCTATTACGATTCCATAGTGAAACATCACGTGCACGGTTTTGACGGAAGTAAGGCCAAGATCCTTGCAGTTATATATACACCAATCTGATTCACATCCACAGGCAAATGGTTCAGCTTTCCGAGAAGACACTGGGAGATTACCTTGAGTATTGGGCCAAGGAGACTCCTGACAAGGAATACATTGTTTATTCAGACCGTGACCTCAGGTTCACATGGAGCCAGTTCAACAGCAGGGTTGACGACATGGCGCGCGGTCTGGTTGCCATCGGCGTTACAAAAGGCACTCATGTCGGTCTCTGGGCCCAGAATGTGCCTGACTGGCTTACTTTCCTGTATGCCTGTGCCAAGATAGGCGCCGTGTGCATCACTGTAAATACAAATTACAAACAGGATGAACTGGAGTACCTGTGCAAGGATTCCGATATGCATACGCTCTGTCTCACTGACGGCACCTGGGAGAGCAATTATGTCGATATGGCATACACCATGCTTCCGGAACTGCGTCAGTGTGAGCGCGGTCATCTGGAGAGCAGTAATTTCCCCAAACTGAAGAATGTTGTCTATATCGGTCAGGAGAAGTATCGCGGCATGTACAATACTGCCGAAATCCTGCTTCTGGGCGAGAATACCGATGATGAGGAATTCCTGAGGCTGCGCAATTCGGTGACATGTCATGATGTTGTCAACATGCAGTATACATCGGGTACCACGGGATTCCCCAAGGGTGTCATGCTGACCCACTACGGCATTGCCAATGACGGTTTCCTGACAGGCGAGCACATGAAGTTCACGCAGGATGACAAGCTTTGCGTATGTGTCCCGCTGTTCCACTGTTTCGGTGTGGTACTTGCTACAATGAACTGTCTTACGCACGGCTGTACTGAGGTCGTGGTTGAGCGCTTTGACCCGCTGGTCACTCTGGCATCGGTCCACAAGGAAAGATGTACTGCCCTTTATGGAGTGCCCACCATGTTCATTGCCGAACTGAACCATCCCATGTTCGATATGTTCGATCTTTCATGCCTGAGAACCGGAATCATGGCCGGCTCGCTCTGCCCGATAGAGCTGATGCGCAAGGTTGAGGACAAGATGCATCTGCGTGTCACAAGCGTATATGGCCTGACCGAATCGTCACCTGGAATGAGCCAGACCCGTATTGATGACCCTGATGAAGTCCGATACACTACAGTGGGACGTAATTACGAGTTTGTGGATGTCAAGGTCCTTGATCCCGAGACGAACCTGGAGGTGCCGGCAGGAACACAGGGCGAGATGTGCTGCAAGGGTTTTAATGTAATGAAAGGTTACTACAAGAATCCTACGGCTACAGCCGAGGTGATTGACGGGAACGGATATCTGCATTCCGGTGACTTGGGCGTCATGGATGAGAACGGCAATTACCGTATAACCGGGCGCATCAAGGATATGATAATCCGCGGTGGAGAGAACATCTATCCGCGTGAGATAGAGGAGTTCCTGTACCATCTCGAGGGCGTCCGTGACGTTCAGGTGGCCGGAGTCCCGTCAAAGAAATACGGTGAGGAAGTGGGCGCATTCATCATTCTTGAGGAAGGTGCCGGTCTGACTGTTGATGAGGTGCGTGACTACTGCCGTGGCAGGATTGCACGTTACAAGATTCCGAAGTACGTCTTCTTTGTAAAGGAATATCCACTTACCGGCAGCGGCAAGATACAGAAGTTCAAACTTCGCGAACTCAGCCTGAAACTATGTGAGGAACAGGGAATAGAAGTAATCTGATATGGAAATGAACGAACAGATAAAGCTGATGGCCATGCGTCTTCGCGGATTGCGTGAGGATGTTGACATGACCGTTGAAGAGGTGGCCGCAAAGTGCGGTATCACCCCTGAGGACCTGACACGTTACGAATCGGGAGAATCGGACATACCGATGAATTTCCTGTGCAATGCGGCATCCGTACTTGGTGTCGAGCCGCTGGAACTTTTTGCAGGCGATGCTCCTACCATGACCAACTACTGGCTGGTCCGCAAGGGAAAGGGTCCTGTCATTGAAAGACAGAAGGCATACAAGTATCAGGCTTTGGCCATGGGATTCAAGCATGCCAAGGCATCACCGTTCATCGTTACGGTTGAACCTAAGATGGAGGAGGTCATGCATTTGAATTCTCATGAGGGACAGGAATTCAATCTGGTCCTGAAGGGAAAGCTCCTGCTCAGCATAGGTGGAAAGGAACTGATTCTGGAGCCTGGTGACAGCATTTATTTTGATGCTACCCAACCGCATGGAATGAAAGCGCTTGACGGTGAACCCGCCAGATTCTTTGCAATAATAATCTGATGTGTACAGGCAATGCTTGAAAAATTTCTGAAGAAGATAGAATTCGATTCTCTGGAGGATTTCCGGAAGAATTTTGAAATCATTGTCCCCGACAACTTCAATTTCGCATATGATGTGGTAGATGCCTGGGCAAAGGAACAGCCGGACAAGCTGGCTCTTCTGTGGACAAATGACGAAGGGGCTGAGGAACGCTACTCGTTTGCCGACATCAAGCGCAAGTCAGACCAGGTGGCATCGTTCTACCAGTCACTCGGAATAGGCAAAGGGGACTGTGTGATGATGATGCTCAAGCGCAGGGCTGAATTCTGGTTCTCGATAATTGCATTGCACAAGCTTGGAGCTGTGGCGATTCCCGCAACCCATCTGCTTACGGCAAAGGATCTCATCTACAGGGCCAATTCGGCACAGATCAAGATGATAGTCTGCGCAAGTGAGCCGATAATGATCCAGCATGTCAACGAATGTCTCCATGATTCACCGTCAGTGAAATATCTGGTGGCAACCGGAAAGTACAGCGACGAACGCTGGCTGAGCATGGATGAAGGTATGGAAAAGGCCGCACCTTTTGTACGTCCCGAGCATGTGAATGACAATCATGACATAATGCTGCTGTACTTTACATCGGGTTCAAGCGGCAATCCCAAGATGGTGGCACACAATTTCCTTTATCCGTTGGGACATATCGTTACCGGCAAGTACTGGCATAATGTGCATGAGAACAGCCTGCATCTGACTGTTGCCGATACCGGTTGGGGAAAGGCCGTCTGGGGCAAGCTGTATGGACAGTGGATTTCTGGTGCTGCAGTTTTCGTGTATGACCATGAGAAGTTCACTCCTGCAGATATTCTTTCAAAGATGGCCCAGTATCATGTCACATCGTTCTGTGCACCTCCTACGATCTACCGCTATCTGATACGTGAGGATCTGTCACAGTATGATCTGAGTGCGCTTGAATACTGCACTACTGCCGGTGAACCGCTCAATCCCAGTGTCTTTGATTTCTGGAAGCAGCATACGGGACTTGAGATTCATGAAGGATTCGGTCAGACTGAAACCACAATGACAATCGGCACCTTCCCTTGGATGAAGTGCAAGCCCGGTTCGCTTGGCGTTCCGAATCCTGCATTTGACATGGACCTGCTCACGAATGACGGCCGTTCGGCCGAGGACGGTGAGAGCGGAGAGATTATCCTGCATACTGACCGTAAGGTTCCTCTGGGACTGTTCGAGGAGTATTATCATAATCAGGAACTTACCAGGACCGTCCATTATGACGGAATTTACCATACGGGCGATGTTGCCTGGCGTGACTCTGACGGCTATTACTGGTTCGTGGGCCGTACTGATGACGTAATCAAGAGCTCCGGTTACCGCATAGGACCGTTCGAGGTCGAGAGCGCGCTCATGACGCATCCGGCCGTTGTGGAATGCGCCGTTACAGGCGTTCCCGATGAGGTGCGCGGTCAGGTTGTCAAGGCAACCATCATACTTTCAAGGGAGTACAAGGATTATCCGGACAAGGATGCGCTGATCAAGGAGATTCAGAACCATGTCAAGAAGGTGTCGGCTCCTTACAAGTATCCGCGTGTGGTGGAGTTCGTTGACGAACTGCCCAAGACAATCAGCGGCAAGATAAAGCGCGTTGAGATACGCAAGCGTGACGCTGGAAAGGACTGATTTTGTCTGGCAAAGTCAAGTTTGAGGAATCATGTCGCGGACCTTACCTGCGGATATCACATGTGATGTGAATATGTATTCACTTTACATTTTCGCGTACAAATCGAGAATTTTTTCTCTTAGCAGAAATTCATACTCAGCCTGAGACTCTTTCGCCTTTGACTGATACAAATTGTTTATTGCGGTCTGATAATCATAGTAGGTAGCCGCTCCTAATGAGTATTTTCCTTCGACTATATCCAGGGCTTCTTCAAATTGACAGACATTGTCAGACATAAGTTTATGCTTTGAATACGCAGCTTGAGCAAGTAAAACGGCTTGTGTTATTTCTTTTGTCCACATGTTCCAGTTTTCCTCTTGTTCGTATTTTGCACGTGAATAACCAAGTTTTTTTTCTCTGACTGATCTGGAAGTTGAAACGTTACTCAAAATCGGTATGCTGACTGTCATTGAAAGATATGAACTGACGTTGTCACGAAACTGTTCTCCAAATGAATAGTCCTCTCCGGTGAACTTGCTTCTGGCATTAGAAAATGTGGTGCCAAAGCCAGCATCTAACCTAATTGAAGGCCAATATGAAGCCGATGCAATTTTAATATCCGTCATTGCAATGTCACTCTTTACATGTGACTGCTTCACTGACGGCAATTTGGATACTATGACATCGAAGTTTTCAGATAGAATTAAGTCAGTAAATGTAGAATTATCAGCGTTCATTTCAATGGTCGTGACATCAAATGTTCTCCAATCATCTATTCCCAGAAGTGAACAAAGACTGACAATATCGGATTGCAATTTACCGGTAGCGTCGACCAATTCAACATTGGCATTAGTAATGTCGGCTTTAACATTCAACAAATCAGCGGGTACAGCTGCCTTGTATTCAACACGCTTTGAAATTTGCTCTTTCTGCTTGCAAAGCAAATTTATTTTATTTTCGCAAATGGAAATAGTAGCTTTATCCAACAGAATCTGGAAGTATAGTGTCATGACGTCTATTCCCAGTTCCAGTTTTGTTTCTTCAAATGACAATTGCGAGGAAACATTATTTAAACGGGATTTTTTCAACATTATGATAACGCTCAAGTCCTGAAAAGTTGCAGGACCTACAATGGAGGCATTCATATCATATACCGTTCTATTTTCCACGAAATCATATGTTGTAGGATCAAGGACACGTCCTATAGAGATGTTATGCCATATCCCAAACTATCAGTGTTATTAATGAACGAAAGGTTTTTGATTATAACATATTAGTGGTGCCATTTAATAGATTGCAACAATATCATTGCAATGAAATTTGAAAGGGCCATAATATCAATTCAAAACCTCATCTTCACTTTAACGGTTTAATGAATAAATATAAGACAATTAATCCTAGTGATATTGCAACACAATCATACAGGTCACAATCATTATATGGTATTCCCAAAAGCTCATATGCATAACTCGCAATAGCAATACCCCAGAATACGGCAGTTTTATTGATATTGGCATTAAAATATTTATTTACAATGAAATCAAAAAAAGAATATTGAATAACAACAGCAAAAAAACTGGGAAACGAATCTGCAACATGAAAATCGAAATAATCATTTGAATAAATCCAAGGACGATATAGAAGTCTTAACAATAAAAAAATTATAAACAGACATAGGAATCTCCAAAATTTATTTCCTTCTATTTTCATCGTTGCTTTATAGTGTATATTTTTTGTTTTTGCAAAAGATAAAAATCCAATTATTGCTCAAAGATAATGCAAATAAGAGAGTAGTTAAAATAATGTTTAGCTACCCTCTTATGAACAGAAAAATTGTTGATTATTTGAATGCTATAACATTTGCCACACCGCCTACGGCTTCTGCATCCATTAGTCCTTTCGCTTCTGAATAGAACATATAACTCAGCAACTCTATTATCTTCTTAGTAATTTCATACCCGCCATTTACAGAAGACATTTCAACATCACTCAAAGCTCGGCAAATATTCAATACCTTATTAATATCGGGGCTGTAGTCGTCAAGAACTATGTTCTCCAGTATGGTTCCATTGAACAGATCAATCTTTTGAGGCACGACACAAACCAATGAACGTAAATCGGAGTTGTCAATGTGTCTAATCCACTCCACCTATTCTTATGTGTCCTTCTAAAAGGGGATACAGATTCTGCATGAGAGCTGCCAATGTGGTCTTACCAGAGCCGCTTTCACCAACTATAGCACTAACATTCCCTTTTTTGAACGTAGCGTTGAAATGTTCAAATACATTTGTTCGTGTACCATAACGGAAAGAAATGTTCTCAAATACTATATCTCCAATCTGCCCGGCAGAGAATCTAACCTTATCAGTGATATCCTCAACTTCAAGGTCCATGATTTCGAATAGTCGTGAAGCCGCGATTTTTGCATCTTGATACACACGATTAATGCCAGATTTTCAGCCGAGAAAGGCGAAAACAAATTCGCTAATATGTAGTGAATCCACTGGATTCAAAAGCAAATGTAATCAAGGGTAACTAATACATCTAAATTATTTGATAATGGTAGGGATTTAAACCCGCGACATTTTTGCATGAGTGGTGAGGGGCGGTTTGGGCGTATCGTGGAATGGCCGCAAAGCGACCAGGTTTTTCAGGCGTGAAGAAACGCGGCTGTTTGAGCGGCGAAGCCGCGAGTTCCGCGTTTCATCCTGAAAAACCGCAGGAGCAGGCCATGGAACGTTTAGCCCAAACCGCCCCTCACCACTCATGCAAAATACAATGCAGCCCCTGCTCACAAAGGAACAGGGGCTGCATTATGTCAGTCCTTGATGCGGATTCAGTCAACCAGCTCCATGCCGCGGCGGATGGCCTGCTCGTTTAGCGGCAGGTACTTCCAGTTACGTTCCGATACGGAGTGCTTGATGGCACGCATGACCCAGTTGATGTCCAGAATGGGACGGATTTTCATGAATGCTCCAAGCAGGAACATGTTGGCCACCTTCTGCGCATTCATTTTCTGTGCTTCGCCCATTGCATCGATGGGATAGATTGTGATGTCGGTGCGGGTAGGCTTGCGGGTAATGGTGCTGGGGGTGTATATGAGTACGCCTCCGGGTTTCAGATACTGCTCGAACTTGTCCATGGACTGCTGATTAAGGATGATGGCAGTGGTGAAGTTCTGCAGAATAGGTGAACTGATGGGCTTGTTACTCAGAATCACCATGACGTTTGCTGTACCTCCGCGTATTTCTGGTCCGTATGAAGGTATCCATGTTGTTTCCAGTCCCTGTACGAAACCGGAATAGGCAATGATTTTGCCCATTGAGAGGACTCCCTGTCCTCCAAATCCGGCAATCAGTATTTCTTCTGTCATGATTCTGCGTTTTTTATCTTGGGGCGTTCATGTCCATGACCAGCTTGCCATCGACCTTGATATCACCCAATGGATACTTTTTGAACATGTTCTCTACCATCCAGTCGTTGGCGGCCTTAGGAGTCATGCCCCAACCGGAGTTGCAGTTTGACACAACTTCGACTATTGAGGTGCCCTTCTTGTCACGCTGGTTTTCAAACGCCTGACGCAGAGCTTTCTTGAGCTTGCGAACATTGCCTGGGGTGTGGACGGAATGGCGGGTCACATAGCATACACCATCCAGCTGTGCGAGCAGTGGAGTGATGTTAAGTGGGTAGCCCATTGTCTTCACGTCACGTCCGCGCGGGCAGGTGGTGGTCTTCATGCCTTCCAGCGTGGTCGGGGCCATCTGGCCTCCGGTCATACCATAGATGCCGTTGTTGATGAAGACAATCACAATGTTCTCACCGCGGTTGCATGCGTGCATGGTTTCGCCGGTTCCTATGGCAGCAAGGTCTCCGTCACCCTGATATGTGAACACATATTTTGAAGGTTGCACTCTCTTGATGCCGGTAGCGACTGCACAGGCACGTCCGTGCGCTGCTTCAACTACATCGAAATTGTAGAAGTCATAAAGGAATACCGAGCAGCCTACCGGTGAAATGCCGATGACATCGTGCTCTATTCCCATTTCCTCGATTACCTCGGCAATGGTGCGGACAACAACACCGTGGCCGCAGCCGGGGCAGAAGTTGAATGTATTTTCACTCATGAGCCTGCTCTTCTTGTAGACCAGGTTCTCAGGCTTGATTATATCTTTTGCATCCATTGTTCCGATTATTTGATATTGAACTGTTTGTAGAGGGCTTCCTCAATGTCGCCGGGTTTGGGAACCATTCCTCCCTGACGGCCGAAGAATCCTACCGGCTTGCGTCCTTCAACGGCAAGGCGGATGTCTTCAATCATCTGTCCTGCGCTGAGCTCAACTGACAGGAATCCCTTGATGTTGCTGTTCTCGGCAAGCTGACGTATCTGTTCGGTCGGGAAAGGATACAGCGAGATGGGACGGAAAAGTCCAATCTTGTGACCCTTTTCGCGTGCCTCTTCAATTGCCCTCTGAGCAATGCGGGCTATGATACCGAATGCCACGATTATGTATTCTGCATCGTCACACATGAATTCCTGATAGCGTACTTCATTCTTCTCCATTTCGCGGTACTTGGCCTGCAGACGTATGTTCACCAGCTCGTGCTCGTTGGGAAGCAGATTCAGAGAGGTGATGAAACGGCGCTGCTTGCCGCGTGGTGTGCCGTTGGTGGCCCAATCAGGGTATTCTGCCAGACGTGGACGCTGGGGGGCGAGTGCCACCTTTTCCATCATCTGACCAAGTGCGCCATCGGCCAGAATCATTGTCGGGTTGCGGTATTTGAATGCGAGGTCGATTCCAAGCGGAATGAAGTCTGTCAGTTCCTGAACCGATGAGGGGGCCAGTGTGAGCAGTTTGTAGTCGCCGTGGCCGCCGCCCTTTACGGTCTGGAAGTAGTCTGCCTGGCTGGGCTGGATGGTTCCGAGTCCGGGACCGCCGCGTGACACGTTGATGAGCAGGCAAGGGAGTTCGGCACCTGCCAGATAGGAAATGCCCTCGGCCATCAGGCTGATGCCGGGACTTGATGATGATGTCATTACTCTATGGCCTGTACTGGCTCCGCCATAGACCATGTTGATGGCCGATACTTCGCTCTCGGCCTGGAGAACTGCCATGCCGGTACGGGCTGTGGCATCGGTCTCCATAAGGTATTCCATTACCTCGGTCTGCGGGGTGATGGGGTATCCGTAAAAGGCATCGAATCCGGCGCGTATTGCTGCTTCGGCAATTGCGTCGTTGCCTTTCATCAGTCTCAATTCTCTTTCTTCCATAATCACTCTTCTACTTTTACCCTATATACGGAAATGACTCCGTCCGGGCAGATTACACCACAATTGGAACAGCCCACGCATGCTTCAGGCTTGACCATATATGCGTAATGGTAGCCTTTGCTGTTGACGGCTTCTGACATGCCTATCACCTGTTTTTCACAGGTGTACATGCACAGTTCGCAGCCTTTGCAGCGTTCGTTGTCCACTGTGATGGCACCTTGGATTTTTGCCATGATAATTGTTGTTTGGTATTGTTTTAAAATGTCTCTTCAATAGTGTCAGCGCGGCGGAAGGTCATGCCCGGTCTGTGAGAAGGCTGTCATGTTCATCTCGAAGATGAGCAATGAGTATCCGGGAATGCTGTTCTTGTCCTTTGTGCCGTAAGCCAGCTGATATGGAATGTAAAGCATCCAACGGTCACCTGTATGCATGTGCATCAGTGCTGTTGTAACGCCGTCAATCAGGCCGGAAACCTTGTAGGAGGCCGGGATATTGACTGACGGGTCCATGCTGTCGGTCTTGTATGACTGGTCTACAATCTCACCGTCAGGGTAGTTGCCCGATGGCATGAGACGGACACGGTAGTTCATGAGTACGCTGTCGGTGTACAGCGGGGATTCTGTTCCGTCTCCCTTTGACAGTACGCGGCAATAGACATAATCCGATGTCCTGGACCATTCCTTTTCCGGATCAAGCTTGAATGACAGAAGTCTGAACATCTGACCGGGCAGGGCATTGTCGGCGCTGATTCCCTGCTCCAGATATCTGTCGCAGCTGTCTGCAATTGCGGCCATGAAGTCAGTGTTGCGCTGTTTCCAGTTTGCGTGGTCGTCATATGCCTCGGTCTCACTGCATGCCCAGAAGGCGGCCATTGAGACCAGAAGGAGAACGGCTGAGGTCAGATGCTTTTTCATATCAGAGTCCCTTGAGTACGCTTGTTATTGAAACCTTGTCCTGAAGAATGCCGCAGAGGTCAGCAATGGCAACGCGCTGCTGCTCCATGGTGTCGCGGTTACGCAGTGTCACGGTCTTGTCTTCCAGTGACTGGTGGTCAACTGTCACGCAGTACGGAGTACCGATGGCATCCTGACGGCGATAGCGCTTGCCTATGGAATCCTTCTCGTCATACTGGCAGTTGAAGTGGAACTTGAGCTCGTTCTGGATGCTGTGTGCCAGTTCGGGCAGTCCGTCCTTCTTGACCAGAGGCAGGATTGCCAGCTTGACAGGAGCCAGAGGTGCCGGCAGGTGGAGGACGGTGCGGGTGTCGCCGCCTTCAAGAGCCTGCTCTTCATACGATGCGCACAGAACGCTCAGGAACATGCGGTCAACGCCGATGGATGTCTCGATGACGAACGGAGTGTAGCTCTCGTTGGTTTCAGGATCAAAATACTTGATGTTCTTGCCGCTGTATTTTTCGTGCTGTGACAGGTCAAAGTTGGTGCGTGAGTGGATACCCTCGACCTCCTTGAAACCGAAAGGCATGAGGAATTCAATGTCGGTAGCTGCGTTGGCGTAATGGGCCAGCTTCTCGTGGTCGTGGAAACGGTAGTGGTCTGCTCCGAATCCAAGTGCCTGATGCCATGCCATACGTGTCTGCTTCCACTTTGCGAACCAGTCAAGTTCAGTGCCCGGCTTGATGAAGAACTGCATTTCCATCTGCTCGAATTCGCGCATGCGGAAAATGAACTGGCGGGCTACAATCTCGTTACGGAAGGCCTTGCCTATCTGGGCAATTCCGAAAGGAATCTTCATGCGACCGGTCTTCTGGACGTTCAGATAATTCACGAAAATGCCCTGAGCGGTTTCAGGACGCAGATAGATCTTCATCGAACCGTCGGCAGTGGAACCCATTTCAGTCGAGAACATGAGGTTGAACTGACGTACATCGGTCCAGTTGCGGGTGCCGCTTATGGGACATACTATTTCCTCGTCAATGATGATCTGCTTGAGCTCGTCAAGGTCAGTCGCATTCATTGCCTTCTTGTAGCGCTCGTGCAGTGCATCGCGCTTTGCCACATGCTCCAGAACATTGGCGCTGGTTGCGCGGTATTTGGCTTCGTCGAAGCTGTCGCCGAAACGTTTGCGTGCCTTTGCAACCTCCTTCTCTATTTTCTCGTCATACTTGGCTATCTGGTCCTCGATGAGAACGTCTGCACGGTAGCGCTTCTTGGAATCGCGGTTGTCAATGAGCGGGTCATTGAATGCGTCAACGTGGCCCGATGCTTTCCAGATGGTGGGGTGCATGAAAATTGACGAGTCGATGCCTACAATGTTGTCATGCAGCAGAACCATGCTCTGCCACCAGTAGGTCTTGATGTTGTTCTTCATCTCAACTCCCAGCTGACCGTAGTCATAGACTGCGCCCAGACCATCATAGATTTCGCTTGACGGAAATACGAAACCGTACTCCTTGCAGTGAGCGACAATCTTCTTGAAAACGTCTTCCTGTGCCATTTTTCTAATATTTGTGATTTGTTTTGTGTCTATTTTTCAATTTGGGTGCAAAGGTACTTCTTTTATTTAAAAAAGGAATGACTTCAAAAGCAAAATAATGTTGGGAAATGTCAGCCGAAAACCGTATTTTTGCTTTCTGAAAAACAATTGATGGAAGACTCATGAGTGAAGAATTCGACAGAGACAACACCGATAATGCGCAGGAGGAACTGCATTCGTCATACAAACCTCAGGCCGATGACAGCGGCATGATACGTCACCGTCTGTCCGGAATGTATCAGGGATGGTTCCTTGATTACGCTTCGTATGTCATACTGGAGCGTGCCGTACCTCATTTTTCGGATGGTCTGAAACCTGTGCAGCGTCGAATCCTTTATTCCATGAAACGTCTGGATGACGGCCGTTTCAACAAGGTCGCCAACATTGTGGGCCATACCATGCAGTTCCATCCTCATGGCGATGCCTCAATCGGCGATGCCCTTGTCCAGCTGGGCCAGAAGGACCTGCTCATAGAATGTCAGGGAAACTGGGGAAATATCCTTACAGGACACCATGCGGCCGCACCACGATACATCGAGGCGCGTCTGTCAAAGTTCGCACTTGAGACACTGTTCAATCCCAAGACCACGGAATGGAAGGCATCGTATGACGGACGAAACAAGGAACCTGTCACTCTGCCGGTCAAATTCCCTCTCCTGCTTGCCCAGGGGGCCGAGGGCATTGCCGTGGGCCTTTCGTGCAAGATACTTCCGCACAATTTCAACGAGCTTTGTGATGCCGCTGTGGCATATCTGAAAGGTCAGGAATTCCATCTGTATCCGGACTTCCAGACCGGTGGCATGATAGACGTGTCAAGGTATAATGACGGTGAACGTGGCGGAATGGTGCGCATCCGTGCCAAGATATCGAAGGAGGCCGACAACAAGACTCTTGTCATCAACGAGATTCCGTTTGGAGAAAATGTCACTACACTGTGCGAATCCATAGTAAAAGCCGGTGAAAAGGGCAAAATCAAGATAAGAAAGGTCGAGAATCTGACTGCCGACAAGGTCGAGATCCGCATTCAGCTGGCACCGGGTGTGTCAAGCGACAAGACCATCGATGCTTTGTACGCATTCACCGACTGCGAGGTCAGCATATCGCCTAACTGCTGCGTCATTGATGCCAACAAACCGCATTTCCTTACGGTCAGTGACGTGCTGCGCAAATCAGTTGACAACACACTTGAACTGTTGAAGCGGGAGCTGGAGATTGAACGTGGCGAACTTCTTGAGCAGCTGCATTTCGCATCGCTGGAGGCAATATTCATTGAGGAACGCATGTATAAGGACCGCGAGTTCGAGGAGGCCCCTGACATGGATTCGGTCTGCGAGCACATTGACGAGCGCCTTACTCCATACTACCCCCAGTTCGTGCGTGAAGTGACAAAGGATGATATCCTGCGTCTGATGGAGATAAAGATGGCCCGTATCCTGAAGTTCAACAAGGAGAAGGCTGAAGAGGCCATGGCCCGCATGAAGGACGAGATTGCCCGCATTGACAAGGATCTGTCGGATATGGTGAATGTTACGGTGAAATGGTTCAAGATGCTGCAGAACAAGTATGGGAGCGCATATCCGCGCCGTACCGAAATACGCGGATTCGATACCATCGTGGCCACCAAGGTCATCGAGGCCAACCAGAAGCTGTACATCAACAGGGCTGATGGCTTCATAGGTATGGACCTGAAGAAGGACGAGTATGTGTGCAACTGTTCCGAGATAGATGACATCATCATCTTCTACAAGAACGGCAAGTTCAAGGTTGTAAAAGTTGCTGACAAACTGTTCGTCGGCAAGGATGTCCTGTATCTTGATGTCTACAAGAAGAATGACAAGCGCACCATATACAATGTCGTATACCGTGACGGCCGTGGAGGACCTTATTTCATGAAGCGCTTTGCCGCTACGGGCATTACCCGTGACAAGGAATATGACCTTACACAAGGCAAGGACGGTTCAAGAATCGTTTATTTTACTGCCAATCGCAACGGTGAGGCCGAAGTCATCAAGGTTACTCTGAAACCTAATCCCAAGCTCAAGAAACCTGTCTTTGACAAGGATTTCAGCGAGCTGCTCATCAAGGGGCGTCAGTCAATGGGCAATCTGCTTACCAGGAACGAGGTGCTGCGCATCGGGCTCAAGTCTCAGGGCGTTTCAACCCTGGGAGCCCGCAAGGTATGGCTTGACCGTGACATCATGCGCCTTGACTTCGAGGGCCACGGTGAACTGCTGGGCGAATTCGAGAAGGATGACCGCCTGCTGGTAGTCCTTGGCAATGGTGAGTATTACACGACCGATGTCGATCCCAACTGCCACTTTGACAATGACATCCAGCTGATAGAAAGGCATGATCCGGGTAAGGTGTGGACTGCCGTACTGTTTGACGCAAGCCAGAACGGCTACCTGTATCTCAAGCGCTTTACGTTCGATGAGACCCAGAAGCGCATCAATTATCTTGGAGATGACGAGAAGAGCCGTCTGGCTCTGCTTACCGATACATGTTATCCGCGCCTGCTGGTGACCATGGGCGGAGCTGACGGCTTCCGTGAACCTATGGAGATCGATGCCGAGCAGTTCGTAGGGGTGAAGGGTGTCAAGGCGCGCGGACGCAGAGTGACTACATGGACCGTTGATAAGGTTGAGGAACTGGAGCCGTTGCGCCAGCCTGAACAACCGCAGTCAGCGCCAGGACCGAGTGTCGAACTTGACGATGATACTGATACGGAAGACAATGAGCCCAAAGATACACAGCTTTCGCTTTTTGACTGAGCGCCGTTCTCTGGCTTTCGGCGTTGTCCTTATGTTCTGCTGCCTGAGCTTTGCGCAGCAGCCCGTAACTTTGCCTGATGAACGTCAGGCGTTCCGCTCGCTGGCATTGGGCGTAGGAAATGCCGCATCGCTTGACACGTATCTTTCTCCGAATGAATACAGCGGGCCGTTCGTTTCCGTGGATCTGGACCGGATTTCATGCATATCATCGGACTCGTTCATTCCCTACAGACGTCTGTTCCTGAGCTTGGGAGGCAGCTCGATGAGAAATCATGCGGGAGCGTACAATACTGTAAATCTCATGGCGCACGGCTATTATTCGTTTTCACATCCTCTGGTGCGGAATGAACACTGGGACTGCCTGTTGGGCGCATCTGTCCTGACTGACCTTGGAGCACTGTATAATTCCATGAATTCCAATAACCCTGTAAATGCCCAGTTCCAGAACTCGTTCGGTGCGACCTTGGACAACATATACCGTTTCCGCCTGCTGAGACGTCCGATGGTTGCAAAAGCCACAGTGCACCTTCCACTCATTGGAACGAGCTTTGCCCCCGACAATGACCAGCTCTATTGGAACATGTATCAGCAAAGTGATCTGGAAGGAAATTTCCATTACGTCACACCGTTCTCGGCACAGACCGGAGCCGCACAGGTCAGTCTGGCCATACCCTTGCACAAGAACGTGTTCCAGATAGGATATAACCTTTATCTTATGCGCAACCGGCTTGGGGGAAACAGTGCGAACCTGCTGCATTCCTATGTGACACTGGGATTCGTTTACCGTTCTGAAAAACTGTCATGGAGACAATGAACAGACTGAAATACATACTTGGCATAATGGTCCTTCTGACCGTTTCATGCAGTCCGTTTGAGGATTATGAGGGCGGATATGAAGATACTCCTGTCGGAAATTTCGATGCCCTGTGGCATATTATGGATACCCGCTACTGCTTCTTTTCCGTCAAGAAGGAACAACTTGGCGTTGACTGGGACAGCGTATATGCAAAGTACCGTCCTGCCGTTTCAGACAGGATGGGATACCTGTCACTTTTTGAAGTCATGGCCAATATGTTGGGCGAACTCCAGGACGGTCATGTCAATCTGTACGGTCCGAACGACTTCTCGCGGAACTGGCATTGGGAATCGGACTACCCGGAGAATTTCTCGGCCGAAGTCCAGAAACTCTATCTTGGCGATGATTATCTGATTGCCGGTTCTGGTTACAGTTATACCATATTGGATGACAATACGGGATACATTACCATGAGCGACTTCTCCAGCAATCTGTCCGATAACAGGCTGGATGCCGTTCTGTCATATTTTTCAATATGCAACGGCATTATCATTGACATCCGCGGCAATGGCGGGGGAAGTGTCGAACTGGTGGAAAGAATCGCGTCACGTTTTACCAATGAAAATGTTCATGTCGGTTACTTCTGTTACAAGACAGGTTCCGGACATGACGATTTTTCAGAAAGGATGTCAAGGAGCATCAGTCCTGCAACAGGCCACAAACGTTGGCAGAAACCTGTGGCCGTGCTGACCAACCGTTCATGCTTCAGTGCGGCCAATGATTTCGCATCAATCATGAAGGTCATGCCAAAGGCACGTCTTTTCGGCGACAGGACCGGAGGGGGAGGCGGAATGCCGGTTTCATCGGAACTGCCGTGCGGCTGGTCTGTAAGATTCTCGTCCAGTCCCACATTCGATGCCGATGGGAATGACATTGAGACCGGAGTCGATCCTGATGTGTTTGTTTCCATGACGGAATCCGATACCGAAAGCGACCCCATCATCGAGGCTGCACGTGAGTGGATAGGTTCATTGATAATCAACTAATTGACATAATATGAATATCAGAAGAATGTTGTGCTGCCTTACTCTGGCAGCTGTTCAGACCGTAAACGTTTTTTCTGCAGGCAGAGTGCTGAAGATCGATTTCAGCAATCCTGTGCAGGAATACGGTTCATCGGCCTTTGACTTCGCATCCATCTTTCAGGGCGGTTCACAGCCCATGTCTCTGCTTTCGTATGTGCGTGCCATTGACCAGGCGGCTGTTGACAATACCGTCAGTATGATTTTCCTTTCGACAGACAAGCTCAGTGCCGGAATCTCACAGACGGAGGAAATCCGTGTTGCCCTGCAGCGTTTCCGTGACAGCGGCAAGGAAATCATTGCCTATGCGAACAATCTGAGTACCCAGAGCCTTTTCCTGGCTTCAGTTGCCAATACCGTTGTTCTGAATCCTACTGCCGATCCTTTCATTACGGGAATAGCCACACAGCAGTTCTATCTGAAGGATATTCTTGACACACTTGGAATTGACGTCCAGCTGATCCGTCATGGAAAGTTCAAATCGGCCGGTGAAATGTACGTGCGCAATTCGTCGAGCGATGAAAACCGTCTGCAGAACACCGAGATGGTAACTTCAATGTGGAACAGCATGGCTGGTGAGATTGCACGTTCCCGCGGCATTTCAATGGAACAGCTTAACGGATGGATTGACAGTCTCAGTCTTAAAGGTGCTGGGAGCTTCAAGACTCTGGGTCTGGTTGATGAACTGTGGTTCAAGGACCAGTTGGACAGCTGCATCTGCAGCCGCATGGGCGTGCCCAGCGTATCGCTGGTCCGTTTTGTCAAGGCAAAGCGCTATGCTGACAAGCTGCCCAAGGGAAAGCGTGCAAACCGTATTGCAGTTGTTTATGCCAACGGGGACATTGTCATGGAAGACGAATCCGGAATGGGTTCAGGAACGGCAGTGGTTGGAGCCAGCATGGCCAATACCCTTGCAAAGGTCGCTTCGGACGATAAGGTCAAGGCCGTGGTCTTCCGCGTGAACTCACCCGGTGGAAGTGCTCAGGCCGCTGAACTGATCAGACGTGAGGTTGAACGCCTGGGGGCAAAGAAACCGGTGTATGTCAGTTTCGGAGAGTATGCCGCATCGGGCGGCTACTGGATTTCGGCAGGAGGTGAGAAGATTTTTACCGACAATACGACTTTGACCGGTTCCATCGGCGTTTTTTCAATAGTTCCAAGTTTCGGTAATGCCATTCGCAAGAACCTTAAGGTCAATCCCGAGGTCCTGGGTTCAAATGCCCATAGTGACATGCTTGCAGGCATGCGTCCTCTCTCCGAGCAGGAAGTCGGATTCTTCCAGGATCAGGTGGAACGCGTATATGATCAGTTCACCGATATCGTTGCCAATGGCCGCGGACTTGCAAAGTCGCGTGTCGATGAGATAGGTCAGGGACGTGTATGGACCGGTGCCGATGCTCTTGGAATAGGTCTGGCCGATTTCAAGGGCGGTCTGGCCGATGCCATTGCCTATGCGGCCGACAAGGCGGGACTCGCAGCCGGTGAATACCGTATCTGCGAGTACCCGGAAGTCAGACCGGCATCATTGTTCTCAATGCTGTCGGGCGATGTGGAAGACCCTGAAGAGACTCTTACTTCAAACGTCGCTTCCAATTCCGGTGTCTTCGGTCAGCTGATTCCCCAGGCCGCATATCTGCGTGCAATCACCCATCCAATGCTTATGACGAGGATGGAAGGTGTAATCAGAATTCACTGATAGTTGTTCCTATACTTGCGGGGCAAAGCTATTATTTATATTTTTGCACCCGCGATTTGCGGGCGTGGCGGAATTGGTAGACGCGCTAGACTTAGGATCTAGTATCTCAGATGTGTAGGTTCGAGTCCTATCGCCCGTACAGAAAAAGGGGAGGCCGGTCGGCTTCCCCTTTTTCTGTACGGGCGATAGGACTCTGTTGCCTTGTTTTATTCCGCTTTGCGAAAAGTCGGCTTCAGCCGCTCTTCGCTCGAGGACTCGCTCGCCCCAATAGGTTTGTTCCTGCGTTTTTGCTATTGGGTGATTGAATCAGAATAAATGAAAAAAGCAGCATTCATAAGTCTTGCTGTTAACTTTTTAATTAACTTTGCGGTGTCACATATGATATACCATGGCAAACCGAAAAGTGGTTTTTTATAAAACACATTTTATGGATTTCTATCTTGGGCTTGATGACAAGACAAGGAAAAAGGTCCTTCAAGTTCTTTCTTGGATTCAAAGTCTGGAAATTGTTCCAGTCTCTTTGATGAAGAAGATAGAAAGTGTAAAAGGACTTTATGAGATTAGAATTGAGTTTCGTAGCAATATATTCAGGATATTCTGCTGTTTCGATAATGGAGCATTGGTCGTGCTCTTCAATGGTTTTCAGAAGAAATCTCAGAAGACTCCGGTAGGAGAGATTGAAAAGGCAGAACGACTGATGAGGGAATATTTTGGAAAAAGAGAATGATAATGGAAAAGGATTGTGAAACATTGAAGAACTGTTCTTGTTTGGATGAACTTGTCGATGCCCAGTATGGCAAGCCTGGAACACCTGAACGTGATTTGTTTGATGCACAGACTCATGAATTCTGTGTTGCTCAGGCATTACGTGAAGAGCGTATTCGTGCCGGTCTGACTCAAGAACAGCTTGCGCAGATGCTTGGAACAAAGAAAACCTACATTTCCAGAGTGGAGAACGGATGTCAGAATATCAATCTGACGACTCTCTATCGCATTTTCAGATGCTTGGGTAAACAAGTTTCGATAACCTTGATATAATATCACACACGGGAGTCACCTGCAGCAGTGCAAATGGCTCCCGTTATTTTACAAATTCTACTTGTTTCTTATTTCAGCTGACTACTTCAAGTTTTCATTGA
>JAKSIU010000011.1 GCA_024398615.1 Bacteroidaceae bacterium
GTCATCGACACTGCAATGACGTTTCTCCCAGATTATGCCCATTATGGGTTGTTCTCTTTCAGATAATGCCTTCATAACTTCACTCGATATGTGTGGGACTCAGATACAGTCTCTTGGTAAAGGTAGTTATCCAGCCTTCCATCTTGGTGAGAATCTTATCCAGGTATTCAACTGGAACCGACTCGTCTTTAGGAAGTTCAAACAGCACAATTGCGTTTCTTTCATTTCCGTCAGGACAGTTCTCCTTGAAGTATGGTACCAGCTGGTCAAACGCTATCGGTGCAAGCTTTGATGCGTCATTGCCCTTGCATACGCACAGCTTTCCGCCAATGAATCCCATCCTGAAGAAATTGTCCTTGTCCTTGTTCTCGTTGTACCATTTCATGTCCTTGACGTGACGGATACGGCCCGATGGAGACCCATATTTTCCCAATATGATGTAGTCAATTGAATCCTTATGCGTCATATTTGCAGGTCCTCGATTGTAAGGCGCCCTAACGTATCTGGAATTACGAAGCAAAGCCGCAATCGGTTCCTTGAGTCGAGTGGATGAATTGATGTCCGGTGTGAAAGCATACAGCACTTTTTCATTCTGATTCGGGAACAGTTTGTCCAGCATATTTTTGACTTCATCAACTGTGCTTAGCGTGCGTTTTGTTTCCGGGACAATGCTGCCGTTTCCATCGGGGCTGCACCCATTCCATGCTGTCAGCGTTATCCGATTATTACCGTCAATGTCAATATTGACATACTTGTCCTTCTCTTTATTCACATTGTATCCATATTCGGGAGTCATTGAAGGAGTTGGTGCAAATTGGCGGAATAATGAATCCTTAAACACGCGAATATTATCAGTGGTATAACTTTTCTCAAGTATTTCCACCAGGTCAACGCACACCTCCAAATGTGCAGGATTGCAGTATGTGACAAACACCATCTCAGGATTGACCCACTGGTAATCAGCACCATTTGTACGCTTACCAAATTCTGTCTCAAAGTTTGAAAGTGGTACATTATAAAATGAATGCTGACCGTCAACGGTTATGAAAATGGAACCGTCAGTCTGAACGTAGACAAACTTGTTCAACTCTTTCAATTTAAAGTCCTCAGACAAGCCATATTTGTCCAAAAAAGCCGCAGTGTCAAGCAATTCGGATTGCGTTGAGGCAGTCTCAATTGTACTCTCAATTGAGTTTTCTAAAATCTGGGGTTCTTCCATTGAAGTCTGTCTGGCATTCGGCTTGCTGGCCGATGCCAATGCAATTGCAAGCAAGGTGACGGGGAGCAGAAATAACACTCTCATCCGCACCCAAGGGGAAGACTGGTTTCTGTTCATCATATCTATACGTTTTTTGGTGGAACAATCGGCAAAGTTGCTGGTCACGCAGCAGACGCGGCGCTCCAGTGCGGCATGGATAAGGAACACCTGATACTGGTGGCCGTCATAACCTTCACGCAGGACGGCGGCATCGGCCTCATACTCGTGAATCTGCTTCAGGCTGCGCTTGAGCATCCAGGCGGCGGGGTTGAGCCACTGTACGGAGCACAGCAGGGAGGCAAGCAGCACGTCATGGGAATGATGGCAGTGAATGTGTGCCTGCTCGTGTGCGATTATCTGCTGCCCGTTCTCCTCATAGTCACGGCGGCTCATTATTATGGTGTGGCGCCAGCTTGTCGGCTGGCAGTCCGAGTCCGACAGGACAAGGCGCACTCCGTCAGACAAGGTACGCGGACTTCGGCGGCTTACTGACTCGGCACGCGCTACACCCAGCAGCAAGCGCAGCAGGAATACTGCGGCACCGGCAAGCCAGATGGCCGCAATGATACCGCTCCAGTTGATCTTTCTGGCGGGAGTGTATTCAGTTTCCGTTACGGGCACAACAGGCGCAACGGCATCAACCGGATTGGCATCAGCTATATTTTCCGGCATGATGTACTCAAAAGGAGCCATCAGATATTCCGACACCGGAGCAGGTATTGCATCGGCCTGCTTTTCGGGCAGTGTCACACGAATCAGCGGCAGAACGGCCGACAACGCCATAATCACAAGAAGTATGCAGCGGTTGAACCCGTGCAGTGTAGTGCGGCTCAGTGTCAGTTCATAGACCGCCACAAGAAGAGCCAACGTAATACCCTGAATGATAATGTAATTCATAAGCCCTGAATGTTTGTTTGTGAAACCTTCTGGACAAATGTATTTACTGCAGGTCCTTACTCCTAATGAATTAGTAAGTATTTCGCCTGTTTGTCTGATTTTTAACCTCTGTTATTAGTAGCAGGCGAAAAACTCATGTGGTTCCTCCTACCGGCATTCACCGTTCTGCTGGCCGCAACTATACGTTTCAAGTCGTAGGAATCCGCTCCCTGTATTTGCGGGAAACGGGCAGCACCTGACCGTCTGACAGTGTTACGGTCTCGGAATCGTTCTGGCTGATCTGCGAGCGGTTCACAAGATAAGAACGGTGAATTCTGACGAAATCCATGCCCAGCATGTTCTCCCATTGGGATATTGCAGTCTTGTTGCGGTATTTCTGCCCGTCCAGAGAATGTATCCAGACCTCCGTGTCGTTGCTTTCCACAAAGAGGATATCGGACTGCAAAAGAGTGACAGGCTTGCGGTCACTGGTGAATGTAATGCTTTGCGGTTTCTGACGCAGATGCTCTTCCAGAAACCGTTCCAGCAGATAGTCCCCACCACTGAACACCAGCAGCAGCAATGTCAGAAAGACAGGATTGACCATAATATCCGGAATCTGCGTCCCTGGGAACTCCCCACCCATTCTGTACAGCTCATGCCTGATATTCAGCAGGATTCCATGACCGATGAAGACCAGCAGTACATCTATGACCAGAGCAGTAAGAAGCAGAAGCAGGATTTTCCTGACTCTTGTCTTTGCCGGTTCAGCCAGAATTCTGGGCAGCATGAACTTGATAACAATGCCTCCCGGAAGCAGAAGACTTGCCAGAAGACAGGATTCGCTGAAAGAATACGAAAGGCTGGACAGTATAATTGCCGTCAGCAGTACCATAAGGCACCAGTATGAAATAATGATAGCCGTTCGTTTCATGTCACTGGCGAAGTTAAGCAATAATCCATTTTCAAATCCCATTCTGCACGTGCAATAACCCTTTCGGGTGGGTTTTGACAGCCGTTCAGTGGGTTTTATTTTTGGTCCGCTTGCTCAAATGGACTAACTATGCAGTCGGAAAATCCCGGTGTCAGGCTCGAGACGGCACAGGACTGCAAAATAATGTTTCACTAAATTTCAAAAAACTATGAACGGATTATTCAGATTGTATGTTGAAGGCTCGGTAGGCTGGATGACGCTTGTCACCCTTGCCTTGGTGGCAGTTCTAATTGCCGCATGGAAGGCTCCCAATTGGGTTAGGGAACTTGGCCTTATAGGTCTTGCAATAGGCATGCTCGGCACATTAAGCGGGCTTTGTCAGGCGAGTGCCGAGATTATTAAAGTCGGTGACATTGCGCCCTCAGTACTTTGTGGTGGAATGAAAGTAGTGTTGATTACCACAATGTACGGAGTGATAGTATGCCTTATCTCTGTTGTAATTGACTTGCTGCATAGAGCACGAAACTGATTATCAACTTAATAGATTATTCTTATGGAAACGATGAAAGATTATGTAATGAATGGCTTTGAATTTACGACATATTTGAAGGCCTGTTTCAACCCGACAGTCGTACACTATACCATAATTCTGATTCTCCTGGCTGTCGCATTGGGCCTGGCCGCATGGAAGGCAAGGAAATGGGTCCGTCCAATCGGCCGCATTGTCATGACATTGAATGCTTTTATACTTCTTGACGGATTCAGGCAGCTGTGTGATTGTGCACAATGGTTTGGAGCCGGAGTTCCTGAGGGAGAATGGAGTAATCTGTATATGGCACAGGGAATGCGTCCTTTCCTATTCGTTGCAGTGTCTGGCGTTATCATTTACCTTATTTCACTGCTTGTAAGCATTGCACAGAAGCCCAGAATCTAGCTAACTGGGGATATCGAACAGGGGACAGGTTCCGTTCAAGCTTGAACGGAACCTGTCCCCTGTTCGACGATAATCGCTAGCGTTTACTGCTCCTTGCGCCTGATTACGCTGCGTACGAACCATACTATCAGCGCGATGTACATTACCAGCGACAGCCATTCAGCTGCGTGACCGCCAGTCCATGCCGGTGACATCATCAGGTCAAGACCGGCAAATCTCAAGGCTGCGCTTACGACACCCATCAGGGCACCGCCTGCAATGAAGCCCGATGCCAGCAGCGTGCCGTGCTCGACGCGGTTCTTGTTGACAGTCTCGTCCTTGGAACGGCTGCCCACGTACCAGTTGATTGCACCGCCTACTACCAGTGGAATATTCAGGTTGAAAGGTATGAACATACCCAGAGCGAATGCCAGAGCAGGAACATGACAGAAATTCATAATCAGTGCTATGACTGCACCAACGGCATATAGCCACCATGGAGCGCCCGTGCCTGACATGAGCGGATCGATGACAGCAGCCATTGCATTGGCCTGAGGAGCCACCAGAGCATTCTCGCCTACAAAGCCGTAGGTCTTGTTCAGGATTATGAGCACACCGCCAACCGTCAGGGCTGATACCAGAGTGCCCAGGAACTTCCAACTTTCCTGCACCTTCGGAGTGGTTCCAAGCCAGTAGCCAATCTTTAGGTCGGTTATGAAACCGCCGGCCATTGACAGGGCCGTGCAGACCACGCCGCCCATGATAAGGGCCGATACAATGCCTGCCGAACCTTTCAGACCCACAGCCACCATTATGACCGATGCAAGAATCAGAGTCATCAGAGTCATGCCCGATACAGGGTTGGTCCCCACAATGGCAATTGCATTGGCAGCAACTGTTGTGAACAGGAAAGCTATGATTCCGACGACAAGAATGCCTACTACAGCATGAAGCAGATTGAAATCCATCACGCCAAAGAAGAAGAATGCGAATACCGTCAGCAGTGCAACGATTACACCAATGATGACAATCTTCATGGGAAGATCCTTCTGCGTGCGTTCAACGGCAGCGCCCTGTGACGATGCGCCTTTCAGTTCGCGGCCGGCCAGACCGACTGCGCTCTTGATGACAGGCCATGATTTGATGATGCCCAGAATACCGGCCATTGCTATGCCACCTATTCCTATATGACGTGCATAGCTGGTGAAAATCTGCTCGGGCTCCATGCCGGCAATGGCATCGGTCACAGCAGGATTGATTGACTGCAGGAATGCATCGCCCAACATAGGCAGAATGGGAACTATCACGAACCATACAAGAGCCGAACCGGCGGCAATGATGCATGCATATTTCAGACCTACAATATATCCAAGTCCCAGAACTGCGGCACCGGTATTGATGCTGAACACCAGCTTGGCCTTGCTGGCCAGAGCAGCGCCCCACTTGCAGACGCGTGTCGAGAACACCTCGGTCCAGGTTCCGAATGTGGCAACAATGAAATCGTACAGACCGCCAATGATACCGGAAACGATCAGAGGCTTAGCCTGGCCGGCACCCTTTTCACCCGAAATGAGAACCTGGGTGGTTGCCGTTGCTTCAGGGAAAGGATACTTTCCGTGCATATCCTTGACGAAATACTTGCGGAAAGGTATCAGGAACAGGATTCCCAGCACACCGCCCAGCAGTGAGCTGATGAACACCTGCATGAAATTGACCGTCATGTCTGGATACTTGGCCTGCAGGATGTACAGGGCGGGAAGTGTGAATATGGCACCGGCCACAATCACGCCCGAGCATGAGCCTATTGACTGGATTATGACATTCTCGGCAAGCGCGTTCTTTCTCTTTGCGACCGATGACACACCTACGGCAATGATTGCAATGGGAATGGCGGCTTCAAAGACCTGACCGACCTTGAGTCCCAGGTAAGCGGCGGCAGCTGAGAACAGCACAGCCATGAGAAGTCCCCACCCGACAGACCACAGATTAGCTTCAGGCACGACCTTGCCGGCCGGCATTATGGGCTTGTACTCTTCGCCCTCCTTCAGTTCGCGGAACGCGTTTTCCGGCAGTTCAACCGGTTTCTTTTCTTCTTCCATATAATAATAGGTATTTCAGTTTGTTTGCTGATTGATGATTCGATTTGCGAAAATAGCATTTTAATTTGGAAAAGTGACATTTTCTGAAAAAGCGAAGTATCTTTGAAGTGTGGAATAACCAATTAACAACCAAATAAAAACAATTATGAAGAAATTATTCGTTCTCGCAACTGTTGCTGCACTGGCAATGTCAGCACATGCACAGGAGTCCAGAGTCATTGAAGACGGCGGCACAGGCCCGTTCAAGGCTATCATGACCCAGGACGCAAGTCTTTCAACACACACCATCATCCGCCCGGAAGACATGAGCAAGTTCGGCAAGGGCAACCTCATTCCCGTATTGCTTTGGGGTAACGGAGGCTGCGCCAAGTCATGCAGCGGCCATGTCAATTTCCTGAGCGAAGTTGCATCACAGGGCTTCTTCATTGTAGCCATAGGTCCGATGCCTGCAGCAGGTGCAGGTCCGATGGCCGGCCAGACCGGTGGCGGAATGCCGCAAATGGGTGGCGGTGGTATGCCTCCTATGGGCGGTGGATTCCCGGGCGGCGGAATGCCACAGATGGGCGGTCAGCGTCCGCAGGGTGCTCCTCAGGGAGGTCAGCCCGGTCAGGGTGGCCAGCGTCCTCAGCGTCCTCAGGGTGCTCCTCAGGGTGGTCAGCGTCCTATGGGCGGTGGATTCCCCGGTGGTGGAATGCCCCAGATGGGTGGTGGTGCCGGAATGGGCGGCGGAATGTCAATGGGTGACCCCGCTGACCTGATCAAGGCTCTGGAATGGGTCATTGCCCAGAATGCTGACAAGAACAGCCCTTACTACGGCAAGCTCGACATTGACAACATTGCAGCAGCAGGTATGTCATGCGGTGGTCTGGAAGCTCTCCACATGTCAAATGACGCCCGCATCAAGACCATCATGGTAATGAACAGCGGTTACATCGGCCAGGGCGGAGCAGACAAGGAAAGCCTCAATTCAATGAAGACAAAGTCTGTCATCTGGATTCTGGGCGGTTCAACCGACATTGCATACGAAAACGGCACCGATGACTTTGCCCAGCTCAAGAACGAGATGCCGGCATTCTGGTCTAGCCTTGACGGAATAGGTCATGGCGGCACCTACATGCAGCCTCACGGCGGCGACTACGCAAAGGTTGCCGGAGCATGGCTCAAGTGGCAGCTCAAGGGCGACAAGGAAGCCAGCACAATGTTCACAGGTACCGAACCTGCAATCTCAAAGATGGCCGGCTGGTCATTCGAGCGCAAGAACATCAAGTAATAAAACCAACCAGCAAAACAAGGCTGGTGAACAGGGGACAGGTTCCGTTCGCGTATTTGCGAACGGAACCTGTCCCCTGTTCACCTTGCAGAATACGGCAAAAAACATTATGTTTGCATTCGCAACTGACCATTCCGAAGAATATGATTTCAGCACCGATAGGTTTCCAGCTTCTGTTGCTGGTACTGATACTGGCATACATTGTCTTTCTCATCAAATCAAGACTCCGTCCCAAAGTAATACGTAGAGCAGCACTGGCCATACTCATAGCCGGAACAGCACTCAATATGTACGGACTCTCTTTAGAAGAGTTCTCCGAAGGTGGAATCACACTCTTCTTCAGATCGCTGTATCTGACAATAATGATGTTTGTATATGACGGTGACCTGATTGATCTGACTACCGGGCAATATACCTACATGTTTCTGGAACTCTATTTCTTCATCTTCTATGCCGCAATGCTGACCAGCCTCTCGGCCATTCTCATGCTTTTCGGGAAAAGGATCACAACGGCAATGACACTGACCTTCAGAAGGAAAAAGTTCCGCCACGTCTTCATCGGCATCAACAGACGGTCCGAAATGATTGCCAAGGGTATTGATGACAGGGAGATTGCATTCATCGAGTTTCCATCAGACAACAAGGAAAATTCCTTTTCCATGAACCAGCTCATCAGCGGAATGGTCAGGGATGAGGGAAGTGACGGCTACAGCGGCAATCAGGGTATTTCATACCTTATGGCCAAACGCAGACTCAAGGCCGGAATCGGGCAGAAGAACATTTTTGCCACCATCGGTCTGGAAGGACTCAGGAAACTGACGGACAAGGATACAGCCTATTACATTCTGTCTGAGGACGCGGACCGGAATCTGGAGGACCTCATGGCACTGCTCAGCGATGGGAATCTGATAAGCAACACCATTCACGTCTGCCTGTCCAGAGAAGGTGTCGCGCGCTATTACAAGACCACGATGAAAGGTACCGGTGTCCATTTCATTTACCCGTCTTCACTGTCAGTAGTGGAACTCATGAAAACGCCCGAATGCCATCCGGCAAGCCTGTTCAAACCACAATTCGATGCAAACGGAAAAGCCACAGGAACAGTGTCCGGACCATTCAATGCAATGGTCATAGGCTTCGGTGAAACCGGTCAGGCTGTGACCAAGTTCCTGTATGAATTCTCATCGGCAGTCAATGCCGATGGCTTGCCTATACCGGCCACCATTACTGTCTGCGATGACAACATTGACCTTCTGAAAGGATTGTTCCTGTTCGACAATCCCGACATGGCCGGTTCCGACATTCTGCATTATGACAACAAGGGAACGGAATCCAGCGAGTTCTGGGACGGTATCATGGAACGGTTGGACCGTCTCAATTATATCGCCATATCACTGAATGACGATGCCGCCAGCCTTGAACTTGCCTGCACGATATTCATGTATGCAATGAAGAAGAGGCAAAACGGTCTTGACGGGCTCAAAATAGTTGTCAGAAAGAAATGCACGTTACCCCACGAAAGAAAACTGGTGGAGAGAATGAATGAGAAAGCCGGGCATGAGGTCATTATCTGCTATGGTGAATATGAGAAGATATTTACACCGGACATGATTGTCTCCAAACAGAGTAACGGAATTAACAGGAATGCCACGGAGCTTGCCGACCTGATTGCAGCTGAATACAAAAAGGTTTCCGGCCATGACATCCTGCAGGAGTCCGATAGCAGCGAATCGTTCCATATCAAGAACCGTAACAGGATGGAAATGCATCAGCTTATTTCCCGTGCAAACTTCACGCCATCCATACTGTTCTGCACCGGCGGCCAGACAGACCTGTCCGATACAGCCCTTGAGAATTTGGCCCGCATGGAACACCTGCGCTACCAGCGTTATCTGGTTGCACATGGCTACTCATTCGCACAGACTGACGATGACGTGTTCAAGACCAGCCACCACATCTGCACCTGGGAGAACCTTACTGATGAGGACAGACAGTACCATAGGGATATGGTAAAGGCCCAGCTCTCCAGCGTAATTGCAGCACAGTGATACTTCCACCGTACCCTGTCTCACACAATCTGTACCTTTTTATTATTTTTGTGCAATTTTTCAATTGGGCAAACATTAACCTCACATGAATAAAGTACATAAAACCAAATTGTTCGCCAACTTCACCCTGTGGATTGTCCTGATAGGAACAATAGTATTCACTGCCGGATTCGGACTAAGTCTTATTATAGCAAGACATGAAGTCATGTCTGAGGTCGACCGAAAGGTTCAAAGGGATATCGATTACCTGAATTCGTTTATAGATGGCAACCTGCAAAGAATAGAAGATGCAGGCTACTCATTCTCCAGTCTGGTTTTCGGTGATGTGATTCTGGACGAAAACGGCCACGGCCATATTGAATTGAACGACACGGACCTGAGTCACAAGCCATCACGTGAAGCGCTCTTTGATGAAATGGAGAAATTCATGCGTGCTACCCCGATAATTTGTGGAATAGCCATAGAATTCGAGCCATACGTATATCCTGAAATCAAAAGTCAGTACGGTTTCACCCCATACGTTACCAATGTCAGCGGTCAGTACGAACGTCTGGACCTTGGTGAAATCACCAACAGCTTCGAATGGGAATGGTACATCGCAGCCAACCAGCTTGGAAAAGGACACTGGAACAAGCCTTTTCAGGACTCAAGCATAGGACACGTCATTGCCTGCTACTCAATTCCCGTTCTGAAGGACGGCCAGCCCTTCGCTGTAATCGCAGTCGATATTGACACAGAAGCATTCAGCAACAAAAGTGCTGAAATCTCTCCGTACCCCGGAGCCCAGGTCACTATTCTCGACCATGACTTTACCATCATCTCGAATCCTGACAAGAGCTACCTGATGAAGAATGCATCGGAACTGGAAGGTATCACCTACTCCGTCACCAACAATGACATGAAAGCCCTTATGTATTCCGGGCAGGGCGGACAGTTTCAAATGCAGTCCCACGACACCGATTATATGATGTACTTCTCGCCCGTTGCCAGAACCGGTTGGACCATTACCATCCAATGTCCTGAAGACGAAGTCTATGGAGGAGTTGACAGAATGAAACGCAGCACAACCACCATATCTCTGATCAGCATTCTGGTCATGTCGCTTATGCTGATGGTGATATTCCGTCGTTTCCACAACATCAGCATGAAAGAGGCCGGAATAGAAAAGGAACTTGATGTCGCCTCAGGAATACAGTCCGGTATGCTTCCACAGGCTCTCAATCTGCCGGAAAGCGTGAAACGTCTGGACGTATTCGGTTTTCAAAAGCCTGCAAAATCAGTCGGAGGCGACTTGTTCGACTATTTCGTTGAAGGCAACAAACTGTATTTCTGCATGGGAGATGTCTCAGGCAAAGGTGTTCCCGCATCACTGTATATGGTAGTCATTCTGGCCCTGTTCCGCAACATTGCCAGAAAGGAGAGCGACCCAAGCAAGATAGCCATTGAACTGAACAACGCACTCATCTCCAGCAACAACTACTCCATGTTCTGCACCATGTTCATAGGAGTTCTTGATATGGACACATGGAAACTGGAATACTGCAATGCCGGACACAACAGACCCATGATCTGCCGCAAAGGCGAAGCCGAAGTCTCATACAAGGAGATTCTCCCGAATCTGGTTCTCGGCATAATGGATGATTTCCAATACGTCAAAGAAGAAACAGACATACAGCCGGGCGATTCCATTTTCCTATATACCGATGGTCTTACAGAAGCTGAGAATGAGGAGAAAATTCTGTTCGGTGACGATGCAGCACTGGCAGCATTCAACGAAAGCGTGAAATGTGACGATTCAGAGAAATGCGTCCACGGCGTTTTCGAGTCAGTCCTGAAGCACACCAAAGGTGCAGAACAGAATGACGACATCACCATGCTGACAATCCGGCTGAAGAAATAATAACGGCTGAGTCCTATATTTCGACTGAGCCCAGAAAAGAGTACCAAATAAAAAAGGGTTCACCATGAAGTGAACCCTCTGGAGCGGCAAACGAGACTCGAACTCGCGACCCCGACCTTGGCAAGGTCGTGCTCTACCAACTGAGCTATTGCCGCAAATTTTCTTTGAAAATTTGTGCGATTGACTGGTGAAGAGAATGAGACTCGAACTCACACGGGACAACTCCCACTACCCCCTCAAAGTAGCGCGTCTACCAATTCCGCCATCTCTCCATAAAGAAGTGCCCAGCACAGGACTCGAACCTGCACACCTCTCGGCACACGCACCTGAAACGTGCGCGTCTACCAATTCCGCCAGCTGGGCAATTCATTTCATCCATTCAAAGAACGTGAGAGCGGCAAACGAGACTCGAACTCGCGACCCCGACCTTGGCAAGGTCGTGCTCTACCAACTGAGCTATTGCCGCAAATTTTCTCTGAAAATTTGCGCGATTGGCTTCGCGCCTCGGCAAAACGAAAGCGGACTTTCCTTTTGCTCTCGGCTTGGCGCCAATTGCCGCATCACATCAAAGAACTGCTTTCCGTTGAAAGCGGTGCAAAGGTAAGGCTTTTCTGACATTCTCAAAACTTTTAGGCACATTTTTTTCTAGAAAAAATAGACTACCTTTGCCACGGAAAAGCAAATATGCATGAAACGGATTGATTTGAATGAATGGAAGCAGATTGGTGCCGGAGGAAACGGAAAGACATACATTCCAAAGGACGGCAGTCATAAAGCCATTTTAAAAGTATGCAACGGAAAAGGCAATACGTTGGAATCTGTGCGTCTTGAATTTGAATCGGCCATGGAATGCTTCAAATCCGGCATCCCCACCCCTGAACCGTTTGAAATTGTCCGTGTAGGAAAAGGATATGGGACATTAAGTCAGTTTATCAAGAACAAACGTTCGTTATGCAGAGTCTGTGCTGACAATCCGGAACGGATTGGCGAAATGGCAGCACTCATGGCGGCAAAGGGCAACGAACTGCACTCTGAAGAATACACCGGCACTCTTTTCCAACCTGCATCGTTTCACATAAGGCGCGGACTGAAAATCTTCCATCCTTTCCTGACAAGAAATGAAATTGCCGTTATCGAACAGTGGATTGACAGCCTGCCTGACTCGCGCACCCTTCTGCATGGAGACTTCAACCCCGGAAATCTGATTGTCTCCGACAGCGGGACATACTGGATTGACACAGGCCGCATGTTTTATGGTGACCCATTGATCGACATTGCACACCTGTATTATTTCGCTGCAGCAATGTCAAGAACCGTGATAGTCCAGCATCTGTCCCATATGTCCAGAATCCAGCTTGTCACGTTCTGGCGGGAGTTCCTGAAATCCATGGGCATAGAGTCTGAGTCCGATGTCAGTGCCTACGAGGCAGGATTGAAGAAATACGTAGTACTTGACATTATTCTCAGGCACAGTTTCAAGCCCAGCAGACTGCTTGTCTTTCTGTTGTCCTTTCAAGTCCGAAAAATCATCAAAACCCAACTGCATTGAACGAGTTTCTCTTTTTCATAACGATAATAGTCTCATTCTTCGGAGTGATTCTGGCTTTCCGTCTGTGGGACAGGCGCGGCCTGTTCGTCTGGGTAGGCTTCGCAACTATCATTGCAAACATAGAGGTGTCCAAATGCGTGGACATATTCGGAATGTCCATGACATTGGGAAACGTGGTCTACGGAAGCACTTTCCTCTGTACTGACATAATAAGCGAACTGTACGGAGGAAAGGAAAGCAGGAAGGCCGTCAAAATGGGGTTCTTTGCGCTGGTCACATTCGTTGTCCTCTCGCAGTTCTCACTGCTTTTCAGACCAAACGAATATGATCAGGTATCAGGCGCCATGCATACTCTGCTGTCAAGCACTCCTAGAATCTGCCTCGCCAGCCTCACCGCATATTTCATATCCAACACCATGGACACATACCTGTACGATTGGATAGGCAAGCACACCAGACGTATCTGGATAAAGAACAATGCAAGCACATTCACAAGCCAGCTGGTTGACTCCATACTGTTCACCGAACTGGCTTTTGCCGGAACATTCCCGCAGAATGTGGTGCTGGAGCTGATTGTCACCACATACGCGGCAAAAGGCATTGTCGCCATCTGCGACACCCCGTTCGTATATTGGGCCACAAGTATCCACTCTAAAAGCAGTACGAATCAGTCATGAGCCGTCACGATTGGACTCAATCCTATACAACGGAGTTCATCAAGAAACAGATGCAACAGGGTTTCATCCTTGAATTTCTGCATCCACGTAAGGAAGAATCGGCCCGATGCGACATTAATCTCGACCTGAAGCATAGCCCATACCGTCTGCAATAGTGCCTGCGTCCTGACAATGTGAGAGTTTATCACATCTCCGAATGGGAAAACGCCCACATAACTTACCAGAGCAGTCGAACGGCTGTGAGTGAGTTCATGTCGGTGATGGTAAAAACAATCTTTTTCCTCAAACGTGGACAATTGATTTGCTTCTGCTATGGTCTGTCCTATCCTTGATGCCTGCAGGCGCAGGGTGTCGACATCGGACTCAAGGAACAGCCTGCCGCGCATTATGGTACACTGGGAAGTGAAATCCAAGCCTTCCATGCGTTCATCAAAGAGCAGATGAAGGTCTGCTATTGTATTCCAGTGAGTGTTGACGTTTCCCAGACATGGACGCAAATCGGCTGACATATTGATGACAGGCACTTTGCCAAGAGTTCCGCTCCACTTTTGGAAACGTCTGATAGCACGGCAAAGCAGAACCGTCATGGCAACATTCGGCGTTCCGTCACTGCTTTTGCACTTTCTCATGAATTCCTTTTCATCAAGTTCAATGCAGTGATATTGGAAATTCCCGGTTTCCTCCAGTCCTCCATCATCAACCAGCGAATATGCATCGGGGGCGGCAGGAAGGTAAAACGCGTCATTTTCCGACAGTACAGGATTCAGTTGCGGGTCAGCAAGCGCATCATCGGTCCCCAGCCAGTTCTCATGCCCTTCAGACGGTTGGCCATAATAGCAGGCAAAGACAAGGTGCAGAAAGGGACTGCTACCCCGTCCGTCCATCAGTGCATGCGAGAACTTGAACGATATGACATTGTCATGCCATGTCACAACCAGCAGATGTCCATTTGTCAGATCCGATGGCACTGCAACATCATCACTTGTATTCAGCACCGCGACCGGAGCATCATCAGATACCCAGTACAGGCCGTCAGCGCGACGTTCTATCTTCAACTTAAGAAAATCGAAATCCGATGAAGCCTTGCTGACTGCCTCTTTCAAGGCATCCTCATTGACAGGACCATCCAACGTGAACACGACTGTTGCACATCCCTGATCACCAGAAGTCCTACCATACAGGAACTCGCTGCCTGACTGTACAGGACAGGCTCTACCAATTGGTTTCACCTATCACTTCTTTACTGGAACAAGGCGTATTATTCCGACTGAATTCTCAGGCATTGTCATTGTAAACGACTTCTTCACGACTCCAAGTTCAGTGGTATGGGGAACAACCTTTTCAGTATATGACACACGGCGTGCCTCCGGACTTCCGGCATAGTAGTTCTGCTCGCCCTGATTCTTGACCTTTGTGTCAGGCGATGTGATGAACTCGACCTTTGCCACATATTTCCTGCGGTTCTGGCCCTTGCCCATGTTGATGGTCAGATTCTTGTTCACGGCCTCGGAATTCACGAACTTGATGAAGATCTCACCCGTTTCAGTGTCAACTGTCGGTGAAGTATAGACGGTGGCATCGGCCTCCGTGCCGTCCATTACGTCAGTCATTTCAAAGGCGCGGTTGCCTGCAACCGAGAACAGCTGCTGGTAATAGTAGTTGGTGGTGCGCCACATGCCGCGGTTGTCAAACCATATAAGGTTCGAGTTCCACTTGTTGAAGCCCTTCTTGCAGAACAGCGGAGCGTATGCTGCCATCACGACCATATCGGAATTGCGTTCCAGACTGGTCCAATAGGCGGCTTCAGCCATTGCGCTGGCATAGTCGTTATTGCTGGAATTGTTGGCGAATTCACCCACGAACACGCGTGTGGGACGCTGACGGTCGTATGTCAGACCATCGGCTCCACGGACCTTGTCGGCATTGTAGCGGTCACGGTTGTCGTAGAACCACTTGTTGTTGCGGTAATAATGCTCGTCAACCACTGTATTCTGATACTTGGTATCAATCTCGTGCATGTTGTCGTTGAATTCACGGCCATCGGCAGCTGAACCGGCAGTCGAGACAATGATGATGTCGGGATACTTTGCTGTCACCTCATTGTATATAATGTCAAAGCGTTCCCAGAATTCCGGTCCCTTGTTCTCGTTGCCAATGCCAAGATACTTCAGGTTGAACGGTTCCGGATGTCCCATTTCGGCACGCAGTGCACCCCACTCCGTATCGGTTCCGCCATTGCAGAACTCAATGAAATCCAGAGCGTCATCAACGAAAATGTCGTGGAAACGCTTGCGGTCAGCCTCGGTCTCCAACGGAGCTATGTACTGATGGCCGGCAAACTGGCAGGTCACACCGTTGTTGAGAACCGGCAGCGGTGTAGCTCCAAGCGATTCGGCCATAAGCAGATACTCATAGAAGCCCACGTACTGCGAAGTCCAGTAACCCCAATGGTTGCGGAATCCGATGCGTTCCTCTTCAGGACCTACTGAATTCTTCCAGAACGGCTGTCCGAAATAGTTGGTACCCTCGCTGGCGCAACCGCCGGGGAAGCGCATGAATGTGGGATGGAGATCTGCAAGCGCCTGCATCAGATCCTTGCGGAACGGACCGTCCTTGCCATCGTTCCAGAGCTTTGAAGCTTCGGGGAGCAGAGTCACGTAGTCAAGGAAGAAAGTGCCTGCCGCATCGGCCATGATGGCAAGACGGCTGTCAACCGAGCGCTCGGCCTTGAGCTGGCCGGTATATTTCTGCCAGTCGTTCTTGAGACCGGAGATTGTAATCACGTTTGAATTGGTTTTTCCGTTTGCATCCTCAAGACATACTGTAACCTTGCCGGGATACTGCTGGCCCTGCAGATACATGGTCAGGTCGTAGCTCACGCCCTGCTCCACCGGAATGGAAGCCACCTGGGTGTTATTGGAATAGTAGTTGCCCTGACGTTCGTTTCCATACTTTGCAATACCGTATCCGTTGGCAGCAATGCCGAAGCCCTGTCCCGGATCCTCAATGTCAAAACGTACGCAGTACTGTGCATAGCGAAGTTCATCATCGTACTTGTCAGCCGGATCAAAGTCATAGTGACGCTTCAGGTCCTTGACCAGAGGATGGTCGCTGACTGCATGAGCCTGACCGATGGCATCGCCACGGCCCATGACGGTCCATCCGAAGAACACGGTATCGGACTTTGAGAATTCCTTTGCATTGGGAGCGTCCGGTACGTTATATGCCTGGAAGGAATGGTTCTGAATGAGCTGGGCGCATATACCGCCGTCAAGTGACTGGTTGATATCCTCAAAGAAGATACCGGCCAGCGTGGGGCTTACCTCTATGCCCTTGTTCTTGAGATTAAGGGTGACGGTGCGGTTCTCAGGCTGCTTGAAGCCCTGCAGTTCCAGCATCTTTTCGGCCATACGGTAGCCCATAAGGCGCATGCCCTCAGTTGAGAAATGGAACTGGTCTCCGGTCGATTCGCAACCTATTGATGAAATCACATATCCGTTCTTCATGACCTTGGGAAGGTTGGCAAGCACCACCTGATTGAAGGCTGCGCACACGCCGCCCTCCTCGGCCTGTTTCAGTTCACCGGCAAGAATAGGAACCTGGTCCGGATCTATGCCAAGATCATGACACAGATCATCGTGGATCTTCTTGAGACGGCCGCACCACAGGGAATCATCGGGATTCGATTCGCCCTGATGAACCAGCATGCCCTTGATGACACCTGACTTCTGCGCGATCTTTGCCATGTCCAGCAGACGCTGATACGGACTCATGTCATACTCCTTGGCCATATTGACCAGCCATGAACGGCTGGGGTCGGCGGCCTCCATGGCAAGATACTCTTCGCATGCATCCTTGTCCCAGAGTTCCAGCTTGGCTCCGGCTACAGAGACGTTGATGACACCCACCCTATACTGCTCGGGCAGATTCTCAATCATCTTTCGTCCAAAAAAGTCAACCGGTCCCATGTTGTTGCTCTGACGGCAGATTGGCGGGATGGCTGTGTACCAGTTGCCCATCTTGCGGTCATAACGCGGCATATCAACGGCTGCCATGAACTGGAAGCGTGGATCATTGAAGTCCTTGTCCTGGTCGGCCGGACGTGCACCTGCCTCCATATTGGACTGACCGAAACACAGATAGATGAAGAAATTGGGGTCCTGCTGGGCCTTTGCCGGCAACACGAACAGTATCGCAGCCAGAATGAATGAAAAGCGGAATCTCATAAGTTAGAACAGTTTCTTATTGTTTTGTTTGTTTTTCCTTTCGCTGTTGTGGAACAGGAATGACGAGAACAGAATTACTACGACTACCACCGTAACGACTGTCGCAGTCAGCAGCATGCCCACACCGACAGCAATGCCGATGGCAGCCGTCACGAAAATGCCTGCCGCAGTAGTAAGTCCCGAAATGTCATTGTTGTTCTTGAGAATAAGTCCGGCTCCTATGAATCCTATTCCGGTCAGTACCTGGGCGGCTATACGCCCCGGGTCACCGTTAATCAGATTCATGTTGGTCTGGCAGATCCAGATTGACGCCAATGTGGCCAGCGTCGAGCCCAAACAGATAAGCATGAACGTACGCACCCCCGCAGGATGCTTGTGGACGTATCTCTCAATGCCTATCAAGCCGCCAAGCAGGAAGCTTACAGCCAGTCTTGTCAATGCTACAGTTTCAGTTATCATAAGCGCTTTATGTGCAAAAGTAATGGAAAATCACTTGATTACCTTATATCTGGCGAATTTCAGCAGCAAAGTCTTCTCACCTACATTCAGAAATCTGATTCTGGCCTTTGCGTTGTCACCGGTACCCTCGACCGACAGCACGCTGCCTATTCCGAAACGTTCATGTTCAATCACATTTCCTTCATGCAGACAATCCGATGCCTGGCTCGCGGTATGGCTGGCCAGCATTTCAGGCGTCACCACCTGCATCTTTCCCCTCTGCCACGGTTTCTGTTCCGGCTTTGGCTGAAGTTGCGGTCTGGGCCTTTCCGGCATGGATTGCATGGGCTGTCTCCGCTGGAAAACGGGACGCGAGCTTGAATCGCCATACATGGACGGTCTGGGATTCCAAGCCTGCTGGAAATCGGTCTTCGGAACCTGCAGATAACTGCCGTCAATCTCCTTGAGGAAACGGCTCGGTTCACAGAAATCGGTGCTGCCGTAACGGAACCGGCTTGTCGCGTATGACAGTGACAGATATTTTCTGGCGCGGGTCATGGCTACATAGAACAGACGGCGCTCCTCCTCAATCTGACGTTCGTCATCGCCGCTCATATCACTGGGAAAGAGATTTTCCTCCAGACCGGTTATGCATACCGAATCGAATTCCAGGCCCTTGGCGGCATGCACTGTCATCAGGGTTACCTTCTCGATATCCTCTTCCGTATCGCTGTCCTGATCGGTCATGAGAGCCACGTCATTCAGATAATCGGTCATGTGGATATTCTCATTGCCCTCCTCTACGCGTTCATTCACGAAACTGTCAATTCCAGAAATCAGCTCATCGACATTCTGACGACGGCTCTCGCCTTCCACTGTGTTATCGGCCTTGAGTTCCTTCATTATTCCGGTTCCGTCGATTATTGCGTTGGAGAGGTCACGGACCGATGCTGTGGAAGCCTGAGCCATGAATGACTCCATCAGTTCCACGAATGAATCCAGACGGGCGCGTATGCCGCTGTTCACGTCAAGCTGATAGATATCGGGATGTGAAACCACATTCCACATACTGGTCATCCCGTCTGCAGCCGCCTGGGCTATACGTCCTATTGTGGTCTGTCCTATTCCACGTGCAGGATAATTGATTATGCGCTTGAACGCCTCCTCGTCATCGGGATTGACGGTCATCCGGAAATAAGCGATTACGTCCTTGATCTCCTTGCGCTGATAGAATGACAGCGAGCCGTATATCTTGTACGGAAGTCCACGTTTGCGCAGAGCCTCTTCAAGCGGACGGGACTGCGCGTTGGTTCTGTACAGTATGGCCATTTCCCTCCAGGGAACGTCATTGAAAGTATGAAGGTCAAGCAGGCGGTTCACTGTGGATTCACTTTCCTCAATGTCCGAATGCGTACGCATGACCTTGATCCTGTCACCCTGCTCATTCTCCGAGAACACGTTCTTTTTTATCTGGGCATGGTTGTGGTCAATCAGACTGCCGGCCGCATTGACGATTGTCTGTGTGGAACGGTAGTTCTGTTCCAGCTTGAACATGACCGCACCCGGATACATTTTCTGGAACTTGAGCATGTTGTCAATGTTGGCTCCGCGGAACGAATAAATGCTCTGCGCATCGTCACCCACCACTGTCAGCATGGCTCCATGGCGTGTAAGCTGCCACACTATGCAATGCTGGGCATAGTTGGTATCCTGATATTCATCGACAAGAATATGGCGGTACTGTGAAGCGTACTTCTCCAGAATATCCGGATTGTCACGGAACAGCATGAAGGTCTGCATGAGCAGATCGTCAAAGTCCATGGCATTGGCCTGACGACAGCGTTGGGCATACCTCTCATAAACCTTTCCAGCCATGGGAATGCGCTTGAACTGGTCGTTTCGGTATATCTCCTGACTGGCCAGATATGCCTGGTCTGTCATAAGCCGGTTCTTGGCATTGGAAATGCGGTTCAAGACCACGCCGGGCTTGTATGCCTTTTCATCCAGCTGCATTTCCTTGATTATGGAACGCACCAGATTCTGGCTGTCGGCCTGATCATAAATGGTAAAGTCATGTGTGTAACCTATATGCTCGGCCTCGGTCCTGAGAATGCGTGAGAAAATGCTGTGGAATGTTCCCATCCAGAGCATGCGTGCCTTCCTTTCGCCGACCATCCGGGCAATACGTTCCTTCATTTCCCCTGCCGCCTTGTTGGTGAAGGTAAGCGCCAGAATGTTCCATGGTTCGATGCCCGATTCAAGCAGATGCGCAATTCTGTATGTGAGTACACGTGTTTTTCCTGATCCGGCCCCCGCAATCACCATGCTGTGCCCATTATCATACAATACGGCATCGCACTGGCTGGGGTTCAATTCCTTCTCGTAGTCAATCATCAGTATTCCGTCCTATTCAATTTATGCAGTGCGAATTTACAAAATAAGGAATTATGGCTAACTTTACATGCCCATTTTTAAAAGCATGTTTTTTCAACAGATGCTCCCCATTGACAATCCGGTCTGGAAAACGGCACTTATACTCGCTGTCATCCTGATTATACCAGACCTGTGCCGCCGTCTGCGTTTTCCGCAGATTGCAGGCCTCATCGTAGCCGGAGTCATTCTTGGGCCGGGACTTGCAGGCATCATGGAATCCGATGCCACCATGACCTACGCAAGCCGCATAGGACTGCTGTTCATAATGTTCTTCGCAGGCATTCAGATTGATCTGGAAGAAATGAAACGGAACAGAGTGACAGGCGTCATTTTCGGTCTTCTTACATTCTTCCTGCCATTCGGAATGTGTCTGTGGACAGGATTGTCCATATTGGGACTTGACATCAAGGAGGCCACGGTCATAGGTTGCATTATGGGTTCGCACACACTTGTGTCGTTCCCTGTCATAAGCCGTTTCGGACTGGACCGGCGCCAGAGTGTAACCATTTCACTGACAGGCGCATTGGTTGCCATACTGCTTGGTCTGGTACTCTATTCCATAACGGTATCAGTAAGCGGAACGGGATCTGTATCGGCTCTCATGCTGCTTCTCAGACTTGTCATCTACATAGCGGCAATAACTGTCATCTACCCGTTTGCAAGCAGACGTTTCTTCCAGCGTGCAAGCAGTCATTTCTCACATTTCCTGTTCGTGATGCTGCTTCTGGCCATTGCCTGCGGCCTTGCCCAGGCCATTGGGATTGACTCCATCCTGGGTGCTTTCCTGACCGGACTTCTGATAAACCGTTTCGTGCCCAACACTTCACCGCTCATGCACCGCATGGACTTTATCGGCAATGCCCTGTTCATCCCCGTATTCCTGTTCTCGACAGGTATGCTCATTGACATTCACAGCGTCTCCGGAGACTGGAACACACTCTGGCTTTTCTTCATGATATTCCTGGCCGGCTCCATTGCCAAATGGCTCGCCGCGTTCATATCACAGAAAACCGTCCGGCTTGAGCGTGACGACCGTCTTCTCATGTTCGGGCTCAGCGAATCACATGCGGCAGGAGCGCTGGCCATCACCACAGGAGCTTACTCATACGGCCTCATCGGACTGCCTGTCCTCAGCGCAACAGTGCTCATTGTACTGTTCTCATGCATTCTGAGCAATATTGTCACAGAACGCTCGGCCAACCGCATCTTCACGAAAGGACGCGGCACGGAACCTGTTCCATACGAGCGACTCATGGTCATGCTGACCGGTTCAAACACGCTGCAGGCACTCATGGACACGGCCATGACCATACGTCCAAAGGATGGTCCGGAAATGGTGGGACTCTATGTGACTGTAGGTGGAGAGCACGCGCCCAAATACATGCAGGACGGCAAGGGACGACTCAATGAGGCCTCAGCCATAGCTGCAGGGGCCGATGTTCCGTTCGTTACCCATAACCGTTTGGGAAACAACATCATTGAGAGCATTGTCCATGCCACCAAGGAGTTCGATGTCACCACACTGATCATGGGCATGCCTCTCAGACGTAGCATTACATCGTACTATTACGAAAACATTGTAAGTCCGCTCATCAGCAGCGTTTCAGGACAGATTGTACTACAGCGCATGACATCGCCCCTGAATACCATCAGACACATTGTCGTGCTTGTTCCGGGGCCGGTGCTTCAGGACGAAGCTTTCGCCGAAAGCATCCGAACGGTATTCAAAATCAGTTCTGCGACTGCCTGTCCGACGGTATTTTACGGCAAAGCCCAGGCAATCGATGCTGTCCGCGGTATAGGACAGAATCCGGAAATAGGAAGAGCATCAATGATTGAAGTGAATGAGACTGTCGATATGGACTGGGCCATCAACGAACTGCACAATGATCATCTGCTCATCATGGTAGGTCCCCGAAATACCGAAAGCCACGCTGCACGTTCGTTCCACCACCTGTACGAGCACATACATCTCAAGGAGAACGATTTCAGCACCATGCTGATATTCCCATCGGCACGGATTGAAGACGGGACAGGCCGCGAAACCGGTGCCCGCACCAGCCGCGACCTGCTCAAAATGCTTAGAATCTGATTATTCCGAAATCAGAAGGTCTATATCATGTTGTGCCGTGCCACACACTTCCTTTTCGTCCATGGTAAGGCACTTGCGTCCTTCAACCACAATCTGTCCGTTGACAATGACGGTTTCAACGTCAGCGGCATTTGAGCTGTACACAAGCTCGGACACCAGATTCGTATGCGGATACATGTGAGGCTTCTCAATGTCAACCAGTATGATATCTGCAAGTGCGCCTTCGGCAATTACGCCGAGTTCACCTTCACGACCTATAGCCTTGGCTCCGTTGACGGTAGCCATCTTCAGAGCGGAATAGGCCGGGACGGCACAAGGATCACCGGTCGAAACCTTCTGCAGAAGCGATGCCGTACGCATCTCCTCCCACATGTCAAGGTCATTGTTTGACGATGCTCCGTCTGTACCCAGAGCCACATTGACACCGGCATCAATCATCTTCTTGACGGGAGCGATTCCCGAAGCCAGTTTCATATTGCTCTGAGGGTTATGTGCGACCGATGCGCCATGTCTTGCAAGAATCTCAATGTCATGGTCCGACATGACCACGCAGTGTGCGGCAAGAACCCTACGGTCAAACAGTCCCTGCTTTTCCAGATATTCAACAGGACTCATACCATGTGCCTTCATGCAGTCATCTACCTCACCCTGAGTCTCTGATACATGGATATGATACATGCAGTCCAGTTCTTCAGCCAACTGAATGGTACGCTTCAGATTCTCTTCGCTGAGCGTATAGATGGCGTGAGGTCCCATTATCATTGAAACGGTACGGCTGTTCCGGAAACGGTTATGGATGTTTCGCCAGTCCTGCTCGAAATGAGCCATACGGAAATCCATGGAACATGGACTCACGACAGCACGGATACCGGCACTTTCAGCGGCTTCGGCTACAGCTTCGTTGTAGGGATACATGTCAACCATGGTGGTAGTACCGCCAAGAAGCATCTCAAGCATACCCAGACGGGAACCGTCATAGACATCCTTGTATGCCATCCTGCCCTCAATGGGCCAGATATGGTCGTTGAGCCATTCCATGAGAGGCATGTCATCGGCAACACCACGCAGAATTGCCATAGCCACATGTGTATGGGTATTGATAAGACCCGGCATCACGACCTTGCCACGGGCATCAATGACTGTCGCATCACTATGCTCTGACAGGAAACGCTCCTCCTGTGACTTGTCATCAGACACCATCACAATACGTTCACCCACAATGCCGACACTGCCGGTAAAATACAGCCGGTCACCGTCTTCACGATTCATCGGAAGAATGGTGCCGCCTTTGATGAGAATATTCATAAGCGGAAATTATTTATCAGATTTTCTTGAGGAAAGCAGTTTCCTTATATCCATACCCTTTACCGGCAGGAAGAATGTCTTCACAAAATTGATAAGCTTCTTACCGGAATAGAATGGCAGGAATATGAAGAAGAATACCAGGATCGCAATTGGCATGGGATATCCAAGCACCTGGTTGTATATTCCGATGTTGTACTTGACAAGCGATATCTTATCCCTTGACACAGAACCGGTCCTGACTCTATACACTGCCAAAGGATCCTTTGTATAACCGTATGCTACACGGCACTTCTTAAGCACAGCCATATTCAGAGCCCAGTCCTGACGCTTGCGGATTTCGGGGAGAAGCATTGTACCGCACTTGGCGCGATCGTACATCATGGTCAGGAACCCTACCACATTATCGCAGACCATGCGCCAGTATCTGACATGATGACGACACTTGACCATACCCGTCACGATATTGTCTTCATTACAGGTCAGATAACTTGAATAAACCATGGCACAACCGGTCTGAGACATCAGTTCAAGCTGCAGTTGCAACTTGTCCGGCATCCATATGTCATCACTGTCAAGGAATGCGATGTAACGGCCATTGGCGTTCAGAATGGAATTGTTCCTTGAGACTCCAGGTCCCGAATTGGCATCCAGCTGAAGCAATCTGATTCTGGGATCGCTGGCGGCATAACTGCGTACAATGTCCGGGCCGTCATCGGTGGAACAGTCATCGGTTATGACCATTTCCCAATTGGTATAAGTCTGCGCCTGCACAGACTCAATGGCCTTTGCAATGTAGTTGCCTGAATTGTATGTTGAGGTTATAATGGAAACCAGGCCGTCAGTCATTTATTGGTTCGTTTTGCAAAACGGCCGTAAAATTAGGAAAAAAGTGAATACCAGACAAATGTATATGCATTTCACTGATCCAAATTGATCATTGAACCGGTCATCTCAAGAAAATCATCGGTATAGAAGTCCATATAACCTCCAAGTGAAGTGAATGTCATTTCACCGAAATAGACTTTTCCTGCAACATTGTACAGATCGACCCGGACGACAGGAAAAGGTCTGGCTAACGTCTCGGCAATCTCCAGCATCCTGTCAAGATTGGCGGGTTTGGGAATCACGGTTCCACGCATGTAATGCTTTGTGAACACCGAGTATTCGGGATGAACGTTCCAATCGGTATCATAGAGAAGTACCTTTGCACCCTCACGGCTACGGTCCGTACACGCCCAGATATAATACGCCTTGCCGTTGAAACACCACACCTTATAGTCTATCAGCGACGATGAATGGACCGCACTTTCCGCGTCATTCTCTACAAGTGATTCAGCCACGACTGACGGCACGATACGTGAATAGTGGATATTGCCTTCGCTCAGTCCATAGCAGGTATCCAGAGCCGACTGCATTTCACGGACAATCCCCTCCCTGTCACACCGTGACTTGTCTCGGACAATGATGCAGTCTCCTGAACCATGTGTGCATTTGAGAACGAATTTCGAAGGCAGAGAGTCGAAATCAATGTCACACGCCCTGCTCCAATGCCCCAACAGAGGAACCAGAGTATCTTCCAGACCACATCTGCGTATGTATCCCCGCACCTTGAACTTGTCTGTGAGTTCGGTCCAGAGCGAAGTGTCGGTCTTCAGGGACAGATACTGTATCTTCTCGTTAAGATCCTTCGGATGCCTCAGGTTCGGGAATCTGTGAAAACGCAGCAGGAATCTTATCCTGACCACCAGTCCCGGACATTTACGGCCTAAGACCGATGCAATGGATTTGACTATGGACTTGACGGATGACATCTTGAATATGTGTTATCTGACAGGTTTGTCCATGCCCAGATCGGAAATCAGAGCGTCATTCAGGACTGCGGATACATCATACATGACGGAACGTTCAAGAGCCCTTTTCCTGTATGGCTCCAGCATATCCCTATTCTCGATAATCTGACGCATTATCTCCGTCAGGGCCTTATTGTCACCTGTCGGGAACAGGATGCCGCAGCCGCACCGTCCGAGAATCTCTTCAGCATAATTCCAGTCCGATGCCACCACAGGAAGTGCCGATATTGCCGCATCGGCAATCACTCCGGGGAAGCCCTCTGTCACATGCATGGTCGGGAACAGCATGGCATCGTACGATGACAATGTTTCATATCCGGCGGCATCCAACTCAAGGAAGCCCTTATATGACACATTGGCAATGCCATCGGTACCGGCCAGGAACTTGGATTTCTCGCTTTCATCTATACGGCCATAGAAATCGACCGAGAACCGTTCCCCATATCCCCGATCATTGAGTTCACGGGCCGACTCAAGAATGTGATATATCCCCTTCAGACGTGTCAGTCTGGACAGGAACACAAATCGGACCTTACCGCTATGGGCAACCGATATATCCGGGCGGAACAATACAGGCTTGAAATTATACAGCCGGTACGTATTGTCCAAACCTACTTCATGATACATGTCACTGACCTTATCGGCCTCAACTATGATCCTCTCCAGCTTTCTGAACGGTTCAGCACTGTATATCCCGTCTTTGATCTTGACCGGAGTATAGCCACCTATCATGAAATAGTATATGCGGCTTTTCAGATGCATGGATGTAGTAAGTCTGACGAGACGATAGGCCGATACGTTGGATGTGGAAATGACAATATTGTCAAAACGCCTGAACAACAGGTTCCACATGACTTTTGCCAGGACAAGAGGATTGCGTTTCCAACGTTGGGTATCAACATAACGGACATTTCCAAGGCTCTTTTGGAAGAACGACAGAAGCAGGCGGTTCTTGACCGCATCGCCCGCCTGTGGCTGATTGGGATAATCAAGGGCACCGATAAAGAAAAGCCGCTGTCTCATGCTCCGTTAATGTTTGAATCGCGAAATTACTTCAATTACTCCGAATATAACGCCTGTATGAAACCAAAAGTGACAATGCATATACCACAGAACTCAGAACAATGGTCAGGATCGCACCATTGATATCCCAAAGGTATACGAAAAGGAACGACCCCGTAATCTTAACGGCGCCACATGCAAAGCTGCAGTTTCTTATGGAACGTCCTTCTCCGTGTGAACCCAGATAACGGTTAATCATATCACCTATTCCGTGTATGCAGAATCCGAATGCGAGCGGAGCGGCATACAAGGCTACCGGCGCATAAGATTCCTTATACAGACAGACTACGGGTTTTACAAGAATCAGGAATCCAATGAATGAGACCAGACTTATAAGCAATGTTATCTTCAGGACCTTTGACGGAATACGGTCCTCATGGACGAAGCGCTTGAAATAGGTTGTACCCACTATTCCCGGAAGATACGAAAGTGGCTGTGAAAGTGAAAGTGCGAGCGAGTAGAATCCCACCAAAGTATTGTCGTCGTTCATCCATCCCAGTGTCACGCCGGCAAGATAATTGGTTGCCACCATTACAAGAGACCCGTAATACAATTCAATTCCATATTCACGGTTTTCCTTTCGAAGTTCCTGGAATACAGGCTTCAGATTGGTGAATCTGGGTCTTGTTGAAATGATTATGGCTATCAGTACAAGCGAACAGGTACCCCAATGCATCAGCAGTACCGTATTGGATGACACTTCTATTCGGGGATAAATCAGTATGGCAAGCACAAGATAGCAGGTAACCGGAAGCGCTCTGGCAAGAGCAAGTCTGCCTATGAAATTATCTCCCTGCGCCGTTGTATTCATATAATTGGTAAGCAACGGATAGATACAAACAGGAAGTGAGCAGAAGAACAGAGTCATAATGCCCCCTTTACACCAATGCGCCAGTCCTATGGAAAATGAAATGAAGACAAGCAGAAGCGACGATACCACAAGGCAAAGCACTACAGCGCCACGGATCCTGGCACTTTTCTCCTTATTGTCAGACAAGGCGAGCAGACGGCTGCCGGACATGAACCATCCGAACAGGACCACCCACGACACGAGCTGGATTACTGTCTGCACATAAGTCACATCACCATATTCGGCAATAGCCAGATGATCGGTATTGATCTTGGAAGCTATGAAATTCAGTATCGCCCCAAGGAAAGTTGCAGCATACAGAATCAGTACCTGATATTTTGGATTCTTCATTCTGCTGCAGTATTCAGGAAATCGAAATACGTCCCATCAATCATTATGGAACGGAACAAATCATACCCTATCGCATCCAAAGACAATGCATCGGACTTGAGTCGTCGAATCAGGATACCGGCCTGTCTGCGGTCCAGTCCTGAAGCGGAAAAGTACCTGCCACATCTCAAACCGGTCAGGAACAGGATGGCTCTGAACGAAAGCATCGGATAATAGCCCTTTGCCGCGATAAGACGTCCAAGATAGTACAGGTAGTTCCTTCCAAGTACCACCTTGCCGGTCATATTACGGGCCGAAGATCCCACCTTATGATATATGACAGACTTTGGAACAATCATCATCTTCTCGCCACGGTTTCTCATACGCAGCGCGAATTCATAATCCTCCTCACCGAAGAAAAAGCGTTCTGACAGAAGAATGCCGTCATTACCGACCAGACTTGAACGTACGAACAGGGCACAGCCCGATATGAATGAGACCGGAATTGCATCTCTGTCAGGCAAATCTGAAACACGTGTGTCTTTCAGAGGTGCCTTGCGTGAACCGAATGTCAGATATCCCCCGGCCGACCATATCCGGTCTCTGTCAGAATGAAGACAGATAAGTGGACCGAGTATTCCTATTTTGGGATTTGAATATGCAAATTCCTGCAGTTCGGCTACTGAATCAGGTTCCACGACAGTATCATTGTTCAGGAGAAGAAATGAATCAGGACTGTACTGCATGGCATAGGAGACAGCACGGTTGTTGCCTGCCGCAAAACCCAGATTGCTGCCAAGAGGCAATATGTCTATTTTGACAGGGCTTGCCGATGCATACTGTTCCAACAGTTCCACGCTGTTGTCAGTGGAACCATTATCCGCCACAATGACACGGAAATCACCTCCTGCCTTCTCCAAAGAAGCCAGACAGTCCAGCGTATCCCGGGCTCCGTTCCAGTTCAAAAGGATGATTGCCGTCATGCCGTTTCCAATAATGGATCAGAGAATTTGCGGCCAAGGAATATCCAGTCCGCCAGATGAAGAATCACTATCATTGCAGGAATCTCTATCACATCCAGATGGAAGAAATAGAATTCGAACCACCCCATTGCCAGAAGTCCGCAGAAATAGAAATAGACCGTATCGGTATATACGTTTCGGAATTTCATGGAAACCACCTTCATGAAATAGCAGAATGCGCTCAATCCCATAGTATAGAGACAGAACTGAACGTAGTTCGTGTAAATGAAAAGAGTCCCGAACAGCGTGCGGACATTTGTAAGACTGATGCCGGTAAAATGGAACAGCGGATTGACCGGAGACAGGATCTCACCGCTTCCGTTCAACTGATTGACTATGTTTATGAACGGTGTCCAGATTGTCTGGAAGTCTCCACTGTCGGGAAAGCCAAGTTGCATGTCCACGCTCAACCCCAGCGTACCGCTTGTGAAATAATGGGCATAGCGTTCGAAAATCCATCCCATGATCTTGCCGGTCACCTCCATCTTGTTCACCACCAGGATGGCCAGAAGGAACACTAGGAAGAACACTGCCACGGAACAGATAAGCAATATGGTCACAAAACGTGCCGTAATCTTCATCTTGCCCGATGCCAGCCTCATCATGACACCTACCACACAAGGAATGATCATCGTACCCTTGACCATGTTGATGACATTGACTCCGCAAAGGACAACAATGAAAATCCACAGCCATTTTCTGTTTCTGTCAACATAGTAGATGTAGAGCATCAGCATGACCACGCCGAACCTTTTCAGATGTCCCCAGAAGCCGAAACCGGCAAAGTCCTCGGCAAACTCATCAGATCCGATAATGAACTGCGAACTGCCAAGTGTGGTTTTCAGTCTATAAGCGAACAACAGGACCAGAGCAATACCTATGTAAGTGAACATACGGGGCATGTGGTCATCGGTCATACGATTTTCAGGAACGGACTGGACGAACCGGTCTCCCACATACGTTGCTATGGCAAAATCAGGAATTGCAAACAGGAACAGTCCTGCCATCCAGATAATAATGCTAGGATAGAAGAAGTCTACAAAGCCGAAATGTCCCGCAACCGCGACAGATACGAAAAGTACCGCAAGATACGGGAGCATCAGGAAATTGAGCGGAGTGTAGATGGTCTTCCAGGCTCTCTTTTCCAGAAAGAACAGAACCGTGCACTCAACGACCAGTGCAAAGACCATCAGAAATCCCATATCAATCAGTTGAAAGTCATTTTGGCTGTGAACATTCCTTCAGTATATACCACGCCGCAGTACCGAAGAATGCCAGGAATACATAGAGAAGACCTATGAGCATCTTCTTGGGAGACGAAGCCTTGTATGGCACTAGAGCAGGCTGTATTGTCACGCAGACGGGGGTCTGTTCAAGAACCTTGGCACGTGCCATCTCCATCTGTGAAGCAAGCTGATTATAGACATTGAAAGCCAGATCCTGCTCATTGGAAAGACGGTCAAGTTCAATCTGATTACTCATTCTTGAGATGTTCAGATGCTGGTCACTGTACTTGGCATAGCGGCTCTGAGCCTCATAGTATTTTGCCTTGGCATCATCGAAGACGACCTGCATGGACTCCAGATCCTGTCGGGCTTTGGCCGAACGGTAATTGCAGATGTATTTCTGGAGGTTTGCCGAAACCTGCTCGGCAACATCGGCGGCAATGCGCGGATCCTGCATGGTGACCTTGATGCTTATGGCACTGGTGTTCTTGTCAAGCACGACCGAAGTTTTCTTCTTCAGCGCCTTCAGGGTAAGCTGCTGGCGGCGTGACAGGAAACGGCTGTCGGAATCAGATTCAGGAACAATCTTATCCTGAGCTGTGGCATTGCGCTTAGCCTTAATTCTATTAGGAGTACCAAGAATCCAATCCCACCATGTGACTCTCTGGTTGTTCTGAAGATAGCTGTACAATGTGGTATGTATGGAATCGCCCTTGAACTGGCCGTCGACCTGCATGGACATCAGTTCACAAAGGAATGGCGTCGATTCAACCAGTTGGGGATACAGTTCCGGATACAGGGCATCGCCTCCATCGGAAAGGTCCAGATTGACACCAGCCAGCGACGCGAGACTTCCTATACTCCCGCCAAGAGACGTAGAACTCGCGAATTCAGGAGCCACAATAACCTCGGAAGTATATTCTTTCGGTATACTGTATGCAATGACAATGGCAAGCACTCCGGCATAAAAGCAGTTAAGAATGAGTCTTTTTCTTTTACCCCAAAGAAGTTTCAGTATCCCTATCAGGTCAATGGTATCTTTATTTGAATCAGCCATAACTATTTTACTTGATTAGGTTGATAAGAGCCAGGACCACGGTAGCCAGTGATGCTGATGTCGAACTCAGACTAAGTATTTCAGATGTAGTCATACCATCTCTGGGCATCTTGGTGGGAACAATGATTTCGCAACCCGGCTGAATTGCGCTGGCTCTACGCCGGCCACGTTCAACAGTACCGTTCATGTACATGACGTAGACATTCTTCTTCTTGGCATTCTGAGCAAAACCGCCAGCCTTGTCAATATAGTAATTCAAGCCCTTACCTTTAATATACGGTATGGTATTCGAGTACATGACAGCTCCGTTGATCTTGACCGTAGCATTCATCTGAGGCACGATTATGCGGTCACCGTCACGCAGCTGGATGTCATACTCGCCATGGGGATCTTCCATAGCCTCGGCCAGATTGATACCTACATCAAATTTCGTCTCCTCCTGAAGTTTTTCAAGAGTCTTTGCCATGGTCAGAGAATCATTGGCAGAAAGTGTTTCCACCATCTTGGTTATACGCTGACGGTCAGCAGCCGTCATCTTGCGTTCCAGACGTGCGCCTTCCGGATATGCCTCGCTTGTGAACATTCCGGCTCGATTGATCACGTCACTCAAAGTCTCGTTAACCGTAGACAATGAATAATAACCGGGGAACAGCACCTCGCCTTCAATCTGGACCTTACGGTTTTCAGACGAACCGGGACTGCGGCGGATATAGATTTCATCATAAGGCTGAAGCACGAATCCGTTCTCCTGAATCTTCAAATCCTCATCTATACTGAAAGTGAATACGTTGGCAATAGTATCACCTTTGAGAACAGCCTTCTTGTCACTGCTACGGCGAACAACATCGACCTTTGCAACCGATGCATTGACTTTAAGGCCACCTGCCTGAAGCACCAGATCCTCAATGCCGGTATTATCGGCATAATGATATTCACCCGGGAACATCACTTCACCGAAAATGCTCAAGGTCTTGACCTCGCCCATATCGAAATGGCTCGGTATGAAAAGGACATCGTTGTTACGGATTTCAATATCCGGATTCCTTCCTTCCAGGATACCTATTATATCCACGGCCTGATTGACAAGGGTCTTGTCCGGATTGGTCCGGCTCAGGAGGGAACGTGTCGGGAAAGCATCCTCACGCAATCCACCGGCAGCCTTTACCAGTTCCGATATGGTTCTGATGGTTCCATCAGTCTGAAACTGCCCCGGACGGAAAACCGCACCGCGCACCTCAGCCATATTGGCAAAAGTGACCTGAGTCGAATCGACATATATGGAGTCTCCGTCCATAAGGCGGAAATCGGACTGACTATCTGTAGGAACGGTATAGATGCGACGCTGGACATCGCCCATACGGATCACACGCACATCATTTCTGTAAGCGTTCGATGCAAGACCGCCGGCAAAGTCAATCAGATTGGCAAGGGACTCATCTGACTTGACCTCATAGAACATGGGGCGGCGTATGCTTCCGTCAATGCAGACCAGATTCGAGACCGATGGCACCATAACCACATCATTGTCCTGAAGAGTGATATCGCCAGGAAGCGTGCCATTGAAAAGATAGTCGTACACATCCAGGACCGCGGTCTGCTTGCCACCGCGATACAGTCTGACATTACGGAGTGAACCTATTTCCGTAGGACCGCCAGCCATATACAGGGCATTGAACATGCTTGCAAATGAAGACAGGGTGTAGGTTCCGGGATTCTCGACCTCACCAAGAACGTTTACCAGAATGGAACGGTTCTGACCCAGGGAAAGACTAATACCGGATTCACCGCCATTGTCATCAAGACCTGAATATATCTGACTGAAGACCCTCTTGATATACTTGTCAGCCTTATCCACGGTCATTCCGTTCAGATATACCGGACCGAGTCCTTCAACCATAATGTTTCCGTCAGGTGAAATGATTTCACGCACCGTTGACTGGGAACCGCCCCAGATGTCTATGATCACTTCATCACCCGGACCGAGAAGGTATGAACGCGGTGTAGCCAGATTAGTACTGGGCTCAAACGTCAGTTCCTTGCCGTTGAACATGTCATGACCGAATATCTGTTTCTTCTCCATGAAACTCAGTCTCAGGAGTTCAATCGAGTCAACGAACAGGAACATGGATTCGTCATACATGGACTGCAACATCATCTTGTTGGCCGTTTCCCTGTCATATGACTGAAGATCAGGCTGTCCGTCATTCACATCAAGTGACTGTTGGGCGGTCCTGATACGTGGCTGGGCAGTTTCGCCGATTACGGTATTTCCCATAATTCCTGTCATCTGGCCCTTCTCGTACTTGGAACGCATCTGCTGAAGCTGCTGCAGAGTAACGCCCCTGCGACTCAGTTCCAAAACAATCTCTTCCTGGGACAGTCCCTTTTCCTGCTGTTCAAGGATGAACTGCGCAATCTTGTCTTCTGACATCTGAGCCGTGGCAGGAATAACGCCAAGCATCAGAAACAGTAAGGCAATGAGAGTCGTTTTCTTTGCCATATTGTAGTTTTAGAATTTTTTACCGCTGGATACGGAGAAGAATGTATTGAATATGATCTTCACGTCAGTCAGAAGATTCCTATGATCCAGATAGTCAATATCAAGTTCCAGACGTTTGAGCATTTTCTCCATCGTATCGGTATAACCGTTATGGATGGTTGCGTACGATGTCACTCCCGGACGCATCATGTAAATGTACTTGTAATCGTCAGTGTACTCGTTTATCTGGTCAATGAAGAACTGACGTTCCGGACGGGGACCGACGAATGACATATCACCCTTGAGAACGTTCCAGAGCTGGGGTATCTCATCCAGATGATGGGCACGCATGAAACTGCCGAACTTTGTCATATGCTTCTCCCTGTCAGCTTCAAGACGCGGAATTCCGTTCGATTCGGCATCGGGATGCATTGAGCGGAATTTATAGATGGTAAACGGACGTCCCTTATACCCTATCCTCTCCTGTTTGTAAATCACAGGACCGTCATCGAACAGGAGTATCACAGTAAAGACCAGAATAATCGGCGACAGGACAATGATGCCTATGAATGAGAAGAAAAAGTCACAGAATCTTTTGACTGAACGCTGGAAAGGTCCCATTGCATCCTTGTGTTCTACAGGAGCGGCATCGGCCTTGATTATATTGTTTTCTGACATTTATGCGGATTTATTTTCTAATAAACGTGTACATGCGCGATTAATTGTGCGGATACAGGAAAAAATTCAGCAGAAAAGAGTCAAAATGACTACTTTTGCAGCTGAAACCTCATGGTACGCACAAAATCCTGCAAAAATAATAAAAAATATAAATATGAAGGCATTCGTTTTTCCTGGTCAGGGAGCCCAGTTCTCAGGTATGGGCAAAGATTTGTATAACGACAGTCAGGAGGCAAGACTACTGTTTGACAAAGCCGATGAGATTCTCGGATTCAAACTGTCAGAAATCATGTTCTCCGGAACCGATGAAGACCTGCGCCGTACGGATATCACCCAACCGGCAGTCTTCCTTCATTCCGTTGCCGTGAGTCTTGCCATGGGTGACGCATTCCAGCCGGACATGGTTGCAGGACATTCGCTCGGTGAATTCTCTGCACTTGTTGCCTGCGGAGCCCTTTCATTTGAAGACGGACTGCTTCTGGTAGCTGCAAGAGCGCGCGCCATGCAGAAGGCCTGCATTGCGAATCCGGGTACAATGGCAGCCGTCATAGGACTGGCCGACGACAAGGTGATTGAAGTATGTGAAAACGTTGCCAGTCAAGGACATACGGTTGTAGCCGCCAACTTCAACAGTCCCGGTCAGATTGTCATTTCAGGGAGCACCGAAGGCATTGAAGCAGCCTGTCCGCTCATGAAGGAAGTCGGTGCCAGACGTGCGCTTCCGCTCTCAGTCGGAGGTGCTTTCCATTCACCGCTCATGACCCCGGCAAAGGAAGAACTTGCAAAGGCCATATCAGCGACACGTTTCAATACCCCACGCTGTCCCATCTATCAGAATGCCGATGCCCTTCCACACGTTGACACCGACGAAATCCGTGCCAATCTGGTATGCCAGCTGGATTCACCTGTCCTCTGGACGAAGACCGTATTGAACATGCATGCCGATGGAGCATCGGAATTCACCGAATGCGGTCCAGGAACCGTTCTCACCGGCCTGATAGGCAGAATACTGAAGTAACCTCAAACCATTCGACAATGAAGAAGAGAACCATATACCAGATACTCGCCAGGGTTTTCAACAATCCTGTTTCGGCAAATATCCCGAACGGAAGCATTCAGGAAAACGGATGCGGAAAGATGGAATCCTTCACGCCGGCCGTACTGAATGAGATCAAGGAAAACGGTTATACGGATATATGGTTCACCGGTCTCCTTGCCCATGCAAGCCGTACCGGCTACTCCGGATTCGGGATTCCACAGTCACACCCGGCAACAGTCAAAGGGCATGCAGGATCACCATACGCCATACGTGATTATTACGACATAGATCCCGACCTTGCTGTAAACATTTCTAACCGCATGGATGAATTTGCCAGCCTTGTAGGAAGAGTTCATGAAGCAGGACTGGGATTCATTATGGATTTCGTTCCAAATCATGTTGCAAGACAGTATCACTCCATCAGCACTCCCAAAGGGAAATACGGATTAGGCGAATCCGACAACCCCATGGAACCATTCTCCACGTCAAATAATTTTTACTATTTTCCAGGACAGTCCCTAGGCGGGGGCATAGACTGGCAAGGCTATGTGGAGAATCCTGCAAAAGCAACCGGAAACGACCGGTTCAGCCCATGGCCGTCTGAATGTGACTGGTATGAAACCGTCAAGCTGAACTACGGCATCGACTACCGTAACGGGGACCGTCATTTCGACCCCATACCTGACACTTGGATCAAAATGACTGACATCCTTCTGTTCTGGGCCTCTAAAGGCGTTGACGCTTTCCGCTGCGACATGGCCGAAATGGTACCTGTCGAATTCTGGCATTATGCCATAGCCAAGGTCAAGTCCAAATATAAAAAGGTAGAATTCATTGCCGAAATCTACAACCCCGGTTCGTATTCCAGTTACGTTGAATACGGCGGTTTTGACTGGCTTTATGACAAGGTGGGACTATACGATACGTTGCGTGCCATCGTCGAGGGACGGGAGTCGGCAACCGCCATTACACGATGCTGGCAGAACACAGGACAGATGGGGCCGCACATGCTGCATTTCATGGAGAACCATGACGAACAGCGAATTGCATCGGACTTTTTCGCAGGCAATCCAGAGAAGGCTCTGCCGGCCATGGTTGTTTCGGCCCTCATGGACTCCTGTCCTGTCATGGTATACGCCGGACAGGAACTTGGCGAACGCGGGATGGACACAGAGGGATTCTCAGGCAGGGACGGACGCACCACCATTTTCGACTACTGGTCACCCGACACGCTGCACCGTCTCTACTCTGACGGACATTTCGGAGACTCCCGCCTCACTGAACAGGAAAAGCAGTTGCGCAGTTTCTATTCGCGGCTCATGAACATTGCCCGCTCTGAGAGATGCGTCTCGAACGGTCGTTTCTTCGACCTCATGTACGTCAATCCCGTTTCCGGACAGTTCAATCCGCACAGGACATACGCATTCATGCGTGCCGACAGCCATCATGCCATGCTGACAGTCGCCAATTTTGACGGGATGGCCGTGAATGCCGCCGTCAACATACCACAGCACGCATTCGATTACATGCAGCTGACCGCCAGAAACGCCTGTCTGCTCACTGACCTCATCTCAGGCAACACCCAGCGTTCCGACATCAGTCCGGAACGTCCTGTCAGAGTCAGCATTCCACCCTATTCCGCCGCAGTTCTACGCTGGAAAATCTGAGAATAATTCGTATGTTTGCAGAAAACAACACGTTATGAGCAGACATACAACACTTTACATTATCTGCACAGCTGTTATGCTTACGGCATGCAATGGTTCAGAAAGCAACGGATCCGACAAGGAAATGATCAGGCAGACCGATGCCCTGTATGACAGGATGTCGCCGCAGGAACGTGTCGCGCAGCTGCGCAGCATGTATATGGACGACCTTTTTGACACAGAAGGCAATCTTGACACGGCAGCATGCCGCCGTCTAATCCCCAACGGCATAGGTCATTTCTCACAATATGCCAGCCAGAAGCCGCTACCGGCCGATGTGCTCCGTGACCGTGTGGCAGCAGTCCAGAACTGGCTAATCAACAACACTCCCAACGGCATTCCGGCACTTTTCCACGAAGAGGTCCTGTCGGGCATCAACACTCTGGATGCCACCATATACCCTCAGCAGATAGGTCAGGCGGGATCATTCAACACCGAACTGGCCGAACTCAAGACCCTTCAGACCGGCATCGGAATGAGAAAGATGGGCGGCATACTGTCACTTTCACCAATGGTCGATGTCTGCCGCACCCCGAGCTTCAACCGTCTTGAAGAATCATACGGTGAGGACGCATACCTGTCGGCTGCCATGGGCACAGCCTTCGTACGCGGCCTGCAGCAGGGCGATTTGAAGAAAGGCGTAGGAACCTGCTCGAAGCACTACCTGGGCTATGGCGGAGGCGGCGATGCCGATGAGAAGGAACTCATGGAAGAAATCCTGCTTCCTCATGAAACGATGATACGTCTGGCCGGAAGCAAGGCCGTCATGCCGGGCTACCACAGCGTCCACGGCACGAAATGCGTTGCAAACAGTGAAATCCTCATCGACATTCTGCGTGAATACGTAGGCTTTGACGGCATGGTCGTGAGCGACTACACAGCCGTCAGCCAGGTTCCAGGAAAGGATCATGTCGAAAAGGCTGCAGCTGCAATCAACGGAGGAAACGATGTCGATTTTCCGTCGGGCGACAGCTACGCACACCTGCTTGAAGCCATTGGACAGGGTCTTGTCAGCGAAGAGACATTCGCACGTGCCGTCAAGGACGTTCTGAAATACAAGTACCGTGCCGGACTGTTTGACAACAACGCCTACCTGTATGCCGAAGGTCATATAGAGCTTGACACGCCAAAGGAGCGTCAGACCTCATATCAGATTGCCACACAGTCAGTTGTACTGCTTGAAAACAACGGCATCCTGCCGCTGGCAAAAGACAGCCGGATACTGCTGACCGGACCGAATGCGTCGTCCATGTGGGCCATGTGCGGAGACTATTCCTTCCCGGCCATGACATACTTCTGGAAACGCACCGACATCGGTTCCGAGAATCCGCATATCGTAACCCTTCTCGAAGGCCTGAAATCACGTCTGGAGGCCGGAAGCACCCTGGAATACACACGCGGCTGCGACTGGACGGAGTCCGATGTCACCAGAATAAGCCAGAGCGGTGACCCGCGTGCATGGCAGCGGAGATCCGGCCAGAGACGTGTCGATTCCGGTGAGAAAGCCGACCGCGACGAAGCCCTCAAGCTTGCCGGCAATGCCGACATCATAATAGCCGCCATGGGTGAAAACGTGCTGCTTTGCGGCGAAAACCGTGACCGTGACGGCCTGCGTCTGCCCGGCGACCAGGAACAGTTCGTACGCGACCTTATTGCTACAGGAAAACCTGTCATCCTGATTATGTTCGGCGGAAGGGCACAGGTAATTGGCGACCTTGCTGACAGGTGTGCGGCAGTCATCCAGGCCTGGTACCCCGGCGAGGAAGGCGGCAATGCCGTAGCCGACATTCTGGTAGGCAACATCTCACCATCGGCCAAGCTCAGCGTAAGCTACCCCAATGTTGAACTTGACGAGCCCATCTGCTACAACTACTCAGCGACACAGGATCCACGCATCCGCTGGCCTTTCGGATACGGTCTGAGCTACACCACATTCGAATACAGCGACATGAAGCTTGACAGCGAAAGCATCGGAACGGACAAGCTGAGCATAGGTCTTGAATTCACTGTTAAGAACATTGGAAAGATGAAGTCCGATGAAATTGTCCAGCTCTACCTGTCACCGACCAGTGCAGACCAGCCAATACGCCCAATCCAACTGCAGGGTTTTACCCGCGTAAGCCTCGAGCCCGGAGAATCCAAGACCGTCCGCGCCCAGCTGTTCACCGACCAGTTCGGTTACTACACCAACATTGACGGCAACCGCAGCTGGAACATTGCCCCTGGCACCTACACCATCCGCATAGGCGCCTCGTCAGCCGACCTTCGCCTTGAGCATAACGTAACCCTGACAGGCAAGCCCGTCACCAAACCCCTGCGCGACAACTACTTCTCAAAAATGGAGACAGTACCCGTCTGACAGCAATTCCACAGCGCATCTGCCAAAAATAGGTGTCATTAGAATGCCTTCAAATAGCATTTTACGCACCCTATGCCTGAAAAAAGGCTATTGGGTGACACCAAGTGGCTTGTAGCTCCGATTTTGTCCACCCATTTTTGGCGAAATGGAATATGAGGCCGACTAAAAAGGTTTGCAACCTCTCTGAGAATTTCCATTCCGTAAGCGAAACGGGGCCGTCCACTCACCGCGGCTTTCCAAATGGTTCTCTGCGTGAATCCCACGGGATTGCTTACCGCGCGAACAGGGGACAGGTTCCGTTCGTAAACTTGCGAACGGAACCTGTCCCCTGTTCGGATAGACTGCTGCGGCTTATTTGAAGCCGTCCCAGCTCTTGATTGGAATATCGTCAACGTCGACCGTGCAGAACGCGTTGATGAACGAGCTTGCAAGACGGGCGTTGGTAATAAGAGGAATGTTCAGGTCAATGGCGGCACGACGGATCTTGTATCCGTTGGTCAACTCGTGCTGTGTCAGATCCTTGGGAATGTTGACCACCATGTCTATTTCCTTGTTATGAAGCATGTCAAGAGCCTGCGGCTGCTGTCCTTCCTCACTTGGCCAGTAAACGCGCGTATTGGCAATGCCGTTCTCTTCCAGATACTTGGCCGTGCCGCCGGTTGCATAGAGATTGTAACCCTTTGAAACCAGCATTCTGGCAGCATCCAGCATAGCGGCCTTCTGCTTTGCCGTACCGGTTGAGAGCAGAATGTTCTTCTGCGGAATCCTATGTCCTACAGACAACATGGACTCAAGGATTGCGTAGCGCTGGTCATCGCCCAGACAGCCAACCTCACCGGTCGATGCCATATCGACACCCAGAACCGGGTCAGCCTTCTGCAGACGGTTGAATGAGAACTGCGATGCCTTGATTCCCACGTAGTCAATATCGAACAGACTCTTTTCAGGAGCGCTGACAGGAATGCCCAGCATTATCTTAGTGGCAATCTCAATCAGATTGATCTTGAGGACCTTGCTCACGAACGGGAACGAACGGGATGCGCGCAGGTTGCACTCGATCACCTTGATGTCGTTCTCACGGGCCAGATACTGTATGTTGAAAGGACCGCTTATGTGCAGCTCCTTTGCAATCTGACGGCTTATGCGCTTGATACGCTTGACTGTCTCGACATAAAGCTTCTGCGGCGGGAACTGGATTGTTGCATCACCTGAATGCACGCCGGCAAACTCAATATGTTCGCTGATAGCGTATGCTATGATCTCGCCGTCCTTTGCAACGGCATCCATCTCGACTTCCTTGGCGTTCTCGATGAAACGGCTCACGACCACCGGATGTTCCTTGGAGACATCGGCTGCAAGCTGCAGGAAACGTTCCAGTTCGTCCTGGTTGCTGCACACATTCATGGCAGCACCTGACAGCACGTATGACGGACGCACCAGTACCGGGAAGCCCACACGGTCAATGAACTTGCCAATCTCCTTCATCGATGTCAGTTCACTCCATTCGGGCTGATCGACTCCGATGCGGTCAAGCATGGCTGAGAACTTCTCACGGTCCTCGGCATTGTCAATATCCTTGGCACTGGTACCCAGAATAGGAACGTTCTGTGCATCGAGCTTCATTGCCAGATTGTTAGGAATCTGTCCGCCGGTCGATACAATCACACCGTAAGGATTCTCCAGATCTATCACATCCATGACACGTTCGAATGTCAGTTCGTCAAAGAACAGGCGGTCAGTGACATCGTAGTCAGTACTTACGGTCTCCGGATTGCAGTTGATCATGATGTTGCGGTAGCCCTCACGACGGATCGTGTTCAGTGCCTGAACGCCGCACCAGTCGAATTCAACGGAAGAACCGATTCTGTATGCGCCTGAACCTATTACGATAATCGACTTGTGATCATTATAGAATTCAATATCATGAGCACAGCCGTTGTATGTCATGTACAGGTAATTGGCACGGGCCTGATATTCACCGCCCAGAGTATCAATCTGCTTCACGAACGGAACAATGCCAAGACTCTTGCGCAGGTTCCTCACGGCCAGAAGTCCTTCCTGTGAGCCCGGCTTCTTTTCAAGACCGAGTGCACGTGAAATCTGGAAGTCCGAGAAGCCCATCTTCTTGGCTTTGCGCAGAAGAGTCTCTGAAAGCTTCTCTATACCCTTGACCTTATGCAGTTCCTCTGAAACCTTGTAGATTCCCATCAGACGGTTCAGGAACCACTTGTCAATCTTGGTCAGTTCCCAGACACGGTCAATGCTGTATCCCTCCTGGAATGCCTGGCTGATGGCGAACAGTCTCTTGTCCGTAGGTTCCTTCAGGGCCTTGTCCAGATCGGCGAACTTCATGCTCTTGTTTTCAACGAAACCGTGCATGCCCTGACCTATCATGCGGATACCCTTCTGGATGACTTCCTCGAAGCTGCGGCCTATAGACATAACCTCGCCCACCGACTTCATGCTCGAACCTATCTCACGGTCAACGCCATGGAATTTGGAGAGGTCCCAACGCGGAATCTTGCAGACCACGTAATCGACTGACGGCTCAAAGAAGTCTGTAGTAGTCTTTGTTATGGAGTTCTTGAGCTCATAAAGATTGTAGCCCAGTCCCAGCTTACATGCAACGAATGCCAGAGGATAGCCGGTAGCCTTCGATGCCAGGGCCGATGAACGGCTCAGACGTGCATTCACCTCAATGACACGGTACTCTTCAGACTGCGGGTCGAATGCAAACTGTATGTTGCACTCACCTACGATACCCACATGGCGGGCTATGCGTATGGTTATTTCCTCAAGTTTCTGCACCTCGTGCTGTGTCAGGGTCTGTGTAGGAGCGACCACAATGCTCTCGCCGGTATGTATGCCCAGCGGGTCAAAGTTCTCCATTGAGCAGACAATGATTGAGTTGCCGCTCTTGTCGTTGACACATTCGAATTCAATCTCCTTCCATCCCTTGAGACTCTTCTCAACCAGGATCTGCGGTGAGAATGAGAATGACTTTTCAGCCAGACGGTTCAGTTCCTCCTCATTGTCGCAGAAACCCGAACCCAGACCGCCAAGTGCATATGCCGAACGGATGATGACCGGATAGCCCAGTTCCAGAGCTGCGGCACGTGCGTCCTCCATGGTTTCAACGGCATGGCTCTTGATTGTCTGAACTCCGATCTCATCAAGACGCTGGATAAAGAGTTCACGGTCTTCAGTGTCCATGATAGCCTTGACCTGAGTACCCAGAACCTTGACCTTGTACTTATCCAGAACACCGCTCTGATACAGTGCGACACCGCAGTTCAGCGCTGTCTGACCGCCAAATGCCAGCAGTATTGCATCGGGACGTTCCTTGGCAATCACCTTCTCGACGAAGAACGGAGTTACCGGATAGAAATATACCTTGTCTGCAACGCCTTCACTGGTCTGTACCGTTGCAATGTTAGGATTAATCAGAATGGTTTCAATATTCTCTTCCTTCAATGCCTTCAGTGCCTGCGATCCGGAGTAGTCGAATTCACCGGCCTCACCGATTTTGAGAGCACCTGAACCAAGCAGCAGAACTTTCTTATATTTTTTCAATGCCATAATTCCGCGTGTTAGAGTTTTGAAATGAAATCCGTGTAAATGAACTCGGTATCAGTGGGAATGCTGTCCGATTCCGAATGGAACATGACTCCGACCCACGGATGACGTGTATTGAAGATTCCCTCGACAGATCCGTCGTTCAGGTTCTTCAGATACACCTTCCACTGGCCTACCACCGATTCCTCACGGATGGCGTAGTTGTGGTTCTGTGCAGTTATGAAGCAGCGGTCGGTACCCTCCAGTCTGACCGGCTGGTTGTGGGTATGATGACCGAACTTGAGCTTGTATGTGTCCATACCGCCGGCAAGACCCAGCAACAGGCATCCCATACCGATGCCAAGGACGGGAACATCAGACTTTGACATGAACTTCTGCAGACGGGTCACGACCTCGCTGCAATAGCTCGGATTGCCGGGACCGTCTGAAATGACCAGTCCGTCAAACTTCATCTTCGAGTAGTCACAGTTCCAGGGAACGCGGACCACTTCAAGGTCTTCGTTGACAAGACAGCGTATCATGCCGGCCTTGACGCCGCAATCCACCAGGACGATTCTCTTTCCGGCACCTTCATTGTAAGTGATGGGCTGCTTGCATGAAACCTCGGGAAGCATGTTGGTGTATGAAAATTCCTCGGGCTTCTTCTTACCGTCGAACATTATCCTGGCGGTCATGCTGCCATGCTCACGGATGTGCTTTGTGAGTTCGCGTGTGTCAATGCCGCTAATGCCTGCAACCTTCTCACGCTTCATCCACTCCTCGAGTGATTCCTTTGCGTTCCAATGGCTGTAGAAATCGCTGTAGTCACTTACTATCAGGGCTCTGGCATGTGCCTCAAAACTTTCGGCATTGGTGGGAAGTCCCATCTCATCGGCCTCTATGGGCTGTATGCCGTAATTACCTATGACGGGATAGGTCATCACAAGCAGCTGTCCGCGCGAAGCGGGATCTGTGAGAATCTCAGGATAACCTGTCATGGCGGTATTGAACACGAGTTCTCCGCTTACAGGCTGCTGAAAACCGAATGATTCACCCTTGAAGCAGGTGCCATCGGCAAGAATCAGTGATACGGTCATTATTTGTAGTATTTTTCGTAATAATCTATGAATGCCTTGTTAACCAGCAGGGTACCACCAGGTGTCGGGAAGTCTCCGCTGAAATACCAATCGCCAGGAGTCTTGGGACATGCTGCATGCAGACCGTCCAGGGTCTGATACACGATCTTGACCTCGGCCTTTACTGTAGGAGCCGTCAGCATTTCCTGGATCTTTGCGGAAATCTCCTCTTCAGTGAAAGGAGCGTAAATTTCCTTGACGCAGTTGACGCGTTCATCAGCCGGTTTGGACAGCTGTTCCCGGCACTTGCAATACACATCGGTCACCACATTCCACATTCCGCGTTCCTCAAGCAGAGCAAGAGCGGCCTTGAATGCGATGAAATGGTCAAGTGACGACATGTCAATTCCGTAGTAGTCAGGATAACGCACCTGAGGCGATGAACTAACAATGACAATGCGTTTGGGATTCAGACGGTCCAGTATCTTGAGAATCTGTTCCCTGAGAGTGGTGCCGCGTACAATGCTGTCATCAATGACGACCAGATTGTCGACACCTGGTTCAATCACACCGTATGTAATGTCATACACATGGGCAGCCAGGGCATTGCGGCTCTCGCCTGCTGTGATGAACGTTCTCAGCTTGATGTCCTTCCATGCTATCTTCTCGTTACGGACCCGACGTGACAGGATCTTCTCAAGCTGTTCAGGTGTGGCATCAGGTCCGAGAGCCTTTATCTGTTCCAGTTTCTGCCTGTTCAGATAATTCTCGAATCCCTCGACAAGACCGTACGATGCCACCTCGGCCGTATTCGGAATGAACGAGAACACAGTATGGTCGATATCTCCGTCAACAGCCTTGAGAACCGGTCCCACAAGCTCGCTTCCCAGCTGCTTGCGCTCGCGGTAGATGTCCACATCATTGCCGCGGCTGAAATAGACGCGCTCGAACGAGCAGGACATATTGGCCTTCTTTTCAATGATCTGAACCAGATTCATCTGTCCCTTCTTATTGATGACCAGAGCCTGACCTGGTTCCAGTTCATGGACCTTGTCATCGGTCACATTGAGAGCGGTCTGAATGGCCGGACGTTCCGATGCCACGGTGATTATCTCGTCATCGGCATACCAGAACGCTGTACGGATACCCCACGGGTCACGGATTACGAACGATTCACCGCTGCCGGTTATTCCGCCGACCACATATCCGCCATCCCAGATGGGGGCCGATGTGCGCATCACGTTGGCAATATCCATGTTATCCTCGATGTACTGGGTGATTCCCAGACCCTGAAGTCCCATATCTTCGGCCTGACGGAACACACGCTCCACCTCGCGGTCAAGACGGTGTCCCATCTGCTCCAGCATGAAGTAGGTCGATGCGTTGTTCCTGGGGTGCTGTCCCTTGGATACTATCTCCTTGAACACCTCATCATTGTTGGTAATGGTAAAGTTGCCGCATATGGCCAGGTTCTTGGCTCTCCAGTTGTTCCGGCGCAGAAGAGGATGAACCTCGCTGACACTCTTTGTTCCACCCGACGAGTAACGCAGGTGTCCCAGATACAGTTCGCCAAGGAAAGGCATTGACTTTGAAAGGTAGTGGTCATCGGCCAGCTGTTCCTTAGTGCACTTGCCCAACTCTGCCTGAACACGGTCAAACACTTCGGTAATGGCTCCTGAACCCAGAGCACGGTCACGGAACATATAGTCTTCACCGGGATTGGCCTTCAGTTTGACACATGCTATTCCGGCACCCTCCTGTCCACGGTTCTTCTGCTTCTCCATCATCAGATAGAGGCGTGACAGACCATACTGGAAATTGCTGTACTTGCGACGGTAATATGACATGGGCTTGAGCAGCCTGACCATTACCATACCACACTCATGATTCAAAGGTTCCATCTATTTTATGTTTAATTACTGTTCAATAAAAAAGAAAAAGGGAGAATATGACTTGCACACTCCCCCTTTTCATATTCTGCGAACTATTTTCTCTCTTTTCACTTTCATGCTGCAAAGTTACATCTTTCCAAAAGAACCTTCACGCGCGCGAGACATTTTTTTGGGAAAAATGATATTAAAAAATGTAACATACGAATAGTTATACAGTCTGTACGCACGGACAGGCAATGGGATTGCAGTAGATACCCAGGAAAATGTCTCTGAGAGCGTCCATATCATCTGTCCCGAATCCCGACAATCCATCGAGACGGGCCTTGAACGCGGCGGCCTGATCTGCGGAATATTCGGCATTGTACCTTGATGTCCCATACCTCATGTCGTATGCGATGTACGCATTGGGGAACAGATGGTATCCGCCGCAGATGCGCCTGTCAATGAGTTCCGCGACACAACGGTGGAACCTGACGTCCGGAACCTGGCCGAAAGCCTCAAGGTCAGCGGCTGTAACGGGATCACATATCTGGAAATGCAGCCGTCCCTTGTCCTGGGTAATACCTGTCAATATGCTGTTCAGGTCCTCGCCCGGCTTCTTCACATACTGTCCATTTCTTGCGGTCTCATACAGTTCACGCGCTTTCAGCATATCGCACGGCTCCCATTCGTACGATACTGACACCGGCACTATGTTCAACTCGGCAAGCCTGCTCACCCTGTCGCCGCTGCCGCTCATTGAGAACATCTTGATTATGCCCTGAGCCGTACGGTCAATACCATCCTTGGTCCGGCCGTTACGCTGTGCAATCCAAACCGACTGTTTCCTTTCGGTCAGGACATATCGGATGTATTCAGACAGATGAATGCTGCTGTTATACATCTCTCGGGGACTGCCGGCACGCTCTACACGGAACATCTTGTTGCTCTTGCCTATATCAATGAGCAGCTGGCCCTGCATAAGATTGGAGCCGAATGTAATTTCGCCCGAATCCAGCCCGTAACACTTATAAAGAGAGGACATGAGAAGGCATGAATCCAAAACGATGTCACGGTGATTGCTCACGAACAGATACTGTTTTGAAGTGTCCAGTTTCTCTGCTCCTCCGATTGTCAGCCCGGCAGTCGTGCAGTCAATGATACGCTGGCTGGCTGCTGCCATGACATGATACTGGAAATCATAAACGCTTTTGAACGAGCAGACGAGTTCATGCACTTCATCCACCGTCCGCTCTGGAAAAATGAAACTCGCCAGCATTGGGAATGACCGATGCCCGGCAATACGCCTCATGGCAGCCGGTATCTCAGCATCACGGTACGGACGTATGTCATCGAATCTGGATTCGTCAGTCATCGGCGCTCATCTATGAATTTGACCGGTTTGCGGCCTGTCGGAGGAAAATTGACCTTCCTTATATCATCCGCCGGACATATCTCGATTTCAGGAGCCACACGGATACGCGAACGGAAGCTGTCCTTGAGTTCCTTCACAACGTCAAAATCCTGTTCCGTCTTCAGCCCCACCTTTACCAGGACATCATCGGTCCCGGCGGCACTGTTGCGGACAATCACCACATAATTCTCAATGTAGTCGGTATTGTCAAGCACATCGTTTATTGCAGGCGGATAAAGAGTCGTGCCCTTGAGCTTGATCATGTTGTTCTTGCGTCCAAGCAGCGGAGACAGACGGTATGACCAGCGTCCGCAACGGCACTGCTCCACATGCTTGCAGGCAATGTCACCGGTACGGAACCTGAGCAGAGGCATACCCTCAACACCAAGGGTAGTCACGACCACCTCACCGGGCTGACCGTCAGCTACAGGCATTCCGTCATCCCCTATTATCTCGACTATAATCAGTTCCGGATGTACGTGACCGCCCATGCCGTATTCGCATTCGCTGAACGTAGCCCCCATTTCGGTCGATGAATAAGTGGCGAAAAGTTTCACTTCGGGCCATCTCTCATGAATCTGACGGCCAAGCAGATTGTATTCGAAGTTCTGGTCGCGCAGTCCCTCACCTATTCCTATTATGCGGCGGATGCTGCTGCCACGGTAATCTATTCCATGTGCCTCAGCATAGTCTATCAGTTTCAGGATGAACGAAGGAACGCACATTATGGCATCGGGCTGGAAACGGCGTATGGTATCCCACTGCAGTTCCGGTATTCCGTTACCCACGCGTATCACTCCGGCTCCCATTTCCCTGAGTCCAAGGAAATACGCCATACCGGCCATGAAACGTTTGTCAAGCGTGGTCATGAGCTGCAGAACGCTTTCCTCACTGAGTCCGGCACAGGTGAACGACTTCTTCTCATTGTAGGCCAGACGCTGCAGGTCCTTCTCGGTACAGCCGAAAAGAACCGGGTCCCCCATGGTCCCGGATGTGGTTATATAGTCTATTATTCTCTTCTTCGGTACACAGCAGAAATCGTCATTGTACAACTGCAGGTCCTTCTTTTCAGTGAATGGGATTCTGGTAAGGTCCTCAAGATGGAGGATCTTCTCAGTATTGATGCCGTAGCTCTCGAACATACGGCGATAGTAAGGCGATCTCTCCTTCAGGTATGCCAGATGGTCACGAAGCAGTCCCTCCTGAAATTCCTTGATCCGTTCAGGGCTCTCAAACTCAATATCCTTTTCCATCTCTGCAAAAATATGTCATTTTATTCCTATTTCGTCAAGCCAGTCAAGAAAAGCGTATTTCCATTTCCTGGATTCTTCCGAACCGTATCTCTCACTCACTCCGAACCCGTGTCTGCCCTCCTTATACTGAATATACCGGTGGTCAATGCCATGAACTGTCAGAGCGCTGTCCAGCAATACCGAATTGTGCCAGTCAACCACAGGGTCATCCTTGCAGTTCACAATGAATACCGGAGGACAGTCATCGGGAATATTGTCCTCAAGAGACATCATACGGCGCAGTTTCCGACTGCTTTTACCCCACTCTCCCAACAGTCCGCGACGCGAACGCCGATGGACGTATGGCGGTTTCATGGTCACTACCGGATATATCGAAGCAATGAAATCGGGACGTAGCGACACCGACGCACCGCCCTGCGGCAAACGGGTGAAATCCTGCATGTAGTAGCATCCGGAACTCATTACCAGATGTCCGCCTGCCGAAAAACCCATGACTCCCAAACGCTCCGGATCAATGCCATATTCATCGGCATTTTCCCTTAACAGTCTGATTGTTCTCTGCAGATCACAAAGCATGTCGGGATGTCGGTTACCACGTGCCACATAGCGGTAATGCGTGAAATATGCACCGAAACCGGCAGTCCTGTACTGGAGCAGGAATGCATTGATACCCTGTTCCTGCAGCCATTCCGCGACCTCAATACCCTCGCCCTTCACATCCAGCCAGCAATAGCTGCCGCCCGGACACACTATGACCGTAGGGGCATCGGAACCTGCCTCGGTCATGTATGGTGTCAGCATGACTTCACCGGCACGGAAATCCACATCGGCCCATGGTGTCGTGGTCAGACGTGAAGGCGTAATGGTAAGAAAGGTGAAAAGCAGCAGTGATTCCAGCATCAGTCTTTCAGCATTCCTTCAATTTCGGTTCTGTCCATCTGGCGGTAACGGTGCTGGATGTCGGCACTGAAATCCACCTGGAAATACTCCTCGTCGTAGAATGACAGCTTGGAGTTGGTGTCGGGATTGCATTCCACATACGTTATGGAAGCAATGTCCAGCCCCTTGGCCTGACATATCTGCTCTGCCAGCTTCTGTCCGGCGTATGTGACTGACGTTCCGGGATTGTCCTGATACAGTTCAGTCACTATCACGAATATCCTTCCAGCCTTGCGGCGTATCTTCAGTCCGCAGGTCGACGGCATGTCCCATTCGCCCTTGAAACTGAATATCTCATCATAATAATCGGGTGATACTCTCATTTCAGTTCTTCTTGATGTTTCTTACCACATCCTTGCCGAACGAGCGGTTGGCAAGACGACGGTCACGCGGGCGGTATGTGCCCTCCTTCATTTCACGCAGGGCCACGTTGCAGAACAGACGGAACATCTTCTGCTCCTGGCTTTCATCGGCATAGAAGCTCTTCCATGCGTACTCGTAGACATCCTGAAGTTCATCAGGAGTCATCTTCTTGGGCTGGAACACAACCTGACCGGCATTGTAATGGTTCCAGTCAAAGTCGAATATGCGGCCCTGACGCAGCAGGTCGTCATAGACCTTGGTGTGCGGGAACGGGGTCAGCACTGTGAATTCAGCCAGATCGAGGTCAATCTCGCCGAGAAAGTCAATCAGACGCTTGCAGTCATCGACAGTCTGGTTGTCAAGTCCAAGCAGAATGGTACCCTCGACACCTATTCCATAGTCATGATAACGCTTGACACGCTCCCTGATATAGTCCGATGTGTCATACACGGCCTGATACACATACCATGCGCCGGCCTTGGCGGCAAGATCAAGCACCTCGGGGTCATCCTCAATGGTGTGGCTTATCCACTTCTTTTTAAGCGGTGCAATGGCACGGAACAGTTCCTTCTCCCATTCCTTGTTCTGGGCAAGTGAATTGTCCACAATGAACAGGCGGTTGTTCTCAATGCCTGCCATGTCCTCGACCACCTTGTCGATGGGACGCGGACGGAAGCATCGGCCTCCAAGATACGATACTGCGCAGGGATAGCAGCTGAAACGGCAGCCACGGCTGGCATGGAACAGGTCCACCATCTGAACGCCCTTGTGATTGTACAGCTCGCGCTTGTACAGGTCACGGCGGCAGGGACCTACCGACTCAATCGGGGGCAGATTGCCCATGAAGTTGTACAGTTTCTTGAGTTCGCCACGGCTCCAGTCAAGCATCACCTGCTCCATGCGTCCCTCGCTCTCGCCCAGAAACACACTGTCCACGTGGTTCACCATCTCCTCGGCATGAAGCATGGTGGATATGCCTCCGGCAAAGACCAGTTTTCCGCGTTTGTGATACTCGTCGGCAATCTCCCAACCGCGCTTGACCTGGGTCGAAAGCATCATGGACAGGGCCACGCCGTCACACTCCTCGTCAAAGTCGATGGTATCGACATTCTCGTCACAGAATGACACGTCAACCCATTCAGGAAGGGTCGCAGCAAAGGCCACCGGTCCGTGAGGTGGCAGATTGAAGGTTGTCTGCCCTTTCAGCTTCTGCCACTTGGGATAAATCAGTTTAAGTTTGAAAGTGTTCATAACTTGCTTATTTTGTTTGTATTATATCATTCAGAATCACATCGTTGCCGACAATCGCCTGAGCCGTCTCGATTGCCGTCATCGGGACGCCTCCTATGCCGTGCATGTTCACGTTCTGGCCAGTCAGCAGCAGATTGCCCACCTTGGTACGTATGGGCACCTGCGACAGCGCCGGACACTCCACATCCTTGGCGTATCCGAAAGCGCCCGCATGCGGGGCTCCCAGCCAGTCACGGAACGTAAGCGGGCTGGCAGCGAAAATGTCATCGGCCTGTTCCCTGATGTCAGGGAAGCGCTTCTCCACCAGATCCATGACACGCTCAGTGCGTTCCTTCTTCCAGCATTCGTATCCGGCACCCCGATGCCCTGTACGTGTATCTGCCCATTGCTCCGTCTCAACGAAATCCATAAGCGAGAGAACGGTCATGTGCGTAGCCCAGCCGTCACCACCTCCGGCAAGGAAGCAGTTTGCCGTATGCGGCCATACGCCGTCACGCACCCACACATTACGGAAACTGTCATTCACGGAAACCGGACAGCCGGGATGTCTCAGGACACCGGGCTTGAGTTTCACGAAGACCTTGAAGGCCGATGCCGTATCGGGAATCTCCATGAGCCGTCTCGAATACCCGGCATTGAAGGCCTTTCCGTCAATCATGGCAAGCAGTGCCTGCGGGTGAATGTCCGATATGTAATTGTCTGCAACGTATTCACGTCCATCACCGTCAGTCACCGAACAGACCTTCATGTCGCGCACTGTGACACGCTTCACCTCACGTCTGGTCAGCACCTGTCCCCCGCCCTGTTCGATGACACGTTGCAGGGCTTCGGCCAGACGGCCTGAACCGGCGCGGAACCAGCACGGACCTTCAATGAACATCTTGGATATCATGACATGCAGATAGGCCGGCGAATGCCCCGGCACGCCTGCATAAAGAGGATTCACGAACGCCAGCAGCGCTTCGAGTTCAGGATCAGACACATACTGAGCAATGAACCTGTCGGCCGCCATCATGAACTCGTCACTATGCGGCTGGAAAATGCCATCTGACGGTTCCAGATAGAACAGTTTCTCCTCATGCGAGAGACGGTCGACAGCATCCAGATAACGTGCCAGTCCATCCGACTGTTCCGGGAAGCACTGCGACAGATACTCCTGAAAGGCCTTGCGTCCCACCGGAAGGTCAAAAGTACGTCCGGTATCGGCGTATGTCACACTGGCCAGCCTGTCAGGGAACTCCAGCTCAAGACTGTCCATAATGCCTAGATACCGGCAGATACGGTTCATGTTCCCGCCGGGAGCAAAACCTGCCGCAATGTGCATTCCGGTCTCATACACTTCACCGCCGCGCACAAAGTTCTGCAGACCGCCTCCAATGACTGCGTTCTTTTCGAGTACAGTCACTCTTACGCCCTGCCTTGACAGCAGCGCCCCGGTAAAGAGACCGCCCATTCCTGCACCTATTATCAGCGTATCCGTCATTTCTCCAGTTCAAATTCAAGATTGTCAGGCTTGCCCGAAAGCGAACGCGCCAGACAGAGAGTCTCTTCATCACGAACATATCCCGTTACCCTGGCATCGGGATGAAGCAGTGCCTCAAGCATGCTCCTCTCGCCCTGTCCGGAATCACTGACGGCAATATGTCCGTCAGCATCGGCACCACACATATCAGCATCCATCAGAACGGCAAGCGTACGGCGGCAGTTCCTGTAAATCTCAAGTCCCTTGTACATGTACTGGTGCCTTACAAACGGTTTCCAGTATTCCGCATCCTCACACTCGCGGCACATCTGCGCATACCAGTCAATGTAGAAACGGTGGAATGTCCTGGTACGTTCGCGGGCATCGGTTCCCCAGTTCATATCATCGGCAGCCACGCGCTGTCCCACCCTAACCGTAATATGTCCGGGACGCAGCATCAGTTCAGGCTTCGGCAGGACATGACCCACGCCGTGAAGACATACCGGAACAATGTCCAGTCCCAGCTCATGTGCAATATGGAAAGCCCCTTTGTGGAAGCGCAGGATGCTGCAATCGGCCGAACGTGTGCCCTCGGGGAATACCACAATCGAGTATCCGCGCTCCACCAGACTGCACAGCTGTGGCATGTACCGTTCAACACCCTCGGCTGCCGGAATGAACTCGGCACGGCGTATCAGAGCGCCGTATATGGGATTCCTCCATACCCAGTCATTGGTTATTACGACCAACTTCGGGTGGAGCATCAGCAGGCACATCAGATCCAGGTGCGACTGATGGTTGCTTATCACTACGGCCGGCTTTTCAAAGGTCTCGCCGACACTGTTGTCAAGCGTGAAGCCCACAGCCGGAATACGTCGTATCACCAGATTCGAGAAGCGGTACAGGACCCTGTGAATCCAGCGTTCCTTACGTTCATTCCCGGGACCGATGAAACGAAGCAGAGCCACCGGAGTGACCACCAGCACGGCAAGAATCAGCACGGCAAAGGCAAGAACCGTACGTGCAAGACGCGCCAGTGTGACAGGCATGCTGCGCAGCTGTCCCTTCTTCATGGTAAGCCATTTGAACAGCCATTCAGGCAGGAAATGCGCCATGACCACCACGGCGAACATACCCAGTATCGTTATCTCGGCCAGAGAACGCATGGCCGGATGTCTGGCTATGACAAGTGTCCCGATACCGATGAACATCAGAATGGCCGACAGTATCACGCTTCTGCGGCGGTCATCGAGCGTACGTACTCCGTAGGCGTATTCGTGCATCAGGCCCTCAGTAATGAAGATGGTGTAGTCATCGCCCTGGCCGAAAATGAACGTTGCCAGTATTATGCTCACAATGTTGAACTGTATGCCCAACAGGTTCATGAGACTGAGAATCCATATCCAGCCCACCGTCAGCGGCAGGAACGACAGAAGAGCCAGTTCCAGACGGCCGAACGATATCCACAGGAACACGAAGACAATGAATCCGCACATGAACAGCACCATGTTGAAATCATCGGACAGCGATTCCACAAGAGATGCCATGATCCGGCTCATGCTCTCAGGCTCCAGGTCCTCTCTTGAAATGAGTTCGGGCTGTACTTTCACCGATTCCATGAAACTGTCAAAGGCCGATGCGGTGAATCCGTATTCCCTGCCCTTGACTGCCAGCTCCGCCACAATGTCGGCGTGAGCGTTCCAGAATTCCAGCCATCGGCCATCCATGGAGGCCTGAGCGGCAGAATCGGGCAGCAGTCCGGCCAGCACTGACAGACGGTCCATCGAAGCGGCATCCACACCGTCCGACAGCAGCTCAAGATCGGCCTTCTGTGCCTTGGTCATATAATTGATGTGATTCAGATTGGTGTCAAAGCCGGCCGTTCCACCCCAGATGAGCATGACAGCGGTCACTACAATCACAGCCCTTGAAATCCAACGGCCAGTCACATTGGTCTTCATGGTGACCCTTTCGCTGCCGTATCCGGCTGACGGCGGACCCTGAGGACGCACCAGTACCGGAAGGAATACCAGAGTGAACAGGATAGTGCCCACCAGCATGAAGGACCCGAACAGAGCCAGGTCATGCATGGCCTGGGCCTTCAGGAAAATCAGACACAGAAAGGCACTGACCGTGGTAATGTTACCTACCAACAGTGGAGTGACCATTTCCTTCAGTGTACGGCGGTTATCGCCGGTTTCAAGCAGAGAGTGCAGGAAATGAAGCGGGTAATTGGCCGCAATGCCCACAATAATCGAGCCAAGTCCAATTACGATTATTGAAATGCTGTCCTTGAACAGCCCTATGATTCCAAGCGAGAACACGGCTCCGAACAGAAGCGTGAACCCAATCCACAGCATGTACCCCACACGCCTGAAAGCGAACCTGAGCACCAGGAAAATGCCCGCTACAGCAAGCAGCACGGCCAGAATGCTGTCTGTCTTGATGCGTTTCGCGTTGGTCGCGGCAATGAGCGGTGCGCCCACTGCTGAAATGCTGATGTCCGTTCCGTCCGATGCAGCATCGGCCACTTTCCCGACCAGGTCCTGCAAATCGGCATTACGCTTCGACTCGCTCTGACCGAACGGGGAATTGAAGAACAGGAAGCCAATGGGCTCAGTGGCATGCAGTATATGTCCGTCCTCCATACGGTATCCGCCGTTTCCGCCTGCATCGGCCAGTTTCAGCAAGATTGGCGAGAACAGGTTCAGCGGATCATGCGGAATGGTGTTCTGCGTGAAGCTGCCGGTCATCATCTGCAGCGAACGGCGGTCGGCCTCCAGCTGGCTGTCCACGTATCCCGGCTGTGCCAGCAGTGAATCCATACGGCTGTAATCGGCCTCTGTCAGGAAACTGGGAAAATGCTCCTGCACGAACCCGACAAGCTCCAGGGCCATGCTCTCATCGGCCACAGCGCTCATGTCTGGAACCATTTCAAGCGTATCGTATTCGAACCACAGTTCCTCAAAGCGGTCCATGGCTTCGATTATGGCGTCATCAGCACTGCCACTACCCGAATACCGGAAAATGACAGCCACCTGATCCTGTTCCGAAAGAGTCTCCATGAACCCGGTCTGACTGCTGTCATGCGTGTCTATGGGCAGGAAACGGGCAATGTCTTCCTCGTAGCCCAGATTCAGGATGGACACCGTACACAGCAGCATGAGTGCGGCAACCATTGCTGCAGCCAGACGCCTGCGCGTGCAGAGCCAGTCATATATTCCGAGAAAGAACTTCACCATGACCCTATCCTGCCATTTTCCGCCACAATGCCATAGGCAGGCCTATCACGACGGCCCCAAGGCAAAGCAGCGTATTGAGTACGCTTATTCTGAAAAAGTCCCTGAACGGGCGGAAATGTGACACACGTTCGCCTTCGGGAGCATACCACACACGCACGGGAACCCCGTTCATCCGCACCCCATGCCAGGCCGCGAACACCATAAGTTCCAGCTCGGCCTCGTATCTTGAAGTGAGCAGACCAAGTCCATAGAGCCTGTCCAGCGGATAGATGCGGAAACCTGACTGCGTGTCAGCCAGCCGCTGGCCTGTCTGAAGGCGGAACCAGAAATTCGAGAAACGGTTGGCAAAGGTATTCTGACGCGGCATATTCTCACTGGTCAGATTACGAACACCTATTATATAATCGCCCGGATTACGGTCCGATGCCTCCACCATACCAGGAATATCCTCGGGAAAATGCTGTCCGTCGGCATCGACCGTTACGGCATGGGTGAATCCGGCTTCGCGGGCAGCCTTGAACCCGGTCTTCAGGGCACATCCCTTGCCACGGTTATGTTCATGGCTCAGTACCCTGACATCCAGTCCTTTCAGTCCGGCTGCCGTATCGTCAGTACTGCCGTCATCGACCACAAACACATTCGGACAGACCGCCAGAGCACGGCGCGCCACCTCGGCCACCGTGCCGGCGTTGTTGTATGTTGGAATTATGACGCAGTATCTGTTCATGTTCAAAACGGGTTCCTCTCCATTACCAGCGACATTTTCGCAAAAACGCGGCTGTCGTCCGCATCAGCTGTAATGACGGCCTGGACCGACACCTGCGATCCATCGTCGGCCATACGTGTGATACATACGGCAACACGCTCATTCTCAAGCGGTGACACAATGTTCAGGAACTTCACGTTACGGATTGTCCTTGTAAACAGCGGGCAACCGAGAGACTGTGAGAGCAGTTCCTGAACCATCTGCACCAGACATACGCCGGGAGTTACCGGATGACCGGGGAAATGTGCCGCATAGATGTAATGCGCGGCGTTCAGTCTGACCACGAACCTGTTTTCCTGAACTGACTCCGGAAAGAAGAAATCACCACTCAGCCGCATAGTCTCCGTTAAGCTGTACGTTACTTATCTCAATGACAGTGCTTCCGCCGCCGGTTTCAATCATGTCTATCCTCTCAAGCAGACCTGTCGATGAACTGAAACTCAGTGTGATCTGCTGGAACATCTTCTTCATGTCGCGTCGCACCGGAACCATGGCGGCAACCCAACGGCCGTCGGCATCGGACATGCTCACCTTGAACATGCGGCTGTCCTTGAGACACTGGCCCGACATGCAGCCCATCATGACACCGGCAATGCCCTGGAACATGCGGCTGCCTTCGCCACCGATCTCGCTGTGGCTGCCATCCGAATCGACTGTCAGGGTCTCACCATCGGCCCTGAAACTGTATGCAAACGGTTCGGTATAGGCCCACTTGAGACGTGACGGGCTGAAATACAGCATATTGCCTTTTGAAATCTGATCACCCTCCATCAGCGGCACACGCTTGGTCTGGGTGAATTCGCACTTCATGGACTTCATGTCCCCGCAGGCACGGATAATGGCCTCGATGCGGGCATCGTCACCATTCTGCTGTCCCTGTACGGGAAGCGTTCCCGCAAGGCAGAGGAGTATAGCGGCAAGTATCGTAACGGTCTTCTTCATATCATCGGCTTATGAATGCTGCGCCTACCAGGATAAGCCCTATGCCTATCCATCGGCCCAGCGGTATCTGTTCGCCCAGGAACAGCATGGCTCCAAGCATGCCGAACACAAAGCTCAGACAGCTCAGGGGATATGCAATACTGAACGGGAAATTCTTGATTATGTACAGCCACAGCACCGTAGCACCTCCCATGGTCAGGCCGCAGCCCAGCCACCAGAAATTCTGTACTTCCTTTCCCAGAAAACGCCACAGACCATCGTACGCGCTCATGTTGTTCATGGCGAACTTGAGCATGAGCTGTCCGGCAGCAAGCAGCAGACTCTGCAAAAGGGAAAAAGGTATTATCTTCCACATATGGCCTTGAGCAGTACAAATGAATAATGACGTCCGCCCACCACGTTGACAAGCAGAATGCTGTTGCAGGGCACATCGCCCCTGCCGCCGTTCAGGACTGACGGAACATGTCCGGCCTTTAGACTGCATGCCGCAGCATAGAAGCCTATGGCCGATGACGAGAAGTTGACCCCGAACAGCGGCTTGTAGCTGCACTGAGGCACATCATCTCCAAGAAAATCATACAGGGCATCATTCCCGGCATTGCCGCTGCGGCCGGTCATACAGACATCGGCCTTCATCTGCGACAGGACCTGCGACAGTTCCTCATTTGTGGGACGGTTCAGGATTCTGACATCCTCGAGCGTGCACATGGACGGTTTCGTACTGTCAGCCTCAAGCAGGACGGACACGGCCGCCTCGCTGCATGTTTCGCCCTGCATCACGTGTCCGGCCTTGGTCATGAAACCGGAAAAGACGGGCGACATCTCGTCATGAGCACCCACAAGCGCGTTCCCTATCTTACCCAGACGGAACTGGAGCCAGGCATCGTACAGGGCACTGTCAAACGAAAGTCCCTTCTGCGAATACGTGGAGTTGTAGCCATGACTCTTTGTGTTTATTCCAATGAGAGACGACGCGGTATTGTGCGTTGACTGCATGAACTGCGTGGGTTTGAGCATCTGCTCCCCCTCACGCACCAGGGCATCCAGAAACAGCTCGGTGTTCTCAATGCTTCCGAATCCAGTACCGGTAATAATGGCATCGGGATTACGTATTCCACCCTCTTCCAGGGCCGAAAGCGATGTGGCAAGAGCCCGTTTCAGGAGCTTGCCCAGACGGCGTGATTCGCCGGGTGTCACGAACTGTCGGAAATCCGGGTCCATGGCACGCACGAACTGTCCCGATGGCACGACAGGACTGGTCATCCACTCCTCACAGAGCGGCTGCTGTATGGAAACCTGCTTGGCAGATATTATGTCAATTCTCTGATACATTGCTGATTACCAGTGATGAATCATTTCCTCCGAAACCGAACGAATTGCACAGGACATGTCTGAGCGGTCTATCCGGTTCCAGTTTCATATTAGGTACTACCAGGCCCTCATCGGTATTCTCAAAGGCGTAGTTCACAGGAGTGAATCCGTTCTCGAGAGCCAGGATGCATATCACGGCTTCAATGGAGCCCGATGCGCTTGTGGTATGTCCGGTCAGCGACTTGGTCGATGACACCGGCGGCATGCAGTCCCCGAACACACGTCTCATGGCCTGGCTCTCGCTCAGGTCATTGTTGGGTGTTCCCGTTCCATGGGCGTTGATGTAGTCAATGTCGGCAGGCTCGAGCCCGGCATCGGCAAGCGCCTTCATCATGGCCAGATAGGCCCCCTCGCCGTCGGGCGACGATGCCGTCTGGTGGAAGGCGTCACACGCATTCCCGTAACCCGACAGCTGTGCAATGGGCTTCACACCTCGTCTCAAGGCCGATTCCCGTGACTCGAGCACCACATAAGCGGCACCCTCGCCAAGATTCAGTCCGGCCCTGTCGCGGTCAAACGGACGGCACTGCCCGTGGTCCAGGATCATAAGCGAATTGAAACCGTTCAGATGGAACTTGGTAATGCACTCGCTTCCTCCGGCCACAACAATATCGGCCTCACCGAGACGTATCATGTCGGCTGCCAGCTCGATGGCGTTGGCGGCCGATGAGCATGCCGTCGATATGGTCGTGATGAACCTGAAACGCCCGAAACGGTCGGCAATCATTTCCGAGCACGAACCGCAGTCATGCGTTCCGATATACTCGTTGCGGCTGTCATTCCCGATGAAATCCAGATAGTACCGCTCGCTTTTGTCCATGCCGCCCACCGTTGTTCCGTCCACGAAACCTGTCCGGGGCAGATCGGCAGCGGTAAGGCCCGCCTGGTCAAGTGCCTCACGCATGGCCATCATACCCATCAGTGCGGTACGGGTGGTCGGAGTTCCCGGGGCTATGCCCATGGAACTCTCCATTTCGGCATCGGACATCTTGACCTCGCCTACCGGAAATTCGGTATGGCCGGTCTTAAGGTAGCGGAGCGGCCCCACACCCGTACGTGTGGCCAGCAGCGACTCCAGCACCTGTTTCCTGTCCTGGCCTATGGCGCAGATTATGCCACAGCCCGTTATCAGCACTGAATCACGTCCGGCCATATCACTTGGTACGGTTCTTCTGAATGTAGTCGGCCATCACATTGACTGACTTGAATATCTCCTTTCCCTTGGCAGGATCCTGCAGCTTGATGCCGTAATTCTTCTCCATGAGAACAATCAGCTCCAGTGCATCAATGGAGTCAAGTCCCAGACCTTCGCCGAACAGAGGTGCATCGTTGTTGATGTCATCGGGCTGCACGTCTTCAAGGTTGAGAACTTCAATAATTTCCTGCTTCAGTTTGAGAATCATTTCTTCCATAACGGTTCAAATATTTAAATTGTTCATTATTGTCCTTATCCTGTCTTCCAGTCCTTCCAGAGCACCCCTTTCCACAAGGGTGAAGAAAGTCTGGAAATCGTCATTCCTGCGGCTGTCCACCCATCCCGCCAGAACACTGTCCGTCACATCATCGTCAAAAGCACAGGCTATGTGGAAGGCCATCTGTGCGGCATCGGGCCTCTCAACGACATAGAACGATGTCTCGCCACGGAAATGTCCGCGGATGGCAATCTCGCCCGTAACGATGTTCGGCAGAGTATATACGAACAGCGCCGGACTTGGATAATAGTTGTCCCTGTCGCTGATCGTCTCCTGATAGTTGGTATCGGCACAGAGCGATGCCGTGGTTCCGAACAGCACCACAGCGCGGTGTGCGGTGAACTCGTCCTGACCGCAGCGCGTTTCGCCTGTCTCCTTGAACAGCAGTTCGCTGGCCACGAAACCGGCCTTGCTCAAAGTGTCCATCTTGAAGAACTTGGGCCAGTCGCCTATATGGGCACGGTACAGTTCGGCCAGCATGGCATTGCCGGTCTGCTCATGTTCCAGACTGCGTCCGTTCACTACGGCACGACCGCTGTCAAGTATCACGTAACTGAATTCCTTTTCCATCACCATAGGCCGTTAAGTCTGTACAACAGGGCGGCATTGCATCCGCCGAATCCGGACAGCAGCTTTATGAACTGGCGTCCGTCGGTCCTTCTCAGTTCGGGACTCACACTGACCGGGCACGATGTACCCTGACGTGCAAATCCACGGGTAGCCAGAACCGTATGGTCCTTGACCGCATACATGGAAAGGACGCTCTCCATAATGCCGGCGGCACCCATCGTATGTCCGTAATAGCCCTTCAGTCCCGTTACCGGCACATCGCTCAGTCCGGCACGTGAAAGAGCTATCGATTCCATCTCGTCATTATAGGCCGTCGCCGTGCCGTGCACGTTCACGAAAGCCAGATCATCCGGCGTGCAGAAGCGCAGCATCTCCTTCAGGGCAAGGTAGCTGCCCTCACCCGTACGCGACGGACCCGAAATATGGTTCGCGTCATTGCGTATTGCGCCTGCCACCAGCTGCCAGCAGCCATCGGGCACGCTGTCCGCAGCCTTGAGGACCACGGTAGCGGCACACTCACCCAGATTCAGGCCGCGCCGTTCACTGTCAAACGGCCGGCAGAAGTCATCACTTATGGCCTTGAATGACAGAAAGCCCGATATGATGAAAGGTGACTGTTCATCGGCCCCCACCACAACTGCGCAGTCATAACGTCCGCTCCTGATGGCACGCATGGCCTCAATCTGCGCACACACGCCCGAAATGCAGGCGTTGCATACCACCAGCGGGCTGTTGGGATTGCCGAAGTAGTCCGATACCTGACGCGCGGCCACACCAAGCAGCACACGCTCGCGTGGAAAGTCCTGCGCTTCGCCAAGCAGACTCACGTTGCCCTTGGTGGTCGATACCACGAACAGCACCCGCGGGCTGGAAGCGTCAATGCCGGCGTTCTCCACTGCCTGTACAGAGCTTGCCAGCAGCATCTTCTCAAAAAACGTATAACGGTCAGTGGGAATACCCAGACTGCGGCAGGCATCGTCCAGCACTCCACGGTCCATGCGGGACAGAGTGAACGGAGTGCGTACATTACCCATGCTCCCGTAACGTGACAGCCCGCTCTTTCCGGCCTTCACGCTCTCATAGTTCGCAGCCGAATCAAGTCCGAGCGGCGAAACCACGTTGTCTGCCATGCACTGTATGAGACGTTCCATATCAGTTCTCCAATGCTATCTTCAAATCCGTTTCAGCAATCAGCTCGTCCCCCACATGTACCGTGGCATGGACAAGGGTTATCTGAAACACCTCCTCAATCACTTCAATCCTTGTCGTCAGCACCTCGCCCACAACAGGTGTGCGCAGAACATTGAAACCGTTCACCGCACCTATGAAACCCAGTTTCACCCTGCCATTCTCTGACAGGCTGATGTATCCCATCCTTGCCGCACAGGTTTGGGCGATGTTCTCGTTCAGTCCGGCTGTCGAGAAATGACCGTCATCGACAAAGATGTTGTCGGGAGTCACCTCAAGAGTACTCACGGTCACCACCGGGTCATAGTGGACCAGGCGGTCAATCATGACGAAAGGCCTGCGCTGCGGCAGCAGGTCAAGAACGTTGATGTCTTCAAGCCCAGAAGTCATAATAGTTGAACCACTGTGTGGGATACTGTTTCACAATCTCTTCAAGTTCACTTGCAAAGCTCTGTGCCATGGCTGCCATACGGGCTCTCAGCGGCAGGTCATCATGAGACTCTATGCTGCGCACGAACACCCTGTAGCTGCGGGCGTTCTCACGCATGGCGAACATTGCCAGCATAGGGACATCCTTCTGGACAGCCAGGGCGAACGGTCCCATGGGGAAACGCGCCTCGGCACCCAGGAAACTGCATTTCAATGCCTTGGGCGAACCAAGCAGACGGTCACCGGTCATGCTCACTATCTCGCCGCGGTCCAGAGCCGCATTCATGGCGAAGATGTGCGACATGCTGCCATCGACCTCTATGAGTCCTATATTGTGGCTGGCAAGGATACGGCGGCGGAAATCCTTCATGACCTGGCTTTCGCCGGCAAACAGCAGTCCGTTGATGCGCTTGGCATGCGATGTCAGCCCGTAGCCCACCATCTCGAAACTGCCGGCGTGCGTACTCAGCTGAACGAATCCGCCCGGTGCCTGCATAAGTTCCAGAAATCGTTCGTTCCCTTCAACGGTATATGAGAAAGTCTTCCCCGCATAAGCCGCATACCGGTCTATGATGACCTGTCCGAAACGGAAATGGTTGGCATAGACCTTGCAGAACGACTTCACGGGACCGTAATGGAAACGTTCGCGGAAGAACCGGTAGATGGCCAGATAGCCCTTATGGCTGAAAAGCATGTAGAAAGGCACTATGAATGCCATGAAACAGTAAATGACCCTGCGGTCAACCACTTTCATGACTGCCACCAGAGAACGGATCATCCACGGAAGCCCGTCTGTCCGTCCCTTCCACTCACGTTTTTCCGCCATATCTGCCGTATTATCCCAGTTTTGCCTGCAGATAGTCACAGAATGCGCTGAATGTCTTTATTCCGGACATCTCCTCGCTCTTGATTCTCACTCCGAAAGTCTGCTCGACTATCACCACGATATCGACAAAATCCAGACTGTCTATGCCCAGATCCTGCTTGAGCAGTGCTTCAGGTGCAATCTTCTCTTCATCAATCTCAAGGTCCTCAATCATGAAATTGCGGACTTTAGCTTCAATTTCGCTTCTTTCCATATTGTGATTCTATTCTTTAGTGCAAACCATAATGCTGTGACCACCCTGGCCCATGATGTCGAAGATCCTCTCCACCTTCATGCCGGCCTTGTTGACAAGACGCTCCATAGCCTCGGAATGGTACATCTTGCTGTTGCCGTTGGCTATGGCGGTGAAATACAGACTTGTCATTGTCAGACACAAAGTGGCGGCCTCATATCGCTGACGGTCCCAGAAAGTCTCCATAATGTACAGACGGGTACCCTTGTCCATGGCCTTTGCGGCACGTTCGAGTATGGACAGGATCTCGTCCTCACTGAAACAGTCCAGGAACTGGCTCATCCAGATGGCATCGAAATGACGGTCCTGCGGGAACGCGGCCTCCCTGTCCAGCAGATTGATGCCGAAACCGTCAATGCGGTCAGCACCCTTCTGTCCGGCTGTCTGCGCACGCATCATCTCCAGCTGCTGCGGCAGATCCATTATCGTGACTCTGACATCGTCGCTGTAATCCACGCAACGCATTGCCCATCGGCCCGTATTGCCGCCCACATCGACCAGCGAACGTGTTTCGTGTTCGTCAAACACTATCCTGAGAGCCTCGTCGAACGAACTGTCAGAATAGAAATGGTCAAAGCCGAACCAGCTCTTCTTCACCTGGTCGGGAAGCTGTGACAGGCCTTCATAAACGGTAGGCCAGTTGCCGAAATGCTCCAGACCTGCCGGACGTCCCTCCTTAAGGGACTCTTCCAGCTTGAACCAGCCCTCGTAATTGACGTCGTGGTTGAAGTCCATGTTGGCACGGGTAGCCTTGTCTGTGAGCAGGAACCATCCTGCCTTGGTCATGCTGAAACGGTCGTTTTCCGGATTCACAATGACCGTGCCAATGGAGAGCGATGCCTCCAGCAGCACCTTCACCGCGTATGCCGACAACCCCGTAGCCTGAGCCAGTTCCTGTTCGGTCATGCCCTGTCCGCTGTCACGCAGCAGGTCCAGGATTCCGAACTTGACCATCAGGCGCGATGCCTGGAAAATGACCGGTCCCCATGCAATGAACTCGGCCAGGCGCTGGGCCTCGCCGGCTCTCATCGTATCCTTTGTGTATGCTTTCTCTAAAGCGGGTGAAAGGTTCATATCTTCTTGATTACAAGTGCGCTGTTAGTGCCTCCGAAACCGAATGAGTTGGACAGGACCGTCCTGAGAGCGGTCTGGCGGGTTTCAGCGGCAATATTCAGTTTTGCAGAATATTCGTCAGGATTCTCAAAGTTTATGTTGGGTGCCACAAAGCCGTTTTCCATCATGAGCGTGCAATACACCAGCTCGCTTGCACCGGCCATCCAGCATTCGTGGCCGGTCATGGACTTGGTCGAGCTTATCAGGGCACGGCGGCCTTCAAACAGACGTGCCAGTGCAATGGCCTCATACATGTCACCCTGAGGGGTTGATGTGGCATGAGCGTTGATGTAATCCACGTCATCGGGCTCCACACCGGCAGCCTTCATGGCGCGTGCCATGGCCAGGTACGATGCATCGGAGTTGGGCTGCGAAATGCCGCCGCTTCCGTTTGACGAGAATCCGTAGCCGCAGACCTCGGCAATGATCCGGGCACCGCGCTTCACTGCATGGTCGTAGTCCTCGAGCACCAGTGCGGCTGCGCCTCCGCTGGGCACCAGACCGTCACGGTCACGGTCAAACGGACGCGATGCCCTGGCAGGTTCGTCCATGCGCACCGAGAAGGCCGACAGGGCATCGAACGATGCCATTGAAAGATAGTTGGTCTCCTGGGCTCCGCCACACAGAACCATGTCCTGCAGACCCTGCTGAATCATCATGTATCCTATTCCTATGGCATGCGAACCGCTTGCACAGGCAGCGCTCAAAGTGAAATTCACGCCACGCAGATGGAAAATGGTGCTCATGTTCATGTTCACGGTGGAGTTCATTGACTGGAAGATCAGTCCCGAACCCACCATGGCCGAATCCTTGTACTGGCGCATGCGCTGATCGGTCTCAATTACCGGCTTGGCACTGGAATCGTTACCGAAAATCACGCCGACCTCATTCTGCAGCAGATAATCGTCATCCACACCGGCATTGCGGAACGCCTCGGCCGATGCCATGAAGGCGTATTCTGCCTCCTGCGACATGCCTGCACGCAGACGGCGGTCCAGCAGGCCCTTCAGCACAGGCTGCGGAACAATGCCCGTCAAAAGGGAACGGTACCCGTAATCCTTGCGCTCCGGGTCAATACCTATTCCGGAGCGGCCCTCAAAGAGTGACTGGCGCACATCGTCCAGATTCTGTCCCAGACAGCTCCAGATTCCCGTTCCTGTAATTACTACTCTTCCCATTTTACTACCATTCAATGCCCATACGGAGCGACAGACAAGACAGATTGCGCTTTACATCAACGCGATAGTCTCCGTTCCTGTCATAATCCCATTCGCAATATTCTATAGGAGCCAGATAAGAGCCACCCACCAGAATCGAGAACGCGAAATCATGATTCGAGGCGAACCTGAGACCTAATGCCCCGTCCAGATATGGCTTTGCCCCATCGTTGAAGAATGAGCCCATCCGCATCTGAATTGTCGGAGACACCTTCTTACCATAGGGCTGGAAAATGTATTTGGCCGATGCAAAGACAGGAACATAACTGTCCTCAGGAGCCACAAGCACGCCAAGGCCAAGGCCCACGAACATGTTATCGGAATAGAAGAATCCGTGAGTGGTGCTGATTGACATTCCGGTCTTGCTGTCCTCAAGGAAAAACACATTCGAATACTCGATGTGGCCCTGGTATCCGCTTGGAACACGGACACCGTCAATCGTAGTCTGTCTTCCCTGAACAGAGGCCTCCTGTGCTGATGCCAGCACCGGCATGGCCAGAAGTGCGGCAAGAATGAACAATGCTTTTTTCATATAGTTTCTGATTTTGTTTTCCGTCTGTCAATTGATCCGATTCCTACGTATAAAGTCCGCCATTGATTGAAATCACATTGCCTGTGATGTACGAGGCATCCTCCTGAGCCAGGAACGCCACAGCTGCAGCCACCTCCTCAGGCCGTCCGAACCTGCCCACCGGAATCATTTTCTTGAGTTCATCCTCATTGAGTTCGCTGGTCATGTCAGTAGCAATGAAGCCCGGAGCCACGGCATTGACGGTAATCTTACGGGGAGCAACCTCCTGAGCCAGAGCCTTGGTAGCACCAATCAGAGCGGCCTTGGCAGCCGAATAGTTTGTCTGACCGGCCAGTCCCTTGAGTCCCGACAGAGACGCCACATTGATGATTCTGCCCCAGCGCTTGGTCATCATGCCCTTGAGCAGACGGCGGGTCACATAGAAGAAACTGTTCAGATTGGTATCAATGACACCGTTCCAGTCATCGTCAGGCATGAACACCATCAGATTGTCACGGCGTATCCCAGCATTGTTGACCAGAACGGCAATGTAGTCATCGGGATGCTGCTGCATCCATCCGTCCAGAGCCTCTTCAACCTGCTGTCTGTCAGACACATCGAACGGCAGCAGCTCGGCCTGTCCCCCCGCCTCCGAAATGAGCCGCTGCGTTTCGGCGGCAGCATCGGCATTCGACTTGAAGTTTATGATTACAGGATACCCCTGAGCAGCCAGTCTGATGCTGATGGCCCGTCCCAGTCCCCTTGATCCGCCAGTTACCAAAGCGTATTTCATGTGCGTGCGCGTTTAAATAGGGTGCAAAGGTACTGAATAAAGCCGACAGATGCAAAACATCAGGCCCAAAAACGCTACACCATCATCCGGTCCTTTTCCACCATGGCAAACAGATTCATTTTGGCCCGACGATGCATCCTGATGCAGAACCAGATCAGCAGCACTGTAGTCATACCGCCCAGATAAGGGTTCAGACTGCCGGCCATGGCCAGCGAATCATAAATCCCATGAGCAAGCACAGGAACCAGGATAATGCATATTCCATTTGTGAACGAACGCTCCACGAAATGGAACTTCGAATAGTAATACCCCATGAGAACAGCAAAGGCATAATGCCCCGGAACAGCCAGCAACGCGCGGCTCACAGCAGTCTGCAGCCAGAACTCTCCGGAACTGAAAACGTAAGCAATATTCTCAAGGCCCGCAAATCCCAGACCTATGCAGACAGCATACACGATTCCGTCAAAATGCTCATCGAAATACGGATTGTTGCGCAGGACAATCCAAAGGGCAAGCAGTTTGAAAGACTCCTCAGGAATGGCTGCCGTAAAGAACGCCCTGACAATATTGCCTGCAACAGAAACCGGTTCCCCGCTGCCGAACAGGACACCATCCACCAACTGCTCCACAATGGCAACCGGAAAGATTATGATCACGCCCCAAATAATGGCCTTCAGTACCTTCGAAGTAGGTTCAGGCTTTGTATCCTTCTTGATAATGTACAGAAGCAGCAACAGTGCCGGCAAGAGTGCCGATAGCAGAATCATCATCGTTCTAAAATCAATCGTAAAGTTTCTTTTCCAAAGATACGAACAGATTGCAAGAATACGATACAGCTGCACAAAAAAAATAAAAAGATTACCTTTGCTAAAACAACTGCCAGAATGAATAGAAAAATCGCAAGAATCCTACCCTGGGCACTACCGGTCATAGCAGTCGCAATAATACGCCACAACACATCCCTGGCCGATTTCTATGCCGTTCACATATATCCGTCAGTGTCGGGTGTGCTGTCATTCCTGTCACAGGTGGTCCGCATCTCATTCACAGAAATCACAGTTCTGGCATTCATTCTGGTGTTTGTCACCATCGTAATAAAAGCCCTGAAAAAAGGAGGCAGCATCCGTGTCGGACTCATCTCCACGCTCAAGCTGGCAGCCGTCATCTACACCTGGTTCTATCTGGGATGGGGCATCTGCTACTCGCGCAGCAGTCTGCCCGCCCGCGCCGGTGTCCAGGTCCCCGATTTCGACTCCGCCCGTTTCACCGCCTTCCTTTATGAATACTCCAGCACTCTGGACAGCCTGTACGCTCTGACGCAAGCCCACCCCGACTCCATTTCAGATTCGATTCATGAAACGGAATCCGATGCTGTTCCGACAATTGAAGCAATTACCAACAACAGTTCCGTCCAAGAACCCCAAGCTCAGCAATTGTCAGAAAAATTCAAACCCCGAAGAACCAGATTCCGAATGACTGACTACGGAGAATCGGACTCCGGAATCAAAGCAATCGAAGAAGGCATGAAGCAGTTCTACGCCAGCGTCCCGGCCAGATTCGGTTTGGCCAAGCCACGCGAATGGCAGCACGTCAAGCGCCCGCTCCTGAACCGTCTCTACTCCGGATGCGGAGTCACCGGCTTCATGGGCCCGTTCTGGGGCGAATCGCAACTCAACCTGGAAGTCTGGCCCGTTTCATACCCTTTCACCCTGATGCACGAATACTCCCATCTGCTGGGCACCGCAGTAGAGTCCGAAGCCAACTGGTGGGCATTCCAGGCCTGCAACGCCCAACCGGACCCCGCCATCCGATACAGCGCCCACTACTCCATCCTCCCCTACGTCTGGAGCAACGCCCGCACTCTGCTGGAGCCCGATGCCTTCGCCGCCTGGGCAAAGACCGTCAATCCGGAAATCATCGAGCAGGATCGGGAGGAAAGCGAATTCTGGCAGCAGAAGCGTTTCGCCCCTCTGGACAAAGCCCAGTCATTCATCTACGACCTCTACCTGAAAGGCAACGGCATCCCGACCGGCACCCGCAACTACAGCGAAGTGGTCGCCCTCCTCATGGCCATTCCGTGCGTGAATCCCGCGGAATAGCTCACCGCGAAATTCCGCGAGGGAGCGGATTTTTAAGGTTTTTCCAAAAAAACAGGAATGGATGATTGGGGCTTTCCCGAAAAGCACTACCTTTGCACCCCGAAAAGCCGAAATAGCTCAGTTGGTAGAGCAACGCATTCGTAATGCGTAGGTCGCGGGTTCGAGTCCCGCCTTCGGCTCAACAAAAACCGCTCTGAAGATACTCCAGAGCGGTTTTTCGTTTGATTTCATATCCTGTAATCAGTTGTTTGCAGCAGGAGCACCACCGGGGAAGCCGCCACCGAAACCACCGCCAGGGAATCCACCACCAGGGAATCCACCACCAGGGGCACCGCCGCTCGGGAAGCCGCCACCGAAGCCGCCGAAACCGCCGAAACCACCTCCGTTGTTGCCGGAATTCAGGATTTCGTTCTTGAACCATTGTTTGAGTTCGTCACGCCACTGCTCTGCGTAGCCGAAATTCATGCCGGCTCCGAAACCGTGACCGCCCTTCGGATAGAGATGCATGGCTGCGGGAACCCTGTTCTTTACCAGAGCCTGATAGTAACGGATACTGTTCTCGACCGGAACCAGGAAATCATCCATGCAGGCAATGATGAATGCCTTCGGAGTATCCTTGGTCACCTGCTTCTCATTGCTGAACAGAAGCACATCCTCCTCGCTGGGATTCTGACCCAGAAGCAGCTCGCGTGAGCTCTGGTGGGTAATCTCCATATCCATTGAGATGACAGGATAGAACAGAATCTGGAAATCGGGCTTGGTTGCATCGTCAACATAATGTGTAGCCACCGTTGAAGCCAGATGACCACCTGCGCTGGCACCCATGACACCCAGCTTGGTGAAGCCCCACTCATCGGCATGCTCGCGGATTACGCGCATGGCCTGCTGGGCATCGCTCAACGGAACATCCTTGTGTCCGCCCGGCATGCGGTAATCCAGGCATACGAATGTGATTCCCTGTTCGTTATAGTAGGTATTGAACTGCTTGCACTCATGAGTGTTGGACAGTACTGAATATCCGCCTCCGGGAAGGCCCAGAACTGCCAGCCCATTGGGATTCTCGGCCGGCCACACCGTCAGAATGGGTTCGAAATCCCATGCCTGATTGTTCGATGCCGGTTTCTCCTTAGTGGCACCGTTACTGTTCGGTGCGCCGTTCGGCCACAACTTGATTATGATGGGTTCTGCAGCCCATACGCTGGCGGCTGTCATCATCATGAAAGCAGCCAGAAAATGCTTCATTGTCTTCATTGATCAATATCTGATTATAGATTATTCATACCTTATTTATACATTCACCATCAAGCTTTTCCAAGAAGCTTCTTGGCCACCAGGACAGCCTCGTTGGCATCGGCGGTATAGACATCGGCCTCCACCTGAGCGGCGAAATCGGCATTGACCGGAGCACCGCCCACCATGATCTTGACCTTGTCGCGCAGACCGGCAGCCTTCACAGCCTCGATCACGTCCTTCATATAGCCCATGGTCGTGGTCAGCAAGGCCGATAGCACCAGTATGTCGGCATCGTTCTCCTTGATTGCCTGCACGAACTTGTCGGCCTCGACGTTGATGCCAAGGTTGACGACCTCGAAGCCCGAGCCCTCGAACATCGATGCCACCAGATTCTTACCAATGTCGTGAAGGTCACCCTTGACGGTGCCGATCACCACCTTGCCGTACATGATGCCGGTATCGCCCTTCATGAGCGGCTTGAGCAGGTCCAGACAGCCCTTCATGGCGCGGGCCGACATCAGCAGATTAGGCACGAAAGCCTTGCCTTCGCCGAAACGGGCTCCGATAATCTCCATTCCCTTGATCAGGTACTCACTTATAATCGCTTTAGGTTCGATGCCAGCCTCAACAGCCTGCTTCGACATTTCAACCGCAGCATTCATGTTTCCGGCCACAATGGCATCGGTAAGTTTCTCCAGTTCCATTGTATTTTCGTTTTGTTTGATTGCAAATATAGGAAGTTTTCAGCAAACCAAACGAACCTGATTCCAGAAAGTACACGCGGTAAGTGGAATGGCCCCAATCACTCACGGAACGGGAATACGTTCCCTCGCGGTAAGCAATCCCGCGGGATTCACGCACCGGCAAACCA
>JAKSIU010000012.1 GCA_024398615.1 Bacteroidaceae bacterium
AGGGAACGTATTCCCGTTCCGTGAGCGAATCACGGCCATCCACTCACCGCGGTGTTCCAAATGGCTGTCCCGTGCGTGAAACCCGCGGGATTGCTCACCGCGAGGGAACGTATTTCCATTCTGTGAGCGAAACGGGGTAATCTACTTACCGTGGCTTCTCAAATGGCTGTCCCGTGAGTGAATCCCGCGGGATTGCTCACCGCGAGGGAGCGTATTCCCGTTCCGTGAGCGAAATGGGGCCATCCACTCACCGCGGTGTCTCAAATGGCTATCCCGTGCGTGAAACCCGCGGGATTGCTCACCGCGAGGGAACGTATTTCCATTCCGTGAACGAATCACGGCAATCCACTCACCGCGGTGTCTCAAATGGCTGTCCCGTGCGTGAAACCCGCGGGATTGCTCACCAAAACGAAGAAAAGGAAATGAGAATTGCGCAGATGATTTAGCGTAAAGCAGTGATTTATACCTTCCCCCACTAAATATCGGGTGGGGGCCAACATTGGGGTTGGCGTTCGACTATGCATAAAAAAGACAGAAACCCGTTTTGTGTTGGGTTTCTGTCTTTTGGTCGGAATGAGGCGACTCGAACGCCCGACCCCTACGTCCCGAACGTAGTGCGCTACCAACTGCGCTACATTCCGATCTCTTTCGACGGTGCAAAGGTAAGGGTATTTTTTGAACTACAGAACTTTTTTATTCCAAAAACTTGCGGAGAATAAAAAAGTACGTATCTTTGCACCCGCATTCGGGAACAAATGCTTCTGGTGCCATAGCTCAGTTGGTAGAGCAAAGGACTGAAAATCCTTGTGTCCCTAGTTCGATTCTCGGTGGCACCACATGAAAAAAGCCTCACGGATTCCTCCGCGAGGCCTTTTTCATATCATCAGCCCATGCCTATGATTCCGACCACCAATTTTTTTGTCATTTGATTGACATTGTTGAATGCAATTGATATTTTTGGACAGAATATTGAAAAATCATCAGGATATGAACAGGTGTAGGAACATGATCAGGTATGCTGCAGTGGCGATTCTGGCCTTTGCAACCAATGTGCCGCTGTGTAGCCAGATTAAAAAGGAATTTGAACTGATGGGCGGAGAGGCCGCCCAGATCAGGCATGTGACAGGTGAGAGTTGCAGCGTCAACAGTCTGAAGGGAGGTCTGTTGTTGGGTACACGCTGTACGTTCTATTCCAGCAGGCATTTCGGCGTATTCGCGCAGCTGGAATACGAAACCTGGACTTTCAATGAAAAACAATGGTTCGGTGCAGTCAACAAGGCCGATGGAAACAAATATCTTTACCGTTTCAGAGGCAATGACATATTGTTGGAATCCAATCTCGACCTGTTTGCAGGTGCGGCCTTCAAGACAAAATGCAATGGCTTGGATATTACGTCAAGACTGGGATTCGGAGCGATCATCGATAATCTGGATTATTCATATGAACGCCGTTCACGTGATGACAGTTCCGGGCCGGAATACTATGACATACGCCGGATTGGGGGGCATGCCGATTCTGAAGAATATCTTCTTGACAACAACGATGACGTGTCTGTGCCTGTCGCTTTTGCCATGAAGGCCGATGTCCGGTTTGCTTTTCCGAACGAGAACCGTATAGGTTTCATGTTCGCAGGCATAGGATTGGACATGCCTGTAAGCAGAGTGATTGAGGAAACCGTATCAATCCGTTCAATACGGGAACATGAACCGACCAACTGGGTTGAATCAGTAGCATGGAACGGAGCAAAGAGCAATTGGATCAAGGATGCCGATTCAAAGACCGTTACCAGCAGCATGGTCCGCATCATGCCGGTCGTCAGCATAAATGTAGGTTACTGCTTTGCCGTCAGACATTAAAAAGATATCCGATATGAACAGAATAATTGCATTGATAGCGGCAGGTTTCCTGTTTGGAGCCTGTTCCAGCGCTTTTGATTACGACAGGGGTAATTATGATGACAGTTACTATGAGACGAACAGTGAGGTCCTGACCATCAGGAACTTTTCGTCCGATGCGACCGTCTGGTTTATCCCGGACAGGGATCATGCGGAAGTGCTTCCTGATGAGCTGAGCGAATGGCAGAAGATATCGGTGTTTGAGGTGGAACCGCACTCGTCATACCCGATACTGTTTGACAGCAACGATTTCTATGTGACTCCAATAGAAACCTACGGACCGGAAGACACTCTGATTGTCTATGTATTCAAAAAGGATGTCTGGAACGGGTACAGCTGGAAAGAGCTTGTTGAAGGCAGACTCTGGTCATGCAAGGCCGGATACAGCGTTCAGGATGCAGTATCGTCATCCGGAATCATAACTTATCCTATGCCATAGGGTAGGTTTCAGCAGCTGCCCAGACCATCGGCGCTGTGGCAGATGGCGGTCATGTATTTTCCTTCCATATTCGGGAATGCCTTCAAGTATTCCCGGCTTACCTTTTCTATGATGCTTTCCCTGTAGGCGGGGTCGATAAGAGCCATGCAGCAGCCCTTGAAACCTGCTCCGCTGAATCGGCCTCCGTATATTCCATCGGTTCCGGTCATGATTTCGTACAGGGTCTTGAGTTCGGGTGAACCTGTTTCCCAGTTTTGGATTGATGACAGTCCTGATTCAAAGCTCAGCCGGCCATACTCTTCAATGTCACCGCGGCGCCATGCATCGGCTCCCGCTATTACGCGTTCCTGTTCGGTGTACCAGTGCATGGCACGCTTGCGCCAGTTGTCGGGCAGACGGTCACCGTATTCGTCAAAGATCTGACGCGGGACCTGACGGAAATATGTCTCATTGAATTTGCCGTAGTCCATACCTGCGTATGCCAGGAGGGCGTATGCGGCGCTCCGGCATTCATCAACCCTCATGTTGAACTTGCTGCCGGCCAGAGTGCGCTCTATTCCGCTGAAGAAGATGGCTATCTCATACGGCTTCATTGACGGACTGGAAGGAATCAGTTCATATTTGTCATCCTGTGTGTCCAGATAAAGCAGATGGTCCTTCTTGGAATACATCTCACAGCTTTGGTCAAGTTTGCCGCTGCTCACACCTACATAATTGTTTTCCGATGCCATGGAGATGAGTATCATTTCCAACGGAGAAAGGTTTATGCGGTTGACCTTGCAAAGTGCCTTGAGGAAGACCAGACATACGCTGGCTGATGATGAAAGACCGCCAATGGGAAGAGTGCCTTCAATTACACCGCACAGACCTACAGACAGGGTGTAGCGCTGTTGCAGGGCTATGGTCACGCCGCGCAGATAGTCGGCCCAGTCATTCTGACGTACATCGGCCACCTCACGGATGTGGAACTGGGCGCGCTTGTCAAACTGCAGGGACATGAGCTCAATCACGCCGTTCTGCTTCGGCGAATACGCGAAATGGATTCCGCGGTCTATTGCCAGACCGGTAATGCGCCCCAGCTGATGGTCCACATGGGCACCTATCGGGCAGATACGGTACGGGCAGAAGGCCACGTCTTCAGGTGACTTGCGGTATATCTCAAAGAACTTCTCTTCACATTTCATACGCTATGGTCTTATTCAAGTCCGACACCTCTTTTTTCCTTTGCAAGTTTTACCAGATACTGTCCGTACTGGTTCTTTATCATGGGCTGTGCCACTTCAATCAGCTTGTCGGCATCAATCCAGCCGTTGCGGAATGCTATGGCTTCCAGACATCCTATCTTCAGGCCCTGACGTTTCTCCAGCACTTCAACAAAGGTCGATGCTTCGCTCAGGGAATCGTGCGTTCCGGTATCCAGCCATGCAAAGCCTCTGCCAAGTAACTGCATCTTGAGTTCGCCATCGGAAAGGAAACGCTGGTTGACGGTGGTTATCTCCAGTTCTCCGCGTGCTGACGGCTTGATTGTATGTGCTACGTTGACAACCTTGTTGGGATAGAAGTACAGGCCAACCACAGCGTAGTTGCTCTTTGGCTGTGCCGGCTTCTCTTCAATGGAAAGGCAGTTGCCGTCCTGGTCGAATTCGGCTACACCATAGCGTTCCGGGTCGCTGACCCAATATCCGAATACGGTTGCCTTGCTGTCTTCCTGTGCTGTTCTGACGGCTTCCTTGAGCTTGCTGGTAAAGCCGCTGCCGTAGAAGATATTGTCGCCAAGGACCAGACAGACACTGTCGTTGCCAATGAAGTCCTTGCCTATGATGAATGCCTGTGCCAGTCCGTCAGGACTTGGCTGCACGGCATACTGGAAGTTCACTCCAAAGTCACTGCCGTCACCCAGAAGACGCTGGAAACCCGGCATGTCCTGAGGGGTTGAAATTATGAGTATGTCACGTATTCCGGCCAGCATGAGCACGCTGATGGGGTGATATACCATGGGCTTGTCATAGACCGGAAGCAGCTGCTTGCTGACTCCTTTTGTGATAGGGTAAAGTCTGGTACCGCTACCGCCTGCAAGAACAATTCCTTTCATGTCTCATTGAAGTTTGGAATCCAAAGGTATGAATAATCGTTGAAATACCTATATTTGCCAAATACATTTGAACACCAATACAAGGAACACATATGCGTAGAATTATCTTAAGTCTGTCATTGGCAGCAGTTTGCAGTCTTGGACTCATGGCTCAGGACGGAAAGGCATCAATCAGTATAGAATCGGCAAAGCCCAGCGGAATCATTGACGAAATGCTCTATGGCCAGCTGTTCGAACACATTTACTTCTCGGCCAACAACGGTGTCTGGCAGGAACTCATCTACGAGCGTTCGTTCGAACCTGAGCAGTATCCGGGCATCCATCCGCGTGATGGCTACTTTGACGGCTGGTATATGGACGATGACATGGTCCTGCATTCTCCCACCCGCTATGAGCAGCCGCTCAGGATTGACAGCATAGGGACTTGCGACTTTGACCTGACCATGGATGTGAACTGGCGCAGTTACAAGCTGGCCAGACGCAGCTGGAGCGGCGGTCTGCTGGACATACGCTTTGCATTCCGCAACAAGGCCGACGGCACTCCATATTACGTACGCATTCATGACCCGTATTATGAGGGCCGCACCTTCACTCCGGCGCAAACCCAGTCGCAGATTGATGCAGCCAACGAGGCTGCAGCACGTGCAGCTCTCCAGCAGCAGAGCGCGACGGCCGATTTCTCGATATGCGCCATGGAAGAGCGCGAGACGGCAGGCTTTGGAGGCCGTCCGGGGCGGCGCATGAGCACGCTGACGGCGTTGGCATCGGCCCAGGCCACAAAGCAGCAGGTGAACGAGGAGCAGCAGTGGCACAAGCTTCGCGTGGAAAGCCGCGGCAGCAGGGCGACAGTGTTCTGGGACGGCAAGGAGGTGGTCAGCTATGACGGACTTGAGCAGGCTGACCGCAATTTCCTGACCTTCTGGGTCAACTATACCGAGGCAACTTACCGTAATATAAAGCTCACCGGGACCGATGGAACCGTGCTGTTCGAGGGCACTCCGGGCGATGTCCGGATTCCCGCTGTGGCACAGCAGTGGACGGCTTTCGGCGATGACGGCAAGTACCGTCTGGTCAAGGGCGATGCCGTGAACATGCGCTATTCGCAGGAGATAACCGCAGGCAGGAAGGCCGAAGCCGGCATTTTCCAGGGGCCGCAGAACATAATCAAAGGCGAAAAGTATGTGGGCTCGATATATGCCAAGGGTAAAGGCGAGCTTATTGTAGGACTGCGTAATACCGACGGTCAGTTTGTAGCCGGCCAGTCGCTTGGCAAGGTTGGCAAGGAGTGGAAGAAATACGAATTCGAGCTTATACCGCAGAAAAGCGGTGACGGCGATTTCGCAATAGCCGTGAAGGGTGGTATGGTGCAGGTCGATCAGGTGACAATGACAACGCAGACAGGTCTTGACCTGGGCGGCTTCCGCCCCGACATACTGCAGGCTGTCAAGGAACTGCATCCAAGCTGCATGCGCTGGCCGGGTGGCGGTTATGTGGCGCAGTACAACTGGAAATGGGGCATCGGCCCGCAGGAGGAGCGCGAGCGCTGGCCGCACTGGATGTGGATGGACTATGACCAGAACTGCTTCGGTACCGATGAGTTCATACGTTTCTGCCGTGAGGTGAATTCCGAACCGATTATTGTGGTCAGTGTCAAGTTCGAACGCCCTGACGAGGAATTTCCGCAGATACTTCAGGATGCCCTTGACTGGCTGCGCTACTGCAATGCTCCGGCAACTGACGAATGGGGCGCAAAGCGTGCCGCCAACGGACATCCGGAGCCGTACAATGTGAAATACTGGGAGATTGACAACGAGATGTGGGAGATGGGCATTGAGCGCTACGAGAAGGCCCTGCGCATATTCTCGACCGAGATGCGCAAGATTGACCCGTCAATCAAGATCATTGCCTGCGGCGGATTCCCCGAGGATGCCGATTTCATAAAGCGCAGCGGCAATTACTTCGACTACATGAGCCTGCACCATTACGAGCAGCAGGGCGGTTACGCTACCGGTCCCGAGCGTCTGGGCCAGCAGTATGACCGTTACGCCAAGATGTTTGCAGAGGGGCCAAATCCCAACTGCAAGCTGTTCATATCGGAATGGAACCTGAACTCCACCGATTGGCGCACAGGTCTGTTCGCAGGCGGTTTCCTGAATATGGCCGAGGCCCGCGATGTAGTGGCAATGGGTGCTGCGGCACTGTTCCTGCGCCGAACCGATTCGCCCGACTGGAACAACGCATTCATCAATTTCGATTACAAGGACCTGTTCAAGGCTCCGAACTGCCAGGTTACTGAACTGTGGTATGACCATTTCTCAAAGTACCGTCTGGCCTACAGCGGCGAGACCGCAGGCTTGAGCATCAGCACCACACTTTCAGAGAACGGCCGCGACGTCATTGTCAAGATTGTCAACACCGGCAACGATGCGGTCCAGCTTGAGGTGAACGGTGACTGGGCATCATTGAGTGCAGGCAGTTTCGATTTCTATGCCCCCGGCAGTCTGACAGCCGCCAACAGCATGGAGAACAAGAACGCTGTGGCTCTGCAGCATGCTTCGCCCAGGATAGCTGACGGCGTGGCTACGCTTACCGTACCGGCTTTGAGTGCCGGAGTGCTTACGCTGAGCAAGTGACAATTCCTCATGCAAAACCTTACTTATTTGGCCACGACACCGTTCTTGGTCAGGGTCCAGGACTTGGTGAAAATGTCGCCTATCAGAGCAAGGACTGCCTGGATATCACCTGCACCGATGCCCGGCATTGACAGCTTGTCTTCTATGTCGGCATATTCTCCTACGCAGTAGCCATTGGAGTCGGTGCATGTTATGAAGACCTTGTAGTCGCATGACAGGGCGCATTCTTCCTGATTCTGGTAGGTCTTGTCGTAGGCAAGGTATGTGGAAACGGTTACGTCATTGTCAAGTGCAATGTCCTTGTTGACGTAGGTGTCATGCTTGTCATACAGGGAGTCGACAGGCTGTCCGTCAAGGCAGACCACCAGCCGCCCGAACTCTGAAAAGGTATTGTTGGGGTGGAATTTCAGTTCCACGTTACCCTTTATTGTCTTGGCTTCTTCCTGTTTCGGCTGTGGGTCATCTTCATTCTTTGAACATGCTGCAAACATCAGAGCTGTAGCCAGCAGTGCAAATGTGATTTTCTTCATTTTTCTGAAAAGTTATTTTAAACGTGTTATTTGTCATTTGTAAGGCCTGTGCCGCGTGTCTGATGCAGGAACTCCTGCAGTTTCCTTTCGCGCATGGCCATGAATTCGTGGGCCTGGGGGCTGTCGGGCTGGAGCGGGCGGTGGGCCATCATGGAGCGCAGCTGTGATGCCTGCTCCAGCAGATTCCTCTGGGCGGGATCGAAGCCCCAGTCCATGAAGCGGTCAAAGATCATGTCGGCGGCAAGGGACGACGGGTGCAGCATGTCATCGGCATAGAAGCGGTAGTCACGCAGTTCGTCCATCAGGATTTCGTATGCCGGAAAGTAGTGGGCGTTGTCAAAGCGGTTCACTATGCGGTCCACGGCCAGCAGCAGGGTGGATTTGCTCAGTTGGTTTTCATGCAGTCCGTCGGCCAGATGGCGGACTGGGCTTACGGTGAAAATCCACTGGCGGGCGGGATTGCCGCCCACGTAATGTCCAAGGGCCTGTACGCATTCGTCAACGCTCAGGCGGCGGCGCTCAAAGCGGCTTCCTGGCAGTTTGTGGCAGTTGGACACCACCATGCCGCTCTCGCGGTCGGTATAGACATATGCGCTGCCCAGAGTCACGACCACCCAGCTTTTGCGTTCGTAGAATTCCGATGCCTTGGCCAGTTCGCTGTTGGCGTTGTCAAGAAACTCCTGTGCTGTGGGCTTTGCAAAGCTGCTGTGATGGTGGAAGGAGCAGAACCCGGCCTTGGTTTCAATGATGTCTTCAGGGATGAAGCTGCAGCCGTAGGGGTTGATGCTGTAGCCCTCGAGCAGTCCCAGACAGTCAGCTATGGAGCAGGGGTTGAACAGCACCCCGAACGGATTGGTCAGAGTGTCAAGGTAGTGCTCCTGGCAACGGCGTCCCATTTCCTGGGCAAAGCAGGAGCCCACGAACATAATGGAACTGGAATACCCGAATCTGGGTTCCATGGGTTCCGCGGTGACCCTTGTAAGCAGTTCGGCCATTTACCTTATTATACCTTTATATTCGCTGCACACCTTACGGTATGATTCCAGATTGCCTATGTCATAGCGGCTGCCGGGCATCTCCATGGCGTGGACTGCGGTCTGTGTGCATAGCCAGGCAATGTAACTGCCGGGGGCATCGGTGCCGCAGCCGGCTTCAATGCCGCGGGCGACCAGACGGGCATCGGCCTTTGTGTAATAGTAGAAGGGCGGGCAGCTCCAGTTTGACTTGGGCTGGGCCGGCTTTTCCTCCATGCCGGTGATGAGGTCGTTTCCATCGGTCTCCAGCACTCCGCATTTGGTCAGGCGGGAACGGTCTTCAACGAAGAAGCGCATTACACACGATGTCCCTTTGCAGCGGGTGTAGTCGAGGAAACGGCTTAGGGAGAAGTCCAGCACGTTGTCACCGGCAATGACCAGCAGGTCGTCATCAAGATTCAGGGTGTCAATGGCGAACTGGATGTCACGCACTGCGCCCAGACGTGTCTCGTTGGTGCCGGTGCCGTCATCGACTATCGTTATGGACTGGCTTTTTGTGGCTGCCCAGTCACGGAAATGACCTGCAAAACGGTGGTTGGAAATGACAATGTAGCCGTCAACCATGCCGGTGGAGTCAATATCGTCAACAAGCCAGTCAAGAATGGTCTTGTCGCCCACCTTGAGCAGCGGCTTGGGGAAGTTCTCGGTCAGCGGATACAGCCTTGTGGCGTAGCCTGCTGCAAGTATGAGGCATTTCATATTCAGAATCCGTTGGGGTTGTTCTTCTGCCAGTTCCAGCTGTCGCGGCACATCTCGTCAATGCCGTACCGGGCCTGCCAGCCAAGTTCCTTCCGGGCTTTTGACGGGTCGCTGTAGCATGTGGCTATGTCGCCCGGACGGCGTGGCTTGATTGAATAGGGTACCTTGACTCCGTTCACTCTCTGGAAGGCGTTGACTATGTCGAGAACCGAATAGCCGTGACCTGTTCCAAGATTGTAGATGGCCAGGCCGCAATTGTCCTGGATGGCCTTGAGGGCGGCTACATGACCGGCAGCAAGGTCAACCACATGGATGTAGTCGCGGACGCCAGTGCCGTCAGGTGTGTCATAGTCATTGCCAAAGACACCCAGTTCGGGACGCTTGCCCACAGCCACCTGAGTGACGTATGGCATGAGGTTGTTGGGTATGCCGTTCGGATTTTCGCCTATCAGTCCGCTGGGATGGGCTCCTATGGGGTTGAAGTAGCGTAGCAGTACCACGTTCCAGGCGGGATCGGCCTTCTGCATGTCGGTCAGAATCTGCTCGAGCATGCTCTTGGTCCAGCCATAGGGGTTGGTGCAGCTGCCTTTGGGGCATTGTTCGGTAATTGGGATGAAGGCAGGGTCTCCATAGACCGTGGCGCTTGACGAGAAGATGATGTTCCGGCAGCCGTGGGCTTTCAGGGCCTGGACCAGTACCAGCGTGCCTCCAATGTTGTTTTCATAATATTCAATTGGCATGGAGACCGATTCTCCCACTGCCTTGAGTCCGGCAAAGTGGATGCAGGCATCGAACTTGTACTGTTCAAGCACACTGTCCAGTCCCTGACGGTCACGTATGTCAACCTTGTAGAAAGGAGTGTGGATGCCTGTGATGCGTTCCACCCTGTTGAGACTCTCCGGGTTCGAGTTGCTCAGATTGTCAATGACTACAGCCGTATGGCCGGCCTTATATAGCTCTACCAGCGTGTGGGAGCCAATAAAACCGGCTCCTCCGGTTACCAGAATGTTCATTTTCAGAGTATTTTCCGCAAAGATAGGAAAACTTGCCTACTTTTGCAGGAAAATTGACTGACAGGAAATGAAGATAGGCAATATAGAGTTTCGCGAGCATCCGGTTTTCCTGGCTCCCATGGAGGACGTGACCGATCCTGCATTCCGTCTCATGTGCAAGCGTTTCGGCGCTGACATGGTGTATTCGGAGTTCATATCGTCCGATGCCCTGGTGCGCGAGGTGAACCGTTCCATGCAGAAACTCACGCTTTGTGATGAGGAACGTCCGGTAGTAATCCAGATTTACGGTACAAAGACCGATGCAATGGTCGGTGCCGCGCAGATGGCACAGGCCGCAGGGCCCGATGTGCTGGACCTGAACTTTGGCTGTCCGGTCAAGAAGGTCGCAGGCAAGGGCGGTGGTGCAGGCATGTTGCAGAATGTGCCCAAGATGCTGGAGATAACGAAAGCGGTAGTCGATGCCGTGAAGATTCCGGTTACCGTCAAGACCCGTCTGGGCTGGAATGATGACAGCAAGATAATTGTGGAGCTGGCGGAGCGTCTGCAGGACTGCGGCATCCAGGCGCTTACCATACACGGCCGCACCCGTGCCCAGATGTATACCGGTCAGGCCGACTGGACTCTGATAGGTGAGGTGAAGAACAATCCGCGCATGCACATTCCCATAATCGGCAACGGCGATGTGACTACTCCTGAACGGGCAAAGGAATGCTTCGACCGGTATGGGGTGGATGCCGTCATGATAGGACGCGGCAGTTTCGGGCGGCCGTGGATTTTCAAGGAGGTCCGTCATTATCTTGATACGGGTGAGCTCATGCCTGATCCGGGTTTCGACTGGAAACTGGATGTGATAAGGCAGCAGGCGCTGGACAGCGTGGCCCGTCTGGACGAGCGGCGCGGCATTGTCCACATACGCCGTCATCTGGCCCAGAGCCCTATATTCAAAGGTATTCCGGATTTCCGCCATACCCGCATTGAAATGCTGCGCGCCGAAACGCTTGACGACCTGTTTGCCGTCTTTGACCGCATCAGACTTATGCCGCATGATCAGACACTATAATCAGATATGACTAGAAACGATTTTGAGATAATGGCCCCTGTTGGTTCATGGGAGTCGCTGGCCGCGGCTTTCCAGGCAGGTGCCAATTCCATATACTTCGGGGTTGAGAAACTGAACATGCGTTCGCGCAGCGCCAGTCATTTCACTCTTGATGACCTGAGGGAGATTGCATCGCAGTGCAGTGAGCATGGCGTCCAGAGCTATCTGACCCTTAACACCGTCATGTACGGTGAAGACATCCCGCTTATTCATGAAATTGTCGATGCGGCTCTTGAGGCTGGGATATCGGCCATCATTGCATGCGACATAGCGGTCATGACCTACTGCCGCAAGGTGGGTATGGAGGTGCATCTGTCCACACAGCTCAATATCAGCAACATTGAAGCACTGCGTTTCTATGCGCAGTTTGCCGATGTGGTGGTGCTGGCGCGCGAACTCAATCTTGATCAGGTTGCGGAGATCTACCGCCATATTCAGGAAGAGAACATCTGCGGCCCGGGCGGTCGGCAGATACGCATAGAGATGTTCTGCCATGGCGCGCTGTGCATGGCAATAAGCGGCAAGTGCTATCTGAGTCTGAACGAACTTGGAGCCAGCGCCAACCGTGGTGCCTGCATGCAGGTATGCCGTCGCGGATACATAGTCAAGGATAGGGAGTCCGATATCGAACTGGCAGTTGAAAACCAGTATATCATGTCCCCGAAGGATCTGAAGACACTGCGTTTCATGGACAGGATGATAGAGGCAGGCGTACGTGTATTCAAGATAGAGGGACGCGCCCGCGGTCCTGAATATGTCAGAACGGTAGCGCAGTGTTACGGCCAGGCAATTGAGGCCTGCCTTGAAAACAGGTTTACCGAGGAACTCAAGGACAGTCTTGACGAACAGCTCAAGACCGTGTTCAACCGTGGTTTCTGGGACGGCTATTATCTTGGCCAGCGGCTTGGCGAATGGAATGAGAAATACGGCTCACAGGCTACTGAAACAAAGGTATACGCCGGCAAATGCACTGATTATTTCTCAAAGCTGGGAGTAGGTGAGTTCCTTATTGAAGCATCGCCCCTGAAGGCTGGCGAGAAACTCATGGTGACCGGTAACGCCACGGGATGCATCACGTTCAATCTTGACGATCCGCGTGTGAATCTGAAAAGTGTTGAAGAGGTTCCTCAAGGTGTACGGGTATCGTTCCGTACTCCTGAAAAGGTCCGCCGTGGTGATAAGTTGTACCGCGTCGTGGCGCGTGAGTGACATTCTTTCGGAAAAAACTGAATATCGGCCGTATTTTTAGACTATATTTGCTGAATAATGGTAAAAAGGAATATCTGATGGAATACAATATCAGGCCGGCGGACGGCAAACTTGGAGTCTTGAGCGTTGGACTGGGTGCTGTTGCAACGACATTCATGACCGGTACTCTTATGGCGCGTAAGGGACTGGCCAATCCTGTGGGGGCCTTTACCCAGCTGGGCAAGATGCGTGTCGGACGCGGCAAGGACAAGAAATATCTGAAAGTAGGTGAAGTGGTTCCCATGACGAACCTGAATGACATTGTATTCGGTGCATGGGATGTTTTCACAGACAATGCCTACGAAAGTGCAAGGTTCTGCAAGGTCCTGAAGCCCGAAGACATTGAGCCGGTGCGTGATGAGCTGGAGGCCATCCGTCCCATGAAGGCTTGTTTTGACGTCAATTTTGCCCAAAATCTCATGGATCCGGAATTCGGACGTGTTCCCGAGCCACTGTGGGCAATGCCCGACGACACACGTTGGAATTATGCTCAGAATCTGCGTGAGGACATACGCCGTTTCAAGCAGGAGAATGGTCTTGACCGTGTGATTGTATTCTGGATTGCCAGTACAGAGGCATATTGCCCGCGCAATGAGCAGGTTCACGGCACTCTGGCCGGTTTTGAAGCCGCCATGAAGGCCGATGACCGCAAGCATCTGGCTCCCAGCATGATTTACGCATACGCTGCACTCATGGAGGGATGCCCGTTCATAATGGGCGCTCCGAATGTATGTGTGGATATTCCAGCCATGTTCGAGCTGTCAAAGAAGCAGGGACTTCCCATCGTCGGCAAGGATTTCAAGAGCGGCCAGACCATGATGAAGACCGCAATGGCTCCAATCTTCGCAACCCGTCTGCTCGGTGTGGAGGGATGGTTCTCAACCAATATCCTTGGCAACCGTGACGGTCAGGTAATCGAACATCCGGATAATTTCGAGACCAAGCGCATAAGCAAGGCATCCAGCATTGAGTGGATTCTTGATGCCGATGCCCAGCCGGAACTCTATTCGGACATATATCATAAGGTGAAAATCAACTATTATCCGCCTCGTGGTGACAGCAAGGAAAGTTGGGACAACATTGACATATTCGGTTGGATGAACTATCCCATGCAGATCAAGGTGAATTTCCTTTGCCGCGATTCCATCCTGGCAGCTCCTATTTGTCTGGACCTGATGCTTTTCACCGACCTTGCACTGCGTGCAGGCATGAGCGGTGTGCAGGAATGGCTCTCGTTTTATGTCAAGAAGCCAATGACTTACGATGATGAGAATCCTGTTCACGACCTGTTCCAGCAGTTTGCCATGCTGAAGAACCAGTTGCGTCTGTTCGGCGGATACGAGGCTGATCAGGAACTCGACTGATAATTGTATACTTTTACCAGGGGGTTGCATATTCTTATTGAAAATGCACTCCTGGTATTATTTTTTCTGCATACTCTTGCATATGTATGATTATTATGATTAATTTTGCAGTCGAATACAGAATTTTTATGCAAATATGAAAAATAAGAACAACCGCCTCGAAGCCATCCGCATGGTCATATCGGAACAGGATGTGAAAAACCAGGAGCAGCTGTTGCAGATTCTTCTCCAGAAGGGATATAGTGTAACGCAGGCTACATTGTCACGTGATTTGAAGAAGATGAAGATATCAAAGGTCGCGAATACGTATGGAGACTATCTGTATGTGCTTCCCAATCATGCACTCCTGCAGAAGAAAACCGGTACGGCAGCGCTCGATGACCATACGCTGAACCAGCCCAGATACGGTTTCGTGTCACTTAATTTTTCAGGGAACATGGCTGTCATCAAGACCAAGCCGGGATATGCCAGCAGTCTTGCATACGATATTGACAACCATAACATTCCGGGGGTTCTGGGTACGATTGCTGGCGATGACACCCTGCTCATTGTCCTTTCCGAGAACGCCAACCGCATGGAAATCAAGCATCAACTTGAACCGATAATTGTTTCATTATAAGAACATGGAAACTGATATTCAGGTGATGGTCGCAGACGCATCACATGAAAAGTACATTGACACAATTCTGGATACCATAAGCGAGGCTGCCAAGGTCCGTGGCACCGGCATAGCCAAGCGTACCCATGAATATCTTCTGAAGAAAATGCTTGAGGCGAAAGCCGTGATCGCCCTTTCCGACGGACGCTTTGTAGGATTCAGCTACATTGAGACCTGGCAGGACAAGCAGTATGTCACGACATCCGGTCTTATTGTCCATCCCGATTTCCGCGGACTGGGCGTGGCAAAGAGAATCAAGGACCTGACATTCACACTGGCCAGAGTACGCTGGCCCAATGCAAAGATCTTCTCCCTGACAAGCGGTGCTGCCGTCATGGCCATGAACACCAAGCTGGGTTACAAGCCGGTGACGTTTTCGGAACTGACCGACGATGAGTCCTTCTGGCGTGGCTGCGAGGGTTGTGTGAACGTGGATGTGCTCCACCGTCTGGGGCGCAGGTACTGCATCTGCACGGGCATGCTGTTCGATCCGCATGAGAATCTGCCGGCCAAGATTCCGGCCGATGTAATGCAGCGTATCAGCGAGATAGACGGTAATGAATAGTTTTTTCTTTTAACGGATAAGGAAATGGCAAAGAAGAAAGTGGTGGTCGCCTTCTCAGGAGGACTTGACACCAGTTACAACGTGATGTATCTGACCCGTGAAATGGGTTATGAGGTATATGCCGCGTGTGCCAACACAGGCGGATTCAGTGAACAGCAGCTTAAGACCAATGAAGAGAACGCCTATAAGCTTGGCGCTGTCAAGTATGTGACTCTTGACGTGACAAAGGAATATTACGACAAGTCACTCAAGTACATGGTTTACGGAAACGTTCTGCGTAACAACTGCTATCCTATATCGGTATCGAGCGAAAGAATCTTCCAGGCTCTGGCCATTGCCCGTTATGCCAAGGAGATCGGGGCCGATGCCATTGCACACGGCAGTACCGGTGCCGGTAACGACCAGATACGTTTCGACATGACTTTCCTGGTAATGGCACCCGGAGTGGAAATCATCACACTTACCCGTGACCGCAACCTGAGCCGTAAGGAAGAGATCGATTATCTGAATGCCAATGGCTTCAGCGCCGATTTTGCAAAGCTTAAATATTCATATAATGTGGGTATTTGGGGCACTTCAATCTGCGGAGGCGAGATTCTGGACAGCACGCAGGGCCTTCCGGAAAGCGCATATCTCAAACATCCCACAAAGGAAGGAAGCGAGATCCTGAGCCTGGGCTTTGAAAAGGGCGAACTCTGTGCGGTGAATGGTGTGCATTTCGATGACCACATCAAGGCCATTCAGGAGGTTGAGAAAATAGGAGCCCGGTATGCCATAGGCCGTGACTGCCATGTGGGCGACACAATCATCGGCATCAAGGGCCGTGTGGGCTTTGAGGCAGCAGCACCTATGCTCATCATTGCAGCCCATCGTTTTCTCGAGAAATATACCCTGAGCAAGTGGCAGCAGTACTGGAAGGATCAGGTTTCCAACTGGTACGGAATGTTCCTGCATGAATCACAGTATCTGGAACCGGTCATGCCTGACATAGAGGCCATGCTTGCCAGCTCCCAGCGCAATGTGAACGGAACCGTGACTCTGGAACTGCGTCCGTACAGCTTCCAGACAGTGGGCTGCGACACGCCGGACGATCTTGTGCACAACAAACTTGGCGAATACGGAGAAGGCGCCAAGGCTTGGACCGCCGATGATGCGAAGGGATTCATAAAAATCACTTCGACACCGCTTCGCGCCTACTACAGCGTTCATCCTGACGAAGAGAGATAAACACTATTTTTCCACTATAAAAATCCAACATTATGGCTGAAAAGAAACTTTACCGTTCTGTCTCTGACAAGAAACTGTTCGGAGTCTGCGGCGGTCTTGCCAAGTATTTCGACATTGATCCTACAATTGTAAGAATCATTCTTCTGGTTATGGTCCTCTGCTGCGGTATAGGTGCTGTGGCATATCTGATAATGGCATTAGTAATGCCTGAAGAGAAATGATAAAGGTCGGAATCATTGGCGGAGCCGGATACACTGCCGGTGAACTGATCCGGATTCTTCTGAATCATCCCGATGCCGAGCTGGTGTTCGTGAACAGCACCAGCAATGCCGGCAATAAGCTCAGTTCGGTGCATGAGGGTCTGATTGGCGAGACCGATATGACCTTTACCGACCAGCTGCCGTTTGAGTCCATTGACGTGCTGTTCTTCTGCACGGCGCATGGTGACACCCGCAAGTTCATGGAGGCACACGAACTGCCATCGGACCTCAAGGTCATAGACCTTTCGCAGGATTACCGCCTCAAGGCCGATGACAACAAGTTCATCTACGGCCTGCCGGAACTGAACCGCCGTGCCATATGCAAGAGCCAGTATGTTGCCAACCCGGGCTGCTTTGCCACTGCCATCCAGCTGGCACTGCTGCCGCTGGCACGCAATCTCATGCTGAACGATGACATATATGTGAATGCCATCACAGGCAGTACGGGTGCGGGTGTCAAACCCGGCGCAACAAGCCATTTCTCATGGCGCAACGATAATATGAGCATCTACAAGCCGTTCACGCACCAGCATCTGGCCGAGATAGGCGAGTCGCTCAGGCAGCTGCAGAACAGTTTCGATTCCAAGATCAACTTCATTCCTTACCGCGGCTGTTTTGCCCGTGGCATCTTTGCTACCGTAATGGTGAAGAATACCGTTGCTCTGGACGAACTGTACAAGTTATATAATGAGTATTATGAGGCCGATTCGTTCGTCCATGTCGTGGAGGAACCCATTGACCTGAAGCAGGTCGTGAATACCAACAAGTGCCTGCTGCACCTTGACCGTCACGATGACCAGCTGCTTGTGACCAGCTGCATTGACAATCTGCTCAAGGGTGCCAGCGGTACTGCCGTGCATAACATGAACCTGCTGTTCAACCTGAAGGAAACTACCGGACTCATGCTCAAACCGTCCGGTTTCTGACATATTCAATATTTGCTGATGAACCTGTTTGAAGTATATAGCCTGTTCCCTGTAAACATTGTGAAGGGACAGGGGCAGAAAGTGTGGGACGATAAAGGTCAGGAATATCTTGACCTGTATGGAGGACATGCAGTCATAAGCATCGGACATGCACATCCGCATTATGTGGAGGCTGTCAGCAGGCAGGTGGCGACATTGGGCTTCTATTCGAATTCTGTAATCAACAGGCTTCAGCAGAATTTCGCAGAGCGTCTCGGAAAGGCATCGGGCTATGAGGACTACAGTTTCTTCATGATAAACAGTGGAGCCGAGGCCAATGAAAACGCTCTGAAACTGGCATCGTTCCATACTGGCCGCAGTCGTGTGCTGTCAATGAGGAAGGCTTTCCACGGACGTACTTCACTGGCTGTCGAGGTCACTGATAACCCAAAGATCATTGCTCCCATCAATGCCAACAACCATGTGACCTATCTGCCCTGGAATGATCTGGAGGCAGCAAAGGCCGAACTGGCCAAGGGCGATGTGGCTGCACTCATCATTGAGGGCATCCAGGGCGTGGGCGGCATTCAGGTGCCTGCCGACGAATACATGCAGGGCCTGCGCGAGGCCTGCACCGCAAACGGAACCGTCCTGATTCTGGACGAGATCCAGTGCGGATACGGACGCAGCGGAAAGTTCTTCGCACACCAGTATAACGGCATACGTCCTGATCTTATCACAGTGGCCAAGGGCATTGCGAACGGTCTGCCATGCGGCGGCCTGCTTATCAGTCCCATGTTCACGCCCGTAGCCGGACAGCTTGGTACCACCTTTGGCGGCAATCATCTGGCATGCGCCGCTGCCACCGCCGTACTTGACGTGATTGAGCAGGAGCATCTGGTCGAGAACGCAGCCACCGTGGGCGAGTATCTTCTTAATGAACTCCGTGACATAAAGGGCCCGAAGGAAGTACGTGGCCGTGGTCTGATGATAGGAATGGAGTTCGAGGAACCCATAAAGGAACTGCGCCGCAGACTGCTTTTCGAAGAGCATATATTTACCGGCGTAAGCGGCGCGAACGTTATCCGTCTTCTCCCGCCGCTTTGCATCACGAAACAAGATGCCGACCGTTTTCTGGAAAGTTACAGCAAGGTGCTGAATCATTAATAATGGATAAATTGAAAGTCGATGAAAATTAAAAAGTATTTGTCAGTAATGTTAGTGCCGGTTATTGCGGTGCTTTTATCTTGTGAAAAGGAAAACCTGGGTGATGAGCAGGGAATTGTAACTGGCGGTGATGGGTTATCTGTTCTTCCTGGCTTGTTTACTGTTAATGCCGGTGCAGATAGCATCAAAGGAAACGAGGATGACAAAAGAGTCCGTTTTTCAAGTGGTAACCTTTATTGTATCAAAAATACCGTCAATGATTCAATATCGTACACTTTTGCCTTTGAGGATCAACAGTACAAGTATCATACACGTTATGGAAAAGTCCATTATGATGCAAATGGCAATTCAATTAATGGCAATGTAGTAACTGATGTATTGTTTCCTGGAATACAATACACCCTTAATCAGAGCGGATTCTTTCAATGGGTGTCCAGAAATGCTGTTGGTGCCACACAGGATATCCTTTCAAGTTATGGCGCGTTTTCTTCATTGACAGCAACCAAATGCGTGGGCGAAGGTTCTGATTGTGTTGATTTCGGCCTGACCGTGGGCAGTCCATGGTTCACCTTGAGCATAGATGAATGGATGTACCTTGTCAATGGCCGTCCAAATGCAGCCAATCTCATTGGGTGGGCAAAGGTCAATGGGATACCTGGAACTGTCATTGCACCGGATGGTTGGGATTGTGGTTCTTTTCCCATTTGTGGTGATGGCGCAACTGTCGATTATGACGGCGATGAGTGGACCTCTGCAGAATCCAAAGGACTTGTATTCCTGCCGGCAGCCGGTTATTTCGGCCAGGCTGGGAGCAAGGTTTATGGCGTGGGCGTACACGGTTGTTACTGGTCTCTCTCTGCCAATGGTTCCGGCTGTGCATTTGCCGTTGACTTCAATTCCAACGGACAGGAAACACTTCCAGACGGCCGACGTAACGGCTATTCTGTGCGTCTTGTCTGTTCAGAAGACTGATCTTAGAGCCTGAATTACAGTGTAGATGGGGTCATCGGCGGGAGTCGGAACCCCAGAGCATCTTCTGCTGGAGGGTACTGTAAAAACTGCTGCCCTCCAGCCGTATTATGTTCAGCGTGAACGGGGCACGGTGTATTTCCAGAGGCGTGTGCTCGTGCAGGGAGAAACTGTTGCCGTCTATTGAAATCAGGAAACTGTGGCTGCGGCTGGCAACGTCAAGCCGGATGGTTTCGTTGGCCGACAGCACCAGCGGGCGCATGGTCAGACTGTGCGGAGCTACCGGAGTAAGCACTGTGACGTTGGTTCCGGGGGCTACGATGGGGCCACCTACGCTCAGAGAATATGCCGTCGATCCCGTTGATGTGGCTATTACGAGTCCGTCGGCCTGATATGTGACCAGCTCCTGGCCGGCAACGCTGGTAGAGATGGAAATCATTGACGAAATGTCATGTTTCAGTATGGCGATGTCGTTCAGCGCATACGGTGTGTGCCCTGCAGGCATTCCCTTCATGTCGAGTTCCAGAAGGTGACGCTTCTGGATTTCGTACTGTCCGTGGTGGAGCTTTTCAATTGCGCTTTCCATATCGGCTACATTGACATCGGCCAGGAAACCCAGACGTCCGGTGTTGATGCCGAGCATGGGGATTCCGGTATTGCCTACCAGGGCGGCGGCGCGCAGGAATGTGCCGTCACCTCCTATGGTGATGACAGCATCGGCTTCAGACAGTCTTTCCTGAGGGATGATTTCATGCCTCAGAGACTGAAGTAGAGTGGTCAGACGGCTTTTGCATTCATTTGATTTCTGTGCCGAAAGGTTTCCAAATATGGCAATGCGCATGTTTCAAAATATTCTTTATCTTTGCAAAGATAATCCTTTTTTCAAAAGCGTTGGGCAGATGACAAGATTAAGCGTTAACATCAACAAGATTGCCACTTTGAGAAATGCCAGAGGTGGCAATAATCCCGATGTGGTGAAGACTGCTCTTGACTGTGAGAGGATGGGGGCCGATGGCATCACCGTGCATCCACGTCCCGATGAGAGGCACATACGCCGTCAGGATGTGCTGGATCTGAAGAAAGTGCTTACTCAGGAGTTCAACATTGAGGGCTATCCTTCAAAGGATTTCATGGATCTGGTGCTTGCGGTCAAACCGGCTCAGGTGACTCTGGTGCCTGATTCACCGGACCAGATTACATCGAACCACGGCTGGGATACCGCAGCGAACCAGGATTTCCTGTGCGATATATCCACCGCTTTGCGTGAAGCCGGAATACGTGCCTCGATTTTCGTCGATGCCAGTCCGGAAATGGTTGAACTGGCAGCGAAGGCGGGAGCTGACAGAGTGGAACTCTACACTGAGCCATACGCAGGCAATTACTTGTCTCAGGGACCGGAAACAGCAGTAGCTCCGTTCCTTGCCGCCGCACTGACAGCCCGCAATTGCGGTCTCGGACTCAATGCCGGACATGATCTGAGCCTGGTGAATCTGGCTTTTCTCAAGAAGACAATACCATGGCTTGATGAGGTTTCGATAGGCCATGCCCTTATATGTGACGCCCTTTATCTGGGACTTGAGAAGACAATTTCCGAATATAAAAAATGTATCCTATAACAATTATGCTGTTACAATCGACAACAATTGCACAGGCATTGGGCGATTCGGCCCAGGCCATTCAGGCGGCGCTTCCGGCAGAGGAGGTGCAGCAGCAGGGAATCAACATGCTTGACATGGCAATGAAAGGTGGATGGATCATGATAGTCCTGCTCCTTCTTTCAATTGTCTGCTTCTACATTTTCTTCAACAGGATTGCCGTGTTCAGAAAGGCTGCCATCAGTGATCCGCATTTTCTTGACAGGGTTCTGGACTACATGAAGAACGGTGAGACCAAATCGGCACAGATTTTCTGTCAGGCAACCGATTCTCCGTTGAGCCGTATCGTGGAGAAGGGCATCGGACTTGTGGGGCATGATACCAAGGACATCCAGCTTGGAATGGAGAATGCCGCCAACATCGAGATTGCAAAGCTGGAAAAGGGCCTGTCCGGCATGTCGACAATAGCAAGTGCAGCTCCTATGATAGGATTCCTTGGCACTGTAATCGGAATGGTCCGCGCGTTCTGGGAAATGGCAGGCGCCGGCAACAACATTGACGTCTCACTCCTGTCCGGCGGTATCTACCAGGCCATGATTACCACAGTGGGAGGACTGATAGTGGGCATCATTGCACTGTTCGCATATAACTATCTGGTTACCAGAGTCGATTCTCTGGCAAATCAGATGGAGTCTTTCATTCAGGATTTTTCAGTAAATCTGGGCAAGTGACATGTTGAAGAGAAAGAACAGGATATCGCCGCAGTTCAGCATGTCGTCCATGACCGACATCATTTTCCTGCTGCTGGTATTCTTCATGATTACATCGACTCTTGTGAGCCCAAACGCCATCAAGGTCCTGTTGCCGCAGAGTTCGCAACAGACCAGCGCCAAGCCGCTTGCAAGGGTGATAATTGACCGCGACCTCAACTGGTATGCGGCATACGGCAAGGATGTCGAGATGCCCATCATGGAAGAGGATCTGACACAGTTCCTTCTGGAATACCAGAATCAGGAACCTGAGATGTATGTCGCTCTCTATGCTGACGAGTCGGTTCCCTACAGCGAGATAGTCAAGGTCCTGAACATTGCCAACGAGAACAGTTTCAAGGTGGTGCTGGCAACCAGAAAACCTGACAGATAATCCAAGTGTCTGACCGGATGAAAAGAAAGATTGACATAATGTCGGTAATTTGGGCTCTGCTGGTCAATGCACTGCTTGTACTTCTGCTGTTCCTTCTCAGTATGGAGATGCCGCAGCAGCGTGAAGAGAGCGGTGTGCCGGTCATGATGGGCAGTCTGGCGGAACTGGATGCCGGATATGAATATACTCCGGTCGAGCCGATGCCTGTGCCCGTACCTCCATCGGCTTCCAATCCGGTTCCTGATGTCGTGGAGGAGACTCCTTCCATTACTCAGGAACTTGAGCAGACAGTAGCAGTCGACGAGGGTAAGAAGAAAACGGAAAAGCAGGTCAATGTCCCTTCCCAGCTGACTCCTGAACAGATTAAGGCTCAGGAGGAGCAGAAAGCACGCGAACAGGCCCAGCAGATAGCAAACAGCATTAGCAACGTTTTTGCCAACAGCCGCAACATGCAGGCCAGTTCAGGTGACAGCCAGACCGATGAAACAGCTCAGACTCCCGGCTCGCTCACAGGCAATTCCACTCAGGGCAAACTTACTGGAACAGGCGGCTATGGCACATGGGATCTTGGCGGACGTGATCTGATGGGACAGCTTCCGAAGCCTGCCTATCAGGGTATTAATGAAGAGGGTGCAGTGGTGGTGACGATTACCGTCAATCCAAAGGGACAGGTCATTGACGCGACAATCAACAAACGTACCAACACTTCCAGCCATGAATTGCGTGAAGCTGCTCTGAAGGCGGCCCGTTCCACCCGTTTCAGTGAAACATCGGGTCTTGACAATCAGACAGGTACCATAACCTATTACTTCAAACTGAAATAACCATGGTATATATTTTTCTGGCCGAAGGCTTTGAGGCAATTGAAATGACAGTTCCGCTTGACATGATGCGCAGGGCAGGACTGGAGGTGAATACAATCTCCATAAGTGACGAATTTCTGGTGAAAAGCTCGCAGGGAATTCCTGTTGAGGCCGATGACCTGTTTGACAATACTGATTTCAGTGATGCCCAGCTCATGGTACTGCCGGGCGGACAGCCGGGATCGGACAATCTTCATGCCCATAAGGGGCTTAAGAATCTGCTTAAGGATTTCCTGGCACAGGGCGGTCCTGTAGGTGCAATCTGTGCAGCTCCGACCGTTCTGGGACGTCACGGATTCCTTGAAGGTCGCAAGGCTACATGCTATCCGGGTTGTGAAGGTAATCTCAAGGGCGCGCAGTACACCGGTTCTTTCGTTGAACAGGACGGGAACATAATTACAGCTTGCGGGCCGGCTGCATCTATTGAATTTGCAGGAGCACTCATCAGACTCCTATGCGGTCAGGATGTTCTTGACCAGGTTCGCGACAAAATGCAGTTTCCCCGTGTGTAATGCTGGATCTTGAGTCGTGCGATGTCAAGTATCTGACCGGAGTCGGACCCGCAAGGGCTGCCCTTCTGGCCAGTGAACTTGAAGTGCACACCTTGAAGGATCTGCTTTACACTTTCCCATATAAATATATTGACAGGAGCCGTATCTTCCAGATAAGGGAGGTTGACGGGTCCATGCCTTATATCCAGCTGAGAGGTCGAATCCAGAGCTTCGAACAGAGAGGCGAGGGTCCTCGCAAGCGTCTGGTCGCCTTCTTCTCCGATGGGACCGGAGTCGCCGAACTGGTGTGGTTCCAGGGTGCGAAGTACATTGTGGACCGATACCGTCCCGGTGTGGAGTATGTGGTTTTCGGCAAGCCGACCATGTATCAGGGCAGGGTGAACATCTCACATCCTGAGATTGACCCCGAAGCCAGTCTGAATCTGGCAGAGATGGGTATGCAGCCCTATTACAACACTACCGAGCGGATGAAACGGGCCGGATTGAATTCGGCCGCCATAAGGAAACTCGTTGCGAATCTTCTCTCGCTGATTGTGGAACCTCTCCCTGAGACCCTTCCGGACTGGCTTGTCGCAAAGGAGCACCTGATGCCTCTCACGCAGGCGCTCAAGTCCATCCACAATCCGCAGACTCCAATGGAACTGCGTCTCGCTCAGGCACGTCTCAAATATGAGGAACTCTTCTATGTCCAGCTGAATCTGGCCAGATATCAGAGCGACCGTTCGCGTCGTTTCAGGGGTTTTCCGTTTCCCAGGATAGGAGAAAAGTTCAATTCTTTTTACAAGGAAAAACTTCCTTTCAGCCTGACGGAAGCACAGAAGCGTGTGCTCAAGGAGATAAGGGCCGATGTGGGCAGCGGTCGCCAGATGAACCGTCTTCTGCAGGGCGATGTGGGTAGCGGCAAGACCATTGTGGCACTGATGGCCATGCTTATGGCAATAGACAACGGTTATCAGGCGTGCATCATGGCTCCAACGGAAATTCTGTCTGAACAGCATTATGCGAATATATCCTCATACCTGGACGGTTTGGGACTTAGAGTGGAACTGCTTACAGGAAGTATCAAGGGCAAGCGGCGTCAGACCATTCTGGAAGGCCTGGCCGATGGTAGTGTGAATATTCTGGTCAGTACTCATGCCGTTCTTGAAGATCCTGTCCAGTTCGCCCGTTTTGGCATGGCGGTCATTGACGAACAGCATCGTTTCGGCGTGGCGCAGCGTGCCCGCCTGTGGAAAAAAAGCGACAATCCACCTCATATCCTGGTAATGACGGCAACACCTATACCGAGAACTCTGGCCATGACCCTTTACGGTGATCTGGATGTATCGGTCATTGATGAACTGCCACCGGGACGCAAGCCCATACGGACAAGCCATCATTACAGCGAGAGCATGACAGGAGTGTATGCTTTTCTGGATCGTGTCCTCAGTGAGGGACGTCAGGCTTATATTGTCTATCCGCTTATTGAGGAAAGTGAAAAGATCGATCTCAAGAATCTCGAGGAAGGATATGCCTTCATTACAGAACGTTTTCCGCAATATGAGGTCAGCAAGGTGCACGGTCGTATGAAACCATCCGAAAAGGATGCCGAAATGCAGCGCTTCAAACGTGGTGAGACGCGTATTATGGTTGCGACAACGGTAATAGAGGTAGGTGTCGATGTACCGAATGCAAGTGTAATGATCATTGAGGAGGCACATCGGTTCGGACTGTCACAACTGCATCAGCTTCGCGGTCGTGTGGGCCGTGGTGCCGAACAGTCTTTCTGCATGCTTGTCACTCCCGGACAGATAGGCGATGATACCCGTCACCGCATCGAAATAATGACGTCGACCTGTGACGGATTCGAGATAGCCGAGGCAGATCTGAAACTGCGTGGCCCCGGTGATCTGGAAGGAACGCAGCAGAGCGGAATTGCCTTTGACCTCAAACTGGCAAACCTTGCCCGTGACGGTCAGCTGATAGGACATGTCCGTGGCGTAGCCCGTGAAATCATAGAGTCCGATCCGACCCTTTCTTCTCATCAGAACCTGTTGCTTGCAAAGGTTCTTGCCAAGCTTAAGAAAAGTCCTTTTGACTGGTCATCTATTTCATGAAAAAAGACTACCTTTGCCTAAATTAGGCAGACGGATGAAAGTTCACAGACCATTCTTTTCAAAGACAGCTGTTCTCGCCCTGTTTTTCGCAGGTCTTGTCCAGCCGGCGGGTGCTCAGGATGTGCTTCCTGAACAAGGCGGTCATGCAGTAGTGATGGATGCTCCCATCATGCCTTCCCTCATGACACTCGGGACAATGGTGGATCTGGAGAATCCCGCTTCATATCTGTATCCGGACTGGAGTAACAGTTATGCTCACAATTATGGTAATGTCAAGTTGCCTGATTCTGTCGTGATTTCTATGGACGGGTATTGTATGCCGACTGACAGCACCAGGATAACTGATACGTTCGGTTATCGTCCCCGTCGTGGTCGCTGGCACATGGGACTTGATGTCAAGGTTCTGACCGGTGATACAATACGTGCGGCCTTTGACGGTAAGGTGCGTGTGTCGGATTATGAAAGGAGAGGGTATGGACACTATCTGGTGATACGTCATCCAAACGGGCTGGAGACCACATATGGGCATCTGTCAAGGAAACTGGTTGAAGAGAATGCCATTGTACATGCCGGCGATCCTATTGGTCTTGGTGGCAGTACCGGGCGTTCAACAGGCTCGCATCTGCATTTTGAAACCCGTATTGTCGGAACTGCCATCAATCCTGCTCTTCTGTTTGATTTTCCTCATCAGACGGCGGTAACAGACTGTTATGTTTATAAGGCCAAGACCGCTCCTGTGTATTATAAAGTCAAAAGCGGTGATACACTTGGGCGTATTGCAGCAAGGAATCAGACATCAGTCTCCAAAATATGCAGTCTGAATGGAATCACTTCCAAAACCGTTCTCAGAGTCGGTCAGAGCTTAAGAATAAAATGATTTAGAACACATGATAAAGACAAGTTCTCCATCCAAGTCCGATGTTCCTGATACCAACCGTCAGTTTGAAGAGGTGATTGCGGAATGCCGGGATCTTTTTGTCAGGAAGCTGAAGGATTACGGTCCTTCCTGGCGTATTATGAGGCCTTCGTCTCTGACCGATCAGATTTTCATCAAGGCCAAGCGTATTCGGAGCATTGAGACCAAGGGCGTGGCTCTTGTTGATGAAGGAATACGGCCTGAACTGATAGCCATTGTCAATTATGGAATCATAGCACTGATTCAGCTGGAGTTCGGATACAGTGACAGAGTCGATGTCGACAGCGAGTGGGCTGTCCGCGAATATGACCGTCAGGCAAAGGCTGCGCTGGAACTGATGAAGAAGAAGAATCATGATTACGATGAGGCCTGGCGCGGCATGAGAAGTTCGTCTTACACTGATCTGATATTGACCAAGATAAACAGAACCAAGGAAATAGAGGGCCACAATGGCCAGACAACGGTGTCCGAGGGCATTGATGCCAACTACATGGATATGATCAATTATGCAGTCTTCGGACTGATAAAGAACAAATATTCGGAATGACGGATAAAGTGAAATCTACCAAGTTCGGCGTCAGGAGTTTTCTTGTCAACATGGCGAGAATGCTGTTGGGGCTGGTCTTCATGTTTTCCGGAGTAGTGAAGGCCATTGATCCCGTTGGAACCCAGATCAAATTCGAGGACTATATTGTCGGTATGGGACTTGGAGTCCCCATGCAGTCGACATGGCTTCTTGTAATGGCTTGTCTGCTGGCTGGTTTTGAGATCCTGTTGGGCGCATATCTGGTTATGGGCACATATCGACGTGGAACTTCTTTACTGGTCTTTCTGCTGATGTGTATCCTGACTCCATTCACTCTGTATGTGGCCATTGCCAATCCCGTTCATGACTGCGGCTGTTTCGGCGATGCCTTGAAACTTACCAACTGGCAGACCTTCTACAAAAATGTCATTCTTCTTCTGCTCTCTATCTTTGTCTGGAGGAATTGGAGACGTATAGTGCCTTTTGTAAGAGAGAAATGGCAGTGGTCCGTAACTCTGGTCATGCTGATAATAATGGTCCGTTTCATGTACGACAATGTCAATTCGCTTCCTGTCATTGATTTCAGACCATATAGCATCGGTACGGACTTGAAACAGCAGGTTCTGGAAAACGGCAATCCGGAAATGAGCGACTTCTTCCTGATGAACAGCCGCAAGGAAGATGTTACAGCCGATGTCCTTGATAATCCGGGTTATACTTTCCTTATTGTCTCTCCTCACCTCTATCAGGCCAGCAGCAGTGATCTTGATCTGATTGACGGGCTTGCAGATTATTGTGAGGAATATGGATATGGCCTGGTTTGTCTGACTGCATCAACGCGTGACGAGATTGACATGTGGGCCGGTAATACGGGAGCCCGCTATCAGTTCCTCTTGTGCGATGAGATTCCGCTTAAGACTATGGTGCGTTCCAATCCGGGACTTGTTCTTCTTGGAAATGGATTCATTCTCAACAAGTGGAGTCATAGCGATATACCCGACGAGGAAGCATTGTCCGGTCCGCTTGAAAGTCTCAATGGTATAGTTGCACCATTGGCGGATCCGATACCTAAGCCTTTGGGGGTCATACTGCTGTTCCTGCTCCCGCTCCTGCTTATGGGCATAATTACCGCTTTGTCTGGAAAGAAACATTAACTACTTATAAATCAACAAGAAAAATGAGAAAGAAAATCGTTGCCGGAAACTGGAAAATGAACAAGAATCTCCAGGAAGGTATTGCACTTGCACAGGAACTTAATTCAATGTTGGCTCAGGACAAGCCAAATTGCGATGTTGTAATAGGTACTCCTTTCATTCATCTTGCAAAGGTTTCAGAACTGATAGACCACAATGTGATAGGTCTTTCAGCTGAGAACTGTGCAGACAAGGCACAGGGTGCCTATACCGGTGAAGTCAGTGCGGAGATGGTCAAGTCAACCGGTGCCGAATATGTAATTCTGGGTCACTCTGAAAGAAGAGAATATTATCATGAGACTTATGACATTCTCAAGGAGAAGGTTCTGCTGGCTCTTGCTAATGGACTGAAGGTCATCTTCTGTATTGGTGAATCACTTGAAGAGCGTGAGAAGGGCATTCAGAATCAGATTGTCAAGGCTGAACTTGAGGGATCAGTATTCAATCTGAGCGCCGAAGAGTTTGCAAATATAACCATCGCTTACGAACCCATCTGGGCTATCGGTACCGGAAAGACCGCTACCAGCGATCAGGCCGAAGAGATTCATTCATACATCCGTTCAGTCATAGCTGACAAATATGGCAGACAGGTGGCCGAAGATACTTCTATTCTCTATGGTGGTTCATGCAAGCCGTCAAATGCTGCTGAACTGTTTGCAAAGCCCGATATTGATGGCGGTCTGATTGGTGGCGCTTCACTGAAGGCTGCTGATTTCAAGGGAATAATTGACGCTTGGAAAAAGTGATGGAATTCAAAAAGGCGGGGCTTTTAAGCCTGTTCCTGTTCATATCCGTCCTGACCAGTGCCCAGAAACGGACACTGGTTCAGGATCTGGAATCCGATGAGCCTGGCTGCGGTCAGGTACATATTGAGATGGACCAGCGTATTGACAGTCTGCTTGGATCATACAAGGTAAATCCTGATGAGGAGTCGTTCAAGGCTATCGGATACAGAATTCAGGTGTATATGGGCAATAATACCCGTCAGTCAAAGGAACAGGCAACCCAGACAGACAAGTACATACGTGAGAATTTCCCGGACCTGCCTGTGTATACGGTTTTCCGTTCTCCACGTTGGCTTTGCCTTGTAGGTGACTTCCTTTATTATGAGGAGGCGTATGAAACCATGCGCAGACTTAAGAAGGAGTCTCAGTTCAAACAGATGATCATTTTGCGTAATCAGGAAATAAGAGTTCCGCTATGAGCAGTCTAATTCCATTTTCAGACGAACAGGATCCCAGGCTCGTCGAACTTCAGCAGCATTATCGCCGGATTCTGGAGCTTGTAGAGCCGGTCCCGGACCGTGAAGGTCTTGTCAAGACTCCGTTGCGGGTTGCAAAGACCATTCTTGATTTTACTAGCGGCTACACCATTGATCCGGCCGCTATTCTCAGGTCGGCAATGTTCAAGGAGGATTACAGTCAGATGGTAATAGTAAAGGATATTGACTTCTATTCCCTTTGCGAACATCATATGCTGCCGTTCTATGGAAAGGCTCATGTGGCATATATTCCCAACGGATACATTACCGGCTTAAGTAAGATCGCCCGTGTGGTTGATGCTTTTGCCCGCCGTCTTCAGGTTCAGGAACGTATGACTTCTCAGATAAAGGACTGTATTCAGGATACTCTACAGCCATTGGGAGTTATGGTGGTCATTGAGGCAAGCCATATGTGCATGCAGATGCGCGGTGTTGAGAAGCAGAACTCCATAACTACTACATCGGACTTTACCGGCGCTTTCCGCCAGGCAAAGACCAGACAGGAGTTCATGAATCTTATTTCAAGGTAATTTTCCTTACACGCTGACAATTCTGTCACCCAAAGCGCGTGACAGATTGGCTCGTGCCTGCAGCAGTATCTGATAGCGCTTCTGGACCTGCATCAGACGCTCGGCATCAGAAATGACGGCAGGGTCCTTAAGCTGCATTTCAACATTCAGAAGCTCGATTCTGACCACCTCCATCTGATAGTCAGCCATTATGTGGCGTGTCACTTCAAAGAGGTGGTCTTCTTCGTTTCTCGGCTTATTGTCCTTAAATACCTGGCTGAGCTGGTAACGGTCTTCAAGAAGACTTGCTGCAGTAAGACTTACGAACGTTTCCGGATGTGACATGAAGAAACGCTGGCTTTCGAATCCCGGTTCGGCACCGTGTTCGGAGTACAGTTCGGTAAAACGCCTGTAAACCGGATGACGGAATTCAAGTCCGTCATTCTCAAGGGATTTCACAATGAACTGTCCGACTGTGATATCCTGTGGCCCGTTTTCCGTTTCCATAGAGAAGCAGGTCCTGTCCCCGTAGCGGACTATCATTCTTGACAGCAGGCGTTCACGATCCATCATAGGGCCAAGTCCCTGTCGTTTCAGTTCCCTGATATTTTCCCGCAGCCGGTCTTCAGGACTGAGTTCCGGTTCTGTTTCCTGCTCCGGTTCCGTCTGTCTGTCCTTGCTGTCGGACTGGGCCTGTTGTGCCGCATCGCGCTGCTGACGGTTTACGTCGGCAATGACAAGGCTTTCGGCTATTCCCAGCTGCTGGCTTGCCTGTGTAATGTAAACAGACCTTACTATCGGGTCCTGAATGACTGATATGCTGTGTGTTATCTCTTTGATAAGGTTTGCCTTTGCTATGGGGTCACCCTTGGCGTCATCCATCAGCAAGTCAATCTTGAAACGTATGAAATCGACCTGATGGCTGTCCAGATATTCCTTGAGCTCTGTGGCGCTGTGGCTTTGTGCAAAGCTGTCGGGGTCTTCTCCATCGGGCAGAAGCAGCACGCGTACGTTCATGCCTTCGGCCAACAGCATGTCAATGCCACGGATAGAGGCCTTTATTCCAGCCTTGTCACCGTCATAAAGAACGGTAATGTCATTGGTGAAACGACGGATAAGACGAATCTGCCCCGGAGTCAGCGATGTGCCGCTCGATGCGACCACATTCTCCACTCCTGACTGGAACATGCTTATGACATCGGCATAACCCTCAACCAGAAAGCAGCGTTTCTGAAGACCGATGGCCTGTCTTGCCTGATAGAGGCCGTACAGTTCGTTGCTTTTCGAATAGATGGCCGATTCAGGCGAGTTCACATACTTGGCGGCTTTTGCATCGGACTGCATTATCCTGCCTCCGAATGCGACGGTCTTGCCGGACAGTGACAGGACCGGGAAGATGACACGTCCCCAGAAACGGTCGCGCAGGGTCCCGTCGTCCTTTCTGTAACAGAGTCCGGTCTTGCACAGTACATCGGCACTGTAACCCTTGCTCTGGGCTTCACGTGCAAGGCTCTCGCCGTCATCGGGACAGTATCCAAGCTGGAATTTCTCGATTATGTCATCCCGGAAGCCGCGCTTCCTGAAGTATGCCATGCCGATGGCCACACCTTTCGGGGTATTGCGCAGCTTGTCATGGAACCATTCCTGGGCAAATCTGTTGGCCACAAACATTGATTCCCGTTCGCTTTGCCAAGCCTTCTCCTGGTCTGAAAGTTCCCGCTGTTCTACCTGGATTCCGTATTTGTTGCCAAGCCACGTGGCGGCTTCCACGAACGACATGCTTTCGTGTTCCATGAGGAAATGGATGGCATTTCCGCCCTTCCCGCAACTGAAGCACTTGCATATACCTCTTGAAGGAGATACGGAGAAAGACGGAGTCCTTTCATTATGGAACGGGCATAGTCCCACATAATTGGCACCGCGTCGGCGCAGTGTGACGAATTCCGATACCACGTCCACTATATTGGCCGCATCAAGTATCCTCTGTATGGTCAGCTGGTCAATCATATACTTTCCGTATCTGTTTGACTGCAAAGATAGCCAAAACACAGGAATTTTAGAATAATTTTTATATTAAGCCGCGGCTATTTGGTTAATAATGATTTACTTTGGGCTGTGAAAATAACTTCATATGACAACTAACACCAAACCTTACAAAATTAAGGATAAGACAGAAAAGGATGCATCATACCGTAGTCTTATCCGTGCAGAACTGGCAGATGAACTTTATGACAAAATCCTGACTATCCTGGTTGCTCAGAAAAAGTACCGTGACCCTGACTATTCAGCCAAGCAGCTGGCCAAGGATTTGAATACCAATCCCAGATATCTGTCAGCAGTTATCAACTCAAGATTCGGAATGAACTATTCGTGTCTTGTGAATGAAATGAGAGTGCGCGACGCAGTTCATATGCTGGTGGACAAACGGTTTGTGGACAAGACAATGGAGGAAATCGGCCTCATGTCGGGTTTTGCAAACAGACAGTCTTTCTACGCGGCATTCTTCAAAGAGAAGGGTGAAGCGCCTCACCAATACAAAAAACGCCACGTCAAAACTGAAAATTAACGCATTCTCTATAGGACTCCAATCATGACAATAAAAGATAAGATACTGATAATCAAACAGAGACTGAGACTTGACATGAACGGAGTTGCATCAAAGAGCATGCGGGATGGAGGTATAGGCTACGGGCTCAACTTCGGAGTAGGGCTTGCAGCATTGAAGGAAATAGCCGGGGAAACTGAGCATGACAGTTCCCTGGCTATAGCTTTGTGGAAAGAGAATGTCAGGGAGTGCAAAATGCTTGCGTCAATGATTTATCCGGCTGACGAGTTTCCTATTGGGCTTGCCGATATGTGGGTTGAGGAAATAGAGTGGCCTGATCTGGCACAGACCTGCTCCATGTATCTTTTCAGTCGGATGCCGGAAGCATCGGTGACCGCATTCCGTTGGATTGCATCACAGTCCGAGATGGTCCGTTATTGCGGATTCCTTACCATAGCACACCAGATGCGTCAGGGAAAGGAAATGAATGAGCGGTATGTGACAGAATTGCGTGATCAGGCACAGACGGCTCTTGCCGATGGTTGCACATTGCCGGCTTTGGCGGCCCAGACGGTTATGGATATACTTGAACGGAATGGCAATGACGGACAGAATTGACAACGGCCTTGACGTTCTTAAAGAAAAACTGGCCGGATATCTGCAGGATAATGGACTGAGGTTTTCGGCAGAACGGAATGCCATTTTAGAGACGATTTATTCCATGGACTGCCTGTTCACTCCTGCACAGTTGCTGGAGGCAGTGTCAGAAAGGCAGAATTTTTTGGTGAGTCGTGCCACAGTTTACAATAATCTTCGTATTTTTGAATCTGTAGGACTGGTTCAGAAGGTGCTTCTGGATGGAAGTGTCAAATATGACCGGGGCTGGCACGGCAATTGCAGTACAAGACTTGTGTGTACCAGGTGCATGAAGGCATGGGACAGCCATGACGACAGGCTTGATACGCTGGTGCGTGAGATGAAACTCAGACGCTTCCATATGGCAGGTTATACGTTGTACATCCACGGACTGTGCAGCGGCTGTATGCAGGCGGCAAAACGAAAGAAGAAAAGTAATAGAACAAAAATATAACGGAAAATGGAAATGCATAAGATCGATGTCCTGCTGGGTCTCCAGTGGGGTGATGAGGGAAAAGGCAAGGTAGTGGATGTGCTGACACCGCGTTATGACGTTGTCGCTCGTTTTCAGGGCGGTCCGAACGCCGGTCATACCTTGATTTTCGATGACAGGAAGTTTGTACTCAAATCCATCCCTTCGGGCGTGTTTCAGGGTAACAAGCAGAATATCATTGGAAACGGAATGGTAATAGACGCTGCTCTTTTCAAGGCCGAGGCCCAGTCCCTTGAGGAAGCAGGCATCAATCTCAAGGACCGTCTGCTCATTTCCAAGAAGGCTCATCTTATCCTGCCTACACACCGTCTGTTGGACAGCGCCATTGAGGCATCAAAGGGTTCCGGCAAGGTAGGTACTACGGGCAGGGGCATCGGACCTACTTATACTGACAAGGTGGCTCGCACGGGCGTTCGCATGGGCGATATCCTGCGTCCTGACTTTGAGGAACGCTATGCTGCAGCCAAGGCTGCCCATGAGCGCACTCTGAAGAGTCTGAACTATGAATACGATCTGGCTCCGCTTGAAGCTGCATGGCGTGATGGCATCGAGTACCTGAAACAGTTCCAGTTCATTGACAGCGAACATTTCGTGTCCAATATCCTGCGTGAAGGCAAGACCGTTCTCTGTGAAGGTGCACAGGGTACCATGCTGGATATCGATTTCGGCTCATACCCGTTCGTGACCTCCTCAAATACCATCTGTGCGGGTGCATGCACCGGTCTTGGCGTGGCTCCCAGCAGTATAGGACGCGTTTATGGAATCATGAAGGCCTATTGTACACGTGTAGGCAGCGGTCCTTTCCCGACAGAACTGTTCGATGCCGATGGAGAGGCTCTCTCAGACCGCGGTCATGAATTCGGAGCAGTTACCGGCCGTCGTCGTCGTTGCGGTTGGGTGGATCTTGTCGCTTTGCGCTATTCCGTACGTCTTAATGGTGTGACAGACCTTATACTCATGAAGAGCGATGTCCTGGACACATTCGACACCATCAAGGCCTGTGTGGCTTACCAGCTGCCCGATGGTACCAGAACTGACGAATTCCCGTTTGACTGCGAGGGTGTCACTCCGATCTATGAGGAACTTCCAGGCTGGAAGACAGACCTGACAGCAGTTCATTGTGAAGATGAATTCCCCGAAGAGTTCAACAACTACATCTCCTTTATTGAGGAATATCTTGAGACTCCTGTTTCAATCGTGTCAGTCGGTCCTGACCGCAATCAGACAATAATCCGTTAATATATGTATTGGATTCTTTTCATAGCAATAGCCATAGCGAGCTGGGCTGTCCAGAAAAATCTGGAAAGCAAGTTCGCCAAGTATTCCAAAGTCCTTGCCCCGATGGGCATGACAGGGGCCGAGGCTGCACGTCGTATGCTTCAGGAGCATGGAATCAGTGATGTGAAGATTACCTGTATTGAGGGTCGGCTTACCGATCATTACAATCCTCAGGACAATACAGTCAATCTTAGCCGTGATGTCTATTATGGCAACAGCATGACCAGCGTGGCAGTTGCAGCACATGAGTGCGGACACGCTGTCCAGCATGCCGCCCAGTATGCTCCTGTCAAAATGCGTTCAGCCCTTGTTCCTGTGGTTCAGTTCTCGTCCAGGGTCGTGACCTGGGTGCTTCTGGCAGGCATGCTGCTTATTCAGGCATTCCCGGGCGTCATGCTGGCAGGCATTATCCTGTTTGCAATGACCACACTGTTCAGTTTCGTGACTCTGCCCGTTGAGGTCGATGCCAGCCGCCGTGCTCTTGCATGGATGAAGGAATCAGGCATGACAGTAACCCGCCAGGAGCAGGAACCTGCCCGCGAGTCCCTGAAGGCCGCAGCTTATACCTATGTCATAGCTGCCCTCAGTTCTCTCGGCACACTTATCTATTACGTAATGATTTTCCTTTCAAGAAGAAACTGACCATATGGCAATGAAACCCTCCATACCAAAGGGAACGCGTGATTTCTCACCGGTTGAGATGTCACGCCGCAACTATATATTCGATACCATACGCAGCGTGTTCGGCCTGTTCGGCTACCGCCAGATTGAGACTCCGTCAATGGAGAATCTCTCAACCCTTATGGGCAAGTACGGTGAAGAAGGTGACAAGCTGCTTTTCAAGATACAGAACTCGGGTGACTACATGAGTGGCCTTACTGATGAGGAGCTCCTGTCACGCAACAGTCTGCATCTGGCTTCAAAGTTCTGTGAAAAGGGGCTCCGGTATGATCTTACCGTCCCGTTCGCACGTTTTGTGGTCATGCACCGCGAGGAACTGCAGTTCCCGTTCAAACGTTTTCAGATACAGCCGGTGTGGCGTGCCGACCGTCCTCAGAAGGGGCGTTACCGCGAATTCTATCAGTGTGATGCCGATGTCGTAGGCAGCGATTCCCTGCTCTATGAGATTGAACTTGTCCAGATGATGGATATGGTGTTCAGCCGTTTCGGCATCCGTGTGGCAATAAAGCTCAACAACCGCAAGATTCTTGCCGGAATTGCCGAAGCCATAGGCCAGGCCGACAAGATGGTTGACATTACGGTGGCTATTGACAAGCTGGACAAGATAGGTCTGGATGGCGTCAACGCTGAACTTGCAGACAAGGGACTGCCGCAGGAGGCAATTGACAAACTGCAGCCCATTATCAGACTTGAAGGTTCCAATTCCCAGAAACTGGATACAATTGAAAAAGTACTGTCCGGCAGTGAGACCGGTCTGAAGGGTGTTGAGGAATGCCGGTTCATCCTGGATGGAGCGGAGAAGCTTGGAATGAAGAACAGGTTGGAACTTGATCTGACCCTGGCTCGTGGATTGAACTACTATACTGGTGCCATTTTTGAAGTCAAGGCACTTGACGTGGAGATAGGTTCCATAAGTGGCGGCGGCCGTTATGACAACCTTACCGGAATATTCGGAATGCCGGGCGTGAGCGGTGTAGGCATCTCATTCGGTGCTGACCGTATCTATGATGTCCTGAACCAGCTGGACCTTTATCCCAAGGAGACAGAAGGAGGTGTGAAGATACTTTTCCTGAATCTTGGAAAGGACGAGGCCGCGTTCTCCATGTCGGCGGTAATGGAACTGCGCAGGGAAGGCATTGCTGCAGAACTTTATCCCGATGAGGCAAAGATGAAGAAGCAGATGTCATACGCAAATGCGGGCAATGTTCCGTTCGTCGGCATTGTGGGCAGCAATGAACTTGCGGAAGGCAAGGTAACGGTCAAGAACATGGAAACCGGCGAACAGAATCTGCTTGCCATTCCCGAATTGAAGGAACTGTTAGGTTAACCGATGGACAGCGAGTTTGACATAAGACAGCAGCAGTTCAACCAGTCGGACCGGGAACTGGACAATGCCCTGAGACCTCTCAGGTTCAGTGACTTTTCCGGTCAGACAAAGATTGTCGACAACCTGCGTGTTTTTGTCCAGGCAGCCCGTCAGCGCGGCGAATCGCTTGACCATACCCTTCTTCACGGACCTCCTGGACTTGGCAAGACCACACTGAGCAATATCATAGCCAACGAACTTGGCGTGGGCTTCAAGCTCACTTCCGGTCCTGTCCTGGACAAGCCGGGCGATCTGGCCGGAATCCTGACATCGCTTGAACCCAAGGATGTCCTGTTCATTGATGAGATTCACCGTCTGTCGCCTGTTGTCGAAGAGTACCTCTATTCGGCAATGGAGGATTACAGGATAGACATCATGATAGACAAGGGTCCGTCGGCCCGAAGCATTCAGATTGACCTGAATCCGTTCACCCTGATAGGTGCCACTACACGCAGCGGCCTGCTCACGGCACCTTTGCGCGCACGTTTCGGCATAAACATGCATCTGGAATATTATGATGCCGCCACACTTGAGAAAATTGTACTTCGCAGTGCAGGTATCCTTGGCATTCCTTGTGACAGGGATGCGGCGGCCGAGATTGCAGGGCGCAGCCGTGGAACGCCGCGTATTGCCAATGCCCTTCTGCGCCGTGTGCGTGATTTTGCACAGGTCAAGGGTTCCGGACGCATCACTCTTGACATTGCCAACATAGCCCTGGAAGCCCTTAACATTGACAAGTACGGACTCGATGAGATTGACAACCGGATCCTGTGTACCATAATTGACAAGTTTGGTGGCGGCCCCGTGGGGCTTGGAACCATAGCGACCGCCCTTGGTGAGGACAGCGGCACGCTCGAGGATGTCTATGAGCCGTTCCTCATTCAGGAGGGCTTTCTGAAGCGTACTCCGCGAGGCCGTGAAGTGACGGACCTTGCCTATCGGCATCTGGGACGTTCCCGTTACAAATCCAACATACCTGACCTGTTCGACTGACAAAGACGGACAGGTCTTGGGCTTTATTAATGAATATCCCGAACTTTTATGAAGCGAATTTGCAGATACCTGATTCTGATGACCATTATGACACTGACTTCAATTACCGCCAGCGCTGACAAGTATGACCGTGCCTGGAAACAGGTGGACAAGGATATTGCCCAGGATCTGCCTGAAAGTGCAGCAGAGAAAGTAAATGACATCTTTGATATGGCCGCACGCGACCATGACTCCAAACAGTTGCTCAAGAGCGCGGTATATATCTCACAGATTGAGGCCATGATGGTTGGTGACAACCTGACCAGTTCGATTGAACTGTTCCAGGGTCTCATGCCGAAGCTGGGTCAGAAGGAATACAAGGCAATCTGTCATGCGTTTCTGGCCAAGGCATACCTGCAGTACTGGAACGGACACCGTTACAGGATTCAGTACAATCTGCCGCAGGACACTCCCGATGTGCCGTTGGACAAGTGGACCGCCAGTCAGCTCTGCGATACGGTGATGGAGCATCTGCGTCTTTCAATCGATATGGCCGGTGATGCCCGCAGCCAGTGGTTTGAGGATTTCTTCCCGGACGGCAACAAGGAGGGTATGAGACTGCGTCCTACACTGACCGATCTCCTTTTTGACAATGCCGTGACCGAGATTTCCGGCCAGCGTCTCAATAAGGCGAAGCGCAGTCTGCTTGAAGACAGGAGGCTGTACGGTTCGGCCAGGGATTTTGTGGCTGCGACTGACGGCATCAGTTCCAACGATGCGGATCTGTGGAGCCTGTACGTCCTTAACCGTATGACATCGCGTCATCTTGATTCAAAGGCCGATCTGCGTTCCACCATTGACAGCCGCCGTATGGATGTTCTGGCCCAGCTTCTGGACTCAAATGGCAGGAATGAGTGGAGTGAAACGGATTCAATATGGGTTGATGGGATGATCCGTCTTGCCGAAAGTTATGGAAAGAAGGTCAGCTTTGCCGGCATATTCCTCAGCAAGGCAGCTCAGAAGATATGGGATGACAGATTCTCAATGACCGATGAGCAGGAAATACGCAACGTCTCTCTTGCACGTGACCTCTGCCGCAGGGCAATGAAGGTGTGGCCCAAGAGCGAAGGTGCATACAACTGTACCGGAATACTGAATGATATAGAGAGTAAGGATGTCGAACTGTTCCTGCATGGTGACCTTATGGCTGGAGGTGCCAATCTTGCGCATTTCAAGTACAGGAATGTGGGCACGGTTCATTTCCGTGCCATCGAAGTGGCGGGTGAACTCAAGGATATGAATACAACCTCGGTTCTTGACCAGCTGGCCAGGTGTCAGGTGGCATCGGAATGGAAGAACGTAATGGGAGCCACATCGGATTACGTGAGTCATGCTGGAGTGACCCGCATTCCGCCGCTCATGCAGGGAGCGTACTACATTGTGGCTTCGACCGGTTCCAACTTTGGAGCGCGGGATGTCATTTCGTATGCCTTCTGCCAGTGCCGTGCGCTGGAGTTCGTCCAGATGGGAGACGGCAAGGGCAGCATTGAAGGCTATTTCATCAACACTGTGACCGGAAAGCCTGTGCCTGATGTCAAATATACCCTTTGGCAGACCGATAACCGTGAGAACCAGGTGAAGATTGCCACATTCGGAGACGGTGATCCTGACGGTCATATTCTTATACACGGACTCAAGAGCGGCAGCTACAGCTTTGAAATGAGTCACGGAACGGACATGGGCAACACTCCTGTCAATGTGGGGTATGTAGGAGATGTTCCTCAACAGGGTGTCGTGAGACTGTATTCTGACCGTTACAGCTATCGTCCGGGTGACAGCGTCCGTTTTGCCGCATTATATTACAGCAGTGAGGGATTCAGGGCCGGAAAGGTCATGAAGGGCGTTCCTGTCGAAATCAGATTCATGAATGCTTCCGGAAAGCGGATTTCCACCCTCGATCTGGTTACTGACAGCATGGGAATGGCAACAGGCTCTCTACGCATTCCGGCCGATGCCATGCCGGGACAGTTCCACATATCGGCAGCTGCCGGTGAAAAAGGGGACCAGGTACGTTCCTCCAGGTCCGTCAATGTGGAAAATCTGAGTCTGCCAAAGTTTGAAGTAGAGTTCGATCCGTTTGATCAGCTTCGCTTCTTTGATAAGGAAATCACAGTAAGCGGAAGGGTGATGACCCAGACCGGACTTCCGGTTGGAGGTGCACAGGTGCAGTGGAGTCTGGACATGGACGGCAACAATGTGGATATTTTCAGGGTAAGGGCTTCAAACGGCAGAATCCGCATTGCGGGCGGACAGGTCATCAGCGGAAACGACGGACGGTTCAGCATGTCTTTCATCGTGCCTGAGGATATGACTTACGGAAACGGTGAACCTGTCAGCCTGACTGTTCCGGTCCAGGTGACTGACCTGAACGGCGAAACGCGCCAGAATACCATATATATGATGCTGGGGCGGCCTTATCGGAATATAGTTCCCAGTCCCCTGAAAAGTGAATTATACCCTGATGATGGTGACAGTATCAGTGTAAGGCTTACAGATGGCGGAAAGTCTGTGAAAGGCGATGTCAGGGTTCAGGTCTGGACTCTGGAGAATATAGCATCGGGAATTGATCCTGGAATTCAAGGAAGTTTCAACGGCATTGATTCTGAAAAGCGTTTCCGCGAAGAACTGGCTGCAAGTGTAGGCAAGCAGGAACTGGCAGGTCAGTTCCCACGATATAATCTGGATTTTGAGGCGCAACCTGAAACAGCTCAGAAGGTGCTGGACAGAACGGTTACTGTGGGCAGAACCGCAGGAACTGTCGGACTGAAACTGGACAGGTCGGGCAGATACAGGATAAGCATGACATCGGAGCATGCTCATGATTATATCTATGACAGCGACTTCATGCTTGAGAGTGACCGCGAGTGGGTTCCGCAGAACGGACTTATGTGGGCTGCACAGGAATCGGATGTCGTCAAGGTCGGTGATACGGCAGTCATCAGACTTGGCAACTGCTGGCCGGGATCGGTAATCCTCTGGTCAGTCATAGACCGTCTGGGCATGAACAGATACGGCACCATGGTGTCCGATGGCTGTCAGACGGTACTTGAAATCCCCGTCACCACCAGTCTTGAAGGCGGTTTCTGTGTGTATCTGTACTCTATGCTTGACAATATCACTGAATCACGGTGTCTGTATTTTGATGTTCCATACGCCAGTCATTCACTGGTGGGCGAGGTTGAAAATGCCGGTGACAATGTGAAGCCGGGTGACAGCATGGACTGGAAATTCAGTATCCGTGATAATGATGGAAATCCCGTGCATGCCCGTCTGCTGGTTGACATGTACGATTCATCGCTCGATGCGTTCGGTAGCAACCAGTGGACATTCCAGCCATGGGGACGCTATTATCCTCATGTCGCTTATCAGTGGATCAGATACAGATATTCAACAATTTATGATCCAAGATACTGGAATGCCGGATCAAAGGTCAAGCCATATTCAGGCAAAGTCGCTCTGACCGGTGTACTGCTTGATCCGCTGAACATTGTCATGGGCAATGGATCCATGCCGATGGCTCTCAGGGAAAATGGTGCAATCATGACCAAGTCAACGGGTCTTGCCAGAGCTGTGGCCAAATCCTCTGATATGGCCAGTGGCTATTCAGCGGACAACGTTATTGAACTGAAAGAGGAGGAACCGGTAATGCTTGCCGATGTTTCCATTATTGAAGTTCCGGCTGAAGTCGAAACTGTAAAGATGGAAAACCTGCGTTCGGACCTTGATCCTACAGGACTTTTCATCAGTCTGGATACTGATTCGGACGGAATTGCCGCTGTCAGTTTCCCGGCACCGGAGCTGCTTACCAAATGGCATGTGCAGGCATTCGCATATACCGACAGCCTCAGCACTGTTGATTTCAGATTTGACAGGACAACACGTAAGGAACTGATGATCGAACAGGCTGCCCCGCGCTTTGTGCGTCAGGGTGACCGCCTTGAGTTCACTTTCAAGATAATGAACGCCACCGATTCCGACATTGATGTCAAGGCGCGTCTGGATTTGACAGACCCGGCAAGCGGAAAGGCCGTCAAAGCCATTCAGGGTGATGTGGCATCGGCTTCAAAGACAGTAGGTGTTCCGGCCGGCGGCAGTACCATGGCAAGTTTCACCGTCCTTGTCCCTGCAGACGGGACGGAGGCGCTTGAATATACGCTCTCGGCCATCGGAGGCGGGCTTGAGGATGCCGTGCGTCAGACAATACCGGTGCTTTCGACAAGGACACTTGTCACAAAGTCCATTTCTCTGTTCAACAACGGAAACGAAACGCGTTCCTTCAGATTTGCAGAACTTGAGAAGCCGCTTTCCGGCAAGACCGGTGACGAACGTGTCGTACTGGAATACAGTTCAACCCCCATGTGGTACGCCATCCAGAGTCTGCCGGCTCTGATAAAGGCCGATGACCCCAGCTCGATTCGTCTGGTCCACAGCATTTTCGGTGCCGCATCGGCCCGGGAAATCATGAACCGTCATCCGGAAGTCAGGGAACAGGTGGAGAAGTGGGCTGCAATTCCTGCCAGCCAGTGGCAGACCAGGCTGGAGCAGAACGGGGACCTGGCAGCCGTGATGATTGGGGAGACTCCCTGGTACCGTCAGACGCAGAACGAAAAGGACCGTCTGCGTGCTCTTGGACAGGCATTGGATTCAGAGAAGCTCGGTGAAGAGCTTGCAAAGGCCGTTGAAAAGCTCATTGACATGCGTATGGTCGGCGGATGGCCCTGGATGGAGGGCATGAGCGCCGACATCCATTCCACACTCACCGTCCTGGATTGTCTTGGCCGTCTGCGTGAGAACGGTGCAATTGAATTCGATAACCGTCTGACAAACTGTGTGAGCGAGGCCCTGACCTGGACCGATTCATACTTCGACAGGTTCTACAGTGACAGGGAGAAGCCTCAGGAACTGGGTGCGCTTGAGCTGTCATACCTGCTTGTCATAAACCGTTTCAATGACATTATGTATTTTGGCAAGCGTACTGACATCCATAAGTTCTACAGAGACCTTGCCGTAAAACAGGATACCCGCAATCTGAGCCTGATGGAGAGGGCACAGCTGTCGCTTCTCCTGTCAGAAACCGATGGCGCTCAGGCAGAGCATGTCGTGCAGACCATGCTCGAGCGTTCTGTCCTTGAAGATGAAATGGGACGTTACTGGAGGGATAACAAGTCAGGTTACCGCTGGCAGGACGCTCCAATAGAGTCACAGTCGCTGGCCATCGAGGCACTGCTTGCCACCGGTCATGACAAGGAGGCTGGCGAGTGTGCGCGCTGGCTTCTCAAGCAGCGTCAGACCGGCGATTGGGGAACATCGCCTGCCACCACACATGCCGTAGTGGCACTGCTGGCCGCAGCCGGCGGAAAGGTCCAGGCAGGGAAAGACGTTACCGTCAGCCTGGGTCAGAAGAGATATGAGGCCTCAAAGAACAGCGATCTGAACGGCTACATGAAGGTTGAGATACCGGGTCGTGCCACGGCATCAATGGCCAATGTCAAGGTTGAGAGCAAGTCCGATGCAGTGAGCTGGGGCGCTGTCTACTACCAGTATACCGATGAACTGTCGGCCGTTGAGGCCAGTGCGAACGGTTTGACGCTTGAGCGGAGCATGTGGCGTGTTGACCGCGGAGCCGATACGGACCGTCTTCAGGACATTGCCGCAGGTGCTGCCCTGCAGGTCGGTGACAGAATCAGGATACGTCTCAGAGTCACTGCTGACCGTGCCATGGAATATGTGCAGCTCAGGGATATGTGGGCTGCAGGTTTCGAGCCTTCAGACACTCGTGCAGGCCGTACATACGGACTGCCGTATGCTGCATACAAGGCTCCTGGCAATTCCTGCACGGATTTCTACTTTGACCGTCTGGAGAAGGGTACTTTTGAGATAGAATATGATATGTTTGTGCAGAAACCCGGAACCTTCCAGGCAGGAAGGGCAACCATCCAGTGCCTCTATTCACCTGACATGCGTTCGGGGACTGCAGCTCAGACAGTGACAGTTGACAAATGACATGTAACTTGAGATTATGGTTCTGAACTGGATTTGGATAGCGTTCTTCCTGATAGCCTTTGTAGTGGCTCTGATACAGTTGTGCATGGGAAATGCTCAGGTGTTCAGTGACATCATGGACTCGATGTTCGCTGCAGCGAAGAACGGATTCGAGATATCGCTTGGACTGACCGGAGTGCTTTCGCTCTGGCTGGGTGTAATGAAGATCGGCGAAAAGGGTGGAGTGGTAAACGGCTTCGCACGGCTTCTCAGTCCGGTGTTCTGCCGGCTGTTTCCGTCACTACCCAAAAACGATCCGGCATATGGCCATATATTCATGAATATTGCCGCCAATATGCTGGGACTTGACAATGCGGCAACCCCCATGGGGCTCAAGGCCATGCAGAGAATGCAGGAACTGAATGACAGGAAGGATGTGGCATCGGACCCCATGATAATGTTTCTGGTACTCAACACTTCCGGTCTGACCATCATACCTGTCAGTGTTCTGGTGTACCGGGCGCAGATGGGGGCTGCACAGCCGGCCGATGTCTTTGTACCCATTCTTCTGGCCACATTCTTTTCAACCATGGTTGGGCTTCTGGCTACATGTATTATCCAGAAGATACGGATTGACAAGGTCCTGGCATTGTTCCTTGGCGGTTTGAGTGCTGTTGTCGCACTGATCATCTGGGGATTCAGCTGCCTGCCCGATGCCAAGATAGGACCGGTTTCCACCAGTTCGGCCAATATTGTCCTCATGCTCGTCATTGTGGGATTCCTTCTTGCGGGAGTGAGGAAAAGGATAAATGTGTATGAGGCCTTTGTCGAAGGTGCGAAAGATGGATTCAAGACAGCAGTATCGATTATCCCATATCTGATAGCCATACTGGTTGGTATTGCCGCATTCCGTGCATCGGGAGCGATGGACGCTTTGTGTTCAGGTATCGGATGGCTGGCCAGGACATGCGGTCTCGATGACAGTTTCGTGGGCGCGTTGCCGACAGCTCTGATGAAGCCCCTTTCCGGCGGCGGGGCTCGTGGCCTGATGATAGATGCAATGACAACATATGGTGCTGATTCGTTTACTGGACGTCTGGCCTGCCTGTTCCAGGGCTCTACCGATACCACCTTCTATATTCTGGCGGTATATTTTGGAAGTGTGAATATCAAGAATACGAGATATGCTGTGGGTTGCGGTCTTCTGGCTGACCTTGCCGGAATACTTGCAGCCATATTCATGGCTTATCTGTTTTTCGGTTAAGACAATATGATAGGATTCGGAGTTGAGAATGTGAAGATGCCGCCAATTGATCGCGCGGCAGTCAGGAAATGGCTTAAGGCAGTGGCAAAAGACCATGACGGCCGTGAGACAGGTGACCTGTATTATGTGTTTTGTGACGACAATCGCATTCTTGAGGTGAATAATGAGTTTTTAGGGCACGATTATTTCACAGATATCATTACCTTTGACTACAGTTCGCCGAAGCGTGTAAGCGGTGACATGTATATCAGTCTGGATACTGTTTTGAGCAACAGTTCCAAGTTCCATACGTCATATGAAAGGGAACTGCTCCGGGTGATAGTACATGGAGTCCTGCATCTGTGCGGCATCAATGACAAGGCCCCCGGAGAAAGGGCTGTCATGGAGGCCCATGAGGATCGTGCTTTGGATATGTGGTATAGAAAACAGTTTTGACTATGAACGGAAAGAATATTTTGCTCGCCTGTCTGGCGCTTGCCATGACTGGTCCTTCCCTGGCCCAGGGGATAGGACAGACTAATGATGGATTTATGGGCGAATGTCGCAGTCTGTTTGCTGCCGGCCGTTACAGACAGGTAGAACAGATGATAGCGAGACAGGGCGCGCAGGTGCCTCAGTCCGAGGAATTGGAATATATCAAGGCGGTATCGGCTGCAAATGTGGATCTTCCTCATTCGGGTGACCTGCTTGCTTCATTTATGGAAAAATACCCGAATTCAGTATATGGGAACAAGATTCTTTCAATGCTTGGACAATACTTCCTGTCAGAGCATGATTATGAGTCTGCCCTTGAAAGCTTTGACCGCTGTGACATGATGAAACTCAGTCCCGTAGAGCGTTCAAGGAGCGAACTGAATCATGCCATTACATTGCTCAGAAATGGCGATACGGAAGAAGGCCTGCAGATGCTGAAAGCCGTGGACCGTTCCAATCTGAAAGCCGATGATCCGGATATGCTGTTCTTTGACGCATATGCAAAATATATGAATTGGGACTATGCTGCTGCAAGGGAGGGCTTCAAGTCCTGTCTGGATGGAGTCCATAGTGATGAGGCAAGACTATATCTGTCTCAGATCGAGAACGAAAAGAAAAACTATAAGGCTCTTGAGGCCTTGAATCTTGAGGATCTTACCCGAGGGACAGATAATGCCGTCAGTCTTGAAGCAAAGCGCATTTTCGGTACTTACCTGCTTGAACAGGGAGATGCGGAACGTGCAGCAGACATGCTGTCGGCTTTTGTGATGAAAGCCGACAGTCTGGCACAACCCGATGACCTGTATCAGTTAGGTATGGCCTATTTTCTCAATTCCGACTGGGAAAAGGCAATTTCATATTTTGCTCCGGTGAGCGAAGGGGACAGCGAACTGTCCCAGAGTGCGGCTATCCACATGGGACTGGCAGCTCTGAACAGCGATGATGCAGCATTAGCCCGTCTGTCGTTCCAGCGTGCATCAGGAATGAACGGAAGGGACGATTTGCGTCAGCAGGCGCTGATCAATTATGCCCAGACACTTATCGAATGGCCCGGTATCGGTTTTGACAGTCCCATATCGGTCCTTGAGACATTGATAAACGACTATCCTGAGTCACCTTATGCCGACAGGGCATCGGTACTTCTTTCCGAAGAACTGGAATGCAGTACTGATTACGATGCCGCCCTTGCTTCAATTGCCGGGATAAGGAATCCTGACAACCGCATACTTAAGGCTAAGCAGGATCTTCTTTACAGGAAGGGACTGGAATGCTTCAGCGCCGGACTTTACGAGCAGGCTGTCAAGATGTTTGCCGAATCTGAAAAGACCGGAAACTTTGGCGGCAGTGCAATTGCCGATCTTCCTTTCTGGAGCGCAGAATCATATTACCGAATGGACAATATGAGACAGGCCCGTCAGGAATATCTGCGATACCTGGGCAAGAGTGGAAGCCAGGTTTCAAAATATACTGATATGGCCAACTACGGTCTTGGTTATATTGCCTTCAATCAGGAGAATTACAGCCAGGCTCTCCAGTATCTGAAACGTTCGCTGTCTGTCTCAAACAATTTTCCGGATGAGATGAAGTCCGATGTGATGTTGCGAAGCGGTGACTGCTATCTGAATCTGAAGGACTATGATAATGCTTTGGAAGAGTATCGCCGCTCAATTGCCACAACTGATACCGGTGCCGATTATGCACTGAACCAGAGCGCTACCGTATATGGCCTTCTCAAGAAATACGGAGACAAGACAGCAATGCTTGAACGTCTGGTCAATGATTATCCGAATTCCCAGTACGTACCTCAGGCACTCTACGAGATAGGTCATACATATCAGCAGACCGGCAGTCCGGATAAGGCTGTCGGGTATTTCGACCAGATGATTGAAATGTATCCGGCCAGTGATCTGGCTCGTCGTGCTGCAGTTGAAACCGCTCTGATCCATTATCAGAACGACAACTATGACGAGGCCATCAGAATGTATAAGAAAGTGATCAGCGACTATCCGGGCAGCAATGAGGCACGTACAGCCATGTCTGATCTCCGTTCCATCTATGTTGAGAAAGGCGACGTCAACACTTTCATAGAATACACTCAGAATACCGGCGGTGTTCCGTCCATGGCCGTCAATCAGCGTGACTCGCTTTCGTATGCAGCGGCAGAAAGCATGTTCAGTCGTGGCGACACCAAGGCTGCCATGCGTCTTTTCCAGGATTATCTGTCCCAATATCCCACCGGAGCGTTCCGCGCCGATGCACTATACTACACAGGTGTGATATATCAAAAGGACAATGAGTACGATAAGGCTTTGGATGCATTCCTTAAGGTGGCAGGTAATGAGAACAGCCGTTTTGCCACCAACGCTCTGTCCAATGCGGCTTCAATGGCATATTCTGCCGGTGACTGGGAAACAGCCATGGATTCATACATACGGCTTCAGAAAAAATCATCGGATCCCGTAGTCAGACAGACCTGCGCAGTCAGGATAGTGTCAGCTGCCGGACAGGCAGGCGATAACAGTACCGTGTTGGACTTTTACCGTCAGGCCCTGGACAGCAAGCTTTCCGCACAGGACGAAACTGACATCAGGTATTATGCCGCCAAGGCAATGCTGGCAACCGGAGACAAGGAAACCCGCAGTATGCTGGAAGCGCTTTCAAAGGAGACACGCTCGCTTCATGGTGCTGAAGGAGATTATCTGCTCAGTCAGTATCTCTATGACAAAGGTGAAAAGCAGGCTGCTCAGGACAATATTATGGTGCTTGTAAATGGAGGAACTCCACATATCTACTGGTTGGCCCGTAGTTTCATACTGTTGAGCGACATTCTTAAAGAACAGGGCAAGGATGTGGAGGCACGTCAGTATCTGCTTTCCCTCCAGGCCAACTATTCCGAGAATGATGATATTGCAAGAATGATTGAAGAACGTCTCAAATGAATATGAATAAGTATATATCTCTGGCAGTAATTGCTCTGACATGCAGTCTGCCTGTTCTGGCTCAGGAAAACTCTCTGCAGTCACGTTCGCTTACAGTTGAAGGCTCATACAATCCCAATACAGGTCACGCCGGTAAGATGATGCCTGTACCTGACCGTCTGATGCCGGAACGCAATGCAACAATTGAGGCGGTTTACGTTAAGGACACTCTTCCACCTGTGCAGCATTATCGCAAAAGCATGACAGTGTTCAGTGAATCGTCAAATGACGTGACATATAAGCCTCTGCTGGGATTCGTATCATTGGGATATGGTGCCAGAAACGTTCTTGAGGGTGACGCATATCTGGCATGGAGAATGTCTGACCGTGACATTATTGAAGCCGATGCGAATCTTGACGGTTTCAACAGCGAAGTCATGGACGGTTGGAAGTCACACAGATTGGCCGGTGATATACGTCTGGACTATACCCATTTCTTCGATGAGGTGATTATTGGCGCAACAGCTGAAGGCGGGTACTCAAGCCGGAATTTCCGTGAAGGCATAGACCAGAGGAAAATGGGAAGTGACAGTCTGAACCAGCAGACCAATCACACTAAGATGGGTGTATATGTCAAATCGGCTCCAAAGAACAGAATACAGTGGAATGTAGGTGCTTCTTATCAGGATTTGGGACGCCGTGGGCTGATTCTCGGTGATATTATTCCTTTCAATGAAGAGGGAATAGTCAGAATACAGGGAGATCTGTCAGTTCCTTTCCAGGGCGGTATTGCCAGTCTTGGTTACAGACAGAAGACAACCGCATATCGCTGGACCGGTATGAGTGACTGCGAATATGAGGATTTTTCGACCTTTACTTTGATTCCATCGTGGAGCAGGAATTGGGACAGACTCAAAATATCACTCGGCGCCAGTCTGGATGCAAGGACAGCAAGAGGAAATGTCTTCATGTTCTCTCCAAAAGCCAGTCTTGAATACAAGGTGAATGACGTCCTTACTCTTATGACAAAGGCAAATGGTGGCCTTATTGACAACAGTGCCCTGTCTCTGGCAGAGATTTCACCTTACTGGTCAGAGGACGGCCAGCTGCGTGATGGCTATGTGATTGCCGATCTGTCAGCCGGCCTGAGTCTCAATGCTGGCGGCCTGTTCAATCTGAATGCCTGGGCCGGATACAGAGATACATACAAAGACGTATTCCAACGTCCTGATTATGAAGGACCGGTTGTTACATCGGTCCTGAAACAACATAATTCATATGTGTTTTACGCACATACGGATATGTCGTTTGTCCCGGATTCCCGTTTTGCCATCCAAGCATGGGCAGACGGTTGCAGTTGGGTCGGTAAGTACGGAGGAGGTCTGCTGGCTTACAAACCTGTAATGGAAGCCGGACTGTTTACCCGTATGGGACTTACCCAGGCCCTCAATGCCAGCCTTGGATACCGTTTTGTCGAATTTTCAAAGGTTGGAGATACCAGAATCAATCCGATAAATGATCTCACGCTCAGATTGGACTGGGATATCACTGACCATTGGGCAGCATATCTCAAAGGCGGTCATCTGCTGGGCGGAGACTGGGAGTGTATGGCCGGATATCCCGAGATAGGAGCTTTCGGTCTGGCAGGAGTGAAATATACTTTTTGATATTACAGGGCAATAGTGGTACCTTGCAGCGTGTCAAGGTTCTGCGCCTTTGTGATAAGTACGTTTGATACTCCGGCTTGAAGTGCGGCGAATGCGTTCTGGATTTTCGGAATCATTCCGCCGCTTATTGTACCATCCTGTACCAGACGTGGAAAATCGTAGTATGAAAGGTACGGGATCACGCTTGTGTCATCGTTTTCGTCAAGCAGGACTCCCGGTTTCTCAAAGCAGTAGATAAGTGTTACCTTGAAATATGGAGCGAGTGCCTTGGCCGTTTCTCCGGCTATGGTGTCGGCATTCGTATTCAGGAGCTGGCCTTTGCCATCGTGGGTCAGCGGAGCCAGAACAGGAACAATTTCCTCATCAAGCAGGGAACTCAGAAAACCGGCGTTGACCTGTTTTACATCGCCTACAAAGCCATAGTCAACGGCTCCGGCCGGCCGTTTTACGGACAGCATGGTATTGCAGTCCGTTCCGCTGAGTCCTATTGCATTCAAACCGCGAGCCTGCAATTTGGCAACTATGTTCTTGTTGACAAGTCCTCCATAGACCATTGTCACCACGTCAAGCATCTCGGCATCGGTAATGCGACGTCCGTCAACCATGTGACTTTCAATGCCCAGACGCGATGCCAGAGCTGTAGCTGAACGTCCGCCTCCGTGGACCAGAATCTTTTTTCCCGGTATTGCTTCGAAATCGGTGAGAAGACGCTCAAGTGTCTCCGGTTCTTCAACTATCTTGCCGCCAACCTTTACAATTGTCAGTTGCTTTCTTTCCATATTACAAGTTTAACAGTCCAATTACGTATTCTATTGTCTCGTCAATCTGATCCCTGGTTTCAAGCCGGTCGCCCGGGCAAATGAACTCACTTTTCAGATAATAGGGCTCACGCCGTGCGGTCTCGCTTTCTATGAAAGCCTCCAGTTCCGTGTCGCTTTTACCGGCAATCAGCGGACGCTTGCCTTTTGCTATTCTCAAGCGTCGTAGCAGTGTTGACTTTTCACACTGCAGGTAAAGAGTCTGTCCATTTGCAAGCATGAAATCCATGTTGCCTTCAGCTAACGGGGTTGATCCGCCTGTCGCAATTATAACATCCTCAAACTGACCGGCTTCACGCAGCAGACGGTTCTCGATTTGACGGAATCCATCCTCTCCCAACTGAGCAAACAACTGACTCACCGATTTCATGTATCGGCCTTCTATATACTGGTCAAGGTCTATGAATGACAAACCCCTGGCTTTTGCCAGGGCCTTGCCCAATGTCGTCTTGCCGGCTCCCATGAAGCCGGTCAGGAAAATGCGTGTCATTTTTTGGCCTTGAAAATTCTGCGCTTGGGAGCAGAACCGGTCTTCTCAATCTGTTTGCGGATTATTTCCTGACATTCCTCAATGGTCAGCGTGGTTGGATCCATGGTCTTTGGAATCTTGTAGTTGCTGCCTTCGTTTGCAATGTAGGCACCGTATCGTCCGTTCATGATTTCAATTTCGGGATGATCCGGGAAAGACTTGAGAATCTTCTTGGATTCCGAATCACGCTTTTCAAGAATCAGTTCTATTGCCTGCTCCAGAGTGATGGTAAGCGGATCGGCCACGCCCGACAGGGAAACATAGAACTTGTTGTGGCGGATATATGGGCCGAAACGGCCGGTGCCTACACTGATTTCGGCATCTTCGAATTCACCCAGCGTACGTGGAAGACGGAACAGTTCCAGCGCTTCTTCAAGTGTGATGTTCTCAATGGTCTGACCCTTCTTCATCTGTGCAAAGCGTGGTTTCTCCTCATCGTCAGCACTTCCAATCTGGACAATAGGACCATATCGGCCTATCTTTACCGATACCGGCTTGCCTGATGCCGGGTCGGTGCCAAGAATGCGTTCTCCTACCTTATGCTCGTTCTTCAGAGTCATGGCATTGTCAACCGATGGACTGAACTTGTCGTAAAATGTGCTGATGACTGTCTGCCACTGCTTGTCACCTTCGGCAATGTCATCGAACTCCTTCTCGACCTGGGCCGTGAAGTTGTAGTTCATGATTTCAGGGAAATATGCCATCAGGAAGTCATTGACTACAATGCCTATGTCAGTGGGCAGCAGTTTGGACTTTTCAGTTCCGTAGGTCTCGGTAATGCTCCGTGTTTCAATTGCATCATTTTCAAGCTGCAGCTGTTCAACAGTACGTGTCTTGCCTGCAATGTCCTCCCGCAACACATATTCCCTCTGCTGTATTGTTCCTATTGTAGGAGCGTATGTTGAAGGACGTCCTATTCCCAATTCCTCAAGCTTGTGGACAAGTGCGGCTTCATTGTAGCGCTGCGGATGCTGGGTAAAACGTTCAAATGCAGAAATGCTGCTGTATGCAAGACGGTCGCCCATGTGGAATTCAGGCAGACGCTGCGTTTCCATTCCTTCGCCGGGCTCTTCATCGCGGGTCTCGCGGTATACCTTGAGGAAACCGTCGAACTTGACCGTTTCACCGGTAACTGAGAATTCTCCGTCAATTGAGTCCGATGTAATTGTCACAACGGTCTTTTCAAGTTCGCTGTCCGCCATCTGCGAAGCAATGGTACGTTTCCAGATAAGTTCATAGAGACGCTTTTCGGGTGCAGTTCCATCAATGGACTGGTTCTCTATGTATGTGGGACGTATGGCCTCATGGGCTTCCTGAGCACCCAAGGCTTTCTGCGTATACTGGCGTGTCTTTACATACTCCTCTCCCATGTTTTCTGCAATTACCTTCTTGCAGGAATTCAGACACAGCGAAGACAGATTGACACTGTCGGTTCTCATGTATGTGATCTTTCCTGACTCGTACAGACGCTGTGCAAGCATCATGGTCTGCATGACGGTGAAACCGAACTTGCGGGTGGCCTCCTGCTGCATGGTCGATGTCGTGAACGGGGGAGCCGGGAATTTCTTCAACGGACGGGTGCTGATGTTGCTGACATGGAACTGGGCGCCGCGGCACTGCTCCAGGAATGCCTGAGCCTGTTCCCTGGTCTTGAAACGCTCGTTGTAATCGGCTCGGAATTCCTGCACGCTGCCGTCGGGCATTGAGATTCTGAAATTGCCCAATACACGGTACGATGCTTCCGGAACAAAGTTCTGGACCTCGCGCTCGCGTTCGACTATGAGACGTACGGCCACTGACTGTACACGTCCTGCCGAAAGAGACGGCTTGACCTTGCGCCAAAGGATTGGAGACAGCTTGAAACCTACAATACGGTCAAGCACGCGGCGTGCCTGCTGGGCATAGACCAGATTGGTGTCAATGTCACGCGGAGTCTCAATGGCATTGAGTATGGCGTCCTTCGTGATTTCGTGGAATACGATTCGCTTGGTGTTCTGAGGCTTCAGTCCGAGGGTCTCGTACAGATGCCAGCTTATGGCCTCTCCTTCGCGGTCCTCATCGGATGCCAGCCAGACCATCTGGGCCTTGGAAGCAGCTTCCTTGAGTTCGCTGACCACCTTTTTCTTGTCGGTGGGAATTTCGTATATGGGTTCAAAAGTGTCAATGTCAATGCTCAGGTCCTTCTTTTTCAGGTCACAGATATGACCGTAACTTGACATAACCTTGTAGTCGGGACCGAGAAACTTTTCAATTGTCTTGGCTTTTGCCGGAGACTCAACTATTACCAGATTCTTCTGCATTTTTCTACCAGTTTTCTGTAGTATTTTCTATACGGGGGGCAAAAGTAGAAAAAATTAATTCGCTACACCTTATTATATAAACAAAATTATCCACCGTTACTCTTTTTTCATACTTTTGGGCCATGCATAAAATAACAATGAAAATGACTCCGCTCTGCCTGTTGCTTTTTTTCGGGTGCGTCAGTGCCCAGGTCGGTGGAGAACTGGAACTTCCGGGAGCAAAACCCGGTATCAGTGTGATAGAGTATTCCGGATTCAAGGTGGGGTATGATTCTCATGCCAAACTTCCGGCATGGGTGGCCTATGAACTCACGGACAGTGAAGTCAAATCCAAAGTCGCTGACCGTAGCGGTCTGCAGTTCCAGCCGGATTATGATGCCGGAGTTCCTCAGGCCGAAGACCGAGACTATCGCCGTTCCGGATGGACCCGAGGGCACATGGCTCCTGCTGCCGATTTCCGTTGGGATGCCGATGCCCTGCAGGAGACTTTCCAATTCACGAATTGCTGTCCGCAGATTGAATACATGAACAATTTCAGCTGGGCAGCCCTGGAGAACAGGGTCCGCGACTGGGCAGTTGAATACGGGTCGGTGTATGTAGTTACAGGTCCTATTCTGGGAGACATAGTGAACGGATATATAGGGCTTAACCGCATTCCGGTTCCGGACGCATTCTACAAGGCGGTGATGGCTTGGGATGGCCGTACATACAAGTCTGCAGCGTTTGTCATGCACAATACAGACCTGCCACAGCCATATGACGAATGCTCAATGACAGTTGACGATCTTGAGGAACTGTTGGGACTTGACCTGTTCCAGGCACTGCCCGATGAAATGGAAAGTGTGGCAGAGAGTGTCGTGGACAGACGCTTTTGGGGAATATAAACTATTACTGCCATATGAGGAAAATTTCTTTTATTCTTATTGTTGCTCTGATGATGCCACGTGGGATGAGGGCTCAGACAAATGAATTTAGTATCGAATACGGACGCGGTTCACTGCCTGCCATAGCGTATACTATGGGTTCCATATTTGCTGTGGCGTTTGGTTTCGGACTGCTTCAGATTGAAGACAGTTATAGCCTTGGCTGTGTTACAGCAGGATACTGGCATTATTTTGATGAGCGTTTTTCTGTGGGAGGTGACATTTCAACAGAAATATACCGGATGAATTTCAACGTTTATGATGGCAAAGACGAAGAAGGAAAAAGCAAATACAGACCGAGCGATTGGAAACGTATGGAATTCTGTTCACTTATGCCAGGTGTCAGGTACAAATGGGTAAGTCGTCCACATTTTGGAATGTACTCCAAGCTGTGTGCTGGCGCGACATTGTACCATCAGCATGATATATCGGTTCAGACTGACGAAACCGAGACCGAAGAATTGGAGTCCGATACTGATTTCAGTTTTGCAATGCAGTTCTCGCCTCTTGGTATCGAGGCCGGCAATGAAAGCGTCCGCGGCTTCACTGAGATAGGATTCGGCATGGAAGGAATTATCCTGGCCGGAGTCCGATATATATTCTGATTAATTCCGCTCAAAAGACAAAACAAACTTATACTGCAATGAAAAGACTGTTCATGTTTGCCTTGATGCTGGGGACGCTGGCCCTTGGAGCATCGGCTCAGAAGACCTTCTCGGTTCTTGGTGATTCATACTCGACATTCCGTGGCGCCATTCCGCAGGGATATGCCAATTACTATCCGTCAATGGGCAATGATGTAGCAACCATTGACCAGACCTGGTGGAGTCTTATCGCTGCCCAGAATGGCTGGACTCTCAAAAAGAACGATTCCTGGTCAGGTTCGACCATCTGCACCACAGGTTATGGCGGCGGTGATTATACCAATCAGGCTTTTCTGAATCGTACTGACCGTCTGGACAATCCGGATATGATATTCGTCTTCGGCGGCACCAACGATTCATGGGCGAATTCACCCATTGGCGAATACAAGTACGAGGACTGGACCGATGCTGACCTGAAGAGCTTCCGTCCGGCAGTGGCATGCATGCTCAAGAGAATCAAGGATAACAACCCCGAGTCAAAGGTATATGTGCTGCTCAATTCGGAGCTCAAGCCGGAAATCGGCGAGACATTCCGTACTGTCGCTCCGCGTTTCGATGCCACTGTCATTGAACTGCATGACATCGAGAAGCAGCAGGGACACCCATCCATATTAGGCATGCAGGCCATTGCCGCTCAGGTTACTGAAGCAGTAATGGCCAGTGCCGAGAAAAAAACGCGGTTCAGTATCCGACGATTATTTCAGAAGATTGCCAAGGATTGAACGGGCCAGAGTACGGAAGGCGGTCGAAGTTGCGTTTGTCACAGCTTTGCCTGCCACGTCCTTGGCCGTTGTCTTGCTCTTCTTTCCGGTCACCTTGCCGGAAACGGCGTTTCCAATGCTGCGGCTCACAGTCGTGATTACTGCTCCGGCTGCAGCTGTAGCCACTGTCTGTGCAACGCTCTTCTTTGCCTTTCCGCTCTTCTTTTCAGCGGGTTTGTCATCGGCCTCTTTTTTCTTCTTTGTGGGCTTTTCCTCCACTGGCTGCTCCTCCTGCTCCTGTGCTTCTTCCTGAATCATCTTCTCGCTTTCGGCAAGCAGCACCTCGAATGCGCTTTCGCGGTCAACCACATGGTCATAACGTCCGAACAGACGTGATGCATTGATTATCTGCGTGCGCTGCTGAGGTGTGATGGTGCCAATCTGTGAGAGCGGGAACAGTATCCTTGCACGCTGTACAATCTGTGGTGTGCCCTTATCGTCAAGCAGTGAAACCAGGGCTTCGCCTGTACCAAGTTCCATTATGGCATCTTCGGTCTTGAAGTCCGGATTGGTGCGGAATGTCTGGGCTGCGGCACGGACGGCCTTCTGGTCCTTTGGAGTGTAGGCGCGCAGGGCATGCTGGATGCGGTTGCCCAGCTGTCCCAGAATGGTCTCCGGTATGTCAGTGGGGTTCTGAGTCACAAAGTAAATGCCTACGCCTTTGCTTCGGATAAGGCGGATAACCTGCTCGATCTTGTCAACCAGTGCTTTAGGGGTATCCTGGAACAGGGTGTGGGCCTCGTCAAAGAAGAATACCAGTTTTGGCAGGTCAAGGTCTCCGACTTCGGGGAGCTGGGCATACAGGTCAGAAAGCAGCCACAGAAGGAATGTGGAGTAGAGCTTGGGGTTGAGCATGAGACGGTCAGCTGCAAGCACGTTCATGATTCCCTTGCCGCCCTCGCACTGCAGAAGGTCGAATATGTCAAATGACGGTTCGGCAAAGAACTTCTCGGCATCATTGCTTTCAAGTGTCAGTACGGCTCTCTGGATGGCTGCCAGACTTGCTGCGCTAACCATGCCGTAAGTCTTGCTTATTTCCTGGGCATGATCCTGCACGTAGACCAGCATTGAACGCAGGTCCTTGATGTCAATGAGCAGAAGCCCGCGTTCATCGGCCACACGGAAAACAATGTTCAACACGCCCTCCTGGGTCTCGTTGAGCTGCATGAGACGTGACAGCAGCTGTGGACCCATGTTGGATATGGTGGTGCGCATAGGGTGACCCTGTTCACCGTAAACGTCAAAGAAACGGGTGGGGCAGCCGGCAAATGTGGGGTTCACAATGCCGAATTCCGTACAGCGCTTTTCAATGAACGAACTCATCTGACCGGCCTGGCTGATACCGCTCAGGTCTCCCTTCATGTCGGCCATGAAGCAGGGAACGCCTGCCTGGCAGAATGTCTCGGCCAGTACCTGAAGCGTTACGGTTTTACCTGTTCCTGTGGCACCGGCAATGAGTCCGTGACGGTTGGCCATACGGCCGCATATTGACAATGGGCCCTCGTTGCAATGGGCAATGTAAAGTCCTTTCTGTGGATCGAGCATGATAATCTATCTTTTTTGTGTTATTTGACTTTGGTGAGAAGCAGAACCGAGCCTCCGCCTGGAGCCATGGTCATCTGGACCTTTGACCTGCGGTTGACTGTAATGGTGCTGCTGGTGTACGTCTCGCGGTTGGTCTGATAGTGCGTGTCATCGGCATCCTGGGTCAGGGTGGCGTTCCACTGTCCCTTGCCAAGGAATGACAGGTCAATGTCAAGCGAACGGCCATCCTCATTGGTGGCGGCTGCAACCAGCCAGTCTCCCTGGGCATTCTGGCGTGCCATCACAATATACTGGCCAATCTCTCCGGCAAGCGTCTTGCTTTCCTGCCATGGCTGTTTCTCGGCGCTCAGGAACTCCAGCAGCTCCGGATACTTCCTGTAATATTCCGGAATGTCGGGAATGACGGTGGCACCAGACCATGTGATCAGCGTGCGAGCAATCTCGGCACAGGCCGTTGACGGCACTTCCTGATTGTTGTCCTTGCGCGTGGTGCGTCCCTGATGCAGTTCCATGAAACCGTTGTTCATGTCAATGGGACCTGCCACCATATTTACAAAGACCGATGTCACGAATGTCTTGGGCTGGAAAATCTGACGTCCGTCCAACTGTGCCTTGCAGTACTCGCGTGTGACCGCATTGGGCCATGTACGCATCTGGCCGAAGGGGTGTACAGGATAGTCGTGATAGTCGACCATGAGATGATGCTTTGCACACAGGCGGGTAATGTCCTGGGTGTGGCGGTTCTTTTCCAGCGGATTGCCGTTCATGAAGCCGTACTTGACTCCTGCAGCCCCCCACTGCTCATATTGGGCAAGCGTCTCTTCAATTGGATAGTTGGTTCCGGCTACGTCATTCAGATATAGCCACAGGCCAACGCCCTTTTCCTTACCGTATTTGATTATGCGCTGCACGTCACGTGCCTTGTCGCCCTTTGTGGGGTCAGAATCCTTCTCGAATTCGGGACCGTACCAGTTGGCATCCAGAACCAGATTCCTGAAACCCTGTTCGGCTGCGAAATCAACCATGCGCACCCATGAGTCATAATTCATGCCATAGCGGTAACCGTCCCATACGGCTCCGTCAATGCGCCAGTCCCACAGGTCAACACCGGGGGTGACCCAGCTGAAATCGCCATCGGCCTGAGGGTTGAGCAATTCAAGCAGGTGGGAATCGACCAGCCCGCTCGGAGCATTTGCCACCATCAGTACGCGCCATGCTCCGACAAACTCGCTTTCAGGACTCTGGATCTTTTCAGGTGCCACTTTCAGAGTGGTGGTGCCCTTTTCGGCCATCAGGCGCATTGGCCATCCGTCATACGGCAGATTGGCTTCATGCAGAGCCAGGTACAGGTCATCGGACACTTTGATTGTAGCTACCGGCAGACGTTCACCGGCTGCGTCAGAAAGCAGTTCAGGACCTATATTGTGACGCTCTCCGTTGTAGTACCATGCGGTGTAGTCGCCGACAAAGTTGAATTCAGTATTCTCGTAAATGCCATTGCTGTCCGATGCTTTCGATGAAGTCATGCGGAATGCCACACCGTCATTGTAGACCCGGACAATAAAACGCATGTCCGTCTGACTGGGAACATCAAAAGTCTGGCAGTTGTACTTTGCAGTAACTGCAGTACGTTTGCCCCAAATGGGATGCCACTCTTCCTTGATGCCGCGCAGAGCTTTGCGCGTATGCGGTATGAGCTCGGGAACGAGAACCGCTTCAGACGGTTCAAGGGAATAACCTGCTTTCGACCAGTCCACAATACAGCTGCCGTCCACTGATATTGAATAGACCAGATTGAAGAAATCATCGGTCTTGAGACTGAATGAAATCTTTTTGTCAGGCGATTTTACTGTATAGATTTTCGCCTTTGACTGACTGAAAGCCATGCACGATACAATTGCGGCTATGGCCGAAAGTAACAGTTTTCTCATTTTATCTGTTCAATAAGCTGCTGGCAGATGCTTTCCATACCCTTGATTGAAGGGTGACCGTTCTGCTTTTCAATGTCTTTGAGTTCAATGAGCTGGATGTCGCAGTGCTTGCAGATTTCCCTGCATGACTCGTTGATATCCTCCTTGAGCTCGGAGTTCAGAATCGAGTAGATCTTGGCGTTCGGGTACTGTTCCTTGAGTCTTGAGAACAGGCAGGCAAGTGCGGGACGGAAGTTCTTCAGATCATCGTCGGTCCAGTCTTCGTACTTGTATTCGCCCATTGGAGAACCTGCCCAGGCGTCATTTGTGCCGCCGAACACGAAAATGATGTCGGGATTGCCAAGACGGTCAACGCGTGCAAGGAACGAGTTGCGTGATACGTTCATACGGCCGTAACCGGTGTTGCAGACTGTTGTGCCTCCCCATGAATCGTTCTTGTCCAGTTCGTAACCTTTTGCTTTGATGTAAAGGTCCCACCATGTCTGTGACGGCTCAGTCACGTCATTGCGGTCGTTGGGATAGAAAGGATTGTAGCCTTCGGGGTTGAGACCCTGGAATGTCGAGTATGAATCACCAAGAATTGAAACCTTCTTTGTCTGGGCCGAAGCCATTACAGTTGCTGCAACCAGCAATGCCAATGTAAGTATTCTTTTCATTTTAGTTAGTGTTTGGTTTTCCAAAATTAAGAATTTTCGCAGTTCCAGCATAATGATTCGTAATTTTTCAGACTGCCTGTTTTCACCAGCTGTTTCCAGAGCTTTCTGGGTATAGTATTCTCAAGCGGCAGCCAGAAGGAATGCATGTGTGCAAGAATCTGGCTGTCTCCCTGCAGCACAAGCCGTGCATGCCGGTAAATGCGTCCGTGAATCTGCCATACCAGTTTTTCCACCTGCTGCTGCGGCCACTCTTCACCACTGCGGTATTCGGCGGCAAGGCACGGGCGTGCCAGCAGGCCCTGGCCTATCATAATGCCCGCAATCTGCGGAAAACGGTTTTCAATGTCATGGATACCGTTAGTGTCTGTAATGCCTCCATTGTAGATTACCGGATGTGCACATCCCTCAAGAAATGCCTGGAAAGCATGGTACAGCGGTTCGCCGCGGTACATCTGCTTTGCCGTACGCGCATGAACTGTTATATGTTCGAGCGGACTTTCATTCAGAACGGGAAGCAGGGCAAGGCATTCGTCTGCCGACTGCAATCCAAGCCGCATCTTGACGGAGAATGACAATTCCTGCCGCGACTTTACGGCCTCCATCAATGTTGCAACCTTATCAGGGTAGGGAAGCAGTCCTGCCCCGCGCCCGTGATTCATCTGGGGCGGGTGGGGACAGCCCATGTTTATGTCAACCCTGGAGAATCCGCGCTCCTGGATCTGGTCGCAAAGACGGTTCAGCTCATCGGAATCACGTGCAATGATCTGCGGAGTTACATTTGTATCGTTCTCAATGTCACGCAGATCGCGCTCCCGTATATGACCTTTCTCAATCCGTATAAAAGGTGAATAATAGCGGTCCACACCACCTGCAAGCTCGGCATGGATGTGGCGGTACAGGGCATCGGTCTGCCCCTGAACGGGTGCGAAGTGAATCTGCATGATACAAGTCTAATCGGTGCAAATGTACCAAATAAAAACAAATGTACCGATAGAATTGTTCAGACCTGTTTACAATTGTAATGTCAGGAACATGCGATTCACATGTGCTCCTTTATACAATGGTCAGTGAGTTTCATTCGTTGGAGTAAAGAATACATTGTTGACTGCATCCTCTCCGTGTGCAGGCACATCAGAACCGCTTCGCCTGGTGTTGGTGAAATTGAAGACAGTACCCTTCTCGGCCTTGTCTTCCGTCTCTGTTCCCACGTTACGGATTACATAATTGGAGCCTGTTTCGGTCTTGCTGTCATCCTTGGCCTCCGAGTAACGCCCGTCTGCCGTAGGAGCTCCAGTCACGTAGTCTGCATAGTGACTGGACGGTTCGCCGCTGCGTACAGAAAAGCTGACGTTCTTCCCTTCCAGATTGTACTCCTGTTCGCAACCGTCCATGGCCAGAAATGAAGCTGTCAGGAATACAACCGTCATCGTTTTTTCATGACTCTCTTTCTTATCGAATTGGTTATTAATTGATTGTTTATAATCATGGGCGGTATTTAACGCACAAAGCGAGGAGCCGTCATGGCCCCACGCTATTGCAAATTACAACGCTTGTAATTTTATAAAGAGAACCTAAATTGAGATATGCATTTATTCTGATACCGCTGTTGTAATAAGGTGGTTAAGTTTGGCATTCTCGGCATTCTTCACAGTGATTCCTTCCTTCTTGGCGTTGGTGAATGTGAAGATTGCGTTCTTGCCCTCATTGCCTTCCTTGACATTTTCGGTAGAAGGATCGTCAGCAATCATCTCGAATATTTTGTTATCATCTGTGACTTCGATGTCACCAACAAAAAGCGTCATGCTGCTAAGGTTGTAGGTCCAGCCCCAATCTGTAAGTTCAGCAACGGTATAGCTGTCGCCAGGAGTGAACATGCCTGCATACACGCCCTTGCTGACCGATCCCTTTCCGTCACCGGTAAGGGCCACTTGGCAGATCTCGCTTTCTACGCCACCTGAGGTCTTCTTTGACACCTTGAAGAGTGCACTCTCGTTTTCTGCCAGACCCTTCTTTACAATAGTGATATAGGCGAAATAGACTTCCGGGAGAGGGAAGAATGCCACCTGCTCGCCGTTCTGTGCATAAAGACCTGATTCTGATGTGTTGGTTGTAAGTGTAGCGGCATTACCTGAAGCCAGAACAATGGGCAGTGTTATTACGAACTTGTAGCCGTGGACATTGTACTTTTTGCCCTTGTCATCGGTCTGTGAACCATCATCCTTATATTCAGGTCCGCAGAAGAAGGTCTTGTAGTCGAAGCCTGTAATCTCCAACTGGTCATTTCCATCTTCCGATGTAGTCACTTTGGCATATACCTTATCAACTTCTGAGATATCTTTTCCTTCAGGATTTACCGTCCCTTCAGCATATGGTGCTATTGTGAACTCTTTCCATTTGTTCTGCTCTGATTCAAAAATGAATTTTGAAATTTCACCCTTATCGAACTCAAGGCCAGTACATTGAACCGCGAAAGCATGGATGTCGCTCAGCTTTGTTCCGGCAGGAAGCTTGAATGAAGGCGAAAGCACATCCTTGGTCATCACTGTCGGACCCATGTCAGGCACGCTGGTGATAGATTTGGCAAGAGCATCGAAAAATTCGTTGAATTCAGTCAACGCTGCTGTCCTTTTGTAGTATATGACATTCTCTGTCCTTATAAGCCCAGGTGAAGAATATGAAGTTGCATCAGGGTAGTTGGACGATGCATACTCCATATACTGTGGGTCTTTACCCTTAACGCCATTACCATCAATAAGGATGGAAACGAACAGACCGCCGTTCTTCTTGAATGGTGCAGATTTTTCTATTATACCAGGAGTATCATACACCGATCCGCCAACAAGGTAGACTATCACGTTCTGAGTGGGAATCAGTTCGCCTGATTCATCCTTTCTAGGATTGTAACTGAATTCGCCAATTGCCGTTTCAATACTCGTTGCGTAGGCTTTGTTATTGCTGCCGGTTTTTGAAGGATAAGACGTAAAGAAAGCGTTCTCGTCAGTAGTCAGATGACAATTCACCTCGCTATTTTGGGAAAAAGTGACAAGGCTGAAACGTGCATCGGGGGCTTTCTCCTGAACGTTATCAACAAACCGGCCAATAACATTCTGCAAAGCTCCCCAAGCGTTTGAAGCACCTTCGACTGAAATAGAGGAGTTCATGGTACCTGTATTCTCCCAGACGAACACTATGTCCAGCGGCTTGTATTCTGCGGGCTTGATGGAACCCTCGACAAAACTTTCAAGGGTGATGGTGCCCTGTTGGGTCGTGAAGTCGTACACGGAACTTTTCTCAGTGTGGACACCTTCATACTTCTGCTCCGGTTCCTCACCGGTACCCTGTGCGGATGCGAATGATGAGATGGCGAACAGTGATGCTATTGCGAAAATATATCTGAATGTTGTTTTCATATTGTCTTCCCTCCCTTATTATTTGCTAGTTGGTAGTACTGCTGCCCAAGCTTTTGCATAGTCGATTTCTGTTCCGGCTGCAATGGCCTGTGCAATGATGTGCATGTCAAGATGGGCCGTGCCGTTGGAGTGTTTGGGAGCCTCGAACTTAGTGAAGAGCACAGGAGCATCGGCTGCAGCGGACAGACTGGCAGGATTGACCACTTCGGTATAATAATAGTAGTCTCCATTCTTGACCCATTTGCTGTTGAAACCTGTCACCGTGCCGGTCTTGGTAGGATTGGTATTATTCGGGTCGAATGACCACTTGTCGATGATTGCGCCTGTGGCATTGTCGCCAACGTTCCAGTTGCCCACCACAGCCACTCTGAGGAAGGCCCTCATGTTGCCGGTGTTGGCTACGGACACGTTGTTCTTCACGCTGCCGGACACAGACTCCTCGACGACCTCGATGCTGAGCACGTCTTCCGGGTTGATCCTGTAAGTGTAGACATAACCGGCCTTCCACTCTATTTCAGGAACGGCTGCCTTCATGACGATGGGGGATTCGCCTGTTCTCTGGAATGTGAGTTCAAGAATGGTCGTGGTTCCGTCAATCTCCTGCGGAATCATCATGAAGGTCTTGGATTCATCCTTTGCGGTAACCTGCTGAGTACCTGTCGTGGCAGCATTTATGTCCAGACCGAAGCTCTGTGAATATGTCTTGGCCTGAGGATCCTGACCCGTCCAGGTGAAGGCGACTTTCTCGTCAGTCTCGTCGTAGGTTGCGGTTGCCGTACCCTTTGACGAGAGGTTCTTGAGCGTGATGCTCTGGAGTTTTCCTGCACTCTCAACCGTTCCGCATTCGAAGCGGATGGCTGCAAGGGCATGCTCGAAAGTAAACTTCACCTTGCCTGCATTATCCTTGTTGTATGCTGCACCAGGCGTGATGGCAAAGAGAAGGTCCTTCTGATTCGTTGCGTCAATGTATGTGCCGTCAGTCTGCTTGCCTGCAGCTGCAGGAAGCTCATAGCTGAAACTCATGGAGCCGCTTGAAGGATAGCTTATGCCTGTCAGTCCTGTTATGCCAGTAGGAGCATAGGCGTAGAAGTCCAGCGCGCTGCCGACCGGCCAGCGGTATTTGTTGGCTGTCTGCCAGTTTCCGGAAGTATAAGTCACGGTCTCGTCTGTGATGTAGGCAGGTGTGGCAACCGAACCTGCAGTGAAGGCCGTGGTCTTGAATGAGCCGTACACTGTGCCGATGTTTTCTGTAGTGACGGGAGTGCCCTTGGTGATGACGTCTGCACTCTGGAAGTTCATCTCCGTGTTGGGGGTCTCGGTTACTGTCAGCGACAGGACCTCGCTTCCGTCCTCGCTTGTCAGCATGAACGGGTCATGGGTCACAACGCTTCTGGTCTGGGCACCGTCCTGCACGCCATTGGCTGTCACGTCGAACGATATGGCGCTGCCTGACTGCTGGAGATTCCTGATGTCGTAAGTGTCACGGGCGCAGCCTGCTGCGAACAGGACAATGAGTCCTGCTACGAGTCCCGTTTTTGTGAATTCTGATGACATGTATCTTCTTTTCATCTGTTCCTGTCTTTAGCGTGGGTTAATATCGGTTGTACCACCATCAATCCATGGGGACACGACAACCTCGTTGTCAATGCTGATGATGATTGACTCAGGCACCACAATTCCGTTGACGATGGTCTTCTGGTGGGTCGGGAAAGTGATTCCGGTGCTGTTGTCAGCAAGCTTTGCGCGACGGACTACCATAAGATTGGCATCGTTGGCATCCTTGCCCCTGATTTCCAAGGTCAGGTCATTGATCTCACTTTCATTGCCAGGATTCAGGAAGAATGTGAAAGTCAGGGTCTCGCCGTAAGCTACGCTAGCAGGAGTGCTGCCAAAATCAATGGTCACCTTCCTGTCTGCATCGCTGACGGTGGCGTTCGAAAGTGTCGTCAATGGCCTTCCGGAACGTCCTGACTTGGTCATATCAACCTTGAAACCGCCGTTCAGAGCATGCCCATCTGAAATCAGAGCCACGGAACTTATGTTCATGGCACTCTGGCTTCCTTCGAATCCGTTTTTGATTGTAAACTCAACGGCAGTCGTGATAGGTTTGAACTCGAGCAGAACCTTGTTTTCATCGTTTTTAAACGAATCCTCTTTCCAGGTCTTAGTGGCGGTCATCATCATTGTCTTGACAAGATCGGGTGTCTGTGGCTGCGATGCGGGGATTGTACCTGTGGCCACTCCGCCCGTAAGTGAAGCTGTAACACTTCCAGCAGCGGGGCTGGGATACACTGCGTAGAATATGTGATCAACGTTCTCGCCCCAGCGCAGGCCGATGCCATCGGTCTCGGCATTTACTATACTGGCGTAGCTCTTGAGATCTTCATCGGGTCCTGTAACTCCAGTTACCTTGTAGTCTGAAATCTTCTTGCTCTCGCACTGTGCGCAGGAAATGGTCAGTTCGTCGCCTATTTCCCAATCCAGCGACTGGGACTTTGTTCCTGTTCCGGTTATCTCCCCGTAGACGACTCTGGTTCCTGATTCAGAACGGCCGTCCGATATCCCGGCCGAGAACTCCACCGGCTTGCCGGTCATGTTGACTGCACGCTCACATCCCGTGAGCAGAAGAGCAGCGCATACTGTCAAGGTTACCGCTAAGATGTTTCTTCTCATAATATGTTTTGCAATCGTTTGAATTTTCTTTAATAAAAAGCCCCGCTTTGTGTATGCTGTAAAACGGGCGTTTTTGG
>JAKSIU010000013.1 GCA_024398615.1 Bacteroidaceae bacterium
AGGCATTCTGGTTGCAGGTTTGGCAAACTCTTGAAAAAGTTTTGCAATCGGCCAAATAAATGATTACTTTCGCAACCACTGAATCGGCTATTACCTGTAACAGGCCGTTCGCCAAACAGATTAATCTTAAATACGATAATACCAATGAAAACAGCAAAACATCTTTGTTTCACCTCACACAGGGAGGTTATGATGCGTAATGCGCATGACGTGGGAGTAATGGTAAACCTGCTTGCCATGAATTCATGGAAACACAAGATTCAGATCCTTGCCGATTGTGAAATGTCCACACACGTTCACCTGATTGTAATAGGGGAGCATGTTGAGGCATCGGACTTTATCAGGGATGTACGCAAGCAATACACATGGCATGTCAATACGAAATACGGTCGTCCCAACGGCATCCGATTTGGCGAAAAAGGTTTTTTCGAGCTAGACATTTACGGTAGCAGCCATATACAGACGGCATTGAGTTACGTCTTGAGAAATCCGCTCCATCACGGAGTTACGGTTACACCTTTTGCCTATCCGTATTCGTCAGTCAATGACATTTATCCAATGGAAATGGGTAAACATGAGCGGCCTCATCTGGATGACGGCAGGCATTCCGAACTGCGTCTGATGCGTGACGGCCGATGGCGGAAACATGAAAGCGGCAAATCGCAGATTATTGGAAGTGAATTGATTGACTCGCACAGCACGATTGCCGGTTTCCTTCCGCGCAATGCTTCGTGGCCCGATGAATGGAAAATGTCGAAAGACGGAGTGTTCCTGCGCCCATGCTTTGAGGAACTCAGGCAGACGGAAATGCTGTTCGTCTCACCGGGAGCATTCCAGTTCTGCATGTTCCGCAAGTCCGATGAAAACTGGCTGCAGGAACAGAATCTTGATGCCAACGGTCTGCCGCCAATCGAACTGTCCTGTATAGAACCGTTTTCCGGACAACAGCAACTCATGCAGTACAAAGCGAATGAGAAGGCATCGGCATTCAGGAAATCCGCTCCAGACGACTTTGAGATATGCCGGATTGTTGACCACGATATGGTTCCCGCATTCAAATGTCATTCTGTTTACGAACTGAGTGACGCTCAAAAAAGCACGGCGCGTGCAATACTGGTTCACGAAATGCATATTTCAGAAACGCAGGCCGAACGATGCGTACCCATGCCATGACTGTGGCCAAACTTGCAGCCAGACGCCCGTCTATCGCCGTTTCCTTGCAGGTTTGGCAAAAACGCAGGGAAAGCCAGACCCTCCAGTCCGGCTAGTTCAGGATCAGTTCGTCGGCATCGGAGATGCGTTCGTAGCCGGTGATGATGATTTCGTCACCGGGCTGCAGGCCGTCCGTGATTTCGTAGTGGCGGGGGTTCTGGCGGCCTATGCTTACTGGTACGCGCACCGCATGGGTGTGGGCGGCGTTGACCTTGAATACCCACTGGCCGTGGGTGTAGTTGTAGAAGTTGCCCTTGGGGACTACCACTGACTGCTCCTGACCGCCCAGCTCGATGCGGGCCTGGTAGCTCTTGCCAATGCGGGCGTTGTCGGGCATGGAGTCGGTGAACACAAGGAACACATCGAACTGGCCGCCCTTGATTTCAGGCACGATGCTTGCAATGGTCATGGGGTAGGTCTTCTTTTCGTAGGTGATGGTGGCGGGCTGTCCGGCACTTATCTTGTCAATGTAGAACTCGTTTATGCCAAGGCGCATGCGGAAACTGTCCAGACGCTTGACATCGGCAATGGCTGTACCGGCCGATATGCGCTGGCTGGGTTCCACTGCCAGTCCGCTCAGCTGGCCGTCGGCCGGGGCTGTAACCACAAGGTCGTTCAGGCGGGCCTCAGCGCGTTCCAGCTTCAGGCGGGCTTCACGTAGACCGTCCTCCAGCTCCTCACGGCGGATCACGTTCAGCACCGAGTCCTGACGGCGGCTCTCAAGCTGCAGGCGTTCGGTTTCCATCTTGTAGCGGTATTCCTCATCGGCCACCTCCATCTGCGCCTTGCTGCGTATGCCCATGCGGTACTCCTCAAGGGCCAGGTCGTGCTGTTTCTCCAAGCGGCCCAGTTCATATTGCGTCTGCAGCATGCTCTGGCTCAGAGTCAGGCTGCGCTGCTCCATTTCAATCATGCTGGTCCGGTACGAGCGGTTCTGGCGCCGCCACGATTCGCGCTCGCTCTCAATGGTGCGCTCCAGCTCGGGATCGCTCATAACCAGAATGGTGTCGCCCCTGCTTACCATGGCACCATCCTGGCACAGGACCTGCTCAACGTAGCCGCTCTCACGCGTATAGACCTTTATTGACTGTATGGGCTGCAGCGTGCCGTCGGCATTCACGTATTCCGAAAACTCACTGCCGGTGACCGTTGCAAACTGCACGCTCTCGCTGTTGACACGCAGCACCTTTGGCCCTGTCGAGACCTTGATGAGAAGTATTATGAGGCCGATGCCGAGCATGCCTGCAACAATGTGAATGCGGTACTTCACGTACCATTTCTTTGGTGGAAGTTTATAGTCCATTTTCTATCTCGTGTTCTATTGTTGAATCCCGTTCAAAATCGTAACCCGTCATGCTGCGTATGGTGTAGTAGAGCTGCCAGTAGCGGCTCAGGGCCGATATGTATCCGCGGTATGCGCTGTCCTTGGCCGTGATGGCCTCGTTGAGTTCCAGCATGGTCGAGTTGCCCGTAATATACATGTGGTGCGCCACATCATAGCGGTGCTGTGCCGTCTGCATGGTGCGCCTTGCAATGTCAACCTGCCGTTCCTGGCTGTTGAACTGGCTCACCGCACGCATGACGGTCTTCTCAAACGACACGCGGCTCTGCTCATTGCGCAGTCTGGTCAGTTCCAGATTGTTCTCGGCAATCTTGACCCGTCCGCGTCCGCGTCCCCAGTCAAGGATGGGAATACCCAGTGACACGCTGACTGCCTGCTCATCATTCAGGTTCCGCATGCTTTCCGGCAGTTCTTCGGCCGTCTGTGCAAGTCCAAGACGCATGTATATCGATGCCCTGAGACCTGTCTGTGACTTGTAATATGCCAGATTGCTCTCGCTGTTTATCAGGTTCAGCTCCATGGCGTCAATGTCCGGACTGTTCTGTTCGGCCAGCGCCAGCGCCTCATCGAATGGAACGGTAAAGTGAGGGATGCTGTCATCGGTCACCACCTGAATTACCATGTCCGATGGCAGGTTCAGGAAGTTGCGCAGGGCATCGGTCGCATCGTCAAGACCTGTCCGGGCCGATATGATTCCCGTCTCCTCGCCTAGCAGACGCAGCTCCAGCTGCAGCAGTTCGTTTTCAGTTATAGTGCCAATGTCATATCGGCCTTTGCCAAATGAGTACAGCGTGTCGGCCGCGGCATAGTTCAGCGTGGCAATCTCCATATCGGTCTGGGCCGATACCAACGCGAAGAAGTACGATACGGCCTGGCTTGCCACCAGTTCCAAGGTCTCGGCATACTCCTTGCGGGCCATGCGGTAGGACAGGGGCTCTATCCTGCGCTCCCACTTGAAGGAGTTGTAGCCGTTCAGACTTTGCGATATGCTGAGCTGCAGCGGTTGCGAGTAGTAGTTGTGCGTCCGGCTGTTACCGAACTGGTCCAGACGGCTCACCGATCCGGACAGCGACATCGTACCTCCGGTGAACCAGATGTTCTGTGAAAGGTCCAGATTCAGGTTGCTGTGCACGCTGTTTGTGCGCACGTACTTTTCGGTTCCGTCAGGCAGAGTCACGGAACTGGTGCTGCGGTTCAGTGACGGACTTGCCGACAGCGACAGCGATGGCAGGTATTCGGCCCTGTAGCTCTTGTAACTGAGCTGTGCCGATTCGAAGTTGCCGCGCGCCTGCACGGCCTGTGGCGATGACTCCTGCGCCATGCGTATGACATCGGCCATACTCAGACGGATGGTTTCAGGCCGGACGCATGTGGGGAGGGCAACCAGCAGAAGCAGTGATAATCTGATGCGTTTCATAATCATGCACCAAAATTATTGTTGCAGGAAACCAGTATGGCAGCAATTATGCATGAAAAGACGTTTCTGCCTGAAAATTGTCCAATTATTTGACACTTTTGTCATTGCATGCTCATAATATGCGTATTTTGTGTAAGTTTGCGATATTGAATATTGAAAGATCAACTTTAAATACTTTACGGTTATGATGAAAAAGCCGCTGCTGTCTGCAGCTCTCATGATTCCCCTATGCGTCTGTGCCCAGAACAAACCGTTCCTGGAGGACCTTCCTTATTACATTGAGAACCTGGAGGTGTTCGGCCTTGGTCAGGAGGACGGACGTGCATTCCACATTCCGTCAAGGAACATTTCTCTGAACGGGAAATGGAAGTTCATGTTCCTTGAGAGTCCCAATGATGTTCCAAAGGATTTCTTCTCCCCGTCATTCAATGACCGCAAGTGGGCGTACATCGATGTACCTTCCAACTGGGAGATGCAGGGCTACGGCCAGGCGTTGTTCCGCAACGTGTCGGCTCCGTTCGCAATCAACAATCCGCGCGGAAGAATGGGCAATCCGGCTCCGTATTCGGTGACTCCGCCTGAAGTGCCTATGGATGTCAACCATACCGGTGCATACAGGACAACGTTCAATGTTCCTTCATCATGGAAGGGCGATCAGGTATTCCTGCGTTTCGAGAAGGTGGCATCGGCCTCATTCGTGTGGATCAACGGCCAGCAGGTAGGTTACAACGAGGGTGCGCAGGAACCGTCGGAATACAATGTCACAAAGTACATCAAACCGGGCAGGAACACTCTGGCGGTTCTGGTGCTGAAATACAGTGACGGCTTCTATCTTGAGGGACAGGACTATTGGAGACTGGCCGGAATATTCGATGACGTGACTCTGTACGCCACTCCCGATTCCAGAATATGGGACTATCAGGCAATCACCGAATTCGACAACACGTTCACCGATTCCAAGGTCAGCCTTGATGTTGACCTGAGGGCTTACGGCAACTCTTACAACGGATATTCGCTGACCGCGCAGATAGCAAAGGACGGCAATGCAGTCGCAACCATGTCGGAAAAAGGCATTTCCATTCCGGCAGGGGGCAGCACGGTGGTGAAGTTCAACACCACGGTCAAGTCACCGGCAAAGTGGACTGCCGAGACCCCGAATCTGTATAGTCTTACAATGACTCTGAGCGATGCCGATGGCCGTGTCGTGGACAGCATGACCAAGAACATGGGCTTCAAGAAAACCGAAATCAAGGACGGCGTGTTCTATCTGAACGGACAGCCCATCAAGGTCAATGCCCAGTGTTCGCACATGCAGCATCCGGTTCTGGGACATGCCATGGATATGGAGACGGTACGCAAGGATATGGAAATCCTGAAGCAGTTCGGATTCAATGCCGTAAGGACTTCCCATTATCCTCCTGTCAACGAGTATCTTGATCTGGCCGATGAATACGGACTCTACATTATTGACGAGACCGGCGATGAGGCTCATGCTACCGAGTGGGTGTCGAATATGCCCGAGTTCATTCCAATGTATCAGGAAAGAGTCCGTCAGATGGTGCTGCGTGACCGCAACCATCCGTGTGTCCTGTTCTGGAGCGCAGGTAACGAGTCGGGCGAAGGTCCTGACATTGCCGAGGTCGTGAAGGAAGGCCGCAAATATGATCCTACACGTTATTGGATGTACGGAGGCAATGCCGCCAAGAATGCTGCCGAGGATATTATAGGACCGCGATATCCTACACCTCTGGAGCATGAGGTCCAGTACGGACTTGATACAAACGAGAAGAGACCGTCATTCATGGATGAGTATCTCTCCGTTGCAGGTAACGGTGGCGGAGGCTTTGACGATTTCTGGCGCGAAATAGATGCACATCCCAATCTGATGGGTGGTGCGGTCTGGGATTTTGTAAGCCCGGGTCTGCTCCAGCCGGTAAGGACACTGGAGGACAAGTCTCCATACAATACCAAGGCCAATATCATGGGCAATGCCAGACTTTCCAAGGGCAAGACCGGCATGGCTGTCGATCTGGGCAAGTCTGACCAGTGGGTTCAGGTCTACCGCAGCAACGGAGTGGAGATAAGCGGAAACAAGCTTACTCTGACTCTTGACATATTCCCGCGTTCATACAACAAGAGCGGCGGATACATGATAACAAAGGGTAACAACCAGTACGGCCTGAAGCAGAACGGTGCCGACAGGCTGGAGTTCTACATTGACACCGGTTCAAGAAAGAGCCTGACAGCAACTCTTCCGGAAGACTGGGAGAACAAGTGGCACAATGTGACAGCCGTCTATGATTCTGAAAACATGTTCATCTATATTGATGGCGAACAGGTGGCAAGTCAGGCTGCATCGGGCCAGATAAGGAATCTTCCGCTTTCAGTCTGCATAGGACGTAACGAGGAGAGAAACGGCCAGGATACCAACGAGTACATTGCCGATGCCCTTATTGACAACGTGGGCATTTTTGCCGATGCCATCACTCCCGACAAGGGCTTTGATCCGTCGAAGGCCGGGCTGTGGCTGGATTTCGAGAAGGAAACCAATGAAGGCACGTTCTATTCGTACGGCATTGGCGCGAGAACATACGGCAGCATCTGGGCCGACAGGACTCCGCAGCCTGAGATGTATCAGATGAAGAAGAGCATGCAGCCGCTTCAGTACGCTCTGCTTGATTCAAGAAATGGAACCGTCGAGATCCGTAACCGCCACAACTTTACAAACGCATCGGTCTACAACACCACATGGACCGTTACTGCCGATGACGAGGTGGTCGAGACCGGAACCATTGAACTTGACATTGAACCCATGCAGACAAAGGCGTTCACCATTCCTTATTCAAAGCCGTCAGCAAGACCGGGCAAGGAGTTCCGTCTTACCATAAGCACCACACTTGCCAAGGATGAAGTCTGGGCGAAGAAGGGTCACGAGGTTGCGTGGGAACAGTTTGAGATGCCTCAGTGGAACACGCCTGCACCCGCACCGGAAAAGCCGGCAGGAAGCGTGTCTGTCAAGAATGCCGATGGCAGGATAACCATTACAGGCCAGGGCTTCAGCTATGCCTTCGATGCTGCTACCGGAAATCTCCTTGAAATGGAGGCCAACGGTCAGAAGCTTCTTGTCCAGCCGCTTAAGCTCAATGTCTGGAGAGCTCCTGTAGCCAATGAGACCGATGGCTGGAATGCCTATTCATCACGTGCCGCCATGTCAAACAACAAGGGAGGTAACGGTGCCATAGGCCACAGCAACATGTTGGCTTCGATGTACTATTCTGCAGGACTTGACAAGGTGGGATTCGTTCCTGTTTCAGTAAATGCCCGCACAGTTGACGGATCGGCCTATATTGATGTCAGGGAACTGGCCATCTTCGGAGCTCAGAAGGAACAGCAGCTTGACGCGTACATAGTAGGTCGCGCCAGCACCGGAATAGAGAGCGTGTTTACATACAGAATTGATGCCGATGGCACCATTACGGTGAACCATCTGGTCAATCCTCAGGGCGAAATGCCTGCATGGCTGCCAAGAATCGGTGTCTGCATGTCAATAGACAAGTCACTTGCCAACGTGGAGTGGTACGGACGCGGACCACAGGCATCGTATCCCGACAGGAAGTCCGGCTACCGCATTGGCATCTACAGCACTACAGTCAGCGACATGTACGAACCTTACCTGATTCCTCAGGATTACGGTCTGAGAACCGACAACCGCTGGGTGCGCTTCACCAATGCTGACGGCCTTGGCCTGCAGTTCAGCGTGAACGAGCCGTTCGCATTCAACGCATATCCTTATACTACTGAGAACCTGACAAAGAGCGTTTATCAGTATCAGCTGGAGGAAAGCGATGACATTACTCTGAATCTCGACTACGCCACCAGTGGAGTGGGCTGTACTTCACGCGGCATATTCGACGCCTACAGGGCTTATCCAACCGGCTACAGCAGGACCATCACCATCCGTCTGCTGGGACGCTGAGAGTATTGGAATGATTGATTGATCGATCGGACGGAACAGGGGACAGGAACCGTTCAAGCCTGAACGGTTCCTGTCCCCTGTTCCGTCCCCTGTTCCGATTGTCCTCTGTTCATCAGATTGCGGAGGGCCTGGCAGATGGCGGCATCGGATTTGATAAGCCAGGTGGTATGGGGTTCCAGACTGCTGGGAATGGACTGCTGGAATTTGAAGATGGCCATGCTGTCATCATCGGCCAGAAACAGCTCTATCCTGTTGGGACCCATTGATATTGGACACAGGCGGGCCAGAATGTTTTCATGACCTGTGCTGATGAAATCGGCAAGCAGTCTGTCATCATCCTGCCCGAAATACATGTCGTACTGTGTCATCTGGACTTTGCTTATGATTAATGTGGTGTTCATGATCTGTGCAAAATGAAAAAACTGTGTCTGATGGAAGATAAATGTCTGATGGAGAAAGACACTGCCGGTTAACATCTTAGCTGGTGTCTTGAGTAAACCCCAAGACACTTGGAATGACAGTTTGAGGTGAATGTGGAATATTGTGTTTCTGTCCAGCAGATTAGCGTTCTATTTGTGTTGTCCTGTGTTTGTCTGATGATTTTCTGAATACGTTTCTGAACGTTCCTGTACTGCTGGCTACATGTCTTTATGGTATAGCATTGCTGGATTTCATTCTGATTCCCGCACAAGCATAGTTGTGTATTTGCCATGCAACTGATGCAGTTGATGCAGTTGCTGTGGTCCTGGTATGAATCATCCTCATGGATTGTTGCAGACACAAGACAGACGAGAATCAGAATGATGTGTTTCATGGTCGTCAGATGTCGTTTTTCCAGAGACCGTGAAGATTGCAGTAGGCATAGACTGCCACAATGGGATCCTTGCAGGTGCAGAATTCGGCCTGGGCGTTTTCCTGGACTATGCCGTCATGTGTCAGATAACGCAGCTGGCCTCCGTGCTCTGTCTCAAGCCAGATGAAGTCAATGTGATGCTCTTTGGTCATAGGGTGGGCCATTGAGCCTACTTTGACTCTGACTGTACAGTCATCAACTCTTTCCACTACAGGGATGTGTTTTTCTACCGTAGCTTCAACGCTTCCGGGCTGCAGTTCCTCCATCTGCTGTCCGCAACAGTGGGGAACAGTTCCTCCGTCTTCAATCTTGACGACAAGGTTGCCGCAGATTGGACATACATAAAATAATGTTGCCATAATAATGAATGTTTTTATGGATTAATACTCTTGTGGAACGGTAGCCGGCTTTTACCTTCCACGCAGCAAAGATATAGTGTGGCCAAAGTGTATGGTATTGGCTTTTAGAGAATGTTTCAATGGTAGCTATTGGGAAAATCAATTGATGCGAAGTTCCCAGAAAGCCAGTGCAGCAGCAGCTGCCACGTTCAGCGAGTCGACCTGGTGCGACATCGGTATGCGGACCGTGTAGTCGCTGGCGGCTATTGCATGGGCTGGGAGTCCGTCTCCTTCGGTGCCCATTATTACGGCAAGACGTGGTTCTGCTTTAAGGACAGGGTCATCAAGAGATATAGACTGGTCGGACAGAGCCATGGCTGCAGTTCTGATGCCCATCTCTTTCAGCATTTCGTGATATCCGAAAGGTACCCATGTCCATGGGACAAGGAAGACCGAGCCCATTGAAACGCGCACAGAACGCCGGCACAAAGGATCGCACGAGTCCTGTGTCACTAGAATGGCATCAACACCCAGGGCAGCGGCCGAGCGGAATATGGCGCCAATGTTGGTGCTGTCGGTCACGGCATGGATTACTGCAATTCTGCGTGCATCGGCGCAGATTGACTGCAGGGTGGGGAGCTTTGGACGACGCATGGCGCAGAGTACCCCGCGTGTCAGAGTGTATCCGGTCAGACGGGCCAGCAGTTCGCGAGGACCGGTATAGACGGGGATGTCCGGGCATCGGGCTATAAGGGGAGCGGCATCGCCGGTAATGTGTTTTTCTTCGGTGAGCATGGAAACAGGCTCGTAGCCGGCATTCAAGGCCACGTTGATAACCTTTGGGCTTTCCACGATGAAGATGCCGTTGTCGCCCTCGGTCCGGGCACGCAGCTGCGGCTCGGTCAGTCCCGCATAGAGGTTTAAGCCGGGATGGTCAAACGAATCTATGGGGATTATGGGCATTACATTCCGTATTGGATTACATGCAGAAGGAAAGCCACGTATGTGAGCTGATGTGAGCCCGATTGTTGAGTGATGCTCTGCAACTGGCATTTGCCGTCCAGGAACTGGACCATTGATTCAAAGTTGCTGTAGGGAACCATGTCATCGCCCTTTGAATGGAACAGGGTTATTTTTTCGTTTCTGTCGGGAGTCCACCCCTTGTTCAAGGAGTATTTGTCAGCTACGGCCAGATATTTCTCGAAAATTGGGCCGCTGCACGATGTCATGTTTTCTGTGAGATGTTTTGCAGGGCGGGTTGAACCAAGCAGTCCTGCCACTTCCGATGAGTCATACTTCTTGGACAGGACCCAGTCCTGATAGTTGGACAGCAGCGGTTCCTTGAAGATGTCAGCATAGTCTATGCCAAGATTCTCAATCTCATTCAAACTTGTCAGTGTAACCAGAATGAGTGGAAAGACACTGTCGAATCCGCCTTCCAGATAGCTGTTGAAAGTGCTTATTACGTTGTATGGGCCTCCGCCTGCAAATGTCTGGTCAAAATGGATATCGTATTCAGGATGCAAGGACAGATACCTCAGATTGGCAATGGCATTGAATCCGCCCTGCGAATAACCCATATTCATTGTCTTTTCGGGAACATCTATTCTCTTGTCCTTCATCAGTGTTTCGGCTGCCAGAAAGGCGTCGAGACTGCCGCAACCGGCAATATCGGGGTTCAGATAGGCTTGCACCTTATCCTGACTGGCTCCGAAACCGTAGTAGTCAGGCATTACGACAGCGGCGTTCTTCCATGCCAGAAGTCCCTCAATGCAGCCGCTCATGGTGGGGCACTCGTCATACCTCATCGATGAGAAATGGTTGCCTAGCACCAGTTGGTCCACCGGATTGTCGCCGGTGATGGCATCAAGAGGAACAATCAAGGCCGATGACAATGTGACCGGCTTGCCGTCAGGTCCTGTCGATTCGTATTCGTAACGGTAGATGTGTGCCGGACTGGTCTGGTTGAAGTAACTGTTCAGAACCGTTGGAACCAGAGTCTTTATTGCTGCCGGCAGATTGTCGAATATAGGTATTTCCAGACAGTACTCATAAAGATTTGCGATATCCGATTCTGATGTTATGGTGTATGATACCTTCTTGCTGAGATCTATGCCTCTGATAATATCGTCGTCATCGGACTTCTGACAGCCGGCAAGGACTGTCATGACTGCGAGTGTAATTAGAACGGTTTTTCTCATCTTGACTTTAATTCAGTGCAAAGATAGGATATAATTCCATTGGACGTGTCTGAAAACTGTTGTGGCTGACCTGTCGGTGAAGACGGATCAGCCACAACGGTTTTCTTTGGACGTGAATCAGAAGTTCTCCTTGTGAACCTCAAAATATGCCTGAGGATGAGCACATACCGGGCAAACCAGCGGGGCCTTGGTGCCTACGATGATGTGACCGCAGTTGCGGCATTCCCATACCTTGACTTCCGATTTCTCGAATACCTGAGCTGTTTCGACGTTCTTGAGCAGGGCGCGGTAACGCTCCTCATGGCGCTTCTCAATGGCGGCTACCATACGGAACTTGATTGCCAGAGCCTTGAAGCCTTCCTCTTCGGCGGTCTTGGCAAAGCCCTCGTACATGTCTGTCCATTCGTAGTTCTCGCCTGCAGCTGCTGCGGCCAGGTTCTGGGCTGTATCTCCAATGCCTTCCAGCTCCTTGAACCAGAGCTTGGCATGCTCCTTCTCGTTGTCGGCTGTCTCAAGGAACAGGGCTGCAATCTGCTCGAATCCCTCCTTCTTTGCCTTTGATGCAAAATATGTGTATTTGTTACGTGCCTGTGATTCACCGGCAAATGCTGCTTCCAGATTCTTTTCGGTCTGGGTGCCTGAATACTTTGTTGCCATAATATGTCTGTTATTTCAATTGGTTTCCAATGCAAAAATAGCATATATTTCTCCATGTGTCAAATAGATTCTGTCTATATTTTGTGTAAGTTTGTGTTGGAAATATCCATCAACCACAGGGACAAATGATTATCACTTCTCTTGCAGATAATGAATGTTGTCAGGAATGCTGTCCGGAGCACGGACTCAGTCTTCATGTAAGGCTTGATTGCGGTACGGAAATTCTGTTTGACATGGGGCAGGGCCGCCTGTTTGCCGATAATGCCGAACGGCTTGGCATAGACCTGTCACGGGTTGATATGGCTGTAATCTCACACGGACATTATGACCATGGAGGAGGGCTGGAGACTTTTCTTGAACTCAATGACAAGGCGGAAGTATATGTCAGGGAGGCTGCGTTTGGACGGCATTCCTCAATTAAGGAATACGGGTTGAAGGATATTGGAATCATCTTGCCTGATACGGAAAGGATGGTTTTCTGCAAAGATCTGGAACAGCTGCCTTTCGGAACCGTTCTTTTCAGCAATCCCGAACGTGTTTTCCCTGAACCCGATGGAAACCGTCTGCTGCTGGGGCCTGACGGAAAGGCCGATGATTTCAGCCACGAGCAGAACATGATAATCAGAGAAGGTTCAAATGCCGTTCTTTTTGGGGGATGCGCCCACCGAGGCATAGTCAACATTGTCAGCAAGGCACAACAGATAACTGGCAATGCCATAACCCATGTCCTGTCAGGAACCCATATCGGAAAAGGATCGCTGGACGACAGCTATACAGACCTGGTTGCAGAGAAACTCCTGGCATTGGACGGAATCAGGTATTATACCATGCACTGTACCGGTGCTGATGGTTTCAGAAAACTGAAAGACAGAATGTCCGACAGAATTTCCTATCTTCGTTGCGGCGAATCACTGAAAATTTAGAATATGCTGTTCTTTAATCATACGACAATCAATATGAAAAGGAAAACTCTGGCTGTCATGGCCATTACCACAATCTGCAGCGTTTTTATCCAGAAAGCCGATGCTCAGAATCCGGTGTCGGATGCATCGGCATTGCCTGATCCGACAATGACTCTGAAACTGTATCCTCAGGGACAGGAGTCCGATACCGGAATAGTTGAGAACGGTGTTGCTGTCACCCTGGGACCCGGTGAATCGAACGGAATCAGTGGCGGTGAACGCTCCATGCGCAGCGGATGGATTTTCAATATAGGCGACAGCGCCCGTATGGATATCTATCTTCCCGGAAAGGAACAGAATCCTAACGGTCAGATGGTTGTGGTCATTCCAGGAGGCGGATACCAGTTCGTGTCGGCCGGCAATGAGGGACAGCAGGTTGCAAAGTGGCTGACGGAGCGCGGCATTGCCGCATGTGTGGTAAAGTACCGTCTGCCTAACCGCCACAAACAGGTTCCTTTGACCGATGTCCAGAACGCTTTCCGCTACTGCCGTGCCCATGCCGGCGAGTGGGGCGTGAACCAGATTGGTATCATAGGCTTTTCAGCAGGAGGACATTTGGCAGCGTATGCATCGAACTTCTTTTCGGATAGTATAACACGTCCTGATTTCTCGATTCTGGTTTATCCGGTTATTACCCTGGAACGCGGCATAACACACGAGGGTACCCGCCAGCTGCTGGTAGGTGAAGACGAGGACCTGATCCGTGCCTATTCCATGGAGAACCGCGTTACTGCGAATACTCCACCTACATTGCTTCTGCTGAGTGCCGATGATACCACCGTTCCTCCTGTTAGCAGTCTGAGGTATTTTGAAAAGCTTAATGTAAACCATGTGATGGTTCAGATGTGCATTTTCCCGAGCGGCGGTCACGGTTATGGCTTTACCACTCCGGCTCTCGGTAACGATGCTCTTGGTCCTCACCGCGACCTGTTCTTCGAAAACGTCTCTCATTTCCTTGAACAGGTACGCTTGAAGTAATTGAATATATGCTTGTTATGACATCGTTCAGGAAATATCTGCCTGTATTGTTCGCACTTCTGTCCGTTACAATGGATTTCAGTGCCCAAACGGCTGTAGGGTTCGGACTGGAACGGCATGATGACGGACATTATTACTTTCAGGCTCCCGTATGTGGCCAGCAGGCAGAGATTATGCTGGAGTCGGGGATTCCTGCCTTTCTTGTGGGACGTGATTTCTACGAGAGGAAAATGAAGAACATTGGCCTGGAATTTGAATCGTCTGAATCAAAGATGCGTCTTTTGACAGATGTCTATCAGATTTCCTTTCAGACAAAGGGCAAAATTGCTGTCGGAAAGGCTGTCTACGATGGTCCCATATTCATTCTTGATGGTTTTGACGGATTCAGCCTGCCAATTCAGTATCTGGAAGATGCGGTTACAGGTAAAAGGGTGGTGTCAATTGATCTGGCCAGAATGAACATGTCAGTGGGAGGTCCTGTTACCAGACAGGGGCAGAAATACAAACTTGCCTATGAGAAGGATACGGGGCGGCCTTTTATCAATTCCAGTTTCACAATTGACGGATGTGAATTCAACGGCAAACTGCTGGTTGACTTTGGCAATCCCATGCTGTTGTTCCTTTTCCGTCAGCACCGCTGTCTGAGGAACGCTGTGAATAAAGGTCGGATAGAACTGCAGAGTGCATTTGACGGGCAGGGACGTCTTGTGTCACAGGGCTTCATTGCAAAAAGCGTGAATCTGTTCGGCGTTGAATACAGGGACCGTACCATTGGCGTTACCGGCAAGTACAAAAACGCCACTGAACTGGGCTTCCTGGGAACCCCGTTCTTCGATGCTCCGGTAGTTTTTGACTTCGACAACGCCTGGATGTACAAGTAGGGAACTACCTGTTTTTATAAGCCTGGAATTCGGCTTTGGCAGCAGTGAACAATTCCTGCCATGCTGGTTCTGTGCACAGACGGGCAAATGCTGCACTGGCGCACATGCGTGCCGCATCTATGTCGCTTTGGTAATGAAATCCTACAATTACCCGGCTTTGTCCCATTTCGTATCCCACTTTCAGAATCTCATCCTGATGTTCGGGGTCGACACTGATCAGCGCAAGTGCTATGGCCCATGCACGGACCGCATGTCCTGACGGGTATGAGGTCAAATCGTTCTGAAGTTCGGAATTTGGCAGCGAAGAGTGTTGTTGAAAGTGTGAGTATGGCCGTTCGCGCTTAAAGTGGTTCTTGGTTGACTGTATGCTGTTGCGTGCCTGATTGAATGTGACATTTACATACTCACTTACGGCTGGGAAGTCTTTGGAGTTCATTTCAGGTACTCCCATCACTTCACCGAAACGTTTCAGATAGTAACTGAGACTGGTTGAAGCATCGGCTTTTGCCAGTTCGCCACGCTCAGTGTCGCGTATTGCCTTCCCGAGCTCATATTGGACGGAGTCACCAAGGAACTGAGGGTCACCGGGACGATAATAATCGGGCAGGTAGTTTTCTGCATGAGGCATCTGGTCGTTGGGAATGATGCTTCTAGGAGGTCTGAACTGTGCTGATACACTTGCAGACAGAAGGACTGTTGCTGAAATGATGGTAAAAAATCTTTTCATATTTGGTTGGTGTGGTTATTTGCTATGTGCTATCTGGTCCCGAAAATAGGCATTTTGTGACAATTTCAAATAACGGATGGCTCAAATTGTATACCTTTACCGTGACATTACGAACTTTTATAAATCAGAACGATATTATGAAAATTGACTTTGACAACATAGAGGAGAAGGCAATGCCGGCATTCAAGGGTGGCATGAAGGAGTTCAATGTACGTATGTTTGCTGATGACTGCAACAAGATAATGAAGGGGCGCCTGGTACCTGGTGCGTCAATCGGACTGCATACCCATCAGGGAAGTTCTGAAGTTATCTTCATTCGTTCCGGATGCGGCTATGTGCTTTATGACGGTGAGGAGATACGTCTCAAAGAGAGTGATGTCCATTATTGTCCGGAAGGTCATGAGCACAGTCTTGTGAACGCCGGAGATTGTGATCTGCTGTTCTGGGCTGTGGTTCCGAACCGTTGATGGGTTATTTGACAGTATTTCCCCACTTTGCAAGGGTTTCGTTCAGCTTGAGGATATCAATCGGTTTGGACAAATGATCGTCCATGCCGGCGGCTATGGCATTCTGGCGGTCTTCATCGAAAGCGTTTGCCGTCATTGCAATGATGGGTATATGGATGCCTTCCGGGAAGGGGATGGCCCGAATCGCTTTGGTGGCTTCGTAGCCGTCCATGCGCGGCATCTGTATATCCATTAGAATGAAATCGTAATGATGGAAGTCTCCACGGTTGGCCAGATCTCCCATTATGCTGACAGCAACGTCTCCGTCATCTGCTTCATCGACAATCAATCCCAGGTCTTCAAGAATGAACTTGGCAATCTCACGGTTAAGTTCGTTGTCTTCAACCAACAGAATCCGCTTGCCTGCAAGGTTGAAGTTGAAGTGCGGTTCATTCTTCTCAATCAGAGAAACATTTTCTCTGTCATCAGGAATAGGGAAGGAAAGAGTAATGGAAATGGTGGTTCCATGTCCCGGTTCCGATTGGATTCCGATATTTCCTTCCATGAGGTCAACAAGCCTTTTGACGATGGACATGCCCAGACCGGTTCCTTCAATTCGATTCTGTGTGACCGTCTTTTCGCGGGTGAACGGTTCGAAAATCGTCTTCAGATACTGTTTGGAGATGCCTATTCCGGTGTCTTCCACTTTAAATTCGAAAGAGGCGTAACCCTCCCTGTCAGAATGAAGTTCACTGGTGGTCATCTTTACCGTTCCACCTTCTGGAGTGTACTTGATGGCATTTCCCAGAATGTTAAGCAGAATCTGGTTGATACGGCCGTTGTCTGCAAGGACCTTGCGGTTGCGAATATTGCGTATGTTGCTTTCCAGAAGGATGTCCTTCATTTCAGCATTCGATCTGACAATGGAAATGATTGCATCGGTGCGGTCTATGATATCGCATTCCTCCTGCTCAAGAACGACTTTTCCGGATTCGATTCTTGCCATGTCAAGCACCTTGTTGATGAGTTCCAACAGATTGTCACCGGCAATGGTTATCTTGTCCAGATATTCGCCGACCTTATCCGGGTTGTTGATATCCTTCTTTGCCATGGTGGTGAAACCGGCAATGGCGTTCATCGGGGTGCGTATGTCATGGCTCATATTGAACAGGAAAGCCGATTTGGACTGGCTGGCAGCCTGAGCCATGGCCAGGGCTTCAGTGAGACGTTCCTGCAGTTCCTTGCGTTCAATGGCGCTTGTGTCCATTTCTCCGAATCCCATGGCTACCAATGAGGGCGTTCCATCGGCATGACGTCCAAGCACGAATCCGGTCATGCTGATCCACTTCATATCGCCACTTAGTGTGGACTTGTATGAATATGTCAGTTTGTCTTCTGTAGTAAGCATGCTGATCAAGGTCGGAATGTGACTTATCTTTTCAAAGTATTGAAGTGTCTCACCTTCAAACCTTGATGCGAAAGAACGCATCATGATGGAATAGGGGGCAATGTCACCCGTATTTCCCATGCTTGTATAGAATGGCGATTTCTTTATGACTTTGACCAGATTGGCATCCAGGTCGGCGACGATGATGGAAAAGTAATCGTCCTCGAGCTTGTCCTGAATCATGCGGTCAACTATTTCCGTGTCTTTGTCGGCGAAACTCTGAAGGATTTCATTTTCTGAAAACTTGGCAACTCTCATTTCATAGAATCGGCTGATTCCTGATGAAGTGTCTCTATATTCGACTTTTACCATGCGGTCAGTCCTGAGTCTTTTCGTCAGATAGTCCAGTTCCATTACTCTGCGCATGACCTCCTTGTCTGCATCGGCCACGAACAGGTCAATATATTTGTTTTTTGAGACCTCGTAATCTTCGTTTTCGTTGAATTTACCGGACTTCCGGTATCTGTTGTGGATGGTCTTGCGGTGTCCTGTCTTTACATTAATCAGAAACAGACCTTCGTCTCCTAGCATATCGGTCATTATATCCTGACGCAGTCTGTTACTGAGTTCCAGCGCATCGAGCACTTCGTTTTTTATGAGTCGGAATGCTATGATTACAGCTGTCGGGATACCTTCCTGATTGCTTCGCGCCTTGATCATACTCATCTCGGTGTATACAGGATCCACCAGATTGCGCCGGACACGGTAATTGACGCTCATGCTGTTGGATTCCTTGAGCGTTGAATACACGTTTTCAATTTCTGTTGATGACTTGACTCTTTCCCTGTCTTCTTCAACAACTGCAACATCAACATATTGGCTGTGGAAATTGTCCATCAGCTGTTTCAGTGAAACGGTGTCGAAGATAGGACTGAACTTCCGGGAGTCATCGTCCCCATGGAGCATGACAGACCGGCCTAATTCAAGATCAATGTAGTAGGCCACCTGGTATAGTGATGAAAAAGCACTCTCAAGTCCTGCCGCTTTCAGGTCCTTTTCCTCCTGGATACAGATAAGCTCTGTTATGTCACGGAAGATTCCCTCAATACGAATACCGGATGTGTATTCGAGATTTCGGGTGCCGCTGCATCGGACTGTCATTTCATGACCGTCGGGGTGATGCAGTTTGAATTGCAACTCAACGTGTTCCCCTTCGGACATTTTCCTTATGGCATCATTCGTGAGATGCAGGGAGTCTTCGCCAAGAAGACTGGTCCATTTGCGGCATTTCTCCTCGGGCGAACTGTCGTCTGTCATGTTGATGATACGCAGTGTGGTTTCATCGGCATACATTCTTGGCTCTTTACCCCGATCGAATTCGAAAGCCCAGAGTCCTATGTCTGCCTTGTCCAGAATGACTGGGGACAGCGATATCGTACCAAGTTTGCCTGTCTTGATCTTGTTCTTGTCTATATATTTGCAACCGATGATAACCTTTGGACTGTCAATGTCTGATGCGTCTGGAACTGCGGTTACTCTGATCCAGAATGTCTTCCCCTTTGTGTTGAGGCGCAATATGACTTTTTCCGTTTTAAGACTGTTGAAAACGGAAATCATGTGCTCTTTGGAGAAGAAATGACTGAATACGTCACGGTCTTCATCAATTACGACCGATGATATCCCGTCTATCAGATAGGAATAGAAATTGAAGTCAGGTCCATTCTCGTTTAAAAGAGGTAATGATATGCTGTTTCCTGTTTCCAGATCCCTCTTGAAAATGGAGTACTTGCCCGAAAAGGGATTGAGATCAATGATCATCATGAAATGGTCAGTGATCTTCAGAATCAGTTCCCTGTCTTTCATTTGAACAGCATTGGTACTAAGCGGTAAAGTGAACGTCTCCATGTAAGCCATTCATGCCCGGTTCCGGCACTTTGGTAGAAAACGTGTCTTACGCCTGCACCATCCAGAATATCGTGAAAGTTCTTGACGGTAGCGTACATCTGTGGAGATTCCATTTTACCGGTGCTGATGAAAATGAGGTTGAAGTCGTCGTTCATTGACGAATCGTACAGGTCAGCGGTTGTGCCCGGCCCCTTGCCTGAACCGCTGAAACCGCCAAGCCATGAGAACTTGTCGCGGTTGTTCATGGCAATCGTGAAGCTTTGGAATCCGCCAAGTGACAGACCGCAGATTCCACGGTGCTGACGGTCGGCCAAAGTGCGGTACTTGCTGTCTATCATAGGAATAAGTTCCTCGATAACAAGTTTTTCGTATGCTGTGAAATCAAACATGTTGGAACTTGCAATTCCCGGGATCTTTGCAACACCGTGGTCCATGACAACAATCATAGGTACTGCCGAACCTTCATAAATGAGATTGTCCATAATGTTGTACATGAGTCCCTGATTAGGCCAGCCGGTCTCGTCTTCACCGGCACCATGAAGCAGGTAAAGTACAGGATATCTTGTCTCCGGATTGCTGTCATATCCGGCCGGCACGTACACGTTGCAGACTCTCCAGCTTCCGGTCAGTTCCGACCAGTACCGCTGCATGCGGACTTCACCGTGCGGAACATCCATGTCCAGATAATAGTCAACGCAAACTTCGGGTATCTCAATGCCGCTCATCATACTGCCGCTTCCAAAAAACTGTCTGCTGGCAGGATCTGATACTTTGACTCCGTCGACAATCAGTGAATAGTAGTGGAAACCAGGGGTTATGGGTGGGGTGGTTACTTCCCACTGTCCCTGGCTGTTCCTGCTCATTGCGTGACGTCCTTCCAGATCGACCGATACACTCTGTGCCTTTGGGGCATCAACCTTGAAAATGACGGTTCTGTCAGGGTTTATCTTCGGGTATTCCTTGCCTGTTATGTTGGTACTTGCGCTTTCCTGTGCCAAAGATATGGCGGCCGGCATGATTGCAGCAATGATGAGGGTATATATCTTTTTCATATTATGCGTCATTTGAAGAGTAACTGGGCGAAATTGTAGAGGGAACGCCTCCATGTAAGCCATTCATGAGCTGTATCCTGTGATTCATAATAGGTATTTCTTATTCCATCCTTCCTGAGCGTCTTGGACATGTTCTTCAGCAGTTGTCCTTCGGCCTGTCCGCTTGAAATGAACAGAACGCTGAAATCCCGGTTGAACTTCCTGGAGTCTTTGAAGATGCCATCGTATGCGGTCTTGCGCTGGGACTTATCCATAATGCCGGGATTACCTACATTGAATTCTCCTACTACTATGATTCCGCTGAATCCTCCTACTGCCGAAAACATTTCGGGATATCCCAAAGCCAGATCATAGGCCTGTTTGGCTCCCCATGACAGACCGGCAACGGCCCGGCTGCTGCGGTCGGCTATGGTGCGGTACCGGCTGTCAACAAACGGAATGACATCTTCAGTCATCATCTGCTCGAAAGCGTCAAAACTGTCCTGACTGTCGGGCTTGCTGGCATATCCGCTGTTCATGACCACGATCATCGGCTTTGCTTTTCCGCTTGCAATGAGATTGTCGAGAATGACATCGGCACGTCCCTGGAAAATCCAGCCTGTCTCATCTTCACCGCCTCCGTGCTGCAGGTACAGGACCGGATAACGCGTTTCAGGTTCCTGTTCATATCCGGCTGGGGTATAGACGTACATTCTACGCCATTCCTTGCAGGCATCCGAATAGAATCTTACAGATCTGACTGCACCTTGAGGAACGTCCTTTCGAGGGGTGTAGAATGCGGCATCGGCCTCGCTTTCAGGGACTTCAACAGCACTGGAGAACTTACTCGTACCGTAAAACGTGTGGGTGGTGGGATCTGTCGCGGCAATGCCTCCAATGTTGATTGAATAATAGTGGAAACCAACGGCCAGAGGGTCAGTGGTGACCGTCCATAAGCCACGCTCGCCCTTTGTCATAGGATAGTCCCTTCCTAGCTGGAGGGTAACACTTTGGGCTGATGGGGCGCTGAATTGGAATGTGACACTGTTGTCAGGATTTATCTGTGGAAATGTTTTGCCGTCCAGATTGTACTGGGATGGCGTCTGTGCCAGCGCTCCAATTGCGGACAGGCACATTAAGACTGCAGGTAACTTTTTGATACTCATATGAATCTGGCTAAAGTCGTCCAAAGATTGTCAACGTCAATAGGCTTGGCTATATGTTCGTCCATTCCAGCGGCAATTACCTGTTGACGGTCTTCGGCAAATGCGTTTGCTGTCATGGCTATTATAGGTATATGAACACCAGGAGGTGTTGGAATGCTGCGTATCTGTGCCGTGGCTTCAAGACCGTCCATGCGCGGCATCTGGATGTCCATCAGTATGAAAGAGTAATAGTCATACATCCCTTGTTCTGTCACTTTACGTACCATTTCAACGGCAACGTCACCGTCGTCAGCCTCTTCGGTAATGATCCCATGTTCTTCAAGGATGAGCCTGGCGATTTCACGATTCAGTTCGTTGTCTTCGACCAGAAGGACACGATGTCCCTTAAGTGATTCTATCGTGGCTTCCTGGACAGATCTGCTTACTTCCAGATCATGCTCGGCGTCGGTATCAATGGGGAGATCCAGACTGAATTCAAATTTTGTTCCTTCACCGGGATGGGATTCCACATTTATCTCTCCCCCCATCATGTCTACCAGACTTCTTACAATTGTCAGTCCGAGTCCCGCACCATGAATTTTATTTACGGTGGCATTGTCCTCGCGGGTGAACGGTTCGAACATCGTATCCATGAATTCCCTGCTCATGCCGATTCCGGTATCCGTAACCGTAAATGTGTAGTTTGCCATACCCGGCCTGATACACGGATTCTCTTCAATGTGCAGGTATACACGTCCTCCTTTTGGAGTATATTTCATTGCATTGCCAACCACATTGAACGTAATCTGGCTCATCCGGTTGTCATCGGCCATTACATAATTATGGTTTATGTCCAATGAATGATGTAACTGAAGACCCAAGTCCTGTGCCTGTTCTTCCAGAACCGAAACCTGCGAAGAGAATTTGTCGCTGATATTGACAGGGACCATATCCAATCCGATTTTTCCGGTTCCTATTTCAGACATTTCCATAACCTGACTGATAAGATCGAAAAGCTGATTAACAGAAACGTCAATCTTGTTGAGATAGTCGATTACCTTATCACCGTCATATGCATACTTCTTTGCCATGGCAATGAAACCGTTGATGGAGTTCATCGGTGTACGGATGTCATGGCTTATCCTGTTCAGAAAAGCGGAATTCAACTTGTTGTTTGACTGTGTCATATCAATGACTCATCATGAATTATAATCAGAAACTGTATCTCAGACCTAGCGTACCTTCGATAACTGCGTTGGTCCCGCCATGTACGCTGGTGTATATCTTGTCGTCAAGAGTGGTAATCTTGATGTCAGGAACGATCCTCAGGGATTTTCCAAGAGCTACAGGCAGTGACAGACCAAAACCGGCAGTGAAACATTTTTCATTGGCATAGGCCATTCCGGCGAAAATGTATGGGATGAAGTTTATTCTCCTTTCCGGCATGGTCATGTTCCATAATGCCGATACTGTTAATGAATAATAGTCAACTCCATCAGGGAAATGTCTGTCGTTCTTGAGACGTGGGCCGTCATACCCAAACTTGAGACCGACAGCCGGACCAAACCACCGGCCGATGCTGGCAGTAAGAGCCGTGGTGGTACCTTCGCCTTCTTCGTTTGATAAAACTCCGTCTGTACTGTAATTGATTCCACCGCCAATAGTAATGAACCACTTGTCAAAATCTGTGTCAGACTGGGAAAAAACGGGAACTGATGCCAAAATGACAGTCAGCAGGATAATGTATTTCTTCATTTGATATGTGTTGTTTGATGTCGGATTCGGCAAAGTTATAAAAAACATTTGCCTTCATGCATCGCAGATGTCATTATCTTTATTACCTTTACGGCAACAACTACAATTTTAAATTTCTCAATTATTATGGCAGGAATCAGTGACATTATTCTCCAGCAGGTCAAGCAGCATGCCGGAAATGTTGAAGTCCCTTCAAACATCAAGGACAAAGTATTGGGCGGTCTTTCAGATTCAATTCTTGGAAGTCTGACACAGACTGCAGCCAAACAGGGCGGTATCGAACAGATTACAAGTCTTCTTACAGGTAAGGCAAAGGCAGAGTCAAGTCCTATTACAGCATTGGCAGGACAGTTGTTTGCCAAGAATGTGACCGGAAAGCTGGGTCTTGACAGCAAGACTGGAGGCGCTCTTTCAGGAATCATCCCGATGGTTATGGGAAAGCTTTCCAACTTCATCAAGGATCAGGATGGCGACGGCGACATTGACCTGAAGGATGTACTTGCATCTCTGAAGGGCGGTAATGCCGGAAAGAGCGCATCAGGCGCAGGAATCCTTGGTGCTGCAACCAGCATCCTTGGCGGAATTCTCAAGAAAAAGTGATTTTCAAGTATTGTGGACAGTCCCCTTGGAGTGGATTGTCCACATTTTTTTTTGTAAAGCCAGACTGAAAAATGAAGCATTTTGAACCTACTATTCCTTTGGAGCAGACAATACGCTCCAGCATTTATGATGCCCTTCAGGGTGAAACGGTTGACGAACTGGTTCGGATAGCCAGTGACGGTGAGAGCCACAACTATTTCCGCAGTGTCATGGAAGGGCATAGTCTGAAGGTGGAGAAACCGTTGCTGAATCACCTTTATGAATTGTTTGAAGAGGTCAGGCAGGCACTCGGATATACTGACCCGATTGATTTCTATGTGACGGGGAATAGTGATGTCAATGCCTTTTCGGTTTCAATAGAAAATGTCGACTGCCCAAGCATTGTCAATGTGAATTCGGCTCTTCTTACTCTGATGACCGATCAGGAAATCAAGTTTGTGCTGGGTCATGAACTGGGCCATCTCATTGACCATGATTCAAAGATGAACAGTCTTATAAGCTTCGTTTTTCCTGTCGAGGATGCTATTCCAATAGGACTTCAGCACAAGATCCGTCTGTGGAGCCAGCTGGCTGAACTTGAGGCTGACCGTTACGGATATCTTGCATGCAAGGATCTTGAAGCGTGCGTGAGCGCCTTCTACAAGATGTCATCGGGCCTTGACATAACCCGCATGAACGTACAGCTGGATGTGCTGCTTGAGGAAAACCGCCGTCACCTTGATTTCTTCCTGAGCGATAAGGGCATGAGCCTGGATACCCATCCGGTCAATCCCATCAGAGTGGAGGGACTTAACCTGTTCGCTACGAGCAAGACCGAAGCCCAGCTGTCAAAGGGTATGGAGCAGTTGACCGGCATTCTGCTGAAAGTGGGGTGCAGTGCCATTGACGAGCCCATGTCGCAGTTCATTGCCAGTGCCGGTCTGATTGCCGCAAGCATTGACGGTGATGTGACTGTAGAGGAACAGAACGCCATATTGGAACAGCTCTCTGTCCAGCAGATGTTTGCCATGGACTACCTGCAGAAGATATCGGAATCCGATGTGGCCGATGTCTTCTACAAGTCGATTGCCAAGGTTCTGGAAATAGAACCGGGCATGCGCGAACCCATGTTCCGGTATGTCATAGGAATCATAATAGTTGACAACACACTTTCCAAAGCCGAAATGGAATTCATCTTCAATATGGGTGAGAATGCCTTCGGCTATAGCAGGAAGGAGTGTGCGGTCATGACAGCCCAGCAGATCCAGCTGGACTTCACACCTGACATGAGCAAGCTGTCCTGATCAGAACAGCGAATTCACACGTGCAATAATTTCACTGGCAGGGAGGTCCGGACTGAGTTCCAGATCGCTCTGCTTGAATACGTATCCGCGGCTCATGGCGGCCAGTGTACCTCCGCCAGTGCAGTTGAGCATTATGTTGTCCTGTTTTCCTACACGACCTTCCTTGACTGCCTGATCAAGCGCTGCAACAGCTACGCAGGCCGATGGCAGCAGCTCATATCCCTCCAGGTTTCTGAACTGCATCATCCAGTACATTATGTCATTGTTGGTGGCAAGGTATACGTCGCCGTCGCTTTCCTTGAGAACGTCATAGAGTCCGCCTGCAATACTGTATGGCGGTTTTCTGTTGGACAGGACCTTTGCCAGGATGATTTCGGCGTCCAGGCGTCCCTTTTCAGGAGTAAGCGGTACCAGTTCGCGTGATCCGGCTTTCCAGGAATCATATATCAGCGTGAACGGCGCGTTCTGTGCGACGAATACCTTCATGTGGTTTTCACCGAATCTCGGATCCTGAGCCAGACGGCAGGCGTTCTCCCATGCGGCAATGGCCCCGGTGCCTGAGCCGACAGCCTGGAAATATGCGTCAGGTATGCAGCCGGCCTGTTCGGCAAAACTCAGTATGGTGGTACCCATTCCGTCCCTGCGGGCAATGTTCTTGGCTCCGCCTTCCAGCAGATATCTGGGGTCCTGTGCAAGCTTTTCACCTACACTGATTGCATCGTAGTAGTCACATCCATGGGGCACAGTGACCAGTTTCACGCATTGGTTAAGCTTCTTTCTGAACCAGAGGTCATGCAGACAGTCGTTGGGAACGCAGATAACCACTGGAATCCTGTTGTCTGAACAAACCTGTGCGAAGGCTCTGGCTGTATTTCCGGCTGACTGTACCACGAGAATTCTCTTTTCACGTGCCGGGATGCGTGCCAGGACGGAATATGCCTCGGTTTCCTTGAAGGAACAGGTGCGGAATTTGGCTCCTATTTTAGGATTCCAGCCTGAGAACGTGATGTACAGATTCTCAAGCCCGAGGAACTTTGCCAATCCTTTTGACTTGTAGGTCACAGGTGCGCATGAGCGTTTGAGAGTCCTTCTGATGGGCATCCAGTCGGCATAACGGTAAATGCCGTCCAGTTCCGGCCGGGGATTGAATGAACGGTTCTCATATACGGCTCTTACAAGTGATGGGGTCTTGCCGCTGGGGTCACTCAAGGTCCAACCTTTGTCTTCAAACTCATGTCCGTCGCCCACATTGAGCAGATGGTACTTTGTGTTGCTGATGTTCATATCATTATGTTTTTATTTCAGTTTCCTATTTTAGCTAATGTCGCGCCTTCAATGTCGCAGCCTGTTTCCCTGCGCCTGCTGTTGTCAATGACCGCTACCGTCTGTTCGTCGATTATCTGGGCCAGATCCTTGACCGGGCGGTCTGAATATCGGGAGAAAGTGGCCTGACACAGAGGACAGGCGGTGGCAATGGCATCGGCCCCACTGTCATACAGGTTCTGCAGTGAAGCCCGGGTGATTTTTTCCCTATGTGCAAAATCAAGGGAAAGTGAACCGAGCGAGCCGCCGCAGCATACGCTTTCCGTACGGTTCTTTGGAGCTTCGGCAATGCCTGCCGCCTGAGCGATGAGACGGCGTGGCGTTTCGTACATTCCGCATCCGCGTCCCAGTTCGCACGGATCATGATAGACGTAGCATATATCACTCTTTTCCTTGAGTCCTATGCTTCCGCTCTGTATGAGCTCAATCATGAAATCGGCATAATGGATGACACTGATTCCGGGAAGTACGTATCTTTCCTTGAATTCCCTGTAGCAGATGGGACAGCTGACAAGCAGTGTATGGGCACCGCTGGCCAGAATTGCCTCCTGATTGCGCAGAACCAGCTCGCGTGCCTCCTTGAGACGTCCGGCCGTATGCAGCGGACGTCCGCAGCACAGTCCTCCGTCGCGGTCCATCCATTTGTATTCCACTCCAGACTTTTTCAGAACCGATTCAATGCTGCGCCCAATGAGCGGAGTCAACTGGCTCATGCATCCTCCAAAATACAGGATCTTTCCGCTTGACTTGGGAACATCGGGTCTGACATTGCTGAAATCCGGCCCAATATTGTATTTGCGTGCGGCTCGTGCCAGAATCCTCAATTTTGGTCCATCCACTCCAACTTGGCAGACCGATGTGCATTTGCCGCACAGCATGCACTTGTCGCTTATCTGTCCGACTCTTCTGTCGTTGTGGCGGCGTATCTGACGCGTCAGATAGACCGTACTGTCCTTCAGGTTGGCAGGGTCGGCGTTCATGGGGCAGGCGTCGATGCATACTCCGCAGTTGGGGCAACTGTCAGTCTGGACGCGTGCAATGCCCTTGCCTGGCCGGCTGATTGTGATATGTGCATTGCGCATGGTTACCAGCATCATTTCGGCAGGAATGTGCAGATATCTGCTGAACGGAAGCACACACATGAAGACGCATAGTGCAATCGAATACGCCCACCAGGGAGCAAGTGTCAGATTACCGCTGCGTGCGCACTGTTCTGCAATGAAACGCAGTGGGAAGATTGCCCATAGCGAATACAGACCGATGACGTTGAGCAGAGTGGGGCGGGTGGTCCTTCGCATCCCGAACAGACGGGAGTAGAAACGCTTGACAATGGCCAGTGCTATGCCTGCCAGTATCACGTACAGGAACAAGTCCAGCAGAATGGAGATCAGAGTGTGCTGACCTCCCTCGATGAACCAGTCAAAGAATATGGGATAATAGAATGTGCTGATTCTGTCTGGGCAGTAAAGCAGTACCTGGATGTGTCCCAGCAGAATGATCATGAACCATCCGAAAGCAATGCTAGAGTGCATGAATCCAAGCATCCGGTTGCGCTTCCAGAGTCTGACGTGCAGCAGACAGTCTACAATTATGTCATAGATGTTCTTGACAATGATGTTGGGCTTCAGGAGCGAAAGCAGATAACGGCGTCTCTCGCCACTTTCCATCTGAAAGACCACGACAACAGCCTTTATGAGGCAGACCGTAATGACGAATGCCATTCCCGCAAGAAACGGGATTACAAACGGATGGAAACTGTCATTGAAGCGTTCAGTCATAAATCCGGCAGATTGTAAGAATGAGATTACGGGTGTTGATTCCGCGCGGGCAGACCATGGTGCATTTGCCGCAAAGCATACAGCACTGCAGCATGTCGTTCACCTTCTGGCCGCGTTGCAGTCCGAGCAGGACTTTCCTTACGCTCATGCCTGAAAGACGGCCGGCGGGACAGCTGGCTGTGCATGAACCGCATCCTATGCAGACCTTGGCGCCCGGTTCCTGACGGCACAGTTCCTCAAAGCGGTCAAGTTCAACTCTGCTCAGATCAATTGTGGAGCTCTTGCTTAATTTGAAGCCGAAATCTGTCATGGGTCAGAGTGTTTTCAGATATGCGTGGATTGAAAGAGCAGCACTGCGGGCTTCGGCTATTGTTTCCGGGACTGTCTTGGGCCCGGTGCAGGCCCCGGCATAGAAAATTCCGGGCTGTCCTGATTCAACGACGGCATATTCGTTGTCGCGGCTCCTGAGGAAACCGTCACTGTCAGTTTCAAGGCCGGCCATGGAGGTCAGCTCCTGTACGGCTGTATTCCGCACCACTCCGGCCATCAGCACCAGAAGGTCCAGTTGCATCTTGAGCGGCTTGCCTGAAAGTGTGTCTTCGGCCTTGACCTGAAGATGTCCGTCTATGGTTTCGCTGACCTCGGACACACGTCCGCGGATGAACTGTACGGCATAATCGCGCTGGGCATTGACGTAGAAGTCCTCATATTTCTTTCCGAACAGTCTAAGGTCCATGTAGAAACAATAGACTCTGGCAAACGGAAAGCGTTCCTTGATTTCGATGGCCTGTTTGATTGCTGTGGCACAGCATACTTTGGAGCACTGTCCGTTGCATGCCTTCAGGTCTCTGGACCCTACACAGTGTACGAATCCTACAGTCTGCGGCTGCTGTGGTATGCGGGCGTCATCGGCTCCGGAAAACCAGTCCTCAAGGTCTGCGTTTGTGATGACCCTGTCATATACTCCGTAACCGTATTCCTCTTTCCGGTCCGCTTCGAACAACTTGAAACCGGTGGAAATGAGCAGGGCCGATGCGTTGATCACAATTCCGTTGCTGAGTTTCAGACTGTAGCCGTCGGCAAGCCGGTTCATGGAGATTACCTGAGTTCCAAGGAATATGTTGGCGCCGACAATTTCAGAACGCAATCTGGCTACCAGTTCCCTGGCCGATGTGAGGTCGGGGAATAGCTTGTGCCATCGTCCTACATGTCCGCCAAGGGTGGGGGCGCTTTCAATCAGAATAGGGGTGTGCCCTAATGCAAGCAGTGCCTTAGCCGCCTCCATTCCGGCAATCCCGCCTCCTATTATAACAATATTGTCATGCATGGCGCTGTCAGTAACATTTGATTTGTGTGGGGAGTTCGGGGCGCATCAGGTCTTCCTTGTTCAGTCCCAGATATTTGGCTTTCGGGTCATATTCAACCCCCATCTTGTCGAGTAACGGTTCTACGGCAACCTGATGAAGCTGGAGTCCAAGGTCCCACGGGTCGTATCCGAGAACAAGCCCGGCCAGTTCCTCGTATGTGAGAACCGGGATGCCATGTCCGTTCTCGCCGTAAGTCTTGCCGGTCTGGCTGGCAATGACATACTGCCATCGGTCCAGGAAATACGGGCATCCGGGACAGTTGGTTACAATGGCGTCCGGATGGTACGGCTCCATTGATTCGAACTTCTTATAGGTGTTGGAAAGGCTGTATCCGCGGTTTGCCTTGACATGATACTGGCGGAAGCCGTAGCCGCAACAGTGCCGGCGTTCGGGGTAGTCGATGACCTGTCCGCCCCAGCTTTCGACCATGCCTGCCAGAACGTACGGATATTCCGCACCGCCTACACCCTTGCTGGGGAACATCTTGGCGTAGTGGCATCCTATGTGCTCGACAATACGTAGCGGCTGTCCGGTCCTGACGTCCATGAGGCGTTTCTTTGCCAGACGTGCTATCTCTCCACGCCAATGGAAAATAAGGTCACTGGAATGGGCCAGATATCTGGGCTTCTTGAATTCACGCCGGCATGCCTTCCATAGATCCTCACGTATGCGTGCTTCCAGCTCAGGATATTCACGCCATGTCTCAAGGATTTCGGCGTAGTTGCCGAACGATGTTATACAACTGGGACAATAGTTCTCATAACCGGCTTCGGTCATCAGCGCGAACTGTCTGGCTACAATTGTCATGGCAGTCTCCTGGGGAATCGTGTCGCAGTGATACGCTATTCCTCCGCAAGTGGTGTGGTGCGGCGTTTCGTAAAGGTCTTTCCCCAGAACATCCTTTACGATATGTGTGAACATGCGTTCGCTGGCAGGAAAGAAGTTCTGACGTATGCAACTGCGCACATAGTACCAGTGATCATCAGGGATGTCCTTCTGATACTCGCTCCAAATACGTTGTTTTCCTTCTAATATCATTCGTTGAAATGTGTTTCACTGCAATGCTCAAAGGCATAGCGTTCATATTCGTCATACTCCATGCCCATTTCATCGGCCTTGCGGCGCGAGCATTCCTCTACATGTTCAATCCGTTCTGTGCCACCTGTCACATCGAATATCGATTTCAGTTCGGCAATCGATTTGTCAGGAATTTTCCTAAGAACGCCAGGCCCGTCACCCATGTAGTTCGCACCCTGCCGTTCCAGACTTTTCTCAAGGTGATCCATGTGCCATTTCCATACCGGTCCGGCTTCAAGATGGTCTTCGAACCTGAATGTCTCAGGATGAATGCAGTACCCGTATTTGAGAATATTGCCTGTCATGATGCGTGTCAGCGGGAGCATCTGCCTTCCCTTTTCCGATTCGGTGAAATAACCCAGTCTGATGCTGAGTTCCCTGAGGGCCATGACTACAAGCCCCGGACCGTTCTTTCTGGGACAGCGGGTCACGCAGCTCATGCATTCACCGCAGTACCAGATGGTTTCGGATTTGAGGAGTGCTTCAATCTGAGCATCATCACGTGTCTGGACCGTATCGACTATGCGTCTGGGATCATAACGGTAGAATTCCGCAGCCGGGCACACGGCAGTACAGGTTCCGCAGTTTATGCAGTTGTGGAACCCTTCCTTGAAACGGTAGTCCTTGCAGAGCTCTTCAAACAGATTCTTCATCACACAGGTTTGATTTTCGTTGCCAGACGGGCACACAGGTTGGGGAAGAATCGCTTTATGTACACCATAAGCAGTTCACCGCGTCCAACCAGAACCTCGTTCTTGCGGTGTTTGATGGCACGTACAATCTTACGTGCGGCACAGTCGGCCGTTATGCCCTTGTCCTGACCGGGATCCATGACTCCGTGCTTCTTGCCTCCACGATCCAAAGCGTTAAGTGATATGTTGGTCCTTACACGTCCGGGGCAGACAATGGTGACCGAAATGTTCTTGTCATGGCTTTCGGCACGCAGCGTTTCAAAGAAGCCATACAGTGCGTGCTTGGAGGAACTGTATGCGCAACGGAGCGGAAAACCGAAACGTCCGGAAATGGATGTGGTGACGGCAATCCGTCCTCCTCCGTTCGCTGTCATTAGCGGCAGTATGGCCTGTGCCATTGCCACAGGTGCGAAATAGTTCACTTCCATTATCTTGCGTACCATTGGCATCGGGGTGTCTTCAACTGTGGTGCGCTGGCTTATGCCGGCGTTGCAGAAGAGAATGTCAATGCCCCCGAACGCATCCCATGCCTGTCGGACAAGCAGCTTTATTCCGTCGGGTTCGGAAAGGTCGTACGGCAGAATCCGCAAATCGGGTGCGCCCAGTTCGCGGCATCGGTCTCCGACCTTGTCAAGGGCGGGTCTTGATGACGATGTCAGGATAAGGCGGCAGCCCTGACTTGCATAGCGCAAGGCGCAGGCCTGCCCGATTCCTGAAGACGCTCCTGTAATCCAGACGGTCTGCATGATTATTGGGTTATGATTGCCTTGTCTGCGAATCCCTTGTCATACTCGCCACGGTCAAGACGTTCCTTGATGTCACGGAATGCGTCAAGCGTACGGTCAACATCGGCAATCGTATGCGCAGCTGTTGAAATAATTCTGAAAATGAGCATTCCTGGAGGAATGACAGGGTAGGTGACTATCGAGCAGAAAATATGATAGTTCTCTCTCAGGTCTACGGCAATGTTCGTAGCCTGGTCGACACCGCATTTCAAATGGACGGGAGTCACGCAAGCCTGGGCCGGACCTATCTCGTAGCCAAGTGAACGGAAACCGTTCTGCAGACGGCGTGTCACTTCCCAAAGGTGTGCACGGCGTTCGTCACCTTCAGGACTGTCAATGATTTCCAGACGCTTCAGGCAGCCCTCGACAATGGGCATCGGCAGCGCCTTGGCATACATCTGTGAACGCATGTTGTAGCGCAGGTATGTGATAATGTCCTTCTCGCTGGCAACGAAACCGCCAATGGTGGCCATTGCCTTCGCGTATGCGCCAATGTAGATGTCGACACCGTCCATGACTCCGTAATGTTCCGATGTTCCGCGTCCGTGGGGACCCATGACTCCGAATCCGTGTGCATCGTCAATCATGAACCTGAATTTGTATTTCTTTTTCAGAGCTACAATCTCGTCAAGAATACCCAATGCACCGGTCATTCCGAAAACGCCTTCAGTAATGACCAGGATGCCGCCTCCCTTCTCGTCGGCAAGTGCGCTCGCTCTGGCAAGTACGCGGTCGCAGTCCTTGGCGTCATTGTGGCGGAATTTGAACTTGTCGCCTATGTGAAGTCTGATGCCATCCAACAGACACGCATGGCATTCGGCATCATAGACGATTATGTCGTGACGGCTTACAAGTGAATCGATTGTTGAGATGATTCCCTGATAACCGAAGTTGAACAGAAAAGCCGCTTCCTTCTTTTCGAATGCGGCCAGACGTCTTTCCAGCTCTTCGTGAAGTGCTGTCTGTCCCGTCATCATGCGGCTTCCCATCGGGTAGGCCATACCCCAGCGTGCTGCGGCTTCAGCATCGGTCTTCCTGATCTCCGGATGGTTGGCAAGTCCCAGATAGTTGTTCAGACTCCAGCATAATACATCCTGTCCGTTGAAACGCATGTTCGGTCCCAGTTCGCCTTCCAGTTTCGGAAAGGCAAAATATCCGTCCGCCTTGCTTCTGTACTGGCCGATAGGGCCTCCTGAAGATTCTCTGATCTTTTCAAAAATGTCCTTTTGCATTTGTATCAGTTATTATAGTATATGTGTTTACTAAATAGTTGGTGCAAATATAGTATATGGTTTTACTATTACCAAATTAAAAAGGATTAAAAAGTATGTAGTGTTGGAAAAGTCTGCAATGTAAATGATATATTTGTGCAAAATGAAAACAAAAGCAATATGAAAAAACAACTAACAGTCAATTATCAGGAATTTGTGTCTGTTGATGAAATGAATGAAAATGACCGCGAACTGGTCAGACTGGCAATTGAAGCAACGGGACTTTCTTATGCTCCTTATTCGCATTTCAATGTCGGCGCAGCAGTACGACTGAGTGACGGACGTTGTTTCACCGGTGCAAATCAGGAAAATGCGGCATATCCTTCCGGGCTGTGTGCTGAACGTACCGCAATGTTTTATGCTCACGCCCATCGTGAAAATGCCAGACTGGAGTCCATTGCAATTGCTGCCTGTCAGAATGGAAAACAAGTTGCCGGTCCTGTATCTCCATGCGCTGCGTGTCGTCAGGTTATGCTTGAGTTTGAGGATATTGACAATCCCATGTCTGTCATTATGGCCGGCAGCGAAAGGATTCTCAAGTTTGAGAGATCTCATGATCTTGTCCCGTTTTCTTTTGATTCTTTCTGATTTCTTGTTGCCTGAAATTTTTTTTTATGGCAAAAAATGAAGATTCTTTTGCCGTTTCTCATTATATTATAATTTTATTATTAATTTTGCAGTCTGAAAGTAATAATTCAAACAACGATACATGGTTTCTAATATGAAGCGGGTAAAGGAAAATAATATTGATTGTGCACAGGTTAATGAAAGTGGAAAACGCAGATATTCGTCTTCTAGCATGTCATACCTTGACGTTACAGTTGACAGCCCCATTCTGACAGGTTCTGTGGTTGATAAGAATACACGTGTGGAATCGACGGCACAGGAAGTGAATGAGGTTACATTGACCAGTACGGATTTTGATATCTCCTGGGAATAATTTCCGGGGCTACATATGCAGCTAATTCCATTTTGGAATAAATGAGCTGCAAATTATTCTGATTGGATTATTCTGATATAAATTGGATCAATTCAGTCAGTTTTTTTTTATCCATACCTTATTATATTAAAGGTAGTTTTTCCGGGTCATTTATTTTCCTTTACAGAGTGGTCTGAATGTACAGCGTTCACAGCTCTTTGTGTCACCTGTCATTGTTATCGGTGTCTCTGTATCGAATATGCCTTCTATCAGTTTTATCAGTTCCTGTCTGAATTCCGGCATCTGTTCATTCGAGAAATCCTGTACTGCTTTTTTATTCATGGACATGTACAATGCATCGGCCTTTGGCTTTGATGTGTTACGGACATATAGCAGTACGGGGGCCAGCCGACAGTCGCGTAGCGATTCGTGACCGCTGGCAAGCATGGCGTAATAGAAAGTCTGGAACACGTGGGAATTGCGGTCTGCTTTTCCGGATATGAATAGTTCCTCTATATTCTTGGGGACTTTTTTCTCACTGCCGGTCTTATAGTCCACTATGCGTACAATCCCATCCCGGCTGTCGATCCGGTCAATGAATCCGCAGAGTCTGACCGATACCTTTCCCCGTGGTATTGCGGAGCATGGTATTTCCACTGATTCGCTGAATCCGTCCGATTCGCTCCCGATGTATCGGAATGGAGCATACAGGTTCCTGTCCATCTTCAGGACCTGTGTCAGGTAGCGGACAATAACCTCAAAGTTCATGGCCTGAATGCCGCTGTAGTCATCCGTATCGACATGTCGTTCATTGAACAGTACCTTGTCAAATGCACTCTGCACAAATCCATTGAGGCGTTTTTTATTATTGAGAATGCAATCTATGGCTTCTTTGCTTATTGTCCCGTTACCTTCTTCCGATATGCTGTCATATGCCAGTTGTGCGCTCTCATGGAAAAGAGTTCCGAACTGTGCACTGTCAATGTCATCCTGTGTGTCATCGGGTTCCTTTAGTCCTGCAATATATTTGAACCAGAACTTCATGCCGCATTCAAGATAGCAGTTAAGTGCCGATGGTGACAGGAATTGCGCCTTCTGGTTTGTCAATGTATCGTATCGGCAGACAAGTCTGTCCATCACTTCCTGCGTTTTTGTGATTTGTGGCGGAATATGGTCTGTGCCTTCAAGACCGGGTAGGAGGCTGATGCGGTCGATTGGGCGTCCGGAAGCCATTAACTGAAGCAGATAACGTGACATCTGTCCGCTTCCGGGACCAGTTGAGTCCGGGTCACCGTTCCATACCATTGTAATATTGCATGCACGTTGCAGAAGGTGATGGAAATTGTATGCGGCTACAGCGCTTTTCTGCTGCATTGTGGTGAGACCGAAAGCAACACGGATGTTGTATGGGATGAATGACTGCTGACTTCCACGTCCGGGGAGTGAACCTTCGGTAACGGAAAGCAGCAAAACGTTTTCAAAATCAAGATTACGGGTTTCGATAAGTCCCATAATCTGCATTCCTACAACCGGTTCTCCGTGGAAAGGTATGCTCATACCCTGAAGAAGACGGTTTATCAGACGACACAGAGTGTCAGTGCCGATCTCAATTCCTCCATCAATTACCAGACTGCGAAGTCTTGCTACACAGGCGTATACACGGTACAAAGACTCCTGGTTGAGTGGTTTGAACATGGTATCCTGCGGATTTTCCGTAATGGCCGGAGTAATTGCCGCAAGCAGTTCCGTCAGCCAGTCAAGCAATTCTATGTTGTCATCACATAAACGGAAGACGTTTCTTAACAGCTGGCTGTTTGAAAGGCGGGCAATCATGTCGATGCCAAAGTGGAACAGTCTGTTTTGAACCAGCTGGTTTTTAAGTGTCTGCGTTTCCGGTTCTACAGCTTCCAGCAATGGGTTGTCAAGAACTCTGGAAATCAGTTCAAGTCTGATGCGGCCGGAATTCTTCATTGCTGACAGCTGCATTTCAATGAGTGATGACGTCAGATTGAAGATAGGTGTTGCTGTCAGCGGATATCCCATTGTGATGTTCAATGCATCTGTACTTCCGGGGGGTATGGAATGAAGAACGGACTGAAGCAGTGTGTTGTCTGCTAGTACAATGGCGCATTCCTTGTCAGGTCTGCATCCAAGACTTTCAATCCAGTCAGGTATGAATGCTGCTTGACCTGAATCGGTCTTTGATTGAACTATTGTAATTTTCTTTTCCTTTGACAACTGGTCGAAATTGTCTTCTGGCAACCGGTTTCTGAACAGTTTCAGGTTATCTCGAAGCCATAGCCCTGATTCATGATTTGGATCAGTGATGTAGGCAATGTCATAATCCCAGTAGAATATTGCCTTTCCTGCCTGATCCAGAACCTGGAACAGACGTTTCTCTGCTGCATCCAAGCCATTGAATCCAATGAATGCATACCAGCGTGAAGTGAAATTGTCTGCATTGAGGCCTTCTGCCACCTGGCGCTGAAGCATTCCGTCATAGGCAATCCCCTTCTCAAACAGGGTGCTGCGGAACAGTTTGTAGATATCTCCGAGTGATGCCCAGACAGACAGGTATTCCTGCTGGATCCTGGTTTGTCCGGCGTTTTTCAGTCCTGCGAAGAACTCATGAATGGCTTCGGCCTGTTCCTTAGTGAGGTAAGTGTGGTCAATGTCCATTTCTTTCTGTTCCTTGAGAAGACGGAAAAGATTGTCAGTATCAGCCAGATTCCTGTCGATGTCTTCAAAATCGGACAGCAGCAGTTCTCCCCATGACCAGAAGTTGTCAAGAGTCTCATCGGTCTTTGTGACCTGAATATATGACTTGTATAAGATTGAGACCAGTTGGAGACGATCGGCAACTCGTAGTGAAGACTGCGATTGGAACAGTTCTTCAATAGTGACATATCGTGGGGACCATATGGGTTTATCGGTGAGCTGTGAAAGATAGTCGTCAAAGAACAGTCTGGCCCGTCGGTTGGGAAATACTACCGTTATTCTGGAAAGACCGGTTTCCCTGTCAAGGAAATTGTCAATCAGATCGCGTGCTGCAAGTTCAAGGAAATGTTTCATGATATCAATGATTTATTGCATCAACAATTTTGTTCTGATATACATACCATATGAATGCGTCAACGGGAGAATACCCCATTTTCTGCAATAGTCCGGCATATTCTCTCACCTGATACAGGTGCTCTTCCCTTTCGTTTCCGAACTTGAAGTCGACAACAATGGCATGACGTCCGTCAGTCATGACTCTGTCGGGACGTCGGTTCTGCATGATGCCGTTTTCCCTGAAGAGCACGGTATTTTCGTTAAATAGGACATATCGTCCGCTGAACCAGTCTGAAACCTTAGAATTGTCAAGATAATTCTTTATTTTCTGTTTCAGGATATCGGCCTTTTCCACACTTTCAATGAGTCCTTCAGAAAGCATTGAATCAACCTCCCTGTCAATCTGACCGGCTGTTTCAAGTTTTGAAAACAGAGCATGCATGAGTTTGCCGGTTTCAATGAAACTGTCCTGACGGCTGCTCTCAGAGTCGTCTTCAACATAGTGGATGAACCGTTCTGACTGGATTGATTGTTTGAACTGTGTCTGCATTTCATGACTTTGCATGTGTACAGGTACTGCCGATTCCGGTTCATCGAATGGATTTCCTGTATTCCCTGTCTTTTTTATGGAGCCCGATGGCACAATGTCTCCAGTAGTCCATTCTTCCTGTTCCATGTCACTCATTCCGGTTCTGTACATTGCATTTCTGACAATGTCCAGAGCTGTAACGGATAGCGGCTTCGGTCCCTTGCTGGTTGATTCCTTTTGAGGCTTATCCACACCGATGATGCTCAGGTTGCACATCGGTCTGGTGAATGCCACGTAAAGCAGATTAAGATTGTCAACGACCTGAAGTCCAGCTTCAGTCATGTAGTCCTTGATGAAGAGTGAATCCTCCAGGTCGGACTTGAATTCCACAGGAAGCAGGGGAATCGAATCAAAAGGAGGAATCTGGGGCTTTATCCAAATCTGTTTCGGCTTTCGGGTGGAACTGTTCTCTACCATCTGCCAGTCACAATAGGGAATGATGACGGAATGGAATTCCAGTCCTTTGGATTTGTGTATTGTCATGAGCATAATACCATTCTGCCTGGCAGGAGGTATGGATTTGGCTGACAGTTTCATATCCCAAAGCTTGCAGAATGAGGCAATGTCTCCGGGAGCGTGGTTGGAGAAATGTCGGAGCTGGTCAAGAAAACACATGGTGTACGCATCCTGTCCAGGTGCTTTGTCCAATTCATATTCCTGGTAAAGACGATTGCCCAGTTCAAACAGATTCAGTCCCCTCAGATAGTCGGGATGCGAACTGACCGTTTCAGGAATCTGGCTGAGAATATCCTGCATCAGAATATCCTGCATCGAACAATCTGTCTGAAGTACATAATGATTCCATTCCCATAGAGCCATGGCAAGTGAAAGCCTGTCGCTGTCATCCATGAGCCACCGCATGGTGTTTACCATTATTCTGACTGAATATGAAGCGCCTAGGGTAAAGGCCTCAGCCGATGTGACTTTGTATTTGTGACAGACCTGTGTGAAATAGTCGGCCAGTGTTCTTATGTCTTTGCTCGTACGGCATAGGATTGTAATATCGCTTTCATTTACTCCAGCTGCGGTCAGACGGTCCAGCTCAGCTTCGACAAGTGCCGGAATGGGGTCTTCATTGTCAGATTGGTCCGGGATGGCGAATACGGTATGAACGTTTCCTCGTGCATCGTTCTTGGATGTTTTCTGGCAAACGCCGTCATATGCTTTTTCCAGATCCGGGTGTTTTTGATGGAACTGACGTTCATAGGCTTCGGACAGAAGAATTTCAGCGCATGGGAATAGAGTGTTGTTGAATTCGATAATGGCCGGCAGACTGCGCCTGTTGGTGCCAAGGTTTTCCGTTCCGCAACCGAATCTGCCCAATTCCTGTTCGACTCCTTTATTGAAAATGTTCCAGTCGCTGCCACGCCATCGGTAAATGGATTGCTTGACATCGCCTACCAGAAGACAACTGTGGTTTTGGGACAGACATTCCCGCAACAGTATGCAAAGGTTGTTCCATTGTAGCCGGGAGGTGTCCTGAAATTCGTCAATCATCATCTGGCTTGTGAAACTGCCTGTCTTCTCGAATACGAACGATGTGTCGCCATCCTGTACAAGGTTCAGGAGATTTGCAGTATCGGCCAGAAGAAAACGCCCGTTTTCGCGGCACTGCCTGTTGATTTCGCGTCTTATGTCAAGAAGCAGTCCCATTTCGTGAAGATATCTGAGTGAGCATTTACCCGTATTGGCGGTCCTGCGGTTTTCTTCATACAGATTCAGAGCCTGTTCAAGATGAGGGACAATCAGTTCCTGAGCCATGAATGAGGCGGAAGGATTTTGTGAGAGAGGCTTTTTGTCAAAGCATCTGTCAGGGTCGGATATGCAGGCAGTAATGGTCGTTCCAATAGAATCCTTGTCCAGAAATGTACCTGATGAAATGGCATCGATCAGATCTCTAAGATAATGCTGGACTTTGATTGGCATGGAGGCCGATGCATGTTGAAGCCTGCATCCGAGTTCACGGCATTCTGCATGATATTCTGCCACTTTTTTGTCTGTGTCGCTGATAATTGCCTTACGGTATTCATCAATGGCATCGGGGTTATCCATTACCTGGTCAAGAAGGTGGCTGTTTTCCATGAATACCTCATCGAACAGCTGTTTTGAGAATTTCTTGAGCTTTTCCTCTATGGACCAGTTCTTGTCATCCGACATATTGTCCTCAATGAATCTGATGACACTTCGGCCTGTATCGGAGTCGGGATCCAGACTCTGGATGAATGCATCTACGGCATCGCTTATGGCAGTATCCGTGTCAAGTTCGATGCTCAGGTTCCCACCAAGCTGAAGTTCACGTGCCAGGCCATGCAGAATACTTTGAAAGAAGCTGTCAATTGTCTCTACTCTGAAATGACCGTAATCCTGCAATATCAGGTCAAGTGCCTGACCGCAACGCATTCGAACGTAATTGTCATCGTATTCTGATCCTACGATTCCGCATACTGCTTCCAGATAACTGTCGGACGATTCCAGACCATGGGAAATGCCGTAGAGCTGCGAAAGGATACGATCCTTCATTTCGGCCGTGGCCTTGTTGGTGAAGGTGACAGCCAGTGTCCTTCTGTATGCCAGAGGATTCCTGACCAGCAGAGCTATGTATCTGCATGCCAGGGTGAATGTTTTTCCGGATCCGGCTGATGCCTTGTATATGGTTAACGGTTTTTCGTTCATTGTCATTTCACTGCCTGATTGATATGGTCTGTGAGGAACTTGAGAACAGATTGCCAAGCGCTCCATTGAAATTGCCCATTATGGTTATCGGTTCCTGAAATATGGCGAAATCGTTGCTGTCATACTCTTCCACGGATTTAATATAACGGTAGCTCTGTTCCGTCAGCGTTTCAAACGTTATGTTACAGATGTAATCGACAATATCCGGATTCCACCCCCAATAGGAATAATCGTATTCTTCGGCATGTGGCATGGGGATGATGAATTCGAGACGGTCTCCATCTGAAAACAGTTCGTCTGTAAACAGCAGATTGCCGGATGAGAATACATAATCGCCGGCATCGCCAAAATCTTCAATGTAGTCGAAATTGCTGGCCATGCCGAGTTTGATTGCTGTCGGACGTGGAATGCGTATATCCAGCCAGTAGGAAATAGTGTCAGGCTCATTTTCGTATTCGGCCGTGTCATCGGACTGTAGGGACAGAATGATATTGGCAAAAGCATTCAGGTTGAGACGGTAATAGTGCGTCAGACCGTTATCAGGTTCGGAATGGTTGCGGTTAATGGACAGACAGACCGTCCAAAGGCTGTCTGACGAGACATGTGAGTCTTCAACCGTTATTGATGACGGATATGGGACCATGTCATTGGCTGTTGCCTTGCCGTAGTTGCTGTGGCTGACAATTACGGTGACAGAATCGCCTTCACGGACAATCTCCGAATCCATGAAAAGTTCCTGTTCCGGGTCATATGACAATGTCCGCTGTTCTCCGTTATGTACAATTGTTACATCGGCATCGTAGAGAATCTGGCGGTTCGAAGGGCTGTCAAGGAAAAAACGGGAACGTGTGACTTCGACCGATACCGGTGTGCCTGCTATGGATGAGGCATTGACAACCATCATGTGGCCTCCGCCGTCACCCTTGTATTCAATGTCGTTTTCGCAGGAAACGGATAGGGCTGCTGCCAGAATCAGAATTGCTGTTGTGGAATGTTTGATCATGGGATTCAGAATGAAAGTGAGAAACTGAATGTCGGAAGGATGGGGAAGAGCGTGAGCTGACGCAGTGTCCTGTTTTCCACGTAGTTGTCAGATGCGACATCATAATACCCGTCTTCATAAACGTATACGAGGAACGGATTCATACGGTTATAGACATTGAACACGCTTATGTTGAACGTATGTGTCCCTCCTTCTATGAGTTTTGCAGGCCGATGCCAGTTCATTGACAGATCAAGCCGATGGTATGGGTTGAGACGGTAGCTGTTGCGTTCTCCGTACCATCCTAACTCTCCTATGTAGTAATACTTGTCCGTAACAGGATTGGCTTCGTAGAACTGGGAGTAGAGACTGCTGCAGGCCCCTGTCTCATACATCCAGGTGGCCGACAGGTCGAAATGGTCGGTGAAGTGGTAGTTGCCCGTTATCTTGAAATCATGGCGGCGGTCATATTTGGCATCGAATGCCTTGGAACCATTGAGCTCCATTCCAGGACGGTCAAATTGACGTCGGGAATGGCCCCAGGTGTATGACACCCATCCGTCCAGACGTCCGAATGAACGCTGGACAAGGAATTCGATGCCGTAACTCCATCCTCGTCCCATGACGACCTTGTTCTGCCAGTCTGTCGTTCCGGCCAGATAACTTGCCCCTTCCCTGTATTCCAACAGGTTATCCATGATCTTGTAATAACCTTCAACGGAAAAGTCGGCAATTTGAGGAAGGTTGTAGAAAACACCGGTAGCAAACTGGTGTGAATGCTCGGGGGCTATGCGGTCTGTGGCCGGAACCCACAGGTCTGTAGGCAGGCTGATGCTGTTGTTTGACAGCAGATGGATATACTGTGTCATGTAGGCATATCCGGCCTTGAGTGACAGGCGGTCGTTCAGCAGAACGCGTCCGCTCAGCCTGGGCTCCAGTGAATGGTAGGTGCGTGAGTTCACGTTGAACATGGAATAGCTCAATCCGGCATTGACCTTCACAACATTACCCAATGACATGTTGTCTTCAAAATATGCCTGAACCTCGTTCGCGTGAGTGTCCTTCTGGCTGACTTCCAGGCTGTTGTGCCAGATGGTGTCCGTGTCGCTGTAATCCTCGCGTACGGCAAGTACGTCCGGTCGGAACAGATGGCGGGTTCCGTATGCGCCGAAGCGTATTTCATGGTCCGGACCGGGCGACCAGTGGAAATCCGATCTTAAAGTCCAGTCAAAGATACCGGAATTCATATTCAGACGGTCGTATGATGATTCATTGTTGCGCGTGTCACGCGAATCCACTTCAAGTTTCATGCGGTGACGGTATTGGGTGTAGTTGCCGCTCAGATCCATGAACAGACGGCTGTTCATGACGTGGTTCCATCGGACTGCGGCAACGGTGTTGCCCCATTTCCATCCCAGACGGTCCTTCTCCTTTATATATGTGTCCTTAGTCCTGTAACGGAAGAAAATGTCGTCATCGCCGTTGTACCAGCTCACATACAGACGGTCATTGTCGCTGAACATGTGGGTCAGTTTCAGATTGAGGTCATAGAAATAATATCCCATGCCTATGCGGTCACTGTTGTCTTCCATGTCCAGCAGCTGTGCCGCCTTGATGGCCGAATTGATGATAAGGTCGGAGTAGGTGCGTCTGGCAGACAGGTTGAATGATGTCCTGCCTTTTACAATAGGTCCTTCAAGATTGAATTTGGATGAGACGAACCCGATTGAAACATTGCCGTGGTAGTTGTACAGGTCACCGTCCTTCATGCGTACATCGACTATGGATGACAGACGTCCGCAGTAACGTGCAGGGAAACTGCCCTTGTAGAGGGTCACGTTCTTGATGGCATCGGCATTGAAGGCCGAAAACAGGCCGAACATGTGGTTCACGTTGTACAGCGGTACGCCGTCTAGAAGCAGCAGGTTCTCGTCCTGGTTGCCACCGCGCACAAGCAGACCGGCACTGCCTTCAGTCCCTCCTTGAACTCCCGGGAGCAACTGCAGGGCCTTCAGGACATCAACCTCGCCGAACATTGCGGGGACAGCTTTGATCTGTTTGACAGGAAGGTCTATGGCGCTCATCTGTGATCCTTGGACTCCCAGTTCCAGGCGGTTGCCGACAATCGTCACTTCGCCCAGTTCGGCCGTCTCCTCAAGGACGATTCTCAATGTCGTGTCGTTTTCAAGTACAAGGTCCAGACTTTTGTGACGGTATCCTACATAGCCACATGTGAGACTTGCCTTACCTGGCGGCAGCGACAGCGAAAAGAAACCGTATTCGTTAGTGATGGTTCCTCTACCGCTTATGGTATCAAGCAGTGTAGCTCCAATCAGCGTTTCACCGCTTTTTGCATCGGTAATGTATCCGCTCAGGGTAAACTGCCCGGGGGCTGTTGCCAAGACACTGGCTGGCAAGGCACTGTATACAGCCAGCAACGTCACAATTCTGACAGTGGCAATGATTTTTTTGACGTAGTTGTACATATGAATGTTCATTCCTTGTCCAGATTCTTGTCCCATAGGTAAGTCTTGGTCTCGCGGACAATCACACCGCTTAGAAACAGAAGTGACAGGAGGTTAGGAATGGCCATCAGGGCGTTCAGGCAGTCTGCAATGTTCCAGACTATGTTGAGGCTGATGAGAGAGCCCAGGAATATTGTGGCAAGGAACACTATGCGATAGGCCAGAAACCATTTTCTGGAATGTGTCAGATACTCAATTCCGCGTTCGCCATAATAACACCATCCCAATATGGTGGAAAAGGCAAAGGTCAGAGAACCGAATACGAGGATAGGCTGTCCTACATATGGAATCTTTGAGAAGGCCATCTTGGTGAGAATCCCTCCATTGTCCGTATCTATGTCAGGGAAGGCAAGGATGCTGGAAACCAGTACAATACCGGTCAGGGCGCAAATCACCACCGTATCCCAGAATGTGCCGGAGGAACTTACCAGAGCCTGACGTACCGGGTTCTTTGTCTGTGCCGCAGCTGCAACAAGTGGAGCCGAGCCCAGACCTGACTCGTTGGAAAAAAGGCCACGTGCAATACCGTAACGGGCGGCCAGCATTATGGACGCGCCAACCAGGCCACCGCCGGCAGCTGTGGGACTGAAGGCACTTCTGACTATGAGCGAAATGGCCGGCATGACATATTCCCCATTCATGAAGAGAATCACTATGCACCCCAGAATATAGAGTATGGCCATAAATGGTACCAGCATCTGGCAGACCTTGGCTATGCTTCTGATTCCGCCTATCACGACAGTAGCTGCAAGGATGGTTGTTATGCCGCCAATAAGTGCAGGGTTCAGACTGTACGTCTCGGAACATATTGTAGTGATAGCATTGGCCTGGACCGTACTGCCTATGCCGAAGGCTGCAATGGCCGTGAACAAGGCAAAGGCAATGGCAAGCGCTTTCCATATATGTCTTTTCACACCTTTGGCGTTTTCTGCCAGTCCGTGCTCCAGGGCATACATCGGTCCGCCTAACATCCTTCCGTCTTCCGCCTTGACACGATATTTGATTGCAAGAAGACCTTCACTGTATTTTGTGGCGATACCGAATACACCTGTCAGCCAGCACCAGAATACCGCACCCGGTCCGCCAAGGGCTATTGCCGTACCTACGCCCACTATGTTGCCTGTGCCGATGGTTGCAGCCAGGGCTGTGGTCAGGGCACCGAACTGTGAAACATCTCCTGTGGCATCCTTGTCCTTGCTTACCGACAGACGGATAGCCTTGAATATGTATCGCTGGGGAAATTTCAGGCGAATGGTAAGAAACAAGTGCGTGCCAAGCAGCAGAATAATCATGGGCCATCCCCACAGGACGGAACTCAAGTCACTGAAAAACGTATTGATCTTTTCCATTCCGGGTCTATATATCTATACAAAGGTAAACAAATAATCTGTTCAAAATGAAAAACCGCGCATATGTTTGAGGGTTTATGAATTCTGGCTATATTTGTGATATATAAAAACCAAAACAAATGAAAAAGATATACAAGGCACTTATCGTCATCGTGGTGACGTTCATTTTTGCAAGTCTGTTCCTTTGCCGCTGCACAATGGTCGACAATTCGGAAGTGGGAATCAAGTTCAAGAAATTCTCGGTCACGGAGCAGGGCGAGCTGGTGGCCACACCGGTTACAGGCTTTACGTTCTACAACCCTATCACGACCAAGGTGTTCACTTATCCTGTCTATATTCAGCGCGTTGACTATGAACCGTTTACAGTAACGACCAAGGATGCTGCAGTCTTCACCATGGATCCTGTGCTGGCGTATCAGCTCAACCGCGACAAGGCTACTTACGTATTCAACAAATACCGCAAGCCGCTTGCTGACATACAGCTGGGCTATATGCGCACCTGCATTTACGACGCATACAGAATCACGGCCAACACATACACATCGGACGAACTCATGGCCAACCGCGGCAAGTTCGAATCGGAGGTACGCGCCATGCTTGACAATTCTCTTGGCAACGAAGGCTTCATAGTGTCCGAGTTTACATCGCAGATTACTCCGCCCGAGTCATTGTCGGCTGCAATCGAGGCAAAGAACCAGGCTATCCAGAATGCCCTGAAAGCCAGCAATCAGGTGGCCGAGGCTGAGGCCAACGCCCAGATAGCCATTGCAAAGGCCAAGGGTGAGGCCGAAGCCATGAAGATCAAGGCCGATGCCGAAGCATACTATAACCGCACCATTTCAGCTTCGCTCAGCGAGATGATTGTCCGCGAGGATTTCATTGAGAAATGGAATGGTGTGCTACCCACAGTTCAGGGTGGTAACGGCATGATTTTTGACATGTCCAAGCTGATAGACAAATAAAGCGTCAATGAAAATGACAGCCAGACTCTATGCCGTTCTCGTGCTGGCCTCAATACCGTCAGCAAGGGCGGCGTGCAAGGCATCGGACACGGACTTCGACAAGGCATGGGAAAAAAGTGCCGTAGTGGAAGAATACAGAAAACTGCCGGTCTACGGCACAGTCACCCCGATTTGGGACGGTGACAGTGTGATGTACTACACCCAGGTCAGGGATGACAGCACATATTGTTACAGAGTGGAACTGACCGGGGTGAATGCCGGCACAAGAACTCCGGTACCATCCGATTCGGCCGATGCAGCCGGAATGCGCCGTCCTTCCGGATTTCCCGGGGGGTGGGGCGGTCCCGGTCCGGGAACTTTTCCGAGTGGCATGCGTGCATTCAACGGACGTGGGGAAACCGCCAATTCGCCTGACCGCAAATGGGAATGCTACATCCGGGAATTCAACGTCTGGGTAAGAAATGTGGAGAGCGGACAGCGCACACAGCTTTCTTTTGACGGTTCACCGGAATGGCCATATACCGATTACTCATGGTCTCCCGACTCGAAGAAGATCATAGGCGTTCGTGTCCAGAAGCACAGTCCGCGACAGATCCTGCTGCGTGATTCCAGACCAGATGACCGTGTCCAGCCCATTATCCGATGGGTCGATTATGACAAGCCTGGCGATGACATAGCCCAGACAACGCTTGGACTGTTCTCGACCGAGAGCCTTTCGCAGGTGCAGTTTGACTTTACCCCATGGATGAACCAGTATGCCATTACCGAATGGCGTTGGGCTGCCAATTCGGAATACTTCACTTTCGAATACAACCAGCGCGGGCATCAGACCTATCAGCTGGTAGCGGTACAGGCCGATGGTACCACCCGTATTGTCATCAACGAGCATAGTGACACCTTCATTTCGTGGGACAACATCTATCGCCGTTTCCTTCCGGATGGCAGGCTGCTCTGGACATCGGAACGTGATGACTGGAGACATCTGTATCTTGTTGACCCGGCCAGTGGCAGGAGCATCCAGCTTACACACGGAGAATGGAATGTGCGTGAATTCGTTGACTGGGATCTTGAAGAAGGCGTACTCTGGTTCTATGCCAACGGACTTCCTACGATACCCGGTGAGGATCCGTACAACAAGCATCTTATCAGAATAGCACTTGACGGAAGCGGCATTCGTGACCTGACCCCGACGAACGGTTTCCATGAAGTGAAGATGAACCCTTCACATACCGTTTTCACAGATACCTGGTCCCGTCCGGATCTGCCTTACGAATCGGTTCTTAGAAGCAGCGCTGACGGCAGTGTGATATGTGAACTGGCCAAGTCGGACATCTCACGTCTGCTCAAGGCCGGCTGGACCCGTCCGGAAGTGTTCTCGGCCAAGGGCAGGGACGGTGTCACCGACATATGGGGAACCATCTACAGGCCATCGGACTTCAATCCGTCAAAGAAGTATCCGGTCGTGGAATACATCTATGCCGGACCGCACGATTCCCATGTCGATAAGGTGTTCCGGCCTGTCATGCGTTTCAGCCGTCTGGTCGAGATGGGGTTCATAGTGGTGACCATTGACGGAATGGGTACTGACAACCGTTCCAAATCGTTCCAGGATGTGTGTTACAGGAATCTGAAGGATGCCGGTTTCCCTGACCGTGAACTCTGGATCAAAGCCGCGCAGAAGAAATACAGGTATATGGATACTTCAAGGATGGGCATATACGGATATTCGGCCGGAGGTCAGAATGCATTGTCGGCATTGCTTTTCTTCGGCGACTTATACAAGGTGGCGGTTGCTCTTTGCGGCTGTCATGACAACAGAATGGACAAGCTGTGGTGGAACGAACAGTGGATGGGTTATCCTGTCGGACCATGGTATGCCGAGAACTCGAATGTGGACAACGCCTGGCGTCTTGAAGGAAAGCTGTTCCTGATAAACGGCGAAATGGATGACAATGTGGATCCGGCTTCAACCCTGCAGGTCGTTGATGCACTTGTCAAGGCAGGCAAGGACTTTGACCAGCTGTATCTTCCCGGGCACAGTCATGACATGGGCAGCGAATACATTACCCGCCGCGTATTCAGGTATTTCTACGAGAACTGTAAATCAACAAATTGAAAGATATGTATTCGGATCCAAAAGAATGTCTGTACTGCACAGACAATGAGACTCAGAAAAATCTGATGATAGAGATTGCGCACCTGTCAGTTTCCAGACTGTTCCTGTTCCGTGAGCAGACATACAGAGGCCGATGCCTGGTTGCCTACAATGGCCATGTGAATGACCTTAATGAGCTTTCTGACGATGAACGCAATGCCTTTATGGCCGATGTGGTACGCGTTACCCGTGCCATGCAGAAGGCTTTCAATCCTGAAAAGATCAATTACGGAGCCTATAGCGACAAGCTGTGTCATCTGCATTTCCATCTTGCACCCAAGTATGTTGGCGGTCCCGATTTCGGCTCAACGTTCCAGATGAACCCCGGCAAGGTATATCTGTCAGATCAGGAGTATAGCGAAATGATTGACAGGATTAGGGAAAATCTGTAGAAGATGAACAGGGGACAGGAACCGTTCCGTTCTGGCCCAGAACGGAACGGTTCCTGTCCCCTGTTCATCTCATCACTTCACGGTGAAGTCAATCGACTTGAGATCCTGGTCGCGTGATGACGGACCGTACAGAATCTGGTAACGTCCCGGCATTGCTGCGAGTTCGTCAATTGTTTCGTCGTAGTATTCGAATGCCTTTGGCTCAAGTGTGATCTTCACGCTGGCTGTCTGGCCTGCTGCGATGTTCACACGCTTGAATCCCTTGAGTCCCTTGATGGGAGCTGCCGGATTGTCAAGAGCCTTGATGTATACCTGAACGACTTCGTCACCGTCAATGCTGCCTGTATTGGTGACAGGAACGGTAATGTCAACGCTTCCGCCGGCCTTGATGCTGCTCTTTGACAGAGTGGCATCACCATATTCGAAGGTTGTGTAGCTGAGACCGTATCCGAAAGCGTACAGAGGTTCGCCCTGGAAGTAACGGTATGTGAGTCCGTCAGACATGTTGTAGTCTTCTATGTTGGTCGGAAGCTGGTCTGTTGACTTGTAGAAGGTTACCGGCAGACGTCCTGCAGGATTGTAGTCGCCGAACAGCACGTCGGCAACGGCAAGACCTCCGGCCTGACCGCCGTACCATGCCTGAAGCAGTGCCTGATACTGGTTCTCGACATCACCGAATCCTATAGCAGAGCCTGAGCAGTTGACCAGAACGACCGGCTTGCCGGTGTTGTACATGGCCTCGAGAAGACGCAGCTGGACCTTTGGCAGTTCAATCTTTGTACGGTCACCGCCTGAGAAACCTTCGTAGTTGACACGCATCTCTTCGCCTTCAAGACGTGATGAGATACCTGAAACCATGATTATCACATCGGCATCCTTTACCTTTTCAGCTACGGATTCGAATTCGGCGAGCTTGCGCTGGCTCAGATCGAATGTCAGGTATGCCGATCCTTCGTCACCCTTGGTGTAGTCAAGCTGGATGTTGTAGGTCTGACCCTTGACGACCTGTATTGACTGGTTCTGCTGCATGCCACGTCCGAAACCGCCACGGCCCTGAACCGGCTGCTGCTGTTCGGCAATCACCTTGCCGTTGACAGTGAGCTTCCATGTATCGTTTCCGCGCAGCGAGTAGCTCAGTTCGCCGGTGAAGTCCGATACGAACTTGCCTGTCATGCGGGCTGAGAAGTTGGTGAATTCAACTCCTTCGGCGAAACGGTAGTCACCCATGGTACGCATGTTGATTTCGTCATAATAGCCCTTGGCGACCGGAGTGCCGCTCATGGTCTGGTTGTTGAAGAACTCGGCATAGAGACCCTGACCGCCATTCAGGTCTGCCAGATGGCTGACCGTCAGATAGTCATCGGCCAGTTCGCAGGCCCGGTCGTAGATTATGGTTGCTTCAGGAGCCTTCTCACGGATAGCCTGGAGAATTGACTTCTGATGCTCGAGGGTGGGGGTACCGTTGTAGTTGCCGTTCTGCATTGATACGTTATCGGCATTCGGACCTACTACTGCTATGGTCAGACCTTCCTTCTTGAGGGGAAGGATGCTGCCCTGGTTCTTGAGCAGTACCATTGCTTCGTCGGCGGCCTTGTGGGCAAGGGCGGTATGCTCGGGGCTGCTTATGTCATCGGCTCCAAGGTCTTTCCATGGATCCATCTCTTCGGGATCGAACATGCCAAGCTCGATGCGTGAACGCAGAATGCGGCGCAGTGAAACGTCAATGTCGGCTTCGCTGATCTTGCCGTCCTCCATGGCCTTTACAAGCGCGTTGTAACTTGTACCGCATTCAATGTCACAGCCTGAAAGGACACCGTCAACGCTGGCTTCCTCAGCATCGGCATGAGTCTCATGCTGGCCGCGGGTGTAGAAGTTGTTGATGGCTCCGCAGTCCGATACTACCAGTGCCTTGTATCCCCACTTGTTGCGGAGAATGTCGGTGAGCAGACGGTCACTTCCGCAGCAGGGCTCGCCTTCGTAACGGTTGTATGCACACATGACTTCCTGAACACCTGCTTCGGTGACCAGGGTCTTGAATGCCGGCAGATATGTTTCCCAGAGGTCACGCATTGATACGCTCACGTCAAAGCGGTGACGGTTGGCTTCAAGTCCGCTGTGGACAGCGTAATGCTTGGCGCAGGCATGGGTCTTGTAGTATTTGGGGTTGTCACCCTGCATGCCCTTGACCAATGCTGTTCCCATCTTGCCTGTCAGGTACGGGTCCTCACCGCTGGTCTCCTGTCCACGGCCCCAGCGCGGATCACGGAAAATGTTGATGTTCGGGCACCAGAACGTAAGTCCCTGATGCCAGGCTCCGCCAGTTGCGCGGGTTTTGCCGAACTGCTTGTGGTCACTGGTGTTCCAGTGTGCACGTGCCTCGTCCGACACAGCAGTGTAGATTTCGAACTGCTGGGCATCGTCGAATGTTGCGGCCAGTGCAATGGCTTGTGGAAATACTGTAGCTCCATTCATGCAGATGCCATGGCAGGCCTCCGACCACCAGTTGTAGGCGGGGATGCCAAGACTGTCAACAGAGATTGAACCGTTCATCATCAGTCCCACCTTTTCTTCAGGTGTGAGCAGTGAAAGAAGGTTCTCGACACGTTTCTCAATCTTGAGATTGGGATTCTGGAAAGGATACTCATACTGTGACGAGTTTCCATTGCAGGCCGACAGTGACATGATGACTGCCAGTCCGGTCAGAATGTTTCCGGTTTTCATTTTGATGTTGATTTTGTGTGTAGTGTCCTATAATTGAAAGTTAGAAAGTCATGTAATACTTGCGTCCGTCAATGATGTTCAATCCCTGCTGTGGGGCATCAAGCGCCTGCCCGTTCAGATTGAAGATGGAGTGACAGCCTTCATCTGTTTGGGATGTGAAAACTCCGGCAATACCCTGATTATGGAGAATCTCAAGCGCTATCTTGCCGTATCTGTTTCCCAAAATGCGGTATGAACCCGATGTGAAATGGTACTGGTCCATGGCATCCAGATTGCTTGCCGACACCACATAACAGCATTTGGTTCCCATCTCCCTATTCATATAGTCCGGCAGCTTGTCAACCCATTGCACGGCGCTTCCGCAGGCACCTCCCTTTTCCGAATACAAAGGTTCCCCGGCTATGAACGGAACACTGTCGGCACTTAGGTTAAGGTCTTCAAGAATACTCCGGTAAATCTTGGTGACACGCTGGTACCAGAGGTTGGCCGATGCTTGGGTGGCACCGGTGACATCAGACTCTCCCTGATGGAAGATGATACCCTTTATGACTCCCGACTTTTGGGCAATGCGGCCCATCTCTACCAGCTTGCCGTATGGATAGTTGTCATAGCATGCCCCGGCATTGACCACCCAGCTGTCTGCTTTGGTTATGTATGAGGCTGCTGTTGTGGAATCGGTATCGAAAGCCTGGATCGAGGCTCCGTCAACGGCTACAACGGCTACTCCTATTTTATACATGCTGTTCAGATTGGTTACCAGGTATCTTCCAAAGTAGTCTGTAGGCCCCAGACCAGTATCAGGGCGGACAATAGGAGGTAGGGCTGTTGCCCATGTCCCTATCTTTGATTTATCATAATCATAGACAATGAGTTTCCAATACCTGTCCCAGCTGTCCTTACCGAAATTCTTGCCGTTGATATCCCTGTCGCGGTACTCAATGACGCCTTTACCCTGCATGTTTGACTGACCGAATCCCAGATAGATGAAGAAATTGGGATCTGGCGTCTGTGCAAAAGACACATTCTGACTGAACGCAGGAGCAGCCAGAAGCATGGCTATTGAACTTTCAATAAAGTGTTTCAGCTTCATATCTTATAGGCAATGAATCAAATATGATGCAAACATAATGAATGTATCCAAATAACAATCAAATTCTTGTATTACATTTGTATCCGGGTATATAACCGATACAAAAAAATGAGAAGACTGTCTGCATTTCTGCTTTGCCTTGCCATAGTACTGCCGATATCAGCGGGAAAACGGAATGATTTTGAACTGAAGCGCGGTATCAACATGAGTCATTGGCTGTCACAGGGCTATGCCCGTGGCAGGATGCGCGAACAGCGTGTCACAGAAGCCGATTTCCGAATGCTCAAGGAATTCGGGTTTGACCATGTGCGCATTCCCATTGACGAGGAACAGTTCTGGGACAACAACGGAAACCAGTTGCCTGAGGCATGGTCTCTTCTTACGCGTTCGCTTGACCTTTGCGGCAAATACGGACTGCGCGCCATCGTTGATCTGCATATAATCCGTTCCCACAATTTCAACGCTGTGAATGAGGGTCGCAAAAACACCCTGTTTGAGGATCCGGCAGCCCAGCAGCGGCTCATTGACATGTGGTTCGAGTTGTCTGACTCGCTGAAGCGTTTCCCGAACGATATGGTAGCCTACGAGTTCATGAATGAGCCTGTGGCCGATGATCCGGAGCAGTGGAATGCTCTGATTGCCAAGGTCCACAAGGCCATACGCAGCAGGGAATCGCAGCGTACTCTGGTCATAGGTTCCAATATGTGGCAGAGCTACGATACCTTCAAGGACCTTAAGATTCCACGTCATGACAGGAACATAATCCTGAGCTTCCACTATTACCTGCCCATGTTGCTTACTCATTATCGGGCTTCATGGAACGAGTATAAGGACTATGCAGGTCCTCTGCACTATCCGGGCGAGATGGTACATCCCGATGAATTCGAGCGTCTTACGGAAAAGGAGAAGGCTGTCGTGAAGGACTATGTGGGTGTCGAGTGGAACCGGGACCGTCTGAAGGCCGATATGGCCGATGCAATCAAGGTGGCCCGCAAGCACCATCTCCAACTGTTCTGCGGAGAGTGGGGCGTTTATGAGACTGCTCCCAAGGAGGAAAAGTACAGATGGATAAGCGATATGATACAGGTCTTTGACGAACATGACATTGCCTGGACCATGTGGAACTATGATTCCGGTTTCGGGTTCATGAACAGCAGGACCCATCAGGTGGCCGATGAGCGTCTGCTTGAGATACTGACTTCTGGAAAAGGTCTATAACATTATATTAACCAAATACACCAATTATTATGAGGACAGGAAATTTCGGAAAGTTAGCAGGCCTGTGTCTGGGTCTGGCTTCGATTCTGGTCTCCACTGCCGATGCTGATGCAGCTGGCAGAAAGACATTCTGCAACCCGCTTGATGTGGTTGTGGGAAATGAGCGTGCCGTTCGTGGCGGTGAACCTGTTGTCCTGATTTTCCAGGATGACTATTATCTTTTCGTGTCGCACCGCAAGGGCTACTGGTATTCGCCTGATTTCCAGGACTGGACCTATGTGGATGCCCCCAATTATCCCGGTGGGGTGGTTTCGGTAGTGGAGATGGACGGGCAGCTGATTGGTTGCTCAATGAACAACAAGAACGTCTACCGCTGTCTTGACGCAAAGGCCGGAACATGGGAGAAGTGCGGAGAACTGTCAAGCGACCGTTATGGCGATGCCAACATGTTCGTAGATGACGACGGCCGTCTGTACATGTATTTCGGCTGGTCACAGATAATGCCGTTCCAGGTCGTTGAGCTGGACAAGACCACATTCAAGGAGAAGGGCGAACCTAAGCAGCTGTTCTGGAGCGACATCAAGAACCACGGTTTCGAGGTGCGCAAGCCCGAAGACGTCATTTATTCCATCTTCAACGGCCGCCGCGAATACGGCCCCGAGGAACTGCCCTGGATTGAAGGACCTTACATGATCAAGCATAACGGCAAGTACTATCTGCAGTACGCTGCCATCGGCCTTGAGTTCATTTCCTATTCACATGGCGTATACGTATCTGACAGTCCGATGGGCCCGTTCACTTACAGCGAACATAACCCTCTGACATTCAAGACATCGGGCTTCCAGGTCGGCGCAGGTCACGGCAGCACATTCCATGACAAGAAGGGCAACCTGTGGACCATCTGCATGATTCCCGCCCAGTACGGTGAAGGCGGCCGCGGTTCCGAGCTTGCCATTTTCCCGACTGCTGTCGACAAGCAGGGCGTCATGTATTCGAACACCGCTCTGGGTGACTATCCGCAGTATTATCCTGCTGACAGAAAGGTTGGAGGCGTTGACAACTATGTGGATTGGAAACTGCTTTCAGTCGGAAAGAAGACAATCGTGTCATCGACCTTTGAGAACTATGCTCCTTCGCAGGCTCTGGACGAGGACTTCACTACATGCTGGGTAGCCGAAACAGGCGATCCTGGCGAATACTTCACCGTTGACCTTGGCGCACAGGCATCAATCAACGCCATCCAGCTCAACTGGGACCACATTGGCGCAGCACGTGCCGGCGGTATGGGCATGGGCGGTTTCGGAGGCGCACGTCCGGCAGCTGGAGCAGCACCTGCCAAGACCAAGTACCAGTGTTACGAGGTTTTCGTTTCAGACGACAATTCGAACTGGACAAGGATTATCAGCAAGCCTGAGAACTACTATGAGATGAAGCATGACTACAACGAGCTTCAGACCCCGGTCAATGCCCGCTATGTGAAGGTCGTGAATGTCTCGACATATTACGGTGCAAAGTTCTCCATCAAGGACCTGCGCATTTTCGGCACAACTCCAAAGATGTGGACCAAACCGGTCAAGAAATTCATGGCTCTCCGTAACCCAGAAGACCGCCGTGAAGCCAATGTGGTATGGGAACCTGTTCCTGGAGCCGACGGTTACATTGTCCGTTACGGCATTGAGAAGAACAAGCTGTACAACAGCTATATAGTCTATGACAAGACTTCTCTATACATGCACAGCATGAACACCGCTCCGGAATACTATTTTGAAGTTGAGGCATTTGACAGCGGTCTGGATTTCTATCGCGAGAATCCGTTGGCAACCATAGGCATGGGTGCTGAAATCCAGTTGGCAAAGGGCTCCGGCAGCTTTGCATACCGCGGCTCATCGACAACCGTATATCACATGCTCAAGGAGGGTCAGACCGAATACCGCTTTGAGAATCTTGATCCGGGCAGCTACGTGCTGAACCATTCATATGGTCCGGTTCTCTGGTCAGGCCAGCTCACGGAAAAGGAACTCATTTCAAACGAAGTCAATCCGAAGCCCACAGTTGAGGCATTCCTGACCAAGATGGGTGCAGGTACAAAGTCAACAGGTTCGCTTGAAATGAAGGTTATCCCCGGTCCCAAGGGCGGCACAATGATAGTGACCTGGAAATAAATGACGATTTCCGCATAACGGATACAGCCATTTGAATTGAAAGCCCCCGTCAGTTTTTTCTGATGGGGGCTTGTCATTATCAGGACCTGATTGTAGAAGCCGTTATTTCAGGAACAGTTTTTTTGCTGCATCGGTCATGAACGGCTCAATCCTGTCATACGGAATGGTGAATGACGGCATGCCCATGGCGTAAGGGGCAATCTCATACTGCTGGTACAGGAAAGTCAGGCCATCACTGCACGGATAAGGTTCATATACGGGAAGGGGAATGGTTTCGCCTTCACCAATGAACAGATAATCGGCAAGGTCTTCCGGAAGTACCTTTTCGTCTTCAAAAGACAGATATTCAGCAAGGCCTTCGCGGATCAGCGGCTGAAGAGCATCAATGCAGTCATCGTTCAGGAAATTGGAGAACAGCGAGCCGTCGGACTTCAGGAATGTCAGGAATCCGGCTCCGGATACGCCTCCGTGCGCACCACCCATGTAGGTGTAGTTCTGTGATGAGAAGACGCAATAGCTGGTGGTATCTGTCTCCAGGTAGATGCTTATGCTCTCGTCCCACGAGGGTATATATGACAGCATCTCATCCTTCTGCTGCTGGTCATAATCGCTGTCCTCCAGAATGAACTTGCGCCTGAGGTCATAGTCGGATTTTGACATTGCGTTCATACTGTCTTTGACCGATGCGCACTGGTCCAACAGTTCCTGGACGTTTGCGGTCGGTATTGACGGGACTTCGTCTTCAAAGTCCATGAGGCCGTTGATCTGGTCCGATGCTATCTGTATGAGTTGTTCACGGATTGCCTTCCGGGCTTTGCCATTTCCTTTGGGGAACTGGAACTCGGCACTGAAGTTCACATATTGAGTCGTGTCTGAATAGTTTATGTCTTCAACTTCAATTCTGGAACGGTTTCCGGTACATGAAGCTGTGAAAGAAATGGCAAACAGCGTTGCCAGCATGGTGATTTGACTTTTTTTCATGATGGTTTTCCTATTTTGATTCTGTATGACAGTATCAGTGTGTGCGGTAGAATTCCTCAAGCTTCTTGAAGCAATGAGAGTTGATTATCTCCTGAAGCTTGCGGTCAAAGTTTGCCCGGACCTGCGGCTTGGGGTCAAACAGGAAACATTCGCCGTTCTCTCTGGTGTACGGATTCCACTTGGGCAGGCCTTCCACATTAGGATCTCCTGTGTGTGCGAAGTTGGCCCATGACTGTGACATCCGGTCTGCCAGCAGCAGGTCGCTTTCCGATGGGTTCGGCAGGTCACGTCCGGCCAGATGCAGGGTGTTGAAGCAGAAGTTCAGCTCGCCTCCGTGGGCCGATACACCGTTTATCGGCGATTTCCAGGTGAACATGTAGTTGTAGATCGGGGCCTTGCGCCTGGACGATGCCTCGTCAATCGTTATCAGTGTCTTTGCGCGGAACATGGGGTCAATTGACGGAAGGTCCTGGGGAACGTAGTCGGGCCATGCCTCGGCAAGGGCTGCAGCATAGGCATCGGTCTCATTGCCGAATGTGGCGCGTACGGCATCCTTGGCCTGGTCAAGGGTCATTGCACGCTGGTACTGACCGCGCTGCAGTTCGTTGAACGTGGTACCCATGACAAGTGGAATGTTGTCCGATATGCTTGCGAATCCCGGCTGGAAAGGTTGCTGCAGAAGCACCTCACCGTCTGGGGTGGGGCCGAATCCCCACATCATTGGGGTGCCAGGCTGACGCGTGCCTATGCTGGCTGCCATGGCGCGCTGTCCGGCCTGATAGAGCTTGTCATAAGGAACGTCGTTGATTTTCTCAATCTGGTCTGTGGGAATGTCAAGCTCCTTGAGAACAGCCAGACCAAGCTCCTTGGTCATGGCATTGGTGTTCACGTTGAGAATGGTTCCGCTCATGATGATGGCCTTGTGGAAAAGACCCTTGGCTGACGGCATGCACATCAGGGTGCCAACCTTGCCGCCTCCGCCCGATTCACCGAAAACGGTAACGTTGCCGGCATCTCCGCCGAACTTCGCGATGTTCTTCTGAATCCATTCAAGTGCAGCCACAACGTCCATCATGCCAACGTTGCCGCTTTCCTTGTACTTGGGATTGCCGGTTCCGGACAGGTCCAGGAATCCAAGAATGTTGAGGCGGTGGTTAAGACTGACCACAACAACATCCTTCTTTGCCAGTCCCATGCCGGGGTTCCAGGCCGATGTGCCCGAATCGAATCCGCCGCCGTGACACCACAGCATGACGGGCTTCTTGCCGTCCAGACTGGTGGTCCAGACGTTCAGGACAAGGCATTCCTCGCTCATCTCCTTCGGGTTGTTCGAGTTGCGGCCGCCCTGCATTGCCTGCGGTCCCCACTCGGTGCAGAGTTTCACTCCGTCCCAACTGTCGGCAGGCTGTGGCGCCATGAAGCGTTCGGCCTTGGCGTAGGGAATGCCCTTGAATGCCAGGGTTCCCTCTTCAATGAATCCCTGAACTTTACCGGTGTTGATCTGCACGACAGGGGACGTCTGGCTGATGGTCGTTCCCTGTGCAGATGCTGTCTGCGAGGCAATCATGATTGCCGGCAGAAGTATGGCTGACATTATCTTTCTCATAATGTCGGCAAATATAGAAAAAGTTTCAGGATTTGCGTCCTGCGCGTTTCAGAGCATCGGCTATGATCCACTGAAGCTGGCCGTTTACGCTACGGAACTCACTGGCTGCCCATTGTTCCAAGGCGGCCATGGTTCCAGCATCGACACGAAGCAGAAAAGTCTTTGAATCAGTGCTTTTAGCCATCTTTGTCAAAGCGGGATCAGTTATACAGTGTGCCGGTGTTGACTACAGGTGATGCGGGTTCGTCACCGCACAGCACTACCAGCAGATTGCTTACCATTGCGGCCTTGCGCTCTTCATCCATATCGACAACATCGTTTTCCTTGAGCTTGTCAAGTGCCATCTGGACCATTGAGACTGCTCCTTCGACAATCTTTTCACGGGCCGATATTATGGCATCGGCCTGCTGGCGGCGCAGCATTACGGCTGCAATTTCGGGGGCGTATGCCAGATAGTTGATACGTGCCTCTACGGCTTCAATTCCGGCTATGTCAAGGCGTTCGTTGAGTGTCTGGGTAAGCACGTCGTTAATCTCATCGGCTCCGGAGCGCAGGGTCACGCTGCCGTTCTGAGCATTGTTGTCATCATAATCATAGCAGCCGGCCACCTGACGCAGTGCAGCATCGGACTGGACTGAAACGAAATTCTCGAATGCCTTCATGAGTGAACCCTTGTTGGTGTTCCCCTGGCTCATTGTCTGTGAGTCAATCTCGAACAGGGCCTTGTAGGTGTCTTTGATTTTCCAGACCATAACCAGGCCTATCATGATGGGGTTGCCGCTTCTGTCGTTGACTTTGATGGCATCGGCATTAAGGTTGCGGGCACGCAGTGAAATGCTCTTTTTCGTGTAGAAGGGAATGACCCACCAGAATCCGTTCCTTGTGAATGTTCCGTTATACTTGCCGAAAAATACCATAACCTTGGCTTCGTTCGGTTCCAGCTGGAAAAAGCCTGGTACAGTCAGTATGGTCAGGAGAATACAGATGGGGCATATGACATCCGGGTTGGTATCAGTAACAGCTGCCCATACGGCAATTCCGATGTAAATGAAAAATATGAGCAGTGCAACAAAGCCGCTCATCTTGAAACCCTTGAATTCAAATTCATTTGTCTGCATAGTTCGTATGATTTGATTGTGATATCATTTTGATATTGCAAATATATGTATTCCCGTTACATTCACAATAATCCATCCGGTTAAAAAATGTTAGGGCACATATTTTTGTACTTTTGCGTCCCGATAACAAATGCTGATGATATGATCTGGATTGTAATGCCCATTCTGATTGTCCTGATGTTCATGCTTGGCATCGGACTTGACAAGAATTCATTTTCAGAATTGAAGAAACAGCCATGGTCGGTGCTGGTAGGACTTTTCGGTCAGATAATTGTGCTTCCGGCTGTGGCTTTTGCGCTTGGCCTGCTTCTTGACCTGCCTCCTGTGTATTTCATGGGACTCATGCTGGTAGCCTGCTCGCCTGGCGGCAGTTCGTCAAACGCCTTTTCCATGCTCGCCGGAGGTAATGTGGCCTTGTCGGTCACTCTGACGGCATGCAGCAGCATAATAACCCTGTTCACTCTGCCTCTGATAATGTCTTTCTTTGCCGCATATGTGTCAGTGAGCAGTGGGGTGGAGGTGGTACTGCCTGTGGGCAAGCTTATAATGCAGAACATTGTACTTATTTTTGTCCCGATGTTTCTTGGAGTCCTTTTCCGTGTTGTCAAACCGCAGTGGGCGCATGCCGTTGAAAAGGTACTCAAGAAATGTGCCTTTCCTGCCCTGATGATCCTGGCGCTGGTCTTTTTCCTTCAATACACTAAGGAAATCATTGCCAATTTCACCACCCTAGGACTTGCTGCCGGAATGCTCATTTTCATTGCCATGCTTGTTGGGCAGGTGTTGAACCGCATATTCAGATTCTCCAAGGCTGTCAGCCGTACCATAAATATTGAAATAGGTATGCAGAATGCCGCTCAGGCCATAGCAATTGCAACTTCGCCATTCATATTCAACGATGGAAGCATGGCGTTGCCGGCAATAGTCTATGCTCTGCTTATGAATGTGATTCTGCTGACCTATGTCTGGATAATCCGCCGCAAATCCAAAGCATGAGACTTGTAATACAAAGAGTAAGCAATGCCAGTGTCAGAGTTGACGGACAGCTGGTGTCGGAGATAGGCAGAGGCCTGCTTGTGCTGGTCGGTGTGGAGAACGGCGATACTGAACAGGATGTTGACTGGCTTGTACAGAAGACTGCCGGAATGCGCATATTCGATGATCAGGCAGGAGTCATGAATCTGAGTGTGATGGAGACCGATGGCCAGGTGCTTGCCGTGTCACAGTTCACGCTGACTGCATCAACCCGCAAGGGCAACCGTCCGTCATACATCCGTGCTGCCGGTCATGATCTGGCAATTTCGTTGTATGAACAGTATTGCAGCAGGTTGGAACAGGTAATGGGCCGGCCGGTGGGACGTGGCATTTTCGGTGCTGACATGAAGGTCTCACTGCTCAACGATGGTCCGGTAACCATCATTATCGATTCCAGATTGAAGGAATAGGATTATCCTTTCCGGAGTTACTTGTCTTTGCCTTTTTCAATCCGGTCAATCAGTTCCTTGAGCTCGTCAAGGGTAATCTTTTCGTCTTGTACAAATGACGAGACAACACTCAGGTAGGATTTGCCGAAGCACTTGTCAATCAGTGAGTTCATACTCATCTTGCTATATTCCTGACGGCTGACAGCGGCAAAGTATCTGAACGAGCCGGAAAAGGACTCGTGATCTATATAACCGTTTGATTCAAGTGTACGTACCTGTGTGGAAAGGGTGTTTATGTGAGGTTTGGGATCATCATAGTACTCCTGCAGATCTTTGACATACATTGGCCCTTTCTCCCAGAACAGGTTCATTATTATCTCTTCTTTCTTTGTGAGTCTTTTCATAATACGAATTCGTTTCTCTCCACAAAGTTAACTCATTTTTCTAAATTTGCAGTCAGATTTAATCTATGTAAATGAAGGTAAATTATCATACTCATTCCTGTTATTGTGACGGCAAGGGTGAACCACGCGAATATGTGGAATATGCCATAGCTCACGGATTCCGGCATTTGGGCTTTTCCGGACATGCCCCCGTTCCGTTCGAAAACAGTTTTGCCATCAGACCTGAAGAATTCATGGCATATTGTAATGAGATAAGATCATTGAAGGCTGAATATTCAGACCGGATCAACATTCATCTGGGGCTGGAGATTGATTTCATTCCAGGAATTCTTGATGATTTCAGCAGTCTGATGGACGATGGCGGCCTGGAGTACTGCATTGGAAGTGTACATCTGGTAAGTTCCGGCGATGGCAATCCGGACAACCTGTGGTTTATTGACGGCTCCCGGCAGGAAGTCTATGATGACGGCATTCAGCGCATGTTCCACGGCGATGTGCGTAAGGCGGTGACGGCTTTCTTCCATCAGAACAATGAGATGATAGAGCGTAACAGACCGACTGTCATAGGGCATTTTGATAAAGTCGTAATGCATAACCATGACCGGTATTTCACATATGATGAACCATGGTTCAGCAGTCTTGTGCATGAAACTGCCAGTCTGATAAAGGAATTCGGCACAATCTGTGAGATCAATACACGCGGACTTTACAAACAGCGTCATGATGACTATTACCCTGCAGCATCAACCATACGTATTTTAAACGAAATGAACATTCCGCTGCTGGTCAGTACCGATGCGCATCAGCCTCAGGAACTGGACCGGTTTGAAGGAGCGTATACGCTGCTTGATGAACTGGGGTGCAGGAACGTTGTCTATGAGCTGTAGAATATTGGATATATCCCCAGAGAAAAATGAAGTTAACCCCCAAATGTCATAACAGATGAAACAGGACTGGAAACCGGGAACTATGATCTATCCGCTGCCTGCCGTCATGGTCAGCTGCGGTGCTGTACCTGAAGAGTATAACATTCTCACCGTATCGTGGACGGGAACCATCTGCAGCGATCCTGCAATGTGCTACATATCGGTTCGTCCCGAAAGACATTCGTACGATATAATAAAGCGGAACGGCTGCTTTGTAATCAATCTTACCACCAATGCTCTGGCCCGTGCTACCGATTTCTGTGGAGTACGTTCAGGGCGTGATGTCGACAAGTTCAAGCAGATGAAACTGACTCCGGGAAAATCACGTTGCATATCAGCCCCGACAATTGAGGAATCGCCGGTTTCAATTGAGTGTGAGGTGGTTGAAATCAAGCCTCTGGGATCGCATGACATGTTCATGGCCAGAGTCGTGAATGTGCAGGTTGATGACCGTTATATTCTTGATGACGGAAAACTGGATATGGCGGCTATGGACCTGATTGCGTACACTCATGGTGAATATTTTGACGTCAGCAACCCCAAGGGCTTTTTCGGATGGTCTGTCCGCAAGAAGAAAGTAATCCGACGCGAGCGCAAGTAAATTGCCTGACGGTTATCAGGAATTACGGTCTTTCTCATAATTCGAATGTCCTAGGTTCAAGCCCTAGATTGCCCACCTTGAAAATCAAACACTTACGCGCAAACGTAAGTGCTTTTTTTTCTCTGCGTAAACAAACTGTTTGAGTTTACGCAGTTTTTTTCGGTTATCTTTACCCTTGTGTCATAAACAAAAGATTCATTCAATTCACCCGTTGTCAGCCACGGAATCTGACCACAGTAATATTCTGGATGCCCTTTTAATGGTGTGACTCCACATTCATTCCGGCACCGATACGCTAAGAACTTTCTGGATAAATATAATGACATTGCTCTGATAGCAGACCTAATGGGACATGAGAGCATTGAAACTACGCGTATATATCTGAGGAAAAGCAGTACGGAGCAACAGACTATTGTGGATAAGATTGTAATATGGTAATTCCGCTTTCAAAATATATCATATCTTTGCTTCTGGTTAAAATGTTAATATATTTAAGTTTCGCAAGTTCCTAAGCGGCTAACTTTAACCGGTAAATATCACAAATATGTGCAAGCTCATCAGATTGATTGATGACAGCATCGTAGATTTCCTCGTCTGTGATGTTGAAGACGCTGGTCAAGGCAACGATCATCTCCAGAACTGCGCCCCATATTCTTTCCACTATTGTGAGTTCCATTGCTCCAGAGCATGTTTCTCTGAACAGGGTTCCTATGGTCTCGTATGCGTTGAACCTCTTTACTACGGACAGCAGGTTTACTGTATGGCGGCAAGCGAAGCGCAAGCAATCTGGGATGCAAAATCCCTTGCCTGGCATTTGCCAAGTCCGAGAAGGCTCTTGCTGTCCTTGAAGACGACTTCCAGAGACCATCTCTGGGCATAAATCCGGTAGGCTTCGAAGAACTCCA
>JAKSIU010000014.1 GCA_024398615.1 Bacteroidaceae bacterium
TCAGACATTGGCCAATTCTGGCCTTTCTTGACTTTATAAGAAAGTAAGTCAGGATAACTGCGATTAGAAATGCTATTGCGAGATATGTGGCCATGGACATGTGAGACATCGTTAATTCTGTGGTCTAATCGGCAGTATTCTGCCATCAGCCAACATATATGCATAATCTGGAGCGAACCATTTCCTCGTTTTATTCCAGTCACAGAACATTGTACATGGCGTAGCGGTTTTTCCGTTCTCATTGAGTGAGAGTTTCACGTATCCAAATGGCTTTGTCCAAACACAGTCACCATTTTCGCTGTGTAACAGTTTCATATTATTATCCGCATACCGCTGAATACAAGTAGCATCAAAAAAAGGCAGTTCCTGAATTGCCCGGTCCATTTGCTTTATCACATTTGGAACAATTGAATAATCGTATCCCAATGCTTTGCCTATATTCTTAAGAGTCTGTTCCTTATGCCATTCAGCAATGCAAGAATAATCATTATTACCCTCATTGAGCCAGTCACAAACAGACATAACTGCCAGAGTAAGTTCAAAAGCGTTCCGTCTGTAACTGTTAACCTTTTCAGCCACCAACGATGAATCATTGTCATTCAGTTCATTTTGAAAAATGAATGTGCTGAATGCATTCACAATCCGGAAAAGATACTCTGTTATTGTAGTTCTGTTTATTTGCGAAAAAGCAATCTTTAGCAAGGGATAATATTCCCCAGGTTTGGCTTCAAGAGTATATCTGAAACTGAGAAGACGATGAATGAAAAACATTGCAGCCATATACCGCTTCAATTCATTCATCCGACTGATGGTTATTGCCTTATTATTCGGTCCTGAATGAGAGTGCAAATATGTCAGGTAAGCATCAAACATCTTTATTATCCGTTTGGTGACATCATCTGCGCTCTTTGGTTTGAGGCCCTCTATTACAGAAGTACGCGGTCTGTTTTCCTTTCCGACAGATTTTCTGATATCCTCAGTCTCTTCATCATCAAAACCTTCATCTTCCTTTTCCTTTGACGAACGGGAGATATATGAAATCATACTGTCAAACAGCAGTGTGGAACGCATCGCTGACGCGCCGTTTTTTCGGGAGCGTACATCACCTGTAATTCCAGTACCGTCATCATACAAATAGTCCTCCAACGAATCAAATACATATCCTTTTTCATTCGATTTATCCTTCTTTGTACTCTCAGACGGTATAGATTTCAATTTCATGTTTCCCTCTGTATCGGAAAGGACCTGTTCTATAAACCTAAGAACCGAACCGCTTATGAATTGACCGGCCTCAATCTCACGGCATCTGCGACGGTAATTTAAGCTCTCCGGTGATGGTTCATTCAGAATCATACTATATGAAGGAATAACGAACTGACGGTTTGATATTACGTTTCCGTCTGAATCCTGAACTTCGACATAAAGTGGATTGATTATCCCATTCAACAATCCGTTTAGGTTATTATTACCCTCTACTATCACTTCAATATGAGTACTGCTTGTCAGCCTGTCACCCGAAAAGAAAATGACTTTGGCATCCTTGATACATACAGGACTGTCAATCTTGATATTATAACGGCCATCATCGTATGAAGCTTCCTTTATCCATATTGAGGGCTTGATGTCTGAAGGCTTATCCTCTCTACTATTATTCTCTTTCAGTTCGGTTCTGTTGACGGGATCTGTCAGATTGAAACCAGTCTCTTCCAGATAATCCACAATGCTGGATTTATAGCCAACGCTTGCTTCATGATTGGCAGAAGGAACTCCTGGCAGGCCGAAAGCAGCTACAGAAGCATTGGAACTTCCGCATAGCACATAGTTGTAGTTCTTGCCTTTGAAAAAGATACATTTTGCGTGATAGTATTTCTGATATTTGCCTTCCGGACGTATACTGTCCCACTTGAACAGATTAACATAGTCAGGAATGTATTTTATCAAAGGTACTGCACCGAAATCATCCTCAATGATGACATTCATTCTTGCAGGATGGAACTGCTCATACAAAGTTTTTATCAGTTCAGCTCTACTGTCATAGAATGGAGACATCACTGTTATCTCCTCAATTTGGTCATCGGCTATCCAATCAACACATTGGGAAAAGATATTCGATCTCTCATTAGTAAACAGCCTGATGCTGCTGTATTCGTCAATTAGATGCTCGGCATCGTTTTGATGAAAATCAGTCTGCAGCAATTCACAATTCTCCTCAACTGACTTTATTATGTTTTCAGCCTCATCACCAAGATTCCGATACAACGATTTCAAATATTGCCATACTTCTCGAACAAATGGATATGTCGGACTGGCTGGACTATCTGCCACGACAGGTGTCCAGACCTCCATATTTCTGCCATGTCCGCATATCGTCAGATTTCCTGAACCGATCAGAGCCATAACACTGTCCCTTCCAACATAGAACTGGATTTTTGGATGGAATGCTCCTTTCAGTTTATAACCATGCAGACTGAATTCCAGAGGTTTTCTGTTGGTGAACGCTTTTGAAAACTTCAGCAGCTGTTCTGACAGGCAGTCAGCATCCACAATTGCAGACACAAAGTTTATTCCCTTCTTTGATAATGTCTGCAACAGTTGGATATTCCAATAATACAGGTTTATGGAATATGACGTCATCAGTACAGAATGATACTTGCCTGATGGGATATTCGAATATATGGGTTTCAGTTCTATCATTGGCCAAGAATATTGAAACCACGTTCTGTAACTCTGTAACAATTGCCTTCCGGTCCAATCCATTTCATGTCCTCCATATACTGCAGGGCATTCTGAAGCCTGGGAGAAGTTCTGATTGGAACAGGCCTTCTCAATTCCCATATCAGGCCGTCTTCAACCAGATAATTGTGAACAAGACCCTGACCTATGGTTGACTTTGAATATGAGCTTTTCAGATGATCATTGATGGCAAAGAATATGCAATTCTCAACATGATCCCAAGTACCAGCCATTTCTTCGCCTTTATCCAACTTTGGAAGCAATAGTGGAGCATATCCGGGATGAGTGATATCATAACCTTCACAAAGGCTGAATTCACATAGTTGTTCCGTCCAAACACTGATAATGCCATTCAGCTTGTGTAACATATATGAAGCATTACAGACTAGAGCTCCGCAGTCATTCGTTTTATGGCCATCCAGAATCCTATGATACAGTTCATATATGTCATCCGTGTCGGAATAGTTCGGTTTATATTTGTCAAATTCCTGTTGTATAGCCTCCAATACATATTCCAAAGGCTGCGGTTCAGACGTTATTTTGTAAAGAATGACAAAATGAAACGCTTCATACGCCGTATGCGATAATTCATTCAGTTCATACAGAAACCATGACAACTCCTCAGAAGATACCTTCAACTGTTTTTCTAATGTATGAAGGAAATTGTACTGAAGAAATGACAGCACCATGTCACGGCGTTCGGTTGAAGAGCCATCACCGTCAATGTATCTCATCATCAATTTGAGAGAATTGATTCTATGACAGACACTACCTTCACCCGTATCAATACGGTCCGGAGTACAGAATATTCTTTGATAGTCTTCAAGTTCAGCCTGACTGCCTACGACATGAATTGCCAAAGACCTGAGTTCATTCAATTGTTCTTTGGTGATGTTTCCGGAATATATGGCATTCCAGAAAAGATCTTCAGTCTGTTCCGTAAGACATGACTGATAACTCTCATACAGTTGGAATCCCTCCGGTGTGACACGATAAGTACAATGTTTTGCATCGGGTTGGAAAATCAGTCTGAGCTGAGTCAGTACGCCAATATAATACTGGCCAAATATGCCATATTGGTTCTGCCAGTATATTTTGTTTTTGCCTTTATTCTCATAATCGGCGCCCTTAGCCAAATCAAGATCATCTGAAGTAATATTGTTCAATGCATATGTGCTGCCACTCACACCGGTAACATCCGGGTAATGACAGGCCATTACGTAGGCCAACAGCAGTTCTCCTCTACGAACCAGTCTGATCTGCTCTGATAAATCGTCCACTTTGGTTCTGTCTGCCAACTGCAATCGCTGAGCAATCAATGTAAGCAACCAACAGAAAAAGCCATTGTATCGTACCCTAGCAGTAACGTTGGTGATACCTGTTACCATATTGGAATAGATTACAATGCTGCTGTTCTGAACTGCCAATGGATCACGGCCGCCTTTTGTAGTAGTTGCCGAGCCCCAAAATGGGAATGGAGTATCTGTAGGTTCAAACATGCTATGCTATTTGGCATAAAAAAGTGTCATCTTCCAAGGGAGTAATACATAATGCCGTTGATCGATCAATTATTCGTCTCTATTACCTTCAACCAATCCTCAAAAAACATATCTAGAATTACAATCAGTTGTGTCGGAAATTGTCATATTCCTCACGGGTGATTGGAGTCTCGGGGTCAATGACCAATACTTCATCGTAGGTCAAAGAATAGAGATGATAGACAATATTGTCAATCTCATTTTCAAGGTCAGAAGTATCCGCTTGCGGATTAGTCTTTTTGGCTGATAGGATGCGGTCAACGAGAGATTCGATGGTTGCACGCATTTCCTTGTTTGCTACCACAATAGGCAAATTTACTATATTCTGAGCTAACCATCGTACTCCTGACTTGCCGAGTCTTGTACAATAGTATGTAGAATATGCATATTCTATTAGTTTAGAGTTTAATAACGCAATCAAATACTTATCGTATTCTTGACTGTGTATATAGTATGCCGAATTATTCAACATATATATTCCATCTTCATCAAAAGCAAATGTACTTCCTTGCGAGAGTTCCTGGTATATGATCTTTGTAAAACCAAGCTTTCCAAATTTTTCAATTCTTGCTCTCTGCATGCAATACCATTCATATCTTATACCAGTTTCAGTCTTGTCACGAGAGGATAATTTAGCCTTGTATTTACAAATATGCTTGTAAACTGCAGGATATAATTCTTCAAATTTGCGTTCAGCCTCAGATGAAGCACCTTTTATATCTGAGTTATCATTCAGAGGGAAATGAATAGGAATGTAAACCATCCATAATCCTCCCCATGAGTAATTGTATTTACTTATCTCGCGCCCCCTGAGCATAGGATGTATGATTGATTTGGTCCTTTCCAATTCTTCTTCAGTTGAACAATTGTTTAACAAACCTTCTTTTTGCTCTTCGTTCAATACGTATGCTTCGTCAAAACCAGTTCCAACACCTCTTGTCAAGACCAGATCCCAGTTACCCAAAGGCTTACCTTTTATTTCAATCTTGCGTTTGATACCAGTATCCTCTATGGGTATTATTGTCCAAGCATCTGATGAAACGAATGCAATTTCTGTACACTTACTATTGAAACTTGAATAAAGGTCATTAATACATTCTGGTTCACTTAGCCATGCACATTTGGTTTGTTCTATGTTCTCGTCGTTAGTTAACAATAAAATATTGACATCTACGGTAGCATTCTCAAATATCTTAGTTCCGGTAAAATCTAATAACAGTTTTGGATTGCATTTCTTTGCAAAAAAATTTCGAGTTGTTTTACCATAGCTTGCTCTCATCCATTTATTAGAAGTTATATAGCATAATACCCCCTTCTTTTTCAACAGATTCATTCCATGTTCATAAAACAAGCAATAGATATCACCAGTCTTCTCAAAAGTAGCAAAATTGCAATCTTTATATAGATCACCAAGTTTCATATCATATTCCTTCCCTTTGCTATCAATTCCCTTCCTGTGTATATCTGTTTGTAACTGAATGTAGGGCGGATTGCCGATAACAATGTCAAAGCCAGGATTCTCACCTTCAAACACTTCGGTAAACATTATCCGCCAGTCGAAAAAGCGGATATCCGTCTGGGCTCGAACCGCCAGCGGCTTTGATGTGTCAGACAATTGCTTTCTCAATGATGCTCCCAAATCCAAGACTTTCTGTTTGTCGGCAGGCAACTGTTCTTTCATATCCGCGAAAGACAGTTGTTTAGGGCTATCATCAGGGAACAAGGCCAACTGTTCTGCATTCTTGTCATACCAGGTACGAATCTCATAGCCCAACTGCATAGATATCAAGGACAGTATTGAATCCTTAATCTCTATATCCAACTGATACTTGGATTCACCATTAGCCGAATAGTATCTCTGCTTCAGGCCATACAGGCGGGCCTTTTCTCTCTTCATATCTTCAACACGAACATGCTGCTGGCTCTTGGTATCCAGATTAATGTATTCGCCATTGAAAGTGGTAATCAAAGAGTTGCCCTGCATAAATTTGTAATCGAGGTTGGGAAGCGGCTGCGGCTCCTGTTCATCGACAACAATGCTCAGCCAAAAACGCAAACGGGCTATATCAATGGCACCGCGTTCAATATCAACACCGTAAATGTTATTGTTGATTATTTCACGTTTTAATGCTGCATAATCGCCTGTGAGTAATCTGCCTGAATTATCCTTAGCCCATGCATCAATAGAGACACGGCAGCGAACTAGTTCGTTAAGCAGTCCCATGGGAAATGCACCTGAGCCGATAGCCGGATCACAAATATGCACCTTGCGCAAATCATTTCCAAAATCCTCTTTTGCCTGTTGCTTCATTCCAGGCACTTTGGTTTCGGGATCCTTAACCAGTCTACGAACTTCAGTTTCGACACTGTCACGTGTAAATGAACCGTTACGCTCCATAAAGCAGGTGGTCAGATATGCAATCAGGCTCTCGCGGCACATATATTGCACAATCTCTTTGGGCGTATAGTATGCACCCTTGTCCTTATTGTCCTCCAGCAGATTCTCGAAAATACGTCCAAGCATTTCCGGGTCAATACCCACCTCTGCATCATCGGGATCATTTTCATCAATAGTGAAGTTGTACTGATAGAAGAATTCAAATAGGTCTGCAAAATATTCGGCAGGGAAAGCCGATGCAGGTTCATCCAGCTCATCGCGTTCAAACAGTCCGCCATTCAGATATGGAATCCTAATTTCTGTATATCCAGGCACATTCAGATTAAACACATCGTTCTCTCTTTGGACATTAAGAGCACCGGAAAACAACGGCTCTAGAACGGCATCAAGATAATTCTGTTTCTGTTCATCGCTGCTTGCCTCAAACAAATGCTTCATAAACTGAGGGTCACCATCACCCCACTGGCCGCCGGCAGGAACGCCTAGCCATCCTTTTTTTTGCAGGAAATGCAGGAATACAATACGTCCCAACAGTTTCTTCACATAGTCGCGGATTATTTTGTCCTCCCAGGCAGAAAACTCAGGACCAAAATATTCACGATTATCCTTATTGTCATACACGAACTGACAGAAGCGCTCATAATGGACCTTGTACTTGGCAAAAAACTCCTTACTTAGAGCTTCCACATCGAATGCCTTGATAATATCTTCCATCTCAAACTCCCCGCTGCCTGAAATCTTCTCGCCAAGTTTGAAAAAGTTTTCTGCCGCAGTTCTGCAAGACTGCCCTGGTCCCAGAAGGAATGTGTATCTCTTTGTATCGCTGGAATCTAACTGATTTGCCCCCTTATGGCAGAAAGTGAATCTCCAATCCCAGTGTTCGGTCGTCTGATAATGGAATATCATGAACGCTCCTGAATGTGACGATATTATTCTTCTGACAAGTTGCTGTATGCCGACTCTGCTGTTGGTAAGCTGTCGTTTGGAACTAACAGTAATATCAAACAAATCCAGTTGAGAACTTTCGACATAAAGGCTGCCAAGAACGAGAATATCCACAATTCCGGCATTATCGGCAGCGGTCTGGTCTTCCGGATGTTTATGCAGCCAATGGTAGTTGCCCGAGCTGTCATAGTTTTCTTCTCCGAAAACGGGAAAAATCACATTCTCAAGAAATGCTGATGGACTCTCATACTTTTTCTGGAGAAACTCCTTCAGTGCAATCTTATCCATATTTGTGTTATTTGTATTTTACTTGTTTATTCCTATGAATACCTGTGGCTTTCCTTGTCTCATTTCCACTTCTGCTACCATTTTAGCTATGCCATCATTCAGGTAAGCATCGAATTCTTCTTGAGTAATTGGGAAAAGCGCATTCTTTTCGGCAACAGCCTGACCAATTTTAATGATACGTTTTATTATATCATTGTTGCCATAACGAACAAGTTTGTCAGCCGCAGATAGAAGCTTTCTGGATTCGGCAGACATTGTCTGATTATCCCTCAGTTCCTTGATGATGCCCTTTGCTTCAGTAGCCTTTTTGGAATTGCCTTTGCGGAACCTGGCATCTGCAAGTTCGGCAGTCACCACACGCTCAGCCTCCTTCTTCATGGCCCCCCAATTGTCTGGAAGGCCACATTTCTGTGCAGCCTGCATAGGTCTGACAGTCTCAAACATATCAAAGATGGATATAACCTTGCCCTCATCTTCATTTGGATTCACTTTTACAAACATTCCGGCCATCTTGGGCGTGCGTACAAGGAAATATCCGTTTCCGTTGGCAGGCACTGCTGACATTTCTAGTTCTTCGTTCTGTGCCTCAATCTGAGCATAGCGTTCAGGGTGAGACGCCTTATACTCTTTCAGTTCATAAACGTATTTTTCAAGTGGTGAGGCCTCGCCGTTCACTATTTCGTTGAGCTTGTAATGAGCAACCTCCTCATCTTCTGAGAATACCTTGCTGTCCTCACCGAATAGAGTATGGAACGACTGTAGTTTGGTATGTGCCTTTCTGACCAGATTGATTTCTGCGTCACCTTCGGCCGATGGCATGAAGTTAAATACATACACAAACTTTTCAGCACTACCAATTCGGTTCACGCGCCCGATACGCTGCATAAGTTTGGTGGAGTTCCAAGGAGTATCATAGTTCAATATGCAGTTTGCCCTATGTAGGTTAATACCTTCTGCAAGAACATCTGTTGTCACAATGATGTCATAATCGTTCTTCCATTCGCCTTTATAATTCGCATCAAAATTTTCCCTGATTGTTTGCTCCTTATCATGGCGGTTGGCTGCTGTAATCATAAGGACTCTATATCCTTTGCTTTGTGCTGCATCAGAAATTGTTGTTGCTGTGTCAATAGCTTCGGTAAATATTACAAGTTTCTGCGGACGGTTTCTTTCCTTGTCAAACAATACATATCTGAGGCTTTCCTTGAATTCATCGAATTTCGGGTCTTCCGAATTAAGTGACCATTTGTCGTACAAGTCACAAACCAGTTTGTAGTCATGTCTCAGCAGATTAATATAATCCGAATCGAAATCGTCCCTTGTATACTCTTTGTTCTCACCATCTTCGTTACGGCCATCTTCCGTTAATTTCAGAATTTTCTTTCTAATATCCTCTACGCATTCATCGAATGAGACATTATGACCTCTCTTTTGTTTCTTTGCTTCTACATCAAGCTCTGTATTCACGTCAATAGCAGGACAGATGAATATGGTATTGTTTTCCCACATCCTAATCATGTTGTCCGTATATCGGCGCAGGTTGAGCAGAGACTGCTTAAATGCGGTAAAACTGCTTTCCAGTCTCTTGACAAGATTGATTTGCATTATCTTGGCCAGCTGAAGGGCAAGTGTGTCAGTATCGCGATTACCACGACCGGCATACAGTTTCTTGTCATCAGGGTTGGTAAGAAACTGTACAGCTCTGTACCTGTAATAGCAAAGATAATCCGAGTTATCAAACCTGAAATTTTCCTTTGGTGCTATCAGGCTCATCGTCTCATAAAACAGGTTTGCAAGTTTCGAACTCATCTTATATTTGAGTCCGATAGGACCGTTTATGTCAGGGAATGCTATTCCTTGACGTTCAATATCATTCTTATAGTACTCCTTGACATCGGTTCTGGTACGACGGACCATAATGTCAGAAAGTATACAGTCACGTATTCTGCCGGATAATTCCTTTAACTTTTCCTGGCGCTCAACTGGACTCATATCATCACTGGCATACTCGTCTGCATCTTTGTCCGATTCTTTGCTAGTGATTAATTTTACATACTCTGCATTGATTTCCGTAAAGAAACTCTCTATGTTTCCACCGTTCGCTTTCTTGAGCGTGGATTCGTTATGATTACGTTCAAAAAGATAAATCTGATTTTTCAGATCATTGGGTCTGTTATTCTGAGGCGTTGCACTGAGAAGCCCAATGTAAGGATAGTTGCCTGTATCACAACCAATTTGCTCAATAAGTTCGTCGAGAGACCTATACATGCCATTATCGCTATTGCGGAACTTATGACTTTCATCAATAATGATCAGTCCGTAATTTTCAGTTTTGAGTTCTGTTTCAAAACTGCCGGAATCACTTTCATCATCAGCTGTGACTTCATCGTCAACCAGTTTCCCGATACTTCCTGTAGTGATATAATCAATACATGGACCAATAGGATCAACACAATCCTTATCGAATTCTTTAATTGTATCAATCCACGATGAACGAATAGCAGGAGGGGTAACAATGAGCACTTTTCTCTCACGGCCATCTTCATCCGGGAAATTCAGGAAATGTTTAATAACTAACGTACCAACAATAGTTTTCCCAAGTCCTACGACATCGGCCAACATAAAACCGCCATGTTGTTTCATTGTGGAGAAGCACTGCTTTACGGCATCCATCTGATAATCGAAGCTATCGAAACGACAAGGCAGATAGCTTTCAATCATGTCTCCAAATTTCTTATCCACAAGGTCACCAAACTTCGTCTGAAGGAGTTTTATGTAAAGCTCATATGGAGTAAGTGGCTTATTTGTAACCTCTGACGTCTCCGGTTCTGGTATTGTCACCTCTGGAGCCATCTTTGACTGAGTAATTTGTAGCAGGAACTCCTTTTCCCATGATTCAGAGTAATCCCATTTCTCGTTGAACCACATAAGGTGAGTCTTATCTTTCCTGAACTCTGGGTCAAGGGAGATTACATCACGAGCATTATCTTCAAGAGTATTTAACTCCGCATTACCCTCCATGCCACGCTGGGTAAAGTTAGAACTGCCAATAATACCATATCCAACGGGACAGTCCTCTTCGTTGTCGTAACCTTTGAAAATAAAACATTTTGAGTGTAGGAATTGATCTTTCAATTCACCCTCAGGTTTATAAATGTGAATCTGAAACTTTTCATTGTCCTTGTCCTTGAGATTATCCACCAGCAGTTGGACAGTCTTGACGTATTGCTCCTGTGCGGCGAACTTATCCAGTTCCACACGCCATGCCTGTTCCTGTTTGTCGTAACGTCCCTTAGTGAAGCTCTCTGTATCTCCAGAGTAAAGGTATGGGTCCTTTCCTATTAACAGACGGAATTTGGCACCTTCGCGAGAAAGAAAACTGGCAAGTTCATCGTACACAAGTGTTGTACCACGTAGATCCCAAAAGCCAGTAGCTATACAAACCTCAGTGATGTTTGTATCTTCCAGGCATTCTTTGAGAACCTCCGTCATATTATAACCTTCAGGCGAGTTGTCAATAAGCGTTCTTCTAAGTTTCATATAAAGAGTAATTAGGCGTTTAATAATTGTATTTTCTTGCAATCCAAACTATAAATTGGTTGATTTGGTTACATTGAAACACATAACCTTCAAAAATACTAATTATTCCTTATGCTATTATAGCAACAGTTCGTTAGTTTTATAAAAATCATACTGCGGCTCTGACGCCGTAGAACAAAAGTTCTTTGAAATCAGTGTTATTAAATCTCATGTCCGCATGTTTTCCGGACATGGAAATAAATCGCTCCACCAATACGCACGTCATCACGGAAGATGCTGACAAGATTAAAGCCAAGCTTCAGTACACCGTGACGAAGCTTTCCTTGGAGAAGTAGGCATCGGCAACAAGAAACTTGCATACAGTTTATTAATTTCAGCAATAGCCTTGTCAAACTTGGCTAACTCTTCATTGATAAACTCTTCCTCATCCAAATAACTGTTCTTTTCTTCTTTCTCAGTAATAACTGGATGGTTCTTTATCTTTCGGATTTCTAAGAAAAGAGGATAATATTTCCGGAATGACAGATATAGGGTACAGAAAACATTTCGCCTTGCCCGAACCTGTTCCGGTAGTAAGAATGGTTGGTTCAGGTCTGTGACCTCCGTGAGTATGCAGGCGCTAAAATGATTTCAGCTGATGCCTATGCGATGCAAAATTTGGCTTGATTGCCAACGCAAAACGGTCAATCTCGCCCGGTGCAGCCTTGACAAAAGGAGTTTTCAATGAAATATACGGTCCTTTGCCCCCTAATACCGTAGTTTTGGTCGGGAAATTGATTTCCTTATCAAGCTGTAACTTAAACTCTTTCAATTTGTTACCTTTAAAGTTTACAAACTCAATATTCAGATTCTGCTGAATAGTCTATCTTGCCACGATGATGGATTGCGGCATCAACCAGTGCGGTTTTTCACCGCAACTATTTTATAGGATGTTCCTGACAAGCGGAGTCGCCGGCGGCTATTGACGGGACATTCACCATTTCTCCTGAATACTGGGCAGGATGGGGCCTGGCATACTATCAATGGAAATCCGGAAAGTCCTTTCGCTTCATTCACGATCTTGACAAGTTCGCCGCCGTAGCTGACAGAATTATAGCGGAAAACGTCAATACGTCTACAAGGCCTCAAAACGCGAACAACACGAAATCATTTCACTGAAAAGTGATGCGGTTTGAATACAAATGACCACATTTGCATACAAGCCGCTCATCCCGACCACACCTCGGCTCGCACTCTGAAATCTTCGGATAAGCGATTTGTCAGTCAGTACCCCTGTAACTACCTAACTTTCAATAATTTCAAAGAGCGTTTATAAATTTTTACCGGACACTAATGTAAGTAGAACATAAAAGATGCCAAGGTATTTGGTCCATCTCCAGCAAACTGACAGCTGAAAGAACTGAAAGATTTTCCGGATCATGAACAGAAAAATCTACTATCCGTCAGGCATCCGATGTAACGGACAACGCCATTCATGTTCGTTTACGGGTTACGGCCGATGCAAAAAAAGCAAGGCCCTATGGCGTTCCATAGGGTCTTGTTGGTTAATACTTGGCAGTCCCACACCACATTCACACCGGTGATGTTCTGGGCGCTGAAACGGTCGGCACGGGAGTACACGCAGCCGTGGCTGCTGATGTGGCGGGCGAACTTCCCGACACGGCTCTTAGCCTGGTTGATTTCAAAGAGATTGCCGTTCACTGAACGCATAACGATGGAATAATTGATCATAGCAGTTGAAATGGATTTAATGCACTGCTTTGTTCTTCGGATGAGTTTCCAAACGGCATTCATCCGAATCACGCCACAAAGATACAGCCGCAATAAGCCGAAGTCAATGGTTGTCCCGGATTCCGTGCAGGGTACCCTCCGGACTCCCGTTCCGTGAGCGTTTGGCGGCAATCCGCTCACCGCGGGAAACGACAGTATCCATCTCCAGAAGGCTGTAATCTGTAAGAACTGTAAGATTTTCGTTAGGTCTTGCGTGCCCAATCCTGCCTTGGAGTATCTGGAAGCGCGTTTTACGGATGTTCCAGCACTGGACCCGCTGACTTCACAACCGGAAGAATTTGACGTTTCACCCTGAAATGCTTGACGTTTTCAACTGAAATTGCTTGACTCTTTTCCTGAAAAAATTGACTTTTTAGCCGGAAAGGCCACAGTTTCATCTGAAAGATTTCAACCATTTCGGCAACAAAACAGAGCCATTCCAGCATAATTTTCACGGCATCGTGACAGAAAAGCCACATTTTGCCACTTTGGTTTCTGTGAAATGGTTCGCCGACCGTTGCCTTCACCAGCAGTCATGCTCCAGGCCGGAAGGCAGCATTCGGTGGAACGGAAACCGCCACCCAAAGGACGGTGTGGCGGGGGATGTGCCGGGCCATCGTGGAGTGACCGGAAAAGCGTGAAAGAACGGAGGCCGGAAAGGGCCGCGGCTGTCTGAGCGGCAAAGCCGCGAGTTCCGCGGACCCAGCCGCAGAGACGCGCACGCCGGTCACGGAAAGTCGGCCCGTCACATCCCCACCTCACCGGCCGTGGCGGTTCCCGCTCCACCGCTAGAGGTGTGACGGCTTCAATGTATTTTTTGTGGTTTCGATATAATGACATTCCAATCCGCCAGCTATCTTTGTGCCAAAGAGAAATCAGTCTCTCTTTGTTCAAATCAGTACCTATGAAAAGAAAATCTGAACATGACACACTGACATACGGCAAGTACGTGAACCTGATGAACGATGTCGCGTTCCAGTGGGTGTTCTGCCGCGAGGACAACAAGGACCTGCTCATAGCCCTGCTCAACGAGCTGATACCGGAACTTCGCATCGAGGATCTGGAGTTCTACCGGAACCGCCAGCAGTCATACGCCAAAAACCTGAAAGACAGCGTGTTCGATGTGTCGTGCATATTGTCCGACGGCACCCGAATCAATGTCGAGGTGCAGGTTCGTGCCCAGGACTGGTTCGCCGACCGCTGTCTGTACTATTCGACTTACTGCATCCAGGACCAGGTCAAGAAGGGCCAGGAGGACTACAGCCTGAAACCGGTGTACATAGTGTCGATAATTGCCTTCACCCGCCAGCATGCCCCGGATTGGGACGGCAGCATCCTGTCCAGCTACTCGTTGCGTGAAGACCGCACGCACGAGCTGATGACTGACAACCTGCATTTCGTGTTCGTTGAGCTGGCGCATTTCGACAAAAAGTGGGAAGATATTGACAATGACAAGGAAAGATTCTACTTTTGCATTCGCAGGCTGCACGAGTTGGACGTCCTTCCGGATGGTTTTGCCGAAGGCATATGGGCCAAGCTGGCCCGTCAGAGCGAGCTTGCGGCAATGGAATCAAGTGTAAAGATAAAATACATAAATGCTATGACAACCGATATAGACAGACGCGCCCAGATGAAATACGCCAAGCGCGTAGCCCGCGAAGAAGGCCTGGCTGAGGGACGTGCTGAGGGACGTGCAGAGGGACGTGCTGAGGGACGTGCTGAGGGACGTGCAGAGGGACGTGCTGAGGGACGTGCTGAAGGCGTTGAGCAGGGCAAACTGGAGACCGCACGTAACTTGAAGGCCGAAAACATTCCTGCCGATGTCATTGCCAAATGTACTGGTCTGACCCTTGAGCAGGTAGAGAACCTGTAAGAACCCCACTTTTTACAGCATTCGGTGGAACGGAAACCGCCACCAAAAGGCCGGTGTGGCAGGGAATGTGCCGGGCCATCGTGGAGTGACCGGAAAAGCGTGAAGGAACGGAGGCCGGAAAGGGCCGCGGCTGTCTGAGCGGCAAAGCCGCGAGTTCCGCGGACCCGGCCGCAGTGACGCGCACGCCGGTCACGGAAAGTCGGCCCGTCACATTCCCCACCTCACCGGCCGTGGCGGTTCCCGCTCCACCGCTGAAAACGTGGTACTGTTATTCGTCAATATCGCCGAAAATCGATTCCAGCGACTTTTCCAGATGCTCCAGCGACTGGTCAATCTTCTCCTCGTTGAACAGATCCTGAAGGAACGACTGCACGTTCTGACCGCTTTCCTCAAGGCTTGACGCGAAACCCTCAATGTATTCGGGAAGCATTTTGCCGAACTGCTTGATAAGCGATGTGGACTGCTCCAGTCCGTTCTTGATGAGCAGAGCATGATAGCGTCCCATAGCACGGGCCGCCATTTCACGTTCCTGGTCACTGTATTCACTGTCATCACTGAGCATTTCGGCAACAAGCTTCTCATACTCGGCCTTGGATAGTTCCCAATCCTTTTCTGAATATTCCGGACTCTTGAGTTCAGCTTCATCGACAAAATGGTCAAGCTTGACGATAGCCGATGTGTTTGCGCATGATGCTATGGCGACTGCCGCAACAACTGTAAGGAAAATTCTTGTAATTACTTTCATATTTTAGGGTTTTGGATTGTTATGCAGGTTATTGGCATGTGAATAGACCTTTGCGGCCAGAGCGCCGGAAATGTTGTGCCAGACGCTGAAAACGGCTCCCGGTACAGGTGCCAGAGCCATTGATGCAAAATGGGTGGCGGCAAGGCTGCAGGCCAGTCCTGAGTTCTGCATGCCTACCTCGATACTGACTGCCGTCATCTGCCTGACCGACATGTGGAGCAGCTTTCCAGCCAGCAGGCCAAGCATCAGCCCCAGAAGGTTGTGCAGTATGACCACCACAATGACTGTCAGTCCGCAAATGTGGAGACTGCCGGAATTGGCTGCCACCACTGCCATTACAATGACAGTAATGATGATTGTCGAGAATGCCGGCAGATAGTCGGCCACAGCCTGCGAGAACCTTGGAAAGAATCTCTTTATGAGCAGTCCCAGGGCAATTGGCAGTATTATGACCTCGACTATTGACAGGAACATGGCCCAGAAGCGGATAGGTATGTATGCGCCTGCAAGCAGTTTCACCAGCAATGGCGTGATGACCGGGGCCACAAGTGTCGATACCGATGTCATGCCAACGGACAATGCGACATCGCCCTTGGACAGGTAAGTGATTACGTTCGAGCTTGTTCCTCCGGGACAGCACCCTACCAGGATGACTCCCACCGCCAGTTCGGGCGGCAAGGAGAACAGTCTTACAAGCAGGACTGCCGCCAGCGGCATAATGGTGAACTGGCAAAGGAAACCAACCAGCACGTTGCGCGGATGCGTGAACACACGCCCGAATTCCCTGACATCGAGCGTGAGTCCCATGCCGAACATCACGACACCCAGCAGCGGAGATACCCACTTTGTACTGATATGACTCATCGAGGCCGGCCACAGATATGCGACCGCTGCCCCGATGAGCACTATCACTGCAATGAACTTTGTAATTATACTACAAAGCCGTTTCATCACTTGCGGACTACGGGCGATTCCTGACCGAACAGATACTGGGTCTTGTAACCGCCAAGATCAATCACGAACTTCTCGAAGACCGATGCCGGCTCGATTGGACGTATGGTCAGCGTGTGTTCGCCTGCCGACAGCTTGCCAAGATTGACCTTGGTCTCGACAACGCGCTTGGCTACTGTCGGATAGTATACCGAGTACTGGTTGGCGGGCTCTTCGTTCAGACGGCTGTTGAAGTTGACCTCCTGCTCCTGACCTCCGTCAACGCTTATCATGAAGCGGTGTCCCTCAAGACGTGCGAATGCCAGGGTTGACTTCTGGGCTATGAGAAGGGTTGCGGCATCGGCATCGGTGGTCGTGTTGAACCTGTAGCTGAGTGAAGCGCCTTCTGTCGATGCGGTATATGGGAACAGTGCGACTGCACCGAGTGTGCGGCCCATGTAGGGGATGACCTCCCAGTCAGCATCGCCGGCCTTGTTGGAAGTGGCCTCGAAGTAGTGCGGAGCTTCCATGATTACGGTTCCGTCCTTTTCGGTGAACACGAATCCTCCCTTGACACTGTCGTTCTCGATACGGCTGGTACGGGGTGCCGTGTCGGCACGGAAATTGTCATTCCATGATGTATAGCCTATGTGCTTCTGGGTCATCATGCCGTTCCACTTGCCATTGGCCATGTCCTCGTTATATGCACGGTTCAGCTCCTGGTCACGTGCAAAGGTCTGCTGTACGCGGTCAGCCCAGTAGTTTGCTTCGGGATTGTTCTCTCTTGAAAGCTTCTGGTTCATGGCCTGTGCATAGTACATGTCATAAAGGTTGGCCATGGCCTGTGTCGGGAACAGGATGATCTGCCGGTATGCGTCCTTGTACTGGTCTTCAAGGCTCATGAACTGGCGTGTTGCCTCAAGTTCAAGGCGTGCCCAGTCATCGCATACGCGGCGGAATTCACCGCTTTCCAGATTGTATACGCGTGCGTCAAGCATTTCAGGAGTGATGCGGCCTGCATATTTGCTGTACAGGTTCAGAATACGGCAGGCTTCCTCTGCCTGATCCTGGCCGAATGTCTGTGCGCAGAATTCTTCAGTATGCTCAAGCAGTGTGGAGGCATTGTATTCCAGAGGATTCCATGCCATGTCAAGGAACAGCTGGATAGGATATTCCATTGGCTTGAGGTCACCGACATTGAGGACCCAGAGCTTGTCTACTCCATAGCGGTATGTGAGCTGCATCTGTTCCCACAGGTTCTGGATTGGAGTGATGTTGAGCCACTTGGAGTTGCGGGGAGCACCTACATAGTCAACGTGGTAGTACATGCCCCACCCGCCCTTGTGCAGGCGTTCCTGCTCGTTAGGCAGCTTGCGCACGTCACCCCAGTTGTCATCGCTTATGAGTATGATGACATCGTCAGGAACGCGCAGACCCTTGTTGTAGTAAAGCTGGACTTCCTTGTAGAGTGCCCATACCTGAGGACGCTCTTCGGGCTTCTTGCCGGTCACCTCCTTGATGATCTGACGCTGGTCGGCGAACAGTCCTTCAAGCATCTTGATGTTGTCCTCGTCACTGCCTGCCAGTCCGGCATCGCCGTCACCGCGCATACCTATGGTAATGAGGTCTTCGTTGTTCTTTGAACGCTCAACACCTTCGCGGAAGAAACGCTGAAGTTCCTCCTTGTTCTTGGTGTAGTCCCAAATGCCACCGTATGCCTTGGGATTGCGTGCCCATTCCTGATGGTTGCGTGCCATTGGCTCGTGATGGCTGGTACCCATGATGACGCCCATGTCATCGGCGGTCTTCGAGTTCTCGGGATCATCGGCATAGAATGCCCAGTCCCACATGGCCGGCCACATGAAGTTGCCGCGCAGACGCAGGATGAGCTCAAAGCAGTCAGCATAGAACTCATGGCCGCCACGCTGTGTGCCGTAGTGGTTCTTGACCCAGGTGGTAAGGCACGGAGCCTCGTCATTCAGGAATATGCCACGGTAACGTACGGCAGGTTCGCCGGCTGTATATGTGCCGTTCTTGAGATAGAGGTTCTGGAGCTTGGCAACAGGGACATCGGCCCAGAAATACCATGGGGAAACGCCCATCTGCTCTGACAGTTCGTAGATGCCGTAGATGGCGCCACGGCGGTCACTTCCTGCAATGACCAGAGCCTTGTCAACGCCCTTCAACGGCTCATTGACCATGGTCATGATATACTTTTCTGTTTTGCCTTTCAGCTCTTTCTCATTGATTTTCTTTGACTTGACAATCTGCTTGATGTACTTGCTGTCAAGTGAGCCTACAATTACCAGACCGCCCTGGACGGGTTCGTTGACAATCTGTGCAGGAGTGCCTGTAACTGCTGCAAAGTCCTTCTGAAGGGACTTCAGTGCAATCTGGATTCCGATGTTGTCAGCCGGGTCAACGAGCAGCTGTACTGCCGGACGTCCGTTCTCAATCACAGCAAAACTGTCATCAGTCTTCTGCTGCAGTGCAATGCCCTTGTTGTCAATGGCGCCGGCGGCCAGTGTACACAAAGCAAGAGCGAGTGTCAGAATAGTTCTTCTCATATTTGTAATAGGTTGATTTCTAAAGCGCTAAAGTAAGCATTACAAAGTCATTTTCCAAAAATGCGCAGCTCGAATTCTCCACAGATTGCCATACGGTCGTCCTTTATGGCAAGTGCACCAAGGATATCGGGATTTTCAGAGCACATGTCAATGACAGTCTGAAGGTCATCGACGGTCCTGATACGGTTGGCCATGGCAGTGGCGTAACTGTCGGCAAGAAGGACATCGCGGCACACCGTCATCATGGCATCGGCCTTTCCGAAACTGAGTGACGGTCCTACCGTGCCGCTTGAGGTGCAGATTCCAAGCGGGAAACTGCCTGAAGGAATGTGGATACCCACCCTTTCCGAAAGTGGCGACTGTCCCGCAAAGACCGATATGTCAAGGTCATGTGATACGCTGGCGTATATGTCGCCTCCGTTTTCGACTACTATGTCCGTGCATCCGAAACGCTGGCACAGGGCATCGGCGACAATCCTGTCAAACGCTCCTGCCACTGCACTCATGGGACCGATGCCCGTACGGGCCGATGCCTGCGACATGAACTGGAAAATGAGAGGTGCATCGGGCCTGGGCTGATATGGAACCAGCGAGGTCCTGTATCCGGGGTCGGTTTCCAGATAGCGGTCCATCTGGGAACGCAGCTGGCGGACCATGTCCAGGGCATACTGCTGCATTGAAACGGAAAAGGAGCCGTTGTCGGTTCCTATCCATAAGTCGGTTTCCTTGTGTGACACGGTGAAACCGCTCAGCCCGCTGTCGGAAAACTGCGTGCGGTATGTCCTGTCCCTGTATTCTGTCATCAGACCGATACGTCCATTGAGAACAGGTGCAACGGGCAGGCTTTGAGACAAAGCTTGCAGGCGACGCACTTGTCAGGATTGAACTGCAGCTTCCAGTCCGGTGCCTTGATGGTCAAAGCTCCTGACAGACATGATGATGTGCAGGTGCCGCAATCGGTGCAGAGCTCGCTGTTCCATGAAATCTTGCTGCCAATGGCGCTGACTTCAATTCCACAGCTTTCAATATAGTCTATTGCAGCCTTGATCTCATTCTCGTTGGCCACAAGCTCAACGACCATGCGTCCGCCCTGATCGGCTTTCACATTGGCTTTCAGAATATTGGGAACAACGTCAAACTTCTTGACTATGTCATATATGACCGGATTCTGTGCATTCTCGGCCGGAAAGTTCAGTACTATTCTCTTTTCCATAGCTTCAAAGATTTTCTTCAAGTGACTTGAGACTGCGGTTTGCCGGCATGGGACGTGTCGGAGCCGTAAGAAGGAACTCGCCACGTTCAATCCAACCCTTAAGTATGTCGGCTATCTCACGTGCACGGGCAAGGCTTGACAGCGGAGCGGTATGGATCTTGTGTCCGTTGAATTCAATCTCGCCACTGCGCAGGGCAGCATAGTTGGTGGTGCCTATAAGCTTGAAGTCGTCACCGTAATCTTCCAGATAGGTCTCGATCTGTTCGTTGCGTATGGAAACGCGTGCAGCCATATCCTCGTCAAGAATGGGAATAGGAACACCTATTCCTACATACATTGTGACACCGTACTTCTCGAAATATGCACCACGCAGATAACGGCTGTTCATTTCGCGCATCTCGCCTGCAACGGCTATGGTACGCGCTCCGCCCATGGGAACACCATATTCATTGATGGGCTTGGATGTATTGAACTGGGTTCCGTTATATGTGACATAGCCCTGGGCACCTGCAAGGAATATTCTGGTTCCAAGGCCGATGGTACGGCATTCGGGATCGTTGAGCAGCGGTGAGAGCTCACCGGCCGAACTGTATGACGCGTTCTTGAAGTGCGGAAGAAGGGTGCCCATGTAGGTATACCTTATACGGTCGCTGGAATTGACGGCAACGTTGTAGTTCTGGTAGGCGTTACGGGGATTCCAAAGGATGGCGTCATTTATGGTGTCAAGCGAGATCCTTGTCCTGATGTGCGTTCTGGGATAGCAGTCAGTACCCTTGGCCCATGCTTCAAGGATGACCTCCTTTCCGTCAATGAGTTCCTGTATGACATGCGCTCCACCGTACTCGGGCCTCTGGACATTGCAGTCGGTCGCACCCACGAAAGTGTCGACTGCAGCCAGTCCTCCGCTTACGGGAACACCGTTAAGTTCAATGCGTTCCATACGTATGGGCGGTGTTGCATGTCCGAAATTCAATACGGCTCCTGACGAGCACATGGCACCGAATGTGGCTGTTGTAACAACATCGACCTTGCTGAGAATCTCCTTTGGACTCATGGTACGGGCCATCTCGGACACCTGTTCGGCTGTCAGGACAACGGCCTTTCCCTTGCGGATCTTCTCGTTAATCTCTTCGTACGACTTTGTCATGGAATAACAGTTTTTATTTCAATACGCAAAAATAGCAATTTATGCTGATTGCAAATATCTGTAACAATGAATTTCGCTATTTGAAATCAAGAGCCAGCTGGCCGTCACCAAGAAGATTGAATGACATTCTGTGATATGGTGTGGTGCCATACATCCTGATGGCATCGCGATGGGCGGCCGTCGGGTATCCCTTGTTTTCGAGCCATCCGTACTGGGGATACTCAAGAGCGATACGGTTCATGAAATCGTCCCTGTATGTCTTGGCCAGGACCGATGCTGCCGCTATGGACATGTATGTCGCGTCACCCTTCACGACAGTTGTATGCGGAATGTCGTGATACGGATAGAAACGGTTTCCGTCAACCAGAATGTGTTCAGGTCTGATTTTCAGGTCATCCAGAGCCTTGTGCATGGCAAGGATCGAAGCCTTGAGAATGTTGATCCGGTCAATCTCCTCATTGTCGACAATGCCCACTGCCCAGGCCAGCGCCTGCTCTTCAATGACGGGTCTCAAGGCATACCTCTGCTTTTCGGTAAGCTGCTTTGAATCGTTCAGCAAAGGGTTCCCGAAATCCGATGGCAGGATGACTGCAGCAGCGAAAACAGGGCCGGCCAGACAGCCGCGCCCTGCTTCATCGCAACCTGCCTCCACACGGCCATCGGCCATGAAGGGCAGCAGACGGTTCACTTTACGTTGCATGCTCCTGACAGTACGACAGTCGAGGAATTGCTGCAGAGCTGGATCTCCACATTACCCGGTTCAAGTGTCCAGTCATGTGCATCCTCGTTCCAGTACTTGAGCTGTTCGACAGGAATCTCAAGTGTGACCTGAACGGATTCCCCACCCTTAAGGCTGATGCGCCTGAATGCCTTGAGTTCGCGCTCCGGCCAGTCGACTGTGGCGTCCAGACGGTGAACGTAAAGCTGTGGAACGTCATCGGCATCAACTGCGCTGGTGTTGGTGACAGTGAAGGTTGCCGTTATGTTCTCGCCATCGGAATACGATTCCTTTGAAAGGGTCAGGTCAGAATACTGGAAATCGGCATAGCTCAGTCCATATCCGAACGGATACATGACAGGAAGCTGCTTGGTCGTGAACCAGCGGTAGCCTACCAGCATATCCTCAGTGTAGAGGGCCATGCTGCGGCCTGCGCGCGAACCGTCATTGATCTGATCCTTGTCGACTACAAGGTTTACAAAGATATCGTTGTCAACCGGAGCATCGGTCTGCGGGAAGTTCTTCAGGGCATAGGCAGGAGAATCCTCGAGCTTGTAGGGATATGAGAACGGCAGACGTCCTGACGGAGATATTGTACCAAGAAGGATGTCGGCAAGTGCGTGTCCGCCTTCTGAACCGTTGAACCATGACTGGATGATTGCCGGAACAAGGGAATCGGTCTTCCTGAGGTCAACCGGAGCACCTGCAACTGCAATGAATACGGTCTTGGGATTGGCATTGACAACGGCTTCGAGAACTTCTTCCTGACCGTATGGAAGCATGATGTCATGACGGTCACTGCCTTCGGTTTCCCACTGGCGGTTGGTTCCGCCGAAGAAGAAGACAATGTCAGCGTCCTTTGCGGCCTTGACAGCCTTGTCAATCATATCCTGCTTCTCCTTTTCCTGAGCCTTGCGTGCGGCTTCAAGTTCCTGGGGAGTCTGACGGCGGAAACCGAATCCGAATCCGCCCATGCCACCTCTCTGCTGCTGTGAAGTGTAGCCCTGTGCGTATTCGATCTCTACACCTTCGGGCAGACGGTCCATGAGGCCCTTGAGAGGGGTGATTTCATTCTTGGCCTTGACACCGGCACCCACGCCTCCGTTACACATCTTGCGGTCGGCATTGTCACCGATCACGGCAACTTTCCTGATCTGTGAAGCGTTGACAGGCAGGACATTGCCCTCATTCTTGAGCAGGACCACCGATTTGGTTGCCACATCATATGAAATGGCAGCCTGTTCAGGCTTTGCAGTCATTTCGGCAGTCATCTTCTCTTCCGGTATCGGGTCGATGAGCAGTCTGACACGCAGGATCTCGCGTACCCTTTCGTCTATGACCTGTTCCGATACGGCTCCGCTGGCAACTGAATCAATCAGAGTCTGGCCGTGGAAGTTCTGGGTAGGCATTTCAATGTTGAGTCCGGCCACAATGGATTCGACTGTGCTGTGCGTGCCGCCCCAGTCCGATATGACCATGCCCTTGAAGCCCCAGTCCTGACGGAGAATGGAGTTGAGAAGCTGGTAGTTCTCACCGCACCAGTAACCGTTGATCTTGTTGTAGGCCGACATCACACCGTATGCACCGCCTTCAACGGCACCTGCCTCAAAGGGAGGAAGATAGATCTCTCTCATGGCACGTGGTGTCACGATCACATCCACACTGCCACGGTTGGTCTCCTGATTGTTAAGGGCGAAATGCTTCATGCAGGCGGCTACCCCATTGTCCTGAACACCGTGAACGTATCCAACGGTAATGCGTGATGAAAGATACGGGTCCTCGCTCAGATATTCGAAGGTACGTCCGCCTGTAGGAATGCGCTGTATGTTGATGGCCGGACCGAGTATCATGTCCTTGCCGCGCAGACGTGCCTCACGGGCCATGCCTGTACCGTATTCGTATGCAAGTTCCTCGCTCCATGTTGCCGCAAGAGCCGATCCTGTGGGGAAGAATGTGGCAGAGTCGTTGCTCCATCCAAGCGGATTCCATGACTTGGGCTCCATCTCTTCACGGATTCCGAAGGGACCATCGGCATAATACATGTCGGCTATGCCCTGTGACGGAACACCTTCCGATGTGAACATGTTCTTGCCATGAAGCATGGCGACCTTCTCTTCAAGACTCATCTTGGCAATGATGCCGTCAATGGTCTTCTCGTTCTTCAGAAGCGGGTTCTCACCCTGGAAACGGTCACGCTTGAGCGTTGTGTCTCCTCCCGAACATGCCATTGTCACAATTCCTGCAACGGTCAGCAGAATGGAATAATGTAATTTCATATTGTCAGTTGGTGTTTGTAAATAAGTTCAATGAATCAATAGCCTACAGCCTTTCCCCAAGCGGTATTCCGATGGTCGTCATTCAGGCCGGAATCCTCATCGTCTATTGTGGGGACATATACGCTGAGTCCCGAGTGCTCACGGACAGTAATCTCATATCTCTCTCCTTCAAACAGATGCGGAGTGGCGGCCTCATACAGGATACAGCGTGCCAGCCTGTCCCGGAACTCGTTCATGAGAGTTCCATCATTACAGAACGCCGATGCCACACTTTCAAGATCATAGAAGACACTATGGGTAAAATGCACGTCTCCGGAGACAAAATACATCTCTCCGAACCTGTCATAGCACTGGATGCCCTCAAGCTGCTCCTTGCCGACCGGTAATTCCGCACTGTCCATGATCCGTTTCATGCACGATGCCAGGCCTTCAAGTTCGGAAGTGCGTACAAGTGATATCGTGGCCATTCTTGACCAGCCTGACTGACAGGAATAATATTCGTAGAAATCACGGCTGGCATTCAGAAGTTCACCTTTTGCAAGATATTCCGTCATGGTACTGTACGGAAATCCACGACCCACGACTTCAGCCGATGACGATATGATATAACGGCATTTGTTCCTCAGTTCGTATGCGACCTCGACGCAGCCCATGTAGCATGCGTCGAATGCGATGAAATTGAAAGCCCCATCGGGAATAGCATCGGCCATATCGTCTATCTCCATTGCGGCATAATCACTTCCTATCGTTTCAACTGCCACACAACGGGTGTCAGGCAGGAACGGGTCTCTACGTCCTTCGGGATGCCACATGACAACATTCTGACAGTCTCTGCCGGGGGCATAGCCAAGGTTTTTGGCGACATAGTGAAGCTGGTCTGTCGGAATCCATCCCATGCCATGGGACCACATGAGAAGTCCGTATGAATGTGCCTTGTAATTCTGGAGAACGTAATCAATGAACATTGAAAGCGTCTGGCTGTCCGATGAATCCATGTTCTCATTATAAGTCTTGAGCGTATCTGTCCTGCTGCCGTCCAGCATAAGCATGAACGATCGGCGGCCAGGCTTGTCGACAAATGCCACCACCTTGCTGTCGCAACCGGCTTTGGCAAGAGAATGCTGCATGGACTTGAGATTGGAATCCACATACCCTGACAGATTGTTGTCACCCGCCATGTATACCAGAATCATCATGTCCGTCAAATCATCGTCAACTGGTTTATCCCAACAGGAGGCCAGTGTCAGACATGTCAGGATACAGCCCAGGGACAGATGGAATATGTTCTTCAGAAAACGTCTAATCATTGTTGTAGTCAATGTCAATCAGTCTCATTGCACTGTTGAAGCTCAGTTCAGTGCCATCATCAAGTTTCAGTTCAAACAGTTTGCCGTCATGTTCAATCTCCAGGACTGACCGGTCCGGAAAAGCGGAACGGATGCGTTCCTGTATCTTCTGTGGAATCAGGCAGTCGGGAACGCTTCTGCCGGTACAGACACATTCGGTAAACGATCCATCCTTGGAAAACTGGAGCTTGGTTCCATTGGCAAGACGCACTTCGTACTGGACCAGGCTGGCCCGCTTTTCCACCTTGCATTGTGTTATGCTGTCATTCGGAAATGCCGTCTGAACAGTTTTAAGTGCCTTGGAAGGCAGTTGTGATGGGCTGATAGGTATGTTTTCAGCATGAAGATGAAAAGACACCATCATGACGGCCAGAAGAAATGCCAATCTTTTCATGGTATTCACTTCAATGGTTTGAGCATGCCCTTTCCTCCGGTTGCATATTCCTTGCCGCCCAGATGGCTGTTGGCAGGGTCTGACGGGTCATAATAGATATCATACTGCCCCTTTATCTGCTTGAGTCCCTTTTCAAGACCTGCAGCAAAACTTATGGAACTTATGTATGACACACCGGTATTCTGCCACTGGCCGGATTCCTCAAGCGTGACGGAGATTCTTGCCTGTCTGTTGTTGTCCGGGTTAATGGCCGATGCAAGTCCCGATGCCTCGCCGACCGTGAGGTCAAGGGAACCGATGCTGTCCATCATAATGTCACCCTGAAGTTTCTGCTTTCTGATGAGAAGGCTTGCGCTGCCGCCCTTGATGTGCATGAGACGGTCATCGGACTGCGAAATCTTGCACTTTCTCACGAAAATGTCGACATTGTTGTCATTGACATCAAACAGCGGACCATCGGCAATCTTCAAAGTGCAGTCCTCGATTCTGATGTTTCCACGTTCCGATGACTTGCCGTCATAAATCAGGAATCCGCATGAACCGCCCTGTTCAAGTTCGCACTTGTCCAGTTCGATCTTTCCGCAGTCCCTTATGTAACCGATGGGCGATGAGACAGCACTCATCTTGCATTCTGTAGCATGAATCTGTCCCATGCTGCTGAACAGAGGCGATGCAAGACCGGTCGTCTTGCCTATGACCCTGACAAATTCTACAGTACCGCCATTGCCGGTTGAAACGGCTGGACTCAGGTGTGACACACCGGTAAAGCTGTGGTCCTCGACATGTATCCCGGCTCCATCGACCGCATGGAAGCCGGACGACTGTTCCTTGGAAACACTAGTCTTGCCTTCGCTGACCTTGACAAGTGTCCCCTGTCCCTTTGCACTTACGCCGAACGACTTGTCCGTATGTGAATTGATCTCACATTTGAACAAGGTTGCCTGTGAAGCATCGGAAGCCAGAAAGACAGAGTTCGAGCAACTGTTCTCACGATCCGGGTCATTCGAGGAACCGGCAGTCTTGTTCATACGGACAGATGACATATACAGCTTGGCGCCTCCATAGACGTAAGTTACACATTCATTTGTGGCTACAGACTCCAACGAGACATTGGAACGGTACTGGTCCTTCTCTTTGTTTCCATCCACCATGTAGGTGGCACGCATTCCTGCCTCCTGGGCATCGGCATGGAACGGGAAAGCCGCTACTGCAAGCAATAATACAGGCAAATGTTTCATATTCGTATAAATAATGTGGTAAAGGTAGTATTTTTCCCTAATTTCGCGCATCATAATTGACTGTAAATATGAAAAAAGAAATTATTGCGCTGGCAGGACTGGCGCTGATCTGTTCATGTAACATGGAAGAAAACGTTTTACTAACTGAATCGCAGTTGCCATACGGAGCTCCACAGTTCGACAAAATCCGTACAAGCGACTACATGCCGGCATTCAAGAAGGCATTTGCCGACGGCAAGGCTGAAATTGATGCCATAGTCAACAACCCCGATGCTCCCACATTCGAGAACACCATTGAAGCCCTGGAATATTCAGGGAACGGATATGCCAAGGTGGCTGCAATCTTCTACAATGTCAACGAAGCCAACACCAGCGACGAAATGCAGCAGATTGCCGAGGAGCTGGCACCGCTCGAGAACGAATACAGCACATACATCAACCAGAACGAAGCCCTGTTCGCACGCGTGAAGGCGGTCTACGACCAGCGCGGATCACTGTCGCTTGAACCCGACAGGATGAAGCTGCTCACCGATACATACAAGTCATTCCAGCGCAATGGTGCGGAACTGAACGCCGAAGACAAGAAGACTCTTTCAGAACTGGATGAGAAACTGTCTCTTCTTACCCTCCAGTTCCAGAAAAACGCATTGGCATCGACCAATGCCTTCACAATGAACATCACCGATTCCACACAGCTTTCAGGACTGCCGGGTTTCATCAGGGACATGGCAGCTGAAACAGCAAAGGAAAAAGGCATGGAAGGTTGGGCATTCGACCTCTCGGCACCCAGCTACGGCGGTTTCATGAAATACAGTGACCGGAGGGACCTCAGGGAAAAGATGTACCGTGCATATAACCGCCGCGCATTCGAAGATGAATTCGACAACACGGAGACCATCAGGCAGATAGTGGATCTCCGCTATAAGAAGGCTGCACTTCTGGGCTACAGGGACTATGCTCAGTATCAGACTGAAAGACGCATGGTCGAGAGTCCTGAAAATGTCTGGAATTTCCTGTCACGTCTGGCCGATCCGGCACTTCCGGTCGCACTCGACGAAGTGGCTCAGCTCAAGGAATTTGCCGCCCGGAACGGATTTGAGGGAGAGGAACTGATGCCATGGGATTTCAGTTTCTGGGCTGAAAAGATGCGTGTTGCCAAGTATGACCTCAGCGACGAGGCGCTCAAGCCTTATTTCCGTCTTGAGAACTGCATAGATGCTATATTCAGTCTTGCCAACCGTCTGTACGGCATCAGTTTCAAGGAGATTGACGTTCCTGTATATCATCCCGATGTCAAGGTATACGATGTGTCTGACAAGGACGGAAGTCATCTGGCACTGTTCTATGCCGATTTCTTCCCCCGTGCCAGCAAGCGCAGCGGTGCATGGATGACATCATTCCAGGAGCAGAAGATCGAGAACGGAGTCGAGCAGCGCCCGTTCATCAGCCTGGTCACCAATTTCACCAAGCCTACTGCCGACACTCCGTCACTCATCACCCACGACGAATTCGTAACCATGCTGCACGAATTCGGACATTCACTGCACGGAATGCTTGCAAAGGGACGCTATCCCGGCCAGACCGGTACCAATGTCGATCATGACTTTGTAGAACTGCCTTCGCAGATTATGGAAAACTGGGGTTATGAGAAGGAATACCTCCAGTCATTCGCAAAGCACTACCAGACCGCTGAAGCACTTCCGGACTCACTCATTGACCGCATCATAGCCGCCAAGAACTATCTGTCGGCCTACTATCACATGCGCCAGCTCCAGTTCGGCAATATCGACATGGCATGGCACACGCTGACCGCCCTGCCCGACATGCCGGTAATCGAATTCGAGCAGCAGGCTGTCAAGCCGGTGCAGGTCATGCCGACAGTTGACGGTACACTCTCATCGACATCGTTCAACCATATCTTTGCAGGAGGCTACGCAGCCGGTTACTATTCCTACAAATGGGCCGAGGTACTTGCTGCCGATGCATTCTCGCTGTTCAGTGAGAAAGGCATTTTCGATGCCGGAACAGCAGCCAGCTTCCGTCACCTTCTCGAGCAGGGCGGTTCTGTGGAAGCAGCAAAGCTGTACCGGGATTTCCGCGGCCACAGCCCCGAACCCGAAGCCCTTCTCCGCCAGCTCGACATCATCGAGTAATCCAATCAAGGGCCTCTGTCCAGGAATCAGCCCCCATCAGACAGCAAGCAATACCCCCGCCCAGAACCACATTCTGGCGGGGGTATTGTTTTATATTACTCAAAAGACTTTCATCTCAATGTACTTGTGACCATTATGGATATAAATCTGATCTGTTGAACCGGAATTCAAGATTCGTCCATATATGTCATAATAGGTATTCGTTTTTTTATTGTCATCATAATAGACCGGAACATTTGTCGGGTCATACGAAACAATGTTTTTGAAATGCCACCATCCATCAGCAACAGCATAGCTGCCTTCCGTTCCAGCCGGAACATGCAAAGTGGCCTTTTCCAAATCAATTTCATCGCCGTACGAACAAAAACCAAATCTGATTGGACCATTCCAAGGCGCGTAAAAATCGGTCAAACTTTTACAACCCGAAAACACCACGCTTGCAATGCTTTTCAATGAATATGGAAACACAATCTCTTTTAACGATGAGCAATTCTGAAACACATATTCATTAATCACTTCCAAACCCTCATTCAAAACGATTACCGATAAGCCACTGCAATTACAAAACGCTAATGAAGATATTGTTTTCAGTTTATCCGATGTTGTAAAGCATTCAAGTGACTTACATCCATTGAATGCCTGTGAACCGATAGAAGAAATGTATTCCGAAGAAATGTGTTTCAACGATGTGCAATTATCAAAGGCATGGCTCATTACTGACACATCATTTGTGAAAACAATCGAATCATAATTGGTCCCATACATTGAATATTCGCCAAAAGTCTTGAATGATTCAGGCAGATTCAATGTTCCCGTCAACCTTGTACAACCGTAAAATGAGTTGTTGTTGATTTTCTCAATGCTATCAGGCAACACGATGTCTGTAAGCCACGTCTTTCCGCTGAATTGTGATTTAGGAATTTCCGTATTGCTGATACCGGACAAATCCAAAGAATAAAGCATAGGAGTTTTGTCTGATTTCAAAATCTTCCAGTCATTTTCACCTAATTCGCCAGTAATTTTCAATTTACCGACTTTTGCCGGTGAAACCGATTTGCTGATTTCCGTATAAAGCGTTCCCGGCTGTTCTAAATTGACAGAAACATAATCCTCATCAACTTCCTGAATGATATTGGATTTCCAATAATCCGCATTTCTGAAATCCGAACCGCATCCATGAGGCACAACAACAATAATATTCGAAGACCAGGTTTTTGTAACAGGTATTGGAGTTTTAAAATTTACAATGATTGTATCAAGATAACATTTTGAATAATAGGGAGGATATCCAACATTATCAATTTCCTCAACATTTTCATTATAAACAAGTTTCTTTATTCCATAACATCCAGTAAGCGCATTACTATGTATAACTCGAATGCTATTTGGATATTCAAAAGACTGTAATGCGAAACAATCGTTAAATGCATATTCTTCTATTTCCTCTAATCCGGAAGGAAGAACTATGTTCTGCAAAGATTGACAATTACAAAAAGTCTGTTTACAGATCTTTTGCATCGAACCATGATATACGACATTTATCAATGAATCACAGTTTTGAAATGCTGACATTCCTATATAATTGACAGAACCTGGAATCGAAATATCCTTCAAGCTTCGACAATTGTAAAATGCACGGGATTCTATTGTATCAACACTCTCTGATAAAACTATTGACCGAAGAGAACGAATTTCCGAGAACGCATTATATCCAATATGTTTAACTCTGTCAGGAAAAACAATCTCCGAGATACTTGTACCGTAAAACGCATAATCACCAATTCTAGTTATTGTAGATGGCAATTGAATTTGCTTCAGATTCCTTGCATTGTAAAATAATTCATCACTTATTTCAGTAAGTCCTTCATGAATGGTCACGTGTATCAGATCGCTAGTCAAAAATACATGTGAATTAATATGCCTGACACAACCTCCAATCTCTACACCCTTGACATTTTTAAAAACGTTATTATATTTACTGCCATTTATTATTTCAATGTCGCGACCTATATAAACACTATCAAGATTATACGGGAATGTGTTATCATGATTTTGGTCAATTACGATTGGATTGTCGCTATCTTGTATCACAACTTTTGTTAATGATGAATAATCAAAAACATCTCTACCAATTTGAGTAATTGATGATGGAATAGTAATTGATGACAATTTCAATCTCTGAAATGCAACGATTCCTATAGACTTCACTGAATATTTCTTAGCATCAATATAAATGGAAGAAGGAATAACAATATCCTTAATTTCTGTGTCTGAAAGGCCAGATACTTCAACAGAATTATCCGATGTAATTGAATACAATAGCCCATTTACTTCGTATTGTTTGTCTGCATAGACGGAAAGGTTGAGCAGGAAAGCTGCAACAAACAGTAAAAAACTTTTTCTCATCGTTTCAGTTGTCGGTCACGGCTCCAGCGGCCTTAATAAAAAACAAGAAAAAGCGTGGAGCCTCCTAATCTGCCCGCTCCACGATGTGAGGCCTTCGCATGCCCGATTTGTCGAAGCGAACAGCAGAAAACCCCACGGAAATGATATGTAATGACACAATGTACACGCACAAGTACGCAAAGCAATTTGCCATACAATCACTCTATGAGGCATCACTGCCGTCATGTTTTGACAAATCTGGAAAGTTGCGAAGTTTCACATCGTCAAAGCAGGACGTTTAGTAACGCCTTTATCTTTTGCAATATTAGTAAATCTTCTTGTTATTGTATCCTTTCTGCAATTTGTTTTTTGCTTTGAATTACATAGTGTGTAGAATATTCACAATCAACTTGTATTCAGACAGGCACCAAAATGGTTTCATCAGATGATGTCGCCAAAAATGGGTGTGCGGAAACCTTGCTACGGGGGGTCCTGACGTCACCCACATGGCAAAAAATGGGGGTTGGGTGTATGGAATGGGCTTAATGAGCGTTCTGTTTGCACCCATTTTTGGCAAACGCACGCAAAGCTCCAGCAAACGCACGCAAAGTCCCCATAGTCTTCAAACGCATGCCACAAAGAATTGAGCTGGACAAGAAAACGCGCCACAGATTCCAATCTGCAGCGCGTATAACCAATCAAATGTTCTGTGACTAATAACTAAGACAAATGGGATGAAGGCCGATGCTTAGAAGCCGCTATTCCAATGCTTAGAAGCCGCCCATGCCGCCGCCAAAACCGCCTTGACCTCCAAAGCCGCCCTGGCCACCGCCGAAGTCACCTCCCATGCCGCCGCCGAAGCCTCCCATGCCACCGCGCATGCCGCCCATGCCGCCGCGCATCTGCCTTTCGGTCACCTCACAGCCTTCGGGAATTGTGAAGATTGATTCAGGAACCTCACATTCCTCGAGAGTCTTGACAGCCTGGCCCATTGTGCCCCAGTCCGATTCAGTCTCGCTCTTCATTGTGATGTTCTTGTAAATCCAAACGGTCTGGTCAGTAGCGTAGCCCTGATTGCTGATGCGCATTGAATACTTTGTGCACATTACGCCGGCAACCTCTTCCTGGCCAAGGTTCTTGATCTTGTTCTTCTTGATGGTCTTGTCATCAAGACCGGTATAGTCGAAAGCAGGCTTGACCTGACTTCCAACGCCAGCGCCCATGCCGCCCATCATTCCACCCATCATGCCGCCCATGCCACCGGCATTGCCACCTTGCCTGCGCTCCATCTGAGGCATTCTGGTTGCAGTGTTCTCAGCTTCATTGATTGTGACAGTTGCACCATCGACAATGATTGTACGGGTTGAACCGGCTTCGCCACGAGTCACGACGGATGCCATCTTGCGGCCGTAATCATCAAAGTATATCTTCGTCACAATCTGGCTGGGATCAAAGTTCATCATACGCTGACGTGCCTGAGCGCTGTCGCCACGGGCCATTCCTTGGCCACCACCCTGGAAATTTCCGCGCTGCTGACCGCCCTGAGGATTTCCTCCCTGGCCACGCATTCCGCCCATGCCTTGCATTCCGCCCATTCCTTGCATTCCGCCCATGCCCTGCATTCCGCCGCCCATGCCGCGCATGCCGCCAAAGCCTCCCTGGCCACCGCCAAAGTTGCTCATGTTTTCATTTGACATGGTGATGATACCTGACTTGATTCCGAACAGCGGTTCCTGTGGTTCGGTCTTGTCTTTCTTTGCCGCACCGGCACTTACGCATACGCTGGCCAGAATGGCAGCTGCAACAAGAATCTTCTTCATAATGTTAAGTAATTGGTTTATTGTTCAGTTGAAATAAGTTCCCATTTGTGGATCAGCTCATGAATGCCTCGACATCATCAGGAAGGTACGGTATCATTTCCTTACCGAGGACACGACAACCGTCCTGTGTGATGAGAATGTCGTCTTCAATGCGTATTCCGCCGAAATCACGATACTGTTCAATCCTGTCATAATTCAGGAATTCGCTGTACTTGTTTTCAGCCTTCCACTGGTCAATCAGTGCCGGAATGAAATAGATACCGGGTTCGTCGGTCATCACGAAACCGGGCTGCAGACGGCGTCCGCAGCGCAGGCAGTTGGTACCGAACTGGGTTGACGGACGGACCTCATCGTCAAAGCCTACATATATCTGGCCAAGACCCTCCATGTCATGTACGTCCATACCCATCATGTGACCGAGACCGTGCTGCAGGAACATGGCATGTGCTCCAGCCTCAACGGCATCGTCAGTATTGCCCTTCATAAGACCCAGATCCTTGAGACGGTCAGTCATGAGACGACAGACGTCAAGATGCATGTCCATCCACTTGAGTCCCGGACGGGCCTTCTCTATTGTCAGATCATGGCAGGCGCAGACAATCGAATAGATATCCCTCTGACGGCTGGTGAACTTTCCCGTTACGGGCATGGTGCGCGTATTGTCGCTGCAGTAGTTGTTGACGGTTTCAGCACCGGCATCAACCAGAAGCAGACGACCCGGTTCAAGCGGTTTCAATGACGGATTGCCATGGAATATCTCACCGTGCATAGATACTATGCTGCGGAATGAGACCATGGCACCGTTTGACATCACAATGCCTTCCATAAGTCCTTCAATCGACTTTTCCGTAACGCCCGGCCGGCACGCCTTCATGGCCCCGGTATGCATCAGGTAACCGATATGCATGGCACGCTCAATCTCGGCGATTTCAGCATCGGACTTGATGGAACGCATGTCCACGACTGCCTTGATGAGAGAGAGCGATGCAGCCGCACGCGTTTCCATAGGACTGATTCCCATGAGCTGGGATATGCGGATCATTGTGTCATGACGGTATGGAGGCAGGAAATGTACGGTTCTGCCTGACTTACGTGCCTTGTCAATCATGGCGTCAAGTTCTGAAAGCGGAGCGCTGTTCTCCACTCCCACCTCAGCGGCAAGATCCTTTATTGACGGTACGAAGCCTGTCCAGATGATATCTTCAATGTCGACATCGTCTCCGAGAAGCCATTCGCGGTTCCCATCAATGTCAATGATGCCGACCAGAGATTCCTGATTCTGTCCGAAATAATACAGGAAACTGCTGTCCTGACGGAATGTATAGCTGTTGGCCGGATAGTTGGCCGGAGCGTTGTTGTTGCCGAAAAGGACAATGATTCCACTGCCGACCTTCTCACTCAGAATGCGGCGACGTTCGATATAAGTGTTTCTGTCAAAAAGCATGATGTTATTTTTTTGTGGTGAAACGATTTCCTGGACATTTGCCGCTGCGTTTGCAGCCGCTGCATGAATGCAGGCTCAGATGTCTCTGGGGGAGAGCCTTATATGCCAGCATGATTATGATTCCGGCAAGCAGGACAACGACAATGGCCGATACATAATCCATATGTCCTGTGCAGATTGAATAACCGATAAAAGCCACGACCCATGCCACATAGCACTGGAACACGATGACCCACAGGGCCCATCGGCCTCCAAGCTCACGTCTGATGGAGCTGATTGCCGCAACACATGGGGTATAAAGCAGGCAGAACAGAAGCATTGAAACGGCAGCAGCCGGGCTGAGAAGAGCGGGAACTCCAAGAACATCCATGGTTGCCACGACACTCTCCTTCCGCATGAATCCGCAGATCAGCGATGTCACCACACGCCAGTCGCCAAGTCCGATGGGACGGAACAGAGGTTCCAGACTTCCGGCAATCCATGCCATCATGCTGTCCTGACTGTCCTGCACTATCTGGAAACGGAAATCAAGGGTCTGCAGCAGCCAGATGACAATTGTCGCAAAGAAGATGACCGTAATGGCACCTTCAACGAAGTCACGCGTCTTGTCCCAGAGCAGATGTGCAACATTCCTGAGACCGGGAAGACGGTAGTTCGGCATCTCCATGACAAAAGGCGCAGCCTGGGAATCGGGACGCAGCAGTTTAGCTACGATGGCAACAAGAACGCCTACCAGCAAGGAAAGCACATAAAGCGATGCCAGCACCAGTCCTCCATGTCCGGGAAACAGGAACGAAGCGAAGAAACCGTAGATTGGAATCTTGGCACTGCAGCTCATGAATGAAGTGAGCAGTATGGTCATGCGGCGGTCGCGGGCCGATGGAAGTGTGCCGGCGGCCATCACTGCCGGTACGCTGCAGCCGAATCCTATGAGAAGCGGCACTATGGAACGTCCGGAGAGTCCCAGCTTTCTGAGGCTCTTGTCCGTAACGAATGCTATTCTTGACATATACCCGCTGTCTTCTATGAGGCTCAGGAAGAAGAACAGCACCATGATGATTGGAACAAAACTGACAACGGTTCCCACGCCGCCGAAAAGGGCATCTCCGACAAGCGAGACAAGCAATGGGGTAACGCCAGCCTTTTCCATACCGCGCACGCACAGGCTGCCAAGCGAGTCTATCCACCCTGCAAGCATTTCCTGAAGCGGCGCACCTATCACGTCAATGGTCAGCCAGAGTACCAGACACATGATCAGGATGAAAATAGGAATGGCTGTCCATCGGCCCGTAAGGATACGGTCTATGCTTTTGCTGCGCAGATATTCACGGCTCTGGGTGGGTCTGATAACCGTCTGACGGCACAGACTGTCGGTGAATGTGAAGAACATGTCAGCGATTGCGGCATTCCGGTCAAGTCCCCTCTCCTCTTCCATCTGCACGCAGATGTGTTCGACCATTTCCTTCTCATTGGCTGTGAGGTTCAGTGACTCCTCAATCTGCCTGTCCCCGCAGATAAGCTTCTCCGCAGCGAAACGGCAAGGGAGTCCGGCCTTTTCGGCATGGTCCTCGATCAGGTGCGAAATGCTGTGCAGACCGCGGTGAACGGCACCGCATCGGCCTTCCTTGCAGCAGAAGTCATGGCGTGCAGGCGTTTCAGCATACGTTGCCACATGCATGGCATGGTCAATGAGTTCGCCAAGTCCTTCGCCCTTGGATGCTGAAATTGCAACAACCGGAATTCCCAGAATCTTCTCCATCTCGTTGACACGGATGGAACCGCCGTTGCCGGTCAGTTCATCCATCATATTGACGGCAAGGACCATTGGGACTCCAAGTTCCATGAGCTGTGCCGTCAGGTAAAGATGGCGTTCTATGTTGGTCGCATCGACCACATTGATTATGCAGTGCGGATGATAATCCAGAAGGAAACTGACTGTCTCCGTCTCTTTGGCGGTGTATGGTGACAGGGAACAGATTCCGGGAAGGTCTGTGAGTATTGTCTCAGGAAAGCCCGATATGGGACAGTCCATCCTCTCTGTGGTCATTCCGGGAAAATTGCCTGTATGCTGTTTCGAACCGGTCAGACTGTTGAAGAGCGATGTCTTGCCGCTGTTCTCCTGTCCGACAATGGCAAATTTCAGCACTGTCCCCTTTGGAACTGGATTTTCATGAGTCGAGTCATGATATTTGCCTGTTTCGCCAAAGCCCGGATGAGAGTTGTGCTCATGCAGGGACAGCATGTAGCCGAAATCATCACGCCCCTTCTCGTTTTTGGCAGATGACTCACTGATTGGCTCAACCGTAATCTCCTGAGCCTCGGCAAGCCGCAGCGAAAGGACGTATCCGCGTACCAGCAGTTCCATGGGATCGCCCATAGGAGCAAGCTGGAGAATTCTGACAACGGTTCCGGGAAGAATGCCCATGTCAAGCAGATGCTGGCGGAACGGGCCCTGCCCTCCAACCTTCAGCACCCTGGCGCTGTCACCGACTTTCAGTTCCCTTAACGTCATCATACCGCAAAGATAAATAAAAAAAGGGCCGTACATCAAAGCACGGCCCTTCATTTAGGATTATTCCCACTCAATTGTTCCGGTTGGTTTCGGAGTCAGGTCATACAGGACTCTGTTGACACCTGGAACTTCATTGACAATGCGGTTTGTAATGTGCTGCAGCAGTTCGAACGGGATGTTCTCAACGGTGGCGGTCATGGCGTCGCGGGTATTCACCGCACGGATGATTACCGGCCATTCCCATGCGCGCTGGTTGTTCTTCACGCCAGTTGACTTGAAGTCCGGAATAAGAGTGAAATACTGCCATACCTTGCCTTCAAGACCGTTCTTTGCGAATTCCTCACGCAGAATGGCATCGGACTCACGCACTGCCTCAAGACGGTCACGTGTAATGGCTCCGGTGCAACGTACGCCAAGGCCGGGACCCGGGAACGGCTGACGGTAATTCATTGCGTCAGGCAGACCGAGTTCATGTCCTACCATGCGGACTTCATCCTTGAACAGGAACTTGATGGGTTCTACAAGTTCGAACTTCAGGTCTTCAGGAAGACCGCCCACATTGTGATGGGACTTGACGGGACCTGATTCCACAATATCCGGATAGATGGTTCCCTGAGCCAGGAACTTTACGCCCTGAAGCTTGCGGGCCTCCTCTTCAAATACGCGGATGAACTCGCCGCCAATGATCTTGCGCTTCTGTTCAGGGTCCGATACGCCTGCCAGCTTGTCAAGGAAACGGTCAGTAGCATCTACATAAACCAGATTGGCATTCATCTCGTCGCGGAACACGCGGATTACCTGTTCGGGTTCGCCCTTACGGAGAAGGCCGTGATTTACATGAACTGAAACCAGCTGCTTGCCTACAGCCTTGATGAGAAGTGCTGCAACGACTGACGAATCAACGCCTCCTGAAAGAGCCAGAAGAACCTTGCCGTCACCGATCTGCTCACGCAGTGCTACAATCTGTTCATCAATGAATTTCTTGGCAAGTTCAGGAGTAGTGATGCGCTCCATGTTTGCCGGACGTACGTTTCCTGTGATCATAGTGTGAAATGTGTTGTTTTTTATGGCCGCAAATTTACTAAAACAGCATGAAAAAAAGATTATCGGCTATTCAAAAAATGCTAAAATCTCAATGACTTTTCCAACAGTGCAAACGCCTGCTCCAGTTCGGTATCCGATGGTGCCTGAATGCTGATGACTGCCAGTCTGCCACGATGATGCTCCTGACACATTACCCTAATCTGGGACTCGTCATCACAATAGACCTGGAATCCGTATGCCTTGCGGTTGTTGAAGTTCCACTGGAGTATAGGATTGTAATCTTCAGGGTCATCGTCATCAAAACCGACCATCTCCACATAATTTGTGAGGGCCTGGTCCGGAGCTGTGGAATCCTGAGGCATCTCACCTTCAGAAACATCAAATTCCACCTTGCGGTCGGGGCTCACTGCCCAGACATGACGTTCACTGGTCCCGAATGGACCTGTGATGTTCTCACATCCCTGTTTCCAGTCCTGAGGAAGTCGCAGGATCATACCTGCCTGTCTGTCCGAATTGCTCATGATCAATATGGTCTTTCATTGCAAAAATAGTGTTTTTTCATGTTTTTGCGCATTATTTGCGGTTTGCGTATCATGACTTGTTCTCATACGGACTATTTTCGTCTCCCAGAAAGCTGTTCGGGCTGCCTGGAGGCTCCCAACAAGTATGATAGCAGGATGCCTTTTGTCTGAGAAGATGAGAGGCATCCGCCTTTCATCATTTGAAAAAAACGCTATCTTTGCAGACCAGAAACAACAACTTCATTTTTACAGGTCAATGAAATACTACATTCTGTTCGGCCCTCCCGGAGCCGGCAAAGGCACACAGGCTGGTGCCATTTCTGAAAAATACAACCTGAAACACATCAGTACCGGTGAACTTCTCAGAGCTGAAATCGCAGCTGGAAGCGAATTGGGCAAACAGGCAAAGGATCTCATTGCTGCCGGCAGTCTGGTTCCAGACAGCGTAGTTGAAGGCATGATTGAGAACACCTTCAATACAACCAAGGACGTTGCCGGTTTCCTGCTGGACGGTTTTCCCCGCACTCTGGGACAGGCCCATGACCTTGACAATATGCTTGAAGCCCGTGGCGAGAAAGTCAATGCTGTAATTTCCATTATGATTTCCGATGAGACAATCAAATCACGTCTTGCACATCGCGCACAGATTGAAGGACGTGCCGATGATGCCAATCCGGAAACCATCAACCACCGTATCGAGACCTACCACAAGCAGACAGAACCGCTTATAGAATACTACCGCAACTGCGGCAAATACAACGAGGTAGACGGTGAATGCGGAGACATTGAAGATGTCCGCAGGGAAATGTTCAACGTATTCCGCGGCATGGACAAGAAGTTTCTTGACCGACAGGTAGTAATAGACGAGGATCTGCTTGATAAGGTGCAGCGTATGGCACAGGATTCCCCAAGACTGAGAATGAACTACGACTTGAGGAACAGCGAGGAGGACCAGTCGCAGCGAATGCTGAACGTCATGCTTCCCGGAACCCACACGACAATCCACAAGCACAATCTGTCAAGCGAGACCATCATGCTTCTGCGTGGAAAGATGGACACCGTTTTCTACAATGAGAACGGAGTTGAGAAGCAGCGCATCCACATGGGCGGTGATACCGGAGTATTCGGCGTAAACATCCCCAAGGGACAGTGGCATACTTTCGAAGTGTTTGAACTGGCCATCATATTCATGGCACAGGACTGCGCATGGTCTCCCCTAACAAAGGAAAACATGCTCTCAAAGTAACTGCAGCAGGAAAACGCAGATACAGCAGATAAGCGAAACCGGGAGCAGGCCAAGACCTCTCCAGGCACAAACCACACCAATCGCCAGCGTCGTCAGACCGACCGCTGGCGATGTTGCTTCCATAATGGCAGGGAATGTCATGACAGACAGCGTTATGTATGGAACATAATGCAGGAAACTGCGTATGAACCGGTTTTCTATACGCTTGCGGATAAGCAGCACCGGAAGCACACGCACCAGATTGGTAGCCAGAGCCGTAACGGCTATATAAATGAAAAGGCTTCTCTCACTCATGTTCTCCGGTTACTTTGCTGTCATCGGTCTCGACTGAAGCAGGCAGAAGCCATGCGAACAGAGCCGAAACTCCAATAGTCAGTATCACAGTTCTTGTTCCGCTTTCAATATCCCTCACATAAGGCATGATTGAAAACAGCCAGCTCAGGACACATGCCACAGAAACGGCCACAATAAGTTTCCAATGTTTCTTTGCGGCCGAAACGACAATGGAAATGAACATGCCGTACAGGGCAACGCCAAGCGCACTTACGACATTTGCAGGGAGAGAATTGCCGGCTGCAATGCCCGATGCCGTCCCTGCTGCCCACAATATACCTGATACGGTCATGGCACCATACGTATAACGCGGATTGAGCAGACCGGGATAATTGATGGAAATGCCGAACACCTCGTCAGTCATGCAGCAGCCTACAAGAATCTTGGTAAACACCCCGGTATCAGGAGCCAGCTTCTGTGAAAGTGACGCGCTCATGAGCAGATACCTCAAGTTGACCACAACACACATTATTATCACGGCCAAGTACGATGCGTTATCTGCAAAAAGGCTGTATGCACCGTATTCTCCTGCCGATGCACGTGTAAGCAGACTGCTCATAAAGCCCGATGCCGGTCCCAGTCCCGCCTTTCTGGCAACTATACCCAAAGAAAAGGCTACGGCATAATACCCCATTGCAATGGGTATGCCGTCCCTTACTCCCTTAAGGAAAACCCTGTTCATCAGATTGATGCCATGTTCTTTTCGTTCAGAAGGTTCTTGCCTTCCGGAGTATAGGCATATTCAATGCGGTCGGCATAGAACTTCTCCACCTTGCCGCGAACCACCTTCATGGTGCTGTTGACCAGACCGTCCTTTTCGGTAAACTGTTCCGGAAGGACAACGATTGCAGCCGGCAACCAGCGTTCCGGGAACTGGCCGAAACGCGAACCGCCCTTGCGGTAACTGTCAACCTCTGACTGGATCTTTTCAAGCATGATCCGCTTTGCCTGGTCCGATTTCAGGTCAATGCCCTGCACCTGCTGTCTCGCATATTCGCCCAAAGCTTCCTTGTTTGGAACCACGAGTGCAATGGTATATGGATTCATATCATTGTGCAGCAGAGTGTTGTCAATGTATTTACTGCCATCGGTAAGTCCATCCTCAAAGCCTTCAGGTGAATACTTCTCACCATCAGGTGATATGAGAAGCGACTTGAATCGGCCTGTCACATAGAGGAAACGCGGATCCTCAACGCAGATGTAACCCATATCACCGGTATGCAGCCATCCGTCAATGATTGTGTTTGCCGTCGATTCGGGATTCTTCCAGTATCCACCCATGACGTTCTCGCCACGTATTACGATTTCACCGCGTGTGCCATGGGGAACTTCCTTGCCGTCAGTATCGCAGATCTTGATGTCCATCGGCTTGACTGTACGCCCGGAAGAACCGAAACGGCAGCCGGAAGGAGAATTGGAGCAAATGATCGGAGTCGCTTCAGACAGTCCGTAACCTTGGAAAATAGGAATTCCTATTGCACAGAAATAGCGCTGCAGCTCTATATCAAGCAGTGCACCGCCACCGACGAACAGTTCCAATCGGCCGCCAAGCCCCTCACGGACGCTCTTGAATATGAGACGGTCAAACAATTTGACCATAGGCCAGCGCCAGAACTGCCAGCCGCCGCGATTGTAATACTCCTTATTATATGCAATGGCATTCTTCAGTGCAAAATTATAGAGCTTCTCGACCTTGGGCCCCTTTGCCTTGATGCCGGCCTCTATATTCTTCTTGAAATTTCTGGAAATGGCCGGAACGGAAAGCATGATATGCGGTCTGACTTCCTTTATTGCAACAGGCAGATTCCTGAGAGTCTGCATAGGAGTCTTTCCTACCGGAACCGTGGCAATGCTGCCTCCATGATACATCATTGTATAGAATCCGGCGACATGTGCGAAACAGTGGTCCAGCGGAAGCACAATAAGCATTGTCCAGTCTTCAGGAACGCCGATCACCGATGCCCCCTGCTCCACGTTTGCCGTGTAATTCCTGTGAGTGAGGATTATGCCCTTGGGATCGGCGGTCGTACCTGATGTATATGTGATGTTGGCCGGATCGTCAGGTCCGACTGATGCCATTCTTTCATTCAGAGCTGACGGATTATCCTTAAGGAACTGTTCGCCCATTTCCCTGATTCTGGAAATTGTGATTTCGTTTTCCTGCAAATCGTTTATTTCATCCAGAACAATCACTTTCTCAACCAGAGGACATGAAGGGACCGTCTTTCTGATTTTTGAAAGCTGCTGGGCCGATGCGACCACGAATCTGGCATCGGAATGTCTTATACGGAAGAGCAGGTCGTTGGTCTCCTCAAGCTTTATGGAAAGCGGCACATCCACACCTCCGGCGAACAGGATTCCAAGTTCTGTAAGAATCCACAGGTTGCGGCCCTCGGATATCAGAGAAACCCTTTCACCCTTTTCCAGACCCAATGCCATGAATCCGGCAGCAAGCAGACGGGACTGCTCAAAAGTATCCTTATATGTAGTCTCCTTCCAGGTATCACCTGTCTTTTCACGGAGAAATGTCTTGTTGGAAAATACGGAACAGTAATGCTCAACGTATTCTATGATTGTCGGTCTGGAGTTCATTAAGACTGTATTTTGTATTCTGAGTGCAAATATACTCAATTAGAGACACATTTTGACAAATTGTGCTATCTTTGCAACATATAACAATTATATGGACATGAGGAATTATTTCTATCAGCTGGCCATTTGCGCCGCAGTACTTGTTCAGGTCCCGGCAATGGCTCAGGAACAGGAGAAAGAGAAGGAAGACAGCAATGAACCGGTCTTCACTGTCATTAAAGAGAACCCCATCACATCAGTCAAGAATCAGGCAAAGTCCGGAACATGCTGGAATTACTCCACACTTTCCTTCTTCGAATCAGAGATTCTCAAGAAAAGCGGAAAGACATACGACCTTTGCGAAATGTTCGTATGCAACAAGAACTATATGGACCGTGCTGTCACCAAGGTGCGCATGCATGGAGATGCCCAGTTCTCGGAAGGCGGTTCTGCATATGATGTCCTATACGTGCTCAAGACTTTCGGTATCTGCCCTGAAACGGCAATGCCTCTGCCCGGCACTCTTTATGGAGATACCCTGAATAACTTCAACCAACTGTTCCCGGTCATGTCAGCATACGTGGATGCAGTCTGGAAGACCACCCAGAAGACTCTGAATCCCGCATGGAAGAACGGCCTGCAGGGTATCCTGGACGCATATCTTGGTCAGTGCCCGGAGGAATTCGAATACGAGGGAAAGAAATACACCCCGATGTCATTTGCCCAGAGTCTGGGTCTGGATTGGGATGATTATGTAACCGTTACCTCTTATACGCACCACCCATTCTATACTCAATTTGCAGTCGAAGTACAGGACAACTGGCGTCAGCCTGGTTCATGGAATCTTCCAATTGAAGATATCCAGCGCATCATTGACTACGCAATCGACAACGGTTACACTGTAGCATGGGGCGGTGACGTCAGCGAAGACGGTTTCACCCGTCAGGGCGTAGCTCTGCTGTATGACACCGAGAACACTGACCTTACAGGTTCAGACATGGCCCGCTGGCTCAAGATGACCCTTTCGGAAAAGACCAGTGAACTTAAGAACAAAGGCGTTAACATAAAGGAATCCGTTCCTTCTCAGGAACAGCGACAGAAGGAGTTCGATGACTGGACTCTGACCGATGACCACGGAATGCTCATCTATGGCGTAGCCAAGGACCAGACCGGCCGCGAGTACTACATGGTCAAGAATTCCTGGGGTCCTACCGGCAAGTATGACGGTGTATGGTACATGTCAAAGAATTTCATCGTAGCCAAGCTCATGGACTTCATGATCAACAAGAACGCCATTCCAAAGGACATCCGCAAGAAGCTTGGAATCTGAAAACGCAATCATTAACCTTTAATTACAACTATAATGAAAAGTATCAAAAGTATGGGATTCAGCATGCTGCTGATCCTCTGTGCAGTTGCAGTGTTCGCATCATGCGGTTCAGGTGCTCCCAAGAAGCCAAAGGGAATCATCCTTGTTGAAGGTGACAACGCCACTCTTACAAATGACGGTGACTATACCACAATTGAATTCCCCGACGAACTGACAGCCGAGGATGCAGAACGCTATGACACCGACCTCATGGGATATCTGCTTGCTTCAAACGGTCCTATCTCAACCGATGGCACCAACTGGGACGGTTTCGGCATTTACTACTATCAGCACAACTCACACCAGTGGCTGCATCAGGGCCAGTATGAGGATCCTGCCCAGGTCCGCGTAAGCAAGATCAAGAAGATCATCATTGCAAACCGTTACCAGCGTCTCAAGGACTTCAACACCAAGATGCCTCTTCTGGACGGTTCAAAGGAAAAGAAGAACGACGACGGATACCAGAATGAAATCCGTTTCGGCAACAACTACTATTACTTCATCGAGGTTGTAGTCCGCGACTGATTACTGAATCATCAATACGAATGGCCGGTCTGGACAAGTCCGGCCATTTTAATACATCTCCCATTATGGATTTTCTGAAATTGGCAACAGACCGGTATTCTGTTCGGGAGTTCTCCAACAGGCCAGTCGAAGATGAGAAGCTTGAAATCATTCTGAAAGCTGCCCAAGTAGCTCCAACTGCAGTCAATTACCAACCACAGAAATTATATGTAGTCAAGAGTCCCGAAGCCATGGAAAGGCTCGTCAGCATCCGTCCTCTATTCGGAGCCCCGATGGCCATCATCGTATGCTATGACGACACCATTTCCTGGAAGAGTCCTCTTAATGCCGGTCATGACGGAGGTGAAGTTGATGCTGCCATAGTAACCACGCACATGATGCTGCAGGCATGGGAACTGGGCATCGGTTCCTGCTGGATTGGAGCATTCCCGCCAGCAGCAGTGGCATCGGCATTCGGCCTTCCGGCAAACGAGCATCCTGTAGCAATTCTGCCATTGGGCTATCCCACTGACAACTGCAGGCCGTCCGACCGCCACCTCAAGTACAGGAATCTTGAGGATATCATCAGAATCATCTGATTATCATCATTGCACAATGTCAGTCCATGCGGTGCCGTTTTGTCACCGCAGCGTAACCGCATGTGCTGCACATGTTTTCAACGGCCTTATGCGCTGAAAACCCTTCAAATATGCGTCTTGCACGCCCGCTGTCCAGTATATCTTCCAGACTCTGCACAAACAGGTTTCCCAATGCCATGTTCCCGTTATGATCAAGACAGCAGGGAACCACTGTACCATCGCTGAGAACGCCTATCTGGTTTCTCAAGGCATAGCAGAACATATCCGAACCATATTGTCCGCTGTCAGGGCTGTCAGGCCATGAGAACATGCTGTCATATTCAAGATAGAGATTTCCGGCAAGTCCGAATCCGTTTCTGTTATCCTGCCATGGTTTGGGGACATAATGTTCGATAATGTTGAGAATAGTGTCATTCTTCGTATCATATCCCCCACGGTTCCAGAGTCTGAGAACTACAATACAGCCTCTGTCTGCCGCTTTGAGCGAAAAATCCATCACACTCTCCATATACCGGCCGGGATTGTCACCGTCATTGCCCTCAAACGCATGAAGGGAAATGTTGATTTTATAAGGCAGACTGTCAAGCAGCTCTGTGTTCAACATGGTCCCATTCGTGGTAATCACCGGAATGAATCCCTTTTTGCGGGCCGATGCCACGAAATCCGGCAACTGGCTGTGCATACAAGGTTCGCCCATGAGGTGGAAATAAAGGAACTTCACCCTACCCTCAAGCTTGTCAGTAAGCTGTTCAAACTCACTGGACGTCAGTTCCCGCGGTTCCCTATCATGTCCGGGGCAGAAGACGCAATCCAGATTGCAGACATTGGTGATTTCAAGATAACACCTGTTTATCATCGGCCTGTAGTGTCACTTGGGAATGGACAACACGGCATCAAATGCCGGTTTCGGTGAGAGGTCACGATTAAAGAGAAGCGGATAATTCGTTCTGTTCGGAATCGGGTAACCGTTTTTCCATGACATACCGTCATGCAGTCCCCAAATGGTCACACGGTCAATCTTATCGCGACGTTCGTAGAAAATCTGCATAAGTTCACGATAGCGGTCAGCAAGCTGACGCTCCACATCTTCAGGAAGGCCATGCTTGTACGGGTCCAGGAATACCTCGAATTCCTCCAACTGATACAGCGGGTCCTGAAGTGACTTGCCAATGACCTGCCCTTCCTTTGTAAGAGGCAGAACATCAACATCAAGCTCAGTAATCATTACCTTCACGCCGAGAGTCGAGAATGAATCAATTGCTGCCGTAATATATTCGTTCTTCGGAAAATTCAAGCCCCAGTGTGCCTGTATTCCTATACCGTCAATACGGATTCCGTTTTTCTGAAGCATACGGACCATACGCATTATTCCATCGCGTTTTGACGGTCGCCAGGCATTGAAATCATTGTAATACAGTTCAGCCTTGGGATCATATTGCGCTGCGAACTGGAATGCAAGACGCACAACTTCATCACCGTCGCCGTTGAAGGCGTTCACCCATGCCGTCTTACGGTATGAACCATCGTTGTCAATAATCTCATTGACGACATCCCAAGCGTTGACTTTTCCACTGAAATGACCTGCCACCTTTTCTATATAACTGCGCATGGTCTCGACCATTTCATCATGTGTCCTGGCACTGCCATCCGGATTCTGGAAAAAGAAATCAGGAGTCTGATTGTGCCATACAAGAGTGTGTCCCAGTGCCCATAGGCCATTGTCTGCGGCAAATTTCACATACTCGTCGGCAGCACGGAAATTCCATACGTCAGGTCTTGGATGCAACACCTCGGCCTTCATGTCATTTTCGGGAGAAATGGCATTGAACTGCTTCAGTATCAGACCCTGAGACCTTGCATCCCTACCGCTGACAATCTGGGAGTTGACGGCACATCCCATTTTGAAAGCCCCGGAATATGCGTCTTTGAGAGATTCCTGTGAAAAGACTCCGCTGCAGACAATCAGGCTGCAGATAATGGTAAATACTCTCTTCATATTCTTAATGATGTATCAATGTTATGACAAGTTGTCTTTGAGTCCGTTCCGATACCCTATACCTGTTGTCAGTCCTACGGCCGATTACCCACAGGATATCATCTTGCCCCGTCAGAACAAGTTGGGAACTTTTCTGGATAGGGTTGAACTTGAGATCTGTCATGAAATCGCTGAGAAGCCTGCGGCCTTTCATTCCAAAGGGATGGAAACTGTCGCCCTGACGTACTGCTCTAATGGTCAGATGGTTGCCGACAAGACCTGCATCAAGGGTAGCAACATTTGATGCACGTGATATGGGAGCATCGGCCGGTGCAAAGGAAAATATCATAGAGCTTCCATCAGGCAACTTGACCTCAAGTCCTTCAACTGGAGTCATTTCAAGAAAAAAATCATTGGTTACCGACGATTCATCTCTTAACAGCAGACTGTCACGATCCCTGAACAGGACCCATTTTCCTGCTGTATATCGGCTTCCCGGATCACCGTTCACGGCTGTCTCCAATATCTGTCCTATCTGTTTCTCGGAAAAGCCGAACGGAGAGAGAATCTCAAACAGAACGGTCCGGAAATTTGGACTGATGTGGCTTATGTCAATGTCATAGCCGTTCTCACACTTATGGCAGACCCTGTTCCTTTCATGTTCCACCTGCTCAAGATACATGTCCAATGCCTGACTCAGATGGTCCGATGTACGATCAATGGCCTCGTCGACATTAGGATTGATCTGTCGCATTATGGGCAGCAACTGAAGACGGATCTTATTCCTTGTATAGTCCGTTTCAAGGTTTGTGCTGTCAGTTACATACTGCTGACCTGATTCCTTGAGATATTCTTCAATTTCACCGCGTGATGCACAGAGCAGAGGACGTACAATGAATCCGTTTCTGGGTCTGATACCGCAAAGACCGCGTATCCCGGTCCCACGCATCAGATTCAAGAGGAGAGTTTCAACCGAATCATCGCGATGATGCGCTATACAGATTGCACTTGCGCCAGTCTGTTCACGTATACGCTCGAAGTCTGCATATCTCAATTCCCGTGCAGCCATCTCAATTGAAACATGGTGTTCACGGGCATAGGATGCCGTATCGTATGAACAGATTTCAAGTCCAATGCCCATATCCTTGCAAAGACCTGCCACGAACTGCTCATCGCGGTCGCTTTCGCTGCCTCTCAGATGAAAATTGCAGTGAACTGCAAAGCACTGATAACCAATGTCATTCAGTATCTTCAGAAGAGCTGTGCTATCGGCACCGCCACTGACACCGACTATCACTTTGTCTCCCTGCTTCAGCAGATTCCCTTTTGCAATGAATTCCTGGACTATTTTCAGCAACATGGCCCAAAGTTAGTCATTTGAAAAGAAAAAACTACTTTTGCAATATACTTAATAGGAAAGCATAATTCACAGAATCATGAAAATTGTCTATTTCCACGGATTCGGTTCATCAGGTGCAAGCGGAACGGTTGAAAGTCTCAGACACCATCTCCCCGAACATGAAATCATAGCACCCGATATTCCTGTCGATCCACAACTGGCCCTGCCCTATCTGACTGGATTCGTCAGGGAACAGCAGCCCGATCTCATAATTGGAACTTCCATGGGCGGAATGTATGCACAGCAGATGTTCGGGTTCAAGAAGATTCTGGTCAATCCCGCATTCAACATGTCAACCATGTCAAAGGTAATGAAGGCAGGCAAGCGATATCCCTTCCAGAACGGACGCAAGGACGGAGAAAAGGATTTTCTGATTACCGGACAGATTGTCAAGAACTTCAACCAGATGGAACGGCAGCAGTTCAAGGGCATGACAGATTTTGACAAGGAGAACACATGGGGACTTTTCGGCACCAATGATACGACAGTCAACTGTTATGACCTGTTCAAAAAGCACTATCCCAACGCAAGGCGTTTCGAAGGTGAACACCGTCTCAACGACAAGTCTTTGAAAACAGCCGTCATTCCGCTGATCAGGGAGATTCTGTCAATATGACGAATCGGGGCGGCCTGATCATCAAGCCGCCCCTAATATCAGTTTTCTTCTCAGACCGGATTATCCACGGTCAATGTTGTCCTGAACCAGTTTCATCAGACCTTCGGCATCAAGTGACTGGCGAAGTGTACTGTCGTCAAATGCCGTGAGATACTTTATCATATAGTCGACAATATTCTCGGAGAACACGCCCTTGGAAGTGTATATTTCACGATCCTTGGCCAGTTCCTGGGCAGCTTCGACACAGCAGCCGGGAAGCTGCTCGAGCGATTCCTGAACCTTACGGTTCTTCTCGTCATGGATGTTGACTCCAAGACCGACGAATGTCCTTTCTGCAACCTCCAGAGCATCAGGCATTTCAAAACCGTGACGGGCAGCGCAGCAAAGAGCGGCCATAAGCAGATATGTATCGGCAAAGCCGTCAGATGCACGCCATTCGAAAGTCTGCTTGTCACTGAAGTCGCGGTTTCCGGCTATTTCCATGTCCTGAGGATTGCAGACCGATGCCATGTTCATTGGTTTCAGCCAGCCCAGTGGAACACGCACCAGAGCGCTGCGGTTGGAGAACGACCAGCAGAGTGATGTCGGTGCCTCCTGATGCGGAACCAGACGCATGAATGACAGCGGATGCGGATTGCCGAATGCCGGAAGGGATGTACCGGCATCCATGTATCCGGCAATGGCCTTACGGCATTCATCGGTCAGTTCTCCGCCACATGTCATGACAGACTTGCCGTCACGGGTGAACTTGCAGTGGACATGCATGCCTGAGCCGGCCTTTCCGACAGTGATTTTGGGAGCGAATGTCAACGAAACGCCATATTGGTATGCAAGCTGACGCATTGCCCATTTTGCTATTACGAGCTGGTCTGCAGCGTCTTCAATGTCAGTAGGAAGGAACTCTATCTCATTCTGTTCGAATATCTTCCCGTCCTGAGTGAAATTACCCACTTCTGAATGTCCGTACTTGATAAGACCGCCGCACTGGGCAATTATCTTCATGGCCTCAACACGGAAATCGGCGAACTTGCAGAAAGGAGCGCTCTCATGATAACCTTTCTGATCAGGTGTAAGATACAGAGGGTCGGAATCGGAAATGACATAATACTCAAGTTCGCCCATTGCCTGCATTTCAAGACCGGTTGACTGCTTGAATGCATTGTGTGCCTTATGGAGAATGTACTGAGGACTGCTTTCGAACATGTTGCCCTCGCGATCAAAGAATGAACAGAGCAAATCTATTGACGGCACTTCTGAGAACGGATTGACAAAAGCTGTCGAATAGCGCGGAAGCACATACAGATCACTCTTGCCGGCCTCGATGAAAGGAAACAGGCTTGAGCCATCAACACGCTCACCTGCTGACAGAATGTTTTCCAGATGATCCTGACTTCCGATAACGAAATTCAGGGTCTTCAGTTTGCCATCCCAACCACAATAGTGGAAATTGACAAACCCGACTGCGTTCTCCTTGCAGTAACGCACAATGTCACTACAGGTAAATTCCTTTGCCGGTTTTCCCAGAAAACGCACCAGCAGATTCGGATTCATTTCAATGTTTTTCTCCATATATTATAAGGTGTTTGTCATTTGCGTGCAAAGATATAAAAAACTCTTTTGTTTGGATGATTTGGACATTTGCAGTATGTTTGTAAAAGAGAAAAAAACATGAAATCAGTATGAATAGAACGACGAAACTATTAATCGCAACTGCTTTCGGACTGGCATTAAGTCTGAATTCCAACGCACAGTTTTTCATGATGGGAGGCAACAGCGCATCACGCGACAGTCTGCGCCGTATTGCAGAAGCCGATTACAGCAATATGCTTGAACAGCTTGGCATAGAAGCCCCCCGCGAGGGTCGTCAGCCAAACAGCAAGGACGAATCAAAGCACCCGAACTACAACGAACTGACGGCAAACCCCTATCCGTTCTATCCCGATGCCCTAACAACGCTTGACGGCAAGAAGGTGAAAAATGTGAAAATGTGGAATAAGGTACGCCGCCCGGAACTTGTCAGGCTGTTTGAAGACAATGTATACGGCCGCATCCCTGACAATGTCCCCGGTGTCACATGGACAGTGACAAAAGAAGAGGAAAAGGATTTCAAGGGCACTCCTGTAGTGGTCCGATACCTTACCGGCATTGTCGACAACTCAATGTACCCGGCCATTACCGTTGAAATACAGGCCAACGTCGTATGGCCCAAAGGCAGCAAGAATGTTCCTGTCATAATGGAGTTCGGTTTTGGCGCCGGCGATCCCACTGCAAGCCGTGGCAATGCAGTTTCCTGGCAGCAGCAGGTTGTAGAACGCGGTTGGGCCGCCTGTTCAATCAACCCTTCATCAATACAGGCCGATGCCGGCTCCGGTCTGACCAACGGAATCATAGGACTCTGCAATAAGGGAGAATTCCGCAAGCCGACCGATTGGGGTTCACTTCGTGCCTGGGGCTGGGGTGTTTCCCGTCTGCTTGACTATTTTGAGAAATGTCCGGAATTCGATGCTACCAAGACTGCAATTGAGGGAGTTTCACGCTATGGCAAGGCCGCTCTGGTCGCAATGGCATTTGAACCCAGAATCGCAGCAGGTTTCATTGCCTCGTCAGGCAAGTGCGGTGCTGCAGGATGGAGACGTGACTGCGGTGAGAGCATCGGCAATATCGTATCAAGCGAAGAATACCACTGGGTATGCGGCAACCTTATCAAATATGGGGCAGATCCTCTTACCGAAGACGACCTTCCCGTTGACCAGCATGAACTCATAGCACTCTGCGCCCCACGAGCCTGTTTCATTTCGACCGGAACATTTGAAGGGGACAAGTGGCAGGATGTGGTAGGTTCGTTCATTTCAGCCTATAAGGCAAGTCCCGTTTACGAACTGTTCGGTAAGCCAGGTCTTGGCACTGACCTGTTCCCCGGTGTCGATTTCGGACTCATGGATGGTCCGCTTGCCTATCGCCAGCACCACGGAGGCCATGAAGCAACTCCAAACTGGCCGTACTTCCTTGATTTCTTTGCAGCTCAGGTTGTAAACAAGTAACGGTTCTGATTCACCGGAACCATAAAAATAAAAATCCGCTTTGGAAAAAGTCGGCTTACCGGGACCGACAGACTCCAAAGCGGATTACTTACAACTAAACACTTTACAGTCATTTTGATTAATGACCAGACATGAAACCACACCAATAAAGGTCTCTTGTCAGTTGCAAAGAAAGCCCAATTGCAGCACCATCGGAAAAAACAGAGTATTACAATTGTTACAAAATGTTGCCATGACAAAATGCGCAACATTTTGTAAAAAAACACGATTCAAATATTAAAATAGAGATTTCCCAACCGTATCATTTCCACTTCTTTTAAGTTTCATGAACTGAGATGGAGTCATATTGTAGAAATGTTTGAAAGCAGTTGAGAAGGCAGAAACCGACTTGAAACCTGTAGCCTGACTTGTGCTTTGCACATCGCAGTTCTTTTCAACCAGAAGACGCGCTGCTTCCTTCAGACGAATATTCTTAAGAAAATCGACAGGAGACAGATTTGTAATTGATTTCAACTTGCGATAAAAATGAGCACGACTTATCCCGATCTTATCGGCCAGAAATTCCACATTCATTTCGCTGTTTGACATGTTCTCATTTATAATCCTCATAACCCGCTGCATGAACTGATCATCGGGAGAATCGACATTAAGTTCGTCAACGCGCTTCATATTGCGCACCAGTTCCACTTCATGTTTCAGCTGCTCATTGGTTTTCATCGCTTCATCCTTCTGTCTTCGGCTATTATATGCCAGCAGAAGCGAAACAGCCACGACCAGCAGATAGCAACCGACAGCAGCATACGACACATACCATGGTCTGAACGCCTTGACATTCAGCGTAAACATTCCATCACATTCCTTTGATATTATGTCAATTGTGTGACGCCCCACCCCAATATTGCTGACGTTTACCGACTGCTGCTTTTCAAGCAGTTCAATCCAGTCGCCACCGTCAATTCTATATGAATAATGTATATAGTTCAGACATGCATTCATTGTTGTCAGCTCAAGGCCGAACGATCTTTCCCCATATGACAGACGTACCAGGTTCGATTCAGGGACCCACATGTTTTTAAAATGCGACGAACCGCCATTAATGGAATTTATCGGTTTCCCATTAAGCAGCAGATTCGCCACCCGGAGATCTCCCGGCAGACTGTTTCCAACTGCTTGTATGGGAATGTCATTGCCAATGAAATCAACGATACCATTGGTATGTCCGAAGAAGAGACGTCCATCTGTAAATACGCTGGCTCTGGCTGAAATTTCATCGGCCGGCAATCCTTCAGCAACAGAATAGTTCGTGATTATCCCGTTTTCTGCATCGATTCTTGAAATGCCCTTATCGGTTCCCACCCAGATAACGCCATCGGCATCCGTTTCCATAGTACCGACATGATTGTCAACAAGTCCCTCATTAACAGAATAGTGTACTTCCATTTCAAGAGTCGTACCTTCAATATCTATCACGAACAATCCATTTGAAGTACCGGCCAAAAGACAATCTGTCCCGGAGAGGACAACCTCAAAGACAGAAATTCCATCAAGTATTTTCCCAGCAGGTGACAACTCCCCGTTATCCATGACGAACGACTCAAGCCCATTCATTGTACCGACAAATATACGATCTTCACTGACAGCCAAACAGTTAAGATACATGTTGTCCAAAACTCCATTCTGATTATATGAACCTGCAGTATAACGTTTAAGGGATTTTTTGTCTGAAGAGGTGTCAAGGCAATAAAGGCCGCTGCCATATGTGGCAAACCATATCCTTGAGTATCTGTCCTTTACAATATCATTCACTGCTTTCATTTCCGTAGTTTTCTGACCGGAAACAGCCGACAGACTGACAATATCCTTTTTGGCCTCATCAAATAACAAAGCGCCGTCCGTAGGGGTACCAAGCCAGATACAGCCGTTACCGTCAGGCAATATTGACAGTACCGTCCGTGGCATCCCGTGAACATCATCACCGTCATAATGCACACCTCTTTTACCGGAAGCATCGACCCAATATATGCCATAATGCGCCACACCTGTCCAAAAACCTCTTCCATGTCTGTTCGTGTCGGCTTTCATTGCGGTTACAGCATTCATTCCAAGCCCCGAAACCGACGACCATAATTCTTCCGAACCGCCACTGCTCACATAATTGCCTGGGATGACCTCCACACCTCTCCAACAGACCCCCAGCCAAAGGTTGCCGTAACAGTCGTACATGGCATCACGGACTGAAGATTCACTGAAATGGTATCTGGAGACGAAATAAGAGAGCCTCGAGGTTTTTGTCGTTTCCTCATCAAACAGCCTAACTCCATTTCCGTCAGTACAGAGGATAAGATTCCCGTCATTGCAGGCTTTGACAGCTGTCAGCTGATAGTCACCCCTGACGACCTGTTTTAATGAGCAGGACTGTTCTTCATATCTGAAAACGCCGCCTGAAACACTGCCGATATATACATATCCCGATTGGCTCTCTACAATATTGGTAACTGACGGTACATGTCCTACGCAGCGGCTTCCAAGGTATATGTCGCCATTAACATCACTGAGCCAAATACGTCCCTTACTATCAGAAAAAACATATTCTGTACCACGGGGAAGCTGGAACTGCAAGGATTCGTGAAATTCACCATCCACGAGATGATAGACTCCGTTTCCACGCGTACTCGCAACCAGCGAACCATCAGACAGCTCAATCATACATACGGCAGGCACATGGGCAGTATCACCGTCCAATCTGATCATGGGTACATTCTCAAAACAGTCAAAATCATAGCTGTAGGTCTGTATCCCTGATTCAGTGGCTACAAAAACGACCCTGTCACTACTCTCAAATACAAAATGACACTGATCATTGGCCAGCGATTTTCTGTCCTCAACCATATGATGATACCCGTTGATTCTGAGACCATCAAACCTGTTAAGTCCGTTTTCTGTTGAAATCCACACATTCAGACGACTGTCCTGATAAAGTGCACTGATTCTTGTATTTGTAAGCCCCTTCTCAAGAGTATATGTTCTTGAAGTAATCGCCATTACCGGCACTTGGAACACGACCGATAGCATGAGCGAAAGGAAAAACCGTTTGAATTTTATATTCCGTATCATTTATGTTGCGTTTTTGTATCTTATTTGTTTATAATTTGTATCAAAATCCCCACAAAGTTAAAAACAAGAAATCATTATTGCCATTTTCAAAAGCAAAAAGAAATATTTATGAAGAAATAAAACGATATTTGCACGTCGTAATGGATAGACATTATTTTATAAAACCAATAAATCAACACAAAATGAAAAAGATCATTGCTATCTGCCTTTCAGCAACTCTTGTATTCGCAAGTTGCTCATCATGGACAAAGACAACCAACGGAACACTCCTCGGCAGCGGTGCCGGTGCAGCTCTCGGTGCAGGAATCGGCCTCCTTATTGGAAATGACGCAGAAAGCGCAGCTATCGGTGCAGCTATCGGCGGCGCAGTAGGTGGTGGTGCAGGTGCAGTCATCGGCCACAAGATGGACAAGAAGGCTGAAGAACTCGCAGCTCTTGAAGCAGCTCAGATTGAGAAGATTACTGACGTTAACGGTCTTGAAGGCATCAAGGTTACCTTCGACAGCGGAATTCTCTTCGGATTCAACAGTTCAAAACTCAACAGCGAATCAAAGAAGTCACTTGACAAGTTCGCAGAGACCATGGCTGACATGACTGAGACTGACATTACAGTATACGGTCACACAGATAACGTCGGTACCGAAGAGGCAAACGTGAAGGTTTCAACAAAGCGTGCTGAAGAAGTTGCAGGTTATCTGACAAAGGCCGGTATCGCCAAGGAACGTATCACTTCAAAGGGCATGTCATTCACCATGCCGGTTGCTGACAATGACACCGAAGAAGGCCGCGCACAGAACCGTCGCGTTGAGATCTACATCACTGCCAACGAGAACATGATCAAGGAGGCTGAAGCAGCCCAGAATTGATCTTTCAATCATCTGTATTACATAGTCCCGACATGCTTTCCATGCCGGGACTTGTTCTTATTTGAATAATGATACATTTTGACACTGACTACATGGAAGGTGTCCACCCTATGGTCATGCAGCGCCTTCTGGAAACGAATCTGGAACAGACCACAGGTTATGGGAGTGACGGATATTGCGAACACGCAAGGCAACTGATTCGCCATAGCTTGGGAGATGATTCCCTTGATGTTCACTTCCTGGTTGGAGGCACACAGACCAACAGTACAGTAATCGATGCCATACTGTGTAGAAACGAAGCTGTGCTGTCAGCAGAGACCGGACACATCAACGTTCACGAGGCCGGAGCTGTCGAAGGGTGGGGTCACAAGATTATCACACTCCCTTCGCACAGTGGAAAAATCAGCGCTATCGAACTTAAATCATTGATTGACAGCTTCTATTCCGATGACACGTACACACACATGGTTCCACCTGGCATGTTGTACATAAGTTACCCTACAGAATATGGAACCTTGTACTCAAAAAGCGAATTGGAGCAGATTCATTCAGTCTGCAAGGATGCTGGAATCCCGCTTTTCATAGATGGTGCACGTCTTGGATACGGTTTGACATCGGACTCATGCGACATCAGTATTGCCGAACTTCCGAAACTGTGTGATGTATTCTACATTGGCGGAACCAAAGTGGGTCTGCTGTTCGGCGAATGCGTCGTTGCCCGCAAGGGACTTTTGAAGAATTTCTTTCCACAGACTGTAAAACGTCATGGGGCCCTTCTTGCTAAAGGACGTCTTCTTGGTGTTCAATTCGAGACTCTGTTCACTCCACAGGAAAACGGTCAGCCGCTCTATCTGGAAATTTCACGCCATGCGGTCAGTCTTGCAATGGAATTGAAGAAAGGATTCATCGAGCACGGCTACAGGCCATTCATCGACTCCCCCACCAACCAGCAGTTCTTTGTCCTACCCAACAGCGTCATTGAGCATTTGCGTGAACATGCAAGTTTTGAAAACTGGGGAGCTCCGGGAAAGGAAGAATCCCAGGTCCGTTTCGTCACAAGCTGGGCCACACGCCCTGAAGATGTAAAAGAACTGTTGGATCTTCTATAATATATTGGACGATAATGATTAATTTCGCTGAACCTTATGAAAAGACTCATTCTTGATTCCATATTCGCCGGACTCATGATAGGATTCGGCTGCATAGTATATATCATTGTACCTGATCATACCATTGGCTCGTTCCTGTTCGGATTCGGCCTGCTGACCGTTGTCATTCAGCAGAAGAAGCTGTTTACCGGTATGGTAGGTTATGCCAATTCCTGGCTTCAGGTACGTGACCTTGCTGTCGCCATTGCAGGTAACCTGTTCGCCATCGGACTGTTATGTTGGGCATTTGCACGCTTTTCAGGACTTGCACTTGATACGGAGGCACTTGCTGACGCCAAATTCAGCGAGCCCTGGTATGCGGCACTTCTGCGCGCAATAGGATGCGGTGTGATGATGTTCCTTGCCGTTGACGGATGGCGCAAGACCAGCAAGGCCATTGCAGTTCTCATGCCTGTAATGATATTCATACTGTGCGGTTTTGACCACTGCATTGCCAACTACGGTTATATGGCAATGGCCGGACGTTTCTTCCACCCCAACCTGCTAATCTGGATTGCCGGCAATGCCATAGGTTCCCAACTAATGTCGCGCATTGGAGGACATCTTTCAAAATGACAGAAAAGCTCATATCGCGTCCCGGACTGATTACAGGCGTTTCCTTGACGCTTGCGGGACTGATATTACAGCTTCTGATAGGGCCTGTCAGATGGCAGGCTCTTGATACTCCGGTCAATTTCATCCTGCTGGCCGCTTTTCCGGCAATACTGTTCACTACATACCGCATATTCGGAAACAGTTCTGCAGTAATGTGGTTGGGCAGCGCGCGTGCAGCATCGGCTTCCATAGCCTGGACTCTTGTCATGGTGCTCATAATGGGGCTGATACGCCAGCAACCTCTACCTATTGGCTTTGAAGACATGCCGGCATACCTGCATTTTCCAGGTCTGCACGACATGCGTACCAACTGGTCATTCGTGCTGATTTTCCTCTGGCTTCTCACAGCTTTGGGAATGGCGCTTATCAGAGTCTGCATCCCTTTGAAAATCAAGCGCATAGCATTTCTTCTTAATCATCTTGGACTGTTTGTAGCCCTTCTTGCAGGAGCACTTGGCACTCCACAGAACAGACATTACCGCCTTACCCTCAAAGAAGGAGAATCTTCAAGTCAGATCATTGACCCTGTAGGACAACCACATGCCATTCCCTTCACCATAGAGCTTAAGGATTTTGATGTAACATTCTATGAATCCGATGATTATGACCGTTCAAATCAGATTCCGAAAAAGTTCGTTTCCACAGTCGGCATCAGTAAATCAGGCAAACGGGACGGTACTTACAGCATAAGTGTAAACCACCCCGCAAGAATAGGCCATTGGCGTGTATATCAGTATGGCTACGATACCGGTTCGGACCCGGAGCATGCAGCATCGACATTTGAAATCGTCTGCAATCCCTGGCATGGACTGTTTCTAACAGGAATACTGATCATGTTTGCAGGAGCCATAGCCCTGTTCGTCCAAACGTCAAAAAGAAAGGAGACTGCCGTATGAATATGGACTGGACAATGTTTCCCTGCTTTGCACTGCCGGCTCTGACAGCGTGGATTCTGGCGGCTGTAATGTCTTTCAAGGGCAGACGCAGCTGGACCTTTGCCCTTGCCGCTGCCGGTCTGGCCATATTCTTCACTTTCATTCTATGTCTATGGATAAGCCTTGATCGTCCCCCACTCCGCACTATGGGTGAAACACGTCTGTGGTATTCATTCTTCATGCCATCAGTGGGAATTCTGGTATACTGGCGATGGCGTTACAAGTGGATAATGAGTTTCAGTGCCCTGATGGCAGCCGTGTTCATTATGGTCAACCTGCTCAAACCGGAAATCCACGACCGTACGCTCATGCCGGCGCTTCAGAGTCCATGGTTCGCCCCTCATGTGATTGTCTATATGTTCGCATACGCCATGTTCGGTGCGGTCACTCTGATGGCCATCTGCCTGCTTGTCAGAAAACGTGCAGCAGAGAACAAGGAAATGCTCATATGCGACAATCTGGTCAGTACGGGTCTGTCTTTCCTGACCATCGGCATGCTTCTTGGAGCAATCTGGGCCAGTCAGGCCTGGGGCAGCTTTTGGTCATGGGACCCCAAAGAAACCTGGGCCTTCATTACATGGCTTGCATATTTTCTATATCTTCACATGCGCAGACACAGTTCAGGAACAAGAACCGCACTGTACATGCTGATTTTTGCATTCCTTTGCCTGCAGATTTGCTGGTGGGGCATCAACTGGCTCCCATCGGCTCAGGGCATGAGCATACACACATATTGAGAATTCACCAATAATAAACCTACAACTAATTAGCAATGAGAAAGTTACTGACACTTGCCGGTCTGTCTGCGATAGCATTCACATCGGCCTTTGCACAGCCAAAGCTGACAGCCGACAACATTGACCAGATTGTCAATGAGATGACACTTCAGGAGAAGGCGACACTTGCTGTCGGTATGGGTTGGTCCGGATCGGCACTCGTAGCCGGAGCAGCCGGAAACACCCAGCCAATTCCACGTCTGGGAATCACACAGGCAGTTCTGGCCGATGGCCCTGCAGGACTGCGCATTGATCCTACCCGCAGGGGTACAGACAAGACCTACTACTGCACCGGATTCCCTGTCGGAACAGTCATGGCCTGCACATGGAACGTTCCTCTGGTTGAAGAACTTACCACAGCAATGGGCAACGAAGTTCTGGAATACGGAACTGACGTGCTGCTGGCTCCGGGCATGAACCTGCACCGCAACCCGCTGTGCGGACGCAACTTCGAGTATTTCTCTGAAGACCCGTTCCTGAGCGGCAAGATAAGTGCCGCCTACGTTCGTGGCGTACAGAGCAACGGAGTTGGAGTTTCAGTCAAACATTTTGCATTCAACAATCAGGAAATCAACAGAATGGAGAACGATGCCCGTGTCGGTGTCCGTGCCGCACGTGAACTCTATCTGAAGAACTTCGAGATTGCGGTACGTGAAGCGCAGCCATGGACCATCATGTCTTCGTACAATAAGGTGAACGGCAGCTATACACAGCAGAATCACGACCTTCTGACCACAATTCTTCGCGACGAATGGGGTTTCAAGGGCATGGTAATGACCGACTGGGGTAACAAGGAAGGCACCGTCAAGGCAGTGCAGGCCGGCAACGACCTCATGGAACCGGGCAACGCCACTGAAACCCAGCGTATCATTGAAGCAGTCCAGAACGGCACTCTTGACGAAGCTGATCTTGACCGCAACGTACACCGCATTCTTGAAATGATTGTCAAGACCCCGCGCTTCAAGGGCTACAAGTATTCCGATGCACCCGACCTGAAGGCTCATGCCGAGCTTGTCCGCAAGGCTGCAGCCGAAGGTATGGTCCTGCTCAAGAACGAATCCGATGCCCTCCCGTTCGCACAGGCCCCGAAAGTGGCTCTGTTCGGACTGAACGCATATAAGTCAATTGCAGGCGGAACAGGCTCAGGCAATGTCAACAAGCCGTATATCCGCCATATCAACGAAGGTCTTCAGGAAGGCGGTTTCCAGCTTGACCAGACCATCTGCAATATCTACGCCACATACCGTGACTACCAGAACGCTGAAAACGCAGGAGCATCATTCCTGCGCGGAGCAGCATTCGGAGGTGATGGAGTGATGCCCGAAATGGCCATGCGCAGTGAAGTCATCAACGCCTCCGTCAACCGCAACGATGCCGCCATCATAGTCATTGGCCGCAACGCAGGTGAAGGCGATGACCGTCTGCTCGAAGACGATTTCGAACTGACCAAGAACGAACGCGACCTCATTGCCAACACCTGTCTGGCCTACCACAAGGCCGGCAAGAAGGTCATCGTAGTGCTTAACATTGGCGGTGTCATTGAAACCGCATCATGGAAGAGCCAGCCCGATGCAATCCTGCTTGCATGGACTCCAGGACAGGAAGTTGGCAACAGCGTATCGGACATCCTGCTGGGCAAATCCAACCCATCGGGCAAACTGTCAATGACATTCCCGCTCAACTACCTTGACATACCTTCATCATCCAACTTCCCCTACTACAAACCGCAGCAGCAGGCTTCACGTAACGGTTCACGCGGAGGATTCGGCGGTTTCGGTGGAGCCAATGCCCAGCCGGCCAAGGTAAAGAATCAGGACTACACCGACTATGCCGAGGGTCTGATGGTCGGTTACCGCTACTTCAACACAAAGAACGTCGAAGTATCTTACCCGTTCGGATTCGGACTGAGCTACACCACCTTCCAGTACGGCAAGCCAAGTGTCAAGGTATCAGGCGATGGCAGCGTAACCGTATCCGTTTCAGTAAAGAACACGGGCAATGTTGCCGGAAAGGAAGCAGTTCAGGTCTATATATCGGCACCTGCCGGAGGTCTGGAGAAACCGGCTTGCGAACTCAAGAACTTTGCAAAGACAGGCATGCTTGAACCCGGTCAGTCACAGACTCTGACAATGAAGATAAGCGCATACGAACTGGCATCATTCAATGACCAGACCAGCGCATGGGAGACAGCAGCCGGTCAATATACCGCACGTGTAGGCGCATCGGTCCAGGATATCCGCGGCACTGCCACATTCAAGGTAGGCAAGGCCCGTTCATGGAAGGTCACCCCTGCCCTTCTGCCGGAATAAACTGACAACAGCATATCAATTGGCAGTTCCCCACCTGATCCGGTGGGGAGCTGTTTTTTTTTGACCAATGTAGCCATCATGGAAATCAGTGGCAGTCACTTCACCGTGTCCGCGGCTTGATCGTAGCGGCATATGCACTGTTGCACAGGCCCAGGAAGGCTGAAACCAGGAACAGTGTCTCTATTCCCAAGACCTTCCATATCCATCCTCCAAGCAGAGCTATGAAGATGGTAATGAAGTGATTGACCGAGATGCCGGTCGATATGGTGGCACGCATTTCTTCAGGACTGTCCGAAATGTCCTGCACGTATACGTTCGATGCCATTGATGCGAGGGAAATCACCGAATCAAGAACGTAATTCACGCAGCATACGATCATTGCCGTGTGCATTGGGAACAGGTGGTGTGCAAAGCCATAGAAGAAACATACTATGACAAGAATAAGCGTATCACCTATCATGACCGGTTTGTAGCCTACACGGTCAATGAGTTTACCAACAAGCGGAGCAAGGATGAAACATGCAATTGCGGAAATGGCGAACAGCAGACTGACTGTGCCGGCATCGGCCCCATAGAAAAGAATCAGCACGTATGGTCCGAATGTGAAGAACACCTGTTTGCGGGCTCCGTAGAACACTTCGAGCATGTAATACTTGGAGAATTTCCTGCGGAAGTAGAAACGGCTTCTGTTCGGGTCGGTCCTGCTTTGGCCGGACAGTTTCAGACTGACAAGCATTGCCAGAAGCATGAATCCGGCCCATAGGTAGAGTATTCAGAACGAGACAATGAAAACCGCAGGGAAAAGCAACTTT
>JAKSIU010000015.1 GCA_024398615.1 Bacteroidaceae bacterium
ATCCACTCACCGCGGCTCCTCAATATCGATTGAGCCGATGTATATGATTTTGTGGGCGCCACTGATGACTGTCTGTCCGTTCATCGGCCTTTGCACAGGACGTCCTGACAGGTCAATGAACGTCTCTTCATTGACCGATGACACCGGTTCCACCCTGTTGGAACAGTCTAAGGAAATGGTACAGGATTCCAGATCCACCACAATGTGATGGGTTCCGGCCAGGACCTTGAAACTGGCATCAAATCCGGGAATCAGGGATGCATGGTCACCGCCATTCAGGAAACAGTCACTGTAAGGAGCACCCAGACGGTTTGCATTGAAAACGTTCCAATCGCTGTCAAGCACCGTGCCGATGCAGAAATAGCCGTATCCACCACCCGCATCGGACACCACAACATTGCCCTCATGACAGCCGTCACTGCGCAATGTCAGCAAAGCCGATGCCTGTGCCGGATTCCAGGTGCCGTCAGAACCGACAATGTAGAGATTCTGCGGCTTTTCCGGTTCTCCGCTTGCGATGTTCCATCCCGAAGGCAGCTGCTGCAGCCATGACGAATAGTCGGCACCGTCAGGGATTACCAGTCTGCCTGATGAAGCGATATCGCAGAACGCTTCATCGGCAAGTTCTGGAGCTGTCTTTGCCATACAGGTTATTTCCTTAAGGGCTGTATTGAAATCAAAGGCAGAATATCCTATATATTGCAGACTCTCAGGAAGTCTGACTGATTCCAGATGCGAGCACATGTCAAAGGCCATACCAGGAATGACGGAAATGCCTTCGGACAATTCTATCTGTCTGATACTATTTTTCAGGAAGCTCCACGAACCGGTGGTGGCATTATAGTATTTTGGCATGACACCGTATCCTTCAACGCTCAACAGCCCGGTAGTGTAATCGAAATCAAAACTGAATCCACGGCTTTCTACATCTACATTGTCAAGTCCGATTATCTCCCATGAATCGGTCAGTTGGGACTGCCACGATGAGTAGTCACTGCCCTTGGGAACGACAATCACTCCTGAGCGGGCTGACTTGAACAGCATCTGGGCGCTGGTCCAGTCCAGTGGCTGACTGGCATGGCATCGGATCAGAGAGAGTGATGAACATCCTGCAAAGGCGTTATTGTCAATGGTTTCCAGGCTGGCAGGCAGTGTCACCGACTCCAATGATTTCAGATTAAGGAACAGCCTTTCGGGAATTTTCACGATACCCTCGCCAATGACCACATTCCTTATATAAGAACTGCAGTCTGCCCATGGAATATTGACTTCGCTCCATATCATGCGACCTTTACCACTTATAGTCAGTGTACCTGTAGCACCTTCAAATGACCATTCAAGACAATCCGGCAAACCGTTTTCTTCACGGATGTCAAAAGCGCTCCACAGAGGCTGCGTCCTGTACATGTCACCAGTACCTTCAGGGACATACAATATCACTTTTTTCCTGTCAAGTGCTCCGAACATATCATCACTCAGCATGATACCGTCAAACGATGTCCAGGCAACATGAATCGTTTCCAGTCTATCGATGCCATTGAAGATGTCGCTTGAGATGTAGTTCACCGATGCCGGAATAGCCACATTCTTGAGGAAATGACAACCCTGAAATGCTCTGGCCCCGATTGAACATGTACCGTCAGGAACAACGATTTCCGCAAGTCGTCTTGAGTTCTGGAAAGCAGCCGAACCGATTTCTGACAACGACTCCGTTCCGGCAAAAGACAAGGAAATGACGCTGCTGTTGTAGAATGCGCAGTAGTCAATGCTTCTGACATTCTTTCCAAGCGAAACGGAATTCAGACTGCTGCATGAACTGAATGCCTTTTCTCCGATGGAGGTGACCTTGTAGACCTTGTCCCCGACAGTAATCTCATCGGGAACGGTTACTGCACCGCTGTAGCTGTCACCTTTCTTGTTTCTGGTCGTGACTGTAGCTTCGGCCTTCTGTATGTCAAGCAGATAATACAGATTGTCAACCTTATACACGCCATCATCCATGGGATTGACAAGATTGCCGTTTGTCCATGTCTTGACCCCGTCTGTAACGTCAAGATCCACAACGGACTGGTATATGGGGTCATGGCGGTAGACATTCCACTCCTGTCCTTCAACACGGCCGACCATATATACATGATAGCTGCCGTCAGGAACAGGTTCATCCAATGTGAATTCATGGGCATTACCGCGAAGAGGACCGACCTGACAGTATGATATTTCGCCATTGGCCACATTCTCCAACGCCAGTCCCAGTTCCAGGTTTACCTCGGAGTACGAACGGAAACCGGCACAGTAGAACTGTGATGATGAAACCCTCAGTGTATTGCCTGACACCCAGAGGAAATCATCCCCAAGGAACATGGTAGGATTTCCCTTTCCGCCATGGTTCTTCTCTATTCCATAGTAAATCTGCTTGCCTGTTTCCCATCCTGTAGCATTGCTTGCAAACCAGCCGTTGGAGTCGCCATCCCATCCGAAATTGAAATGGAACAGTCCCTGACCGTCATATCCGTCACATACGAACATGTGCCCGGCTGCACCGGGAGCAGGGTCACCTGTGCAGATTACCGGACGGCCGGCTGCAAGTTCACTGCGAAGTACACTCTCCCACTCTTCGACTGTACAGTTTCCGAAAGAAAGGTTGCATATATTCCGGTCATAATCGAAGAACTCGGTCAGTTCATAACCGTTGAACGATGCACCGCTTCCAGACGTATTGTAATTAGAATTCAGAGCTATGCCTATATCGTGCATCAGCAATGCAACGGCATCGGCCTGTTCCTGAGTGTATGATGCTTTGGAGTAATCGGGTACCATAAGGTCCCAGCGATATTCGGAACTGCTGAAATCTGCGCTGAGAGTCTGTCCCTTCCATTCGTAACTGTAACTTCCCCGTCCATTTTCAGGCCAACGGTGATACATCATTATCTGTGCCAGCGCAACGGGTTCACAACCTGCAGGGCAATGTTTTGTCACCCCATTCCCATCAACATATGTCGGGGTCATTCCATTATACGGTACATTCTGTCCCCAGGCAATATCTCCAAGAAGCGGTTCGACCATGGCAGGCAGTTCTGAAGCCGATGCAACCGCGTTTGAAAGAACCGCCCGTGATGGTACGGCTGACGGATGGGGCTGTTCTGAAGCATTGCGCATACGGCTGATTCCTTCAATATAGCCGTCAAGCACGCTGTTCAATTGAGAAGAAACATTCTGCGGGTCATAACTGCCACTGTCGCTGTAGCCAAGAATCCGGCGCGAAGTGCAGTCATCGGCCGATACTATCACATAACCTCCGTCCGTGCGGTTGAAAACATACAGGGCGGCAGTGCCATCCCGGCCCAGTGTGATGGCATCGGATATTACACCCTGCACGGGATGAAGAAACTGAACGGCCGTACGGCGTGCCTCGTCTACTGTTACGGTCTCTGCAGCCAACGGCATTGTGAGCGTAAGGAACAGGAGTGTGGAAATGGTCTGCAATGGATGTTTCATATCTTCAAATTGTATCAGTCCGTAAAATCAGTGAAATAGGCCGACGATCTGTTCAAGATATATGGCATCGGTCTCATTGAATGTGTTGAGATGGCGGCTGTCAATGTCAAGCACGGCCATTACCTTGCCGTTCCTCCACACGGGCACCACTATCTCGCTGCGTGACTGGCTGCTGCATGCAATGTGTCCGGGAAACTGCTCGACATCGGGTACGATGACCGTCTCTCCGCGCTGCCAGGCAGTACCGCAGACTCCGCGGCCCAGTCCTATGCGCGTACAGGCAATGGGGCCCTGGAACGGTCCCAGCACCAGCTGCTCCACCCCATCCTTTCCGGGACGGACTATGTAGAATCCGGTCCACCAGAAGCCCATGGTCTCATGGACCAGTGCCGCAAGATTGGCCATGTTGGCAATCATGTCGCTCTCACCTTCGACAAGCGACCGGGCCTCTTTCAGCAGCTGGACGTATTTATCCTGTTTTTCCATTCCCTATTCTGAGATGTATATGTATTTGTAACCTCCACTGATGACTGTCTGTCCACCAATAGGTCTTTGCACCGGACGTCCAGAAAGGTCAATGAACTTTTCTTCATTCTGCATTGTTACCGTTTCCACCTTATCGGGACAGTCAAAGGAAATGGTACAGGTTTTCAGATCCACCACAATGTGATGGGTTCCGGCCTGCGCCTTGAAACTGGCGTCATATCCATTCACATAATGGCATACGGTTCCGCCTGTGAGAAGATAATCGTTTTCCGGGGCGCCCAGACGGTAAGCATTGAAAACGCCCCAATCTTCTGATTTTTCTGTTCCGAGGCAGAAATAGCCGTATCCCCCACCGGCATCGGTCACGGTGATGTCACCGCCATAACATCCGTCACTGCGCAATGTCAGCAAGGCCGATGGCTGCGACGGTTCCCAAATGCCGTCACATCCCAACACATAGATGCATTCCTCCTGAGGTTCAGGGGCAGGCGCTTCACCATCATCTATGATAATACAATCTCCGAATATTCCAGAGTTGCGATATACATCAGCGTAGCCTTCTGGCACATGAACTGTCAAAGCGGCAGCGTCTATGCCGTCATCCTTAAAGTCAGCATTCCAGTATACATTGTCAAGTGAAGTCCAGCCAAGATACAGGTTCTTCAAGTACCCACTGCCGGCAAAACAACCTCCACTGACACTATAGACCGATGACGGAATGGTCAGACTCTCAAGGCCGGTACTCTGGAAGGCACTCTTACTCAGATATTTTGTACCCTGAGGCAGAACCATACTCTTCAGATTGAAGCATCCGTTGAATGCCCAACCGCCGACAGTGGTCAGGAGGCTGCCTTCAGCAATGGATACTGAAGACAATGAATTACAACCACCGAAGCACCCCATTCCAAGCTCAGTGACATTCGCACCGACTTTCACAGATGTCAAATCGGCACAATACTCGAATGCACGTTCCCCTACGGCAGTCACTCTGAATGTGCTGCCATTGTACTCAATGACATCCGGAATGATGACATCGCCATGATAACTGTTGCCCTTTGAATTGCGGCGGGTCATGGTAGCCTGACCGTTATCATAGTCAAGCAGATAGTAGCAGTCTTCAATCTGGACGGCACCGTTTTCTATCGGGTCCAGAATATTGTTGTTGGCCCAAGTCTTCACTCCGTTTTCAACTGTCAGGTCCACGACAAGCTGTCTGAGGCTATTGTGGAAGAATGTCTGCCACTCCTGTCCGGCAATACGACCTACCGGGTAAACAAGATATGAGCCATCCAAAGGAACCTCGTCAAATACGACCTGTGTCCAATAGACAGAACTGCGGGAATTTGAAGAATATTTCGGATAATATGTCACCTTGCCGTCAGCCTTGTTCTCAAGAGCCAGTCCTAGTTCCAAAGGAACAGCCTCATCTCCACGCAACCCCACGCATGCCAGATCCATGTTGCCTGTCAGAATGTTGCCTTCAACCCACATGAAATCATCTTCGAGATGAAGGGACAGGGCCCCTGTTCCGCCACAATTCTTCTGCACCCCGTACAACATGGAAGGTGAAGCATCAAAACCGGTTGCAGTACTGGCAAACCATCCGTTGTTCGATCCGTCCCAACCGAAATTGTAATGGAAAAATCCATCGGAATCATACCCGTCACATACGAACTCATGACCACCGGCTTGACTGCCACCCGAAATCAGGACAGGACGGCCGTCGGCCAGCTCACTGCGCAGAACGCCCTCCCATTCCTCTACAGTGCAGCAATCACCGTTTGCACACTTCAAGTTTCTGTCATAGCCAAAGAATTCCGCCAGTTCATAACCTTTCAATGACGCACCGCTGCCGGACTCATTGTAACCCATGCGCAGAGCTATTCCCAAATCGTGCATGAGCAGAGCTACAGCATTGGCCTGGTCGTTGGAATATCCGCCTTTGTAATCTGGCAGCATAAGGTCCCATCGGTAGGTCGACTTGCTGAAATCGGCACTTAATGTCTGCCCTTCGAATACATAGCTGTTGCTGCCACGACCCTGCAGAGGCCAGCGGTGATACATCATGACCTGTGCTATGGCAGTAGCCACACAACCTGTAACGTAATGGACCGGTTCTTCGGAATATGGTGAAATATATGTCGGGGTCATACGGTTGTATGGTTCCCCCTGGCCCCACTCTATTTCACCAAGCAGAGGTTCCACACTTGAAGGCATTGAACCCGATGCCTTGCCTGGAACAGGGCTCTGGAGCACCAATGATTTTTCACGTTCCGATGCGTCACGCATATGTCCGATACCGGCAGCATATGTTTCCAGCACATTCTTCAAAGGCGATGACGTGTCGTCAGGATCATAGCATCCGCGGTCACTCCAACCCAAGATCTGCCTTGGGGTATCGTCATCGGCCGACACAATCACATACCCACCGCCCTCGCGATTGAAAACGTATAATGCACTTTGACCGTTATAATACATAGTCCCGGCATCAGTCAGGATATAAGCGGCGATTGACGATCTTGTTGCGGCACTACTGCTGCGTGTCACATACTCAATGGCTGTCTGGCGTGCCTCGTCAATTGATACCACATCGGCTTTTGCCGTCATTGGAAGTACCAATGTCAGCAGAGCAAGAACCACACGTGCATCTACCCTCATATTTATACTCTTTGTTTGTCGTTTGTGCGTAAAGTTAAGAAAAAAAGCTGAAATCCGAACAGGGGACAGGTTCCGTTCCAAGGCTTAGGAACGGAACCTGTCCCCTGTTCGGATGTCCCCTGTTCGGATCTGTTCGGGTATCAATCAAGCGAGTGAATGACCAGGCCGGAACGGAGCTTGGGCTCGAACCAGGTGGTCTTGGGGGGCATGATATTGCCGGTATCGGCTATGTCCATGAGCTGCTTCATCGAGACGGGATAGAGGGCAAGAGCCATCTTCATCTCACCGCTGTCAACGCGCTTCTTCAGTTCGCCGAGACCGCGTATGCCGCCTACGAAATCAATTCTCTTGTCACGGCGCAGATCCTTGATTCCCAACAGTTTGTCAAGGATGAGATTCGATGAGATGGTCACATCAAGAACACCGATGGGATCACTGTCGTCAAATGTGCCGGGCTTGGCGGTAAGCTTGTACCACATGCCTTCAATATACAGTGAGAAGGTATGGAGCGCAGCCGGCTTGAAAATGTCGGCACCCATCTTCTCAACGGTGAAATCGGCCTCCAGAGCTGCCAGGAACTGCTGTGCGCTCATGCCGTTCAGGTCTTTCACCACGCGGTTGTAGTCTATGATTGTGAGCTGGCTGGCCGGGAAACATACTGCCATGAAATAGTTGTATTCCTCATTGCCCTTATGGTTGGGGTTGAGGCGTGCCTTCTCGGCACCTACAAGAGCGGCAGCGGCCGAACGGTGATGTCCGTCAGCGATGTACAGGGAAGGAATCTGTGCGAAACGCTCTGTCACTGTGGCAATATCCTGATCCTGGTCAATTATCCAGAGCTGATGACGGAAGCCGTCACCGGGAGCGATATAATCATATTCGGGAGCAGCTGCGGTATATTTTGCAACCAGACTGTCCAGAACGGAATCATCGGGATAAGCAAAGAACACCGGCTCGATGTTGGCATTGTTCACACGAACGTGCTTCATGCGGTCCTCCTCCTTGTCGGCACGGGTAAGTTCGTGCTTCTTGATGTTGCCCTTGAGATAATCTTCGACGTATGCGCAGACCACCAGACCGTACTGGGTCTTGCCGTTCATGGTCTGGGCATAGATGTAGTACTGTTCCTTGTCGTCACGTACCAGCCATCCGTTCTTCTGGAACTTGGCAAAGTTCTGGGCAGCCTTTTCATAAACGCGGGGATCGGTCTCTTCGGCAATGGGGTCAAAATCTATCTCAGGCTTGATGATATGATAGAGCGACATTTCGTTACCCTGAGCCTCGGCGCGGGCTTCTTCTGAATTAAGCACGTCATACGGACGGCTCTGGACCTTTTCTACAAGGTTCTTTGGCGGGCGGATGCCCTGGAATGGTTTGATTACTGCCATTATCTGTTAACCATGAACTTGGTGCAACCCTCGTTGATGAAACCGACAATCTGCTTTGCAGCGGCGATGCCTGCGTTGATGTTGGCCTCGGCGGTCTGGGCACCCATCTTCTTGGGAGTTGCAAAGAAGCGGTCAGCGAACAGTTCGGCAAACTTGTCCGATGCTGCCGGAGCAATGTCCGACACGAACTTCATGTCGTCCCTCTCCTGCATGAGCTGGATGAGCTCGTCCTCGTTGATGATTTCCTTGCGGGCCGAGTTGACCAGGACGGCTCCCTTCGGCATGAGGCTTACAAGAGTGCGTCCGATAGACTTCTTTGTCTCGTCAGTTGCAGGCAGATGCAGTGAGATGAACTGACAGGTCCTGTACATTTCCTCAACGCTGTCAACTGCGTGTACACCGGCAGCCTCAATGACTTCCTTGGGGCAGTATGCGTCATATGCGTAAACGTCCATGCCGAATCCCTTGGCAATGCGGGCCACGTTGCGGCCTACGTTACCGAATGCGTGGATACCAAGCTTCTTGCCCATGAGTTCGATGCCCGATGTTCCGTTGTAGAAATTGCGTACTGCATAGACCATGAGTCCAAAGACAAGCTCTGCCACGGCGTTGGCGTTCTGTCCCGGAGTGTTCATGACACATACTCCGTGGGCGGTTGCGCTTGTCAGGTCAACGTTGTCGTATCCGGCTCCGGCGCGTACTACGATCTTGAGCTGCTTGGCGGCATTGAAGACCTCATCATCGATGATGTCACTGCGGATGATGATTGCATCGGCATCGGCTACAGCTGCAAGAAGAGCTGACTTTTCAGTATACTTCTCCAGAAGAGCCAGTTCGAAACCGGCACCTTCAATAACTTCCCTGATTCCGTCTACTGCAACCTTTGCGAAAGGTTTGCTTGTTGCAACAAGAACTTTCATGACTGTAATATGATAAGGTTAATCAATGTTTGGCTTCAAATTCCTTCATGCAGGCAATGAGGGCATCAACGCTCTCCATTGGCAGTGCATTGTAGCACGATGCGCGGAAACCGCCTACTGAACGGTGTCCCTTGATTCCGACCATGCCCTGACCCTGAGCGAACTTCAGGAAATCGGCCTCCAGTTCGGCGTATTCGGGAGCCATTACCCAGCAGAGGTTCATGTATGAACGGTCCTCTTCCTTGGCGGTGCCCACGAACAGCTTGTTGCGGTCAATCTCGCTGTACAGCTTGGCGGCACGTGCCTCGGCGCGCTTTGCCATTTCCTTCACACCACCCTGAGCCTTGAGCCAGCGCAGTGATTCCATGGCTGCGTAGATGGTGAATGTGGGAGGTGTGTTGAACATTGAACCGTTGTCAATGTGAGTCTGATAGTTCAGCATTGTGGGGATATAGCGCTCAACCTTGCCAAGAGCATCGTTCTTTACAATCACGAAAGCCATGCCTGAAGGAGCCAAATTCTTCTGTGCGCCACCATAGATGCAGTTGTACTTGCTGACATCGATGGGACGTGAGAAGATGTCCGATGACATATCGGAAATGAGTGGCACGGGGCTGTCAAGATCCTTGCGGATTTCAGTTCCGTAGATGGTGTTGTTGGTCGTGAAGTGGAAATAGTCGGCATCGGCCGGGATTTCGAAATTCTTGGGTATGAATGTATAGTTTGCATCGGCCGAGCTGGCAACTTCAACAACTTCACCGAAAGCCTTGGCTTCCTTCATGGCCTTCTTGGCCCACACACCGGTGTTCAGATAAGCGGCCTTCTTGTTGAGGAAGTTGAACGGAACGCGGCAGAATTCCATGCTGGCGCCACCTGCCAGGAACAGTACTGAATAACCTTCGGGGACATCCAGAATCTCCTTGACCAGAGCCTCGGCCTCGTCAACGATGGGCTGGAATTCCTTTGAACGGTGACTGATTGAAAGAAGTGAAATGCCTGTGCCGGCGAAATCCTGTACTGCCTGGGCTGACTTCTCAATCACTTCCTGCGGAAGAACTGCAGGACCTGCGCAAAAATTATGCTTCATATCTAAAGAATTTGTTAGTGTTTCAAATAAGCGCTGCAAAGGTACCCCCTTATTTCCATCAAAACAAATATTTCCGTATCAAAAATTACGAAATTATCCAAGAATAGCAAATATTTTGCAAGCAAACAACCCAACTATTATTACACATTGCAACTATATGCGCGATTTTACTTTCAATTTGCCAATTTCAGCAACCAACAGCAATGAAAAGATTACATTTTGTAACTGAAATGAATCATTGATTTAAAAAGTAACATTTTTTCTTATGTTTGCAGAAATTATGAATTGTATTATGAAACATTGTATTGGAAAAGCAATAACTGCAGGTCTGGCATCGGTTTCCATGATGCTGATGAATATTCAGACCGTTCAGGCTCAGGACAATGATGAGCAGCCGCTGCTGACAATTGGATGTCTGACCGACTTTCACATTGAGGGCCAGTTCCTGAACTATGCCAATCCCGGACAGACCGATGGTGTAAGACTCAGGCAGACAACCGTCAGGGCCATTGAGGGGATGAAGCAGGAGGGTGTTGACATGATGCTCCTGGGCGGTGACTACACCAGTCTGACCACCGTCGACAAGGCCAACTGGAGCACGGCGCAGCAGCTCCTGGTCGATACAATTCGAAGCGTGTTCGGGGACAGGCAGTACAGACCTGCGGTTTACGTTACCGGCAATCATGAATACCAGGCTACGGGCGACACCGGCAACAAATGGTACAAGGGTTCGACCGGAAGCACAAAGGGCTGGAATTCAGGCGACTACTACAGCTGGCCCATGAAGCAGGACATAGGCGGACTGGCACAGGACGAATGTTTCTACGAAACGGCTGGAGGGATGTCGCTTCTGGCCGCATTCCACTACAATATTCTTGGAGTCGATGTTGTGGCGCTGAACACGGCATCGTGCTTCTTCTCAAACGCCAGCAGCTACAGCTACACCATGAATTCGGCCAGATGGTGCGTGGAAAAAATTGATGCGCTTTATGCCGATGACCCCGACCGTACGGTCTTTTTCGTAATCCATATTCCGTTCAACGACAGCAACTCACTGAGTTCCGGCAAAGGAATCAAAGGTGAAAGCGGGGTTCCGGACTACCTGAAGAAAGGACTTGCAAAGCACCCGAACCTGATAATGCTGTACGGTCATGACCACGGCGGGAACAACGCCATGATCCAAGCAAAGACATCGCAGAGGGTGACCCGATACGATGCTGACGGAAATAAGATTGCCACGAACGATTCGCTGCACGTTGACGGCACAATGCCGGGCGACGTTTACGTTTCCCCATCGGAAGAGCCCTTCACACCGTTCCTCTGCCTGAGAAACGTAGGCAACGGCAAGTACATAGGCAAGGACGATGACGACCATGGGGACGATGCTCTGAACGGCAGTTATCTGAACATGATGACCATGCCGCACCCTGTGACTGTCACACGCAGCGGACTCCTTTTCCCTCACAACGGCAGCACCTATTACCTGCAGTCCAACAGCAGCGGCAACTTCTCGGCCAAGACATCCAGTGCCCAGAGTTACCTGTATCAGGTTGAAGAACCGGAGCTGTATGCTAAGTCCATTACCGGAACTCTTGCAACTGACATAACCGAAGGAAATTACTACATCATTACCCAGAACGGCTTTGCTCTGGGCAACACCAGAAATACCGATTCCAACTACCGTCGGGTCATAGGATTCAAGCCCTCAGGTTATTCGGCAGGAGCCACCGGCATTTTGCTTAACACGACCGACAACTACGCGTACATATACAAATGCGAAAAGGTGACGGAACAGCCCAAACCCGTCCTGGACCCCGGTCGTGAGTCGTTCTTCTCCATTTTCATGGGCAGTCTGCGCTATCACACCGACAGTTTCAACCCCAACGGCGACTACGAGGATTCGTCATCCAAGGAACCGGTAATTGTCCAGGGTCTGGTAATAAAGCTGTTCAGCGACCGCATTGAGTTCCGCATGAAGAACTACGGCCAGTCCGGCATTACCAGAAACGGCATCACAATAGAAAAGGAGCCTGCACCCTACACCGTTTTCCGCCAGGTGAAACTGGTATCCCCCACCCCGACAAGCATTGCCGCTCCTGAGACCGATGCCCCGCTATTCCAGACCAATGGCAGGATCTACGACTTGTCAGGCAAGGAAGTCAGCCCAGTCAACAACGGCGCAAGCTTCGGCGGCCGAAACCGCAACAGCCTGAGAATCAGCAACGGCCACAAGTACCTGGAGCGCTGAAGAAAATGGCCCGATAGTGCGTGGAACCCACGGGATTGCTTACCGCAAGGAAGCGTATTCAGTGAGTGAAAAAGGGCGGTGGAAATGCTCCACCGCCCTTGAAATGTACCGCCAATTGCGTTCGGATTTGCGGATTATGCGCCGAAGTTGTCGAACATGATATCCTTGGGCTCGACACCGAGTGAATCCAGAAGATCCAGAACGGTCTTGGCCATCATGGGAGGTCCGCAGAGGTAGTACTCTATATCTTCAGGAGCCTCGTGCTGCTTCAGATAGGTGTCACCCATGACCGGAGCAATGAAGCCTGCGGTGTATTTGACGCCCATGGCATCGGCCTTTGGATCAGGACGGTCCAGAGCCAGATGGAAATGGAAGTTCGGATATTCCTGCTCGAGAGCCAGGAAATCGTCCATGAAGAATACTTCGTCAATGGCACGTGCGCCGTAGAAGTAATGCATTTCGCGGTCACGTGTGTGCAAGGTCTTGAGCATGTGCATGATCTGTGCACGCAGAGGAGCCATACCGGCACCGCCGCCTACCCATATCATCTCCTTCTTGGAGTCGAAACGCGGATGGAATTCGCCGTAAGGGCCGCTCATGATAACCTTGTCTCCAGGTTTGAGGCTGAAGATATAGGTTGAAGCGATACCGCAAGGTACATCCATGAAGCCGGGACCCTGATCCTTTGGCTTGAAAGGAGGAGTTGCAATACGGACGGTCAGAGTGATGATGTCGCCCTCATCAGGATAGTTGGCCATTGAATAGGCGCGGATGGTAGGTTCTTCGTTCTTCTGTTTCAGATTGAAGAGACCGAACTTCTCCCATGCCGGAATGTAAAGGTCACCAATGAGCGAGCGGTCAAAATCGGCATAATTGAGGTCGTATGCAGGAATCTTGATCTGTGCGTATGAGCCCGGAACAAAGTTCATGTGTTCACCTGCAGGCAGCTTGACCTTGAACTCCTTGATGAATGTGGCCACGTTCCTGTTGGAGATGACTTCACACTCCCACTCCTTGACACCCATGACGCTCTCGGGAACCTTGATTGCAAGATCTCCCTTGACCTTGCACTGACATCCCAGACGCCAGTTGTCCTTAATCTGCTTGCGTGTGAAATGGCCCTTCTCGGAATCCAGGATTTCACCGCCGCCTTCAACAACCTGACACTTGCACTGGCCGCAAGAACCCTTGCCGCCGCAGGCCGATGGAAGAAAGACGCCATTCTCAGCGAGTGTACTCAGAAGACTTGCTCCTGAATTCACTTCCAGTTCCTTGTCACCGTTGATGGTGACCTTGACCTTACCGGAAGCAACGAGGTACTTCTTTGCCACCAGCAGTATGACTACCAGCAGCATGATAACGGCCAGGAACACTACTATGCTTGATACATATAAGTTGTTCATATTACACCTTATTTAGATTGAGAGACCTGAGAAGCACATGAATGCCATAGCCATCAGACCTACGGTAATGAATGTAATGCCAACACCCTTCAACGGTTTTGGAACGTCACTGTATTCCAGCTTTTCACGGATGGCAGCCAGGCAGACGATTGCCAGAGCCCAGCCGATACCTGAACCGAGAGCGAATGCTATGGAGTCACCGAAGCAGGTGATTGCCTGTGAGTTCGATGCATCCATGACGATGCGCTGCTGCATGAACAGGCTGCCGCCCATGATGGCGCAGTTCACTGCAATAAGGGGCAGGAAGATACCGAGTGAAGCGTAGAGTGACGGTGAGAACTTCTCGACCACCATTTCAACGAGCTGTACGATACCTGCAATGACTGCAATGAACAGGATGAAACTCAGGAATCCGAGACCCAGAGGATCCAGGACCTTTGTCTGAAGCAGGTAGTTGACAGGAAGAGTGATGAGTTGTACGAAAATAACAGCCAGACCAAGTCCCAGAGCTGTCTTCACATTCTTACTGACGGCAAGGAATGAACACATGCCCAGGAAGAAGGCGAATATCATGTTGTCGACGAATATCGACCTTACAAGAAGACTGAAAAAATGTTCCATAGTTTTTCTTTTGCTCTAGAGATTATTTTTCCTGAAGATCCTTGTTCTTTGAACGGTGAATCCAGATGATGCAGCCCACCAGGATCAGTGCCATAGGAGGCATGATCATAAGGCCGTTGTTCATATAGCCGTGGTCATAGCACCACTGCGGTATGATCTGGAATCCAAGAAGCTTGCCGCTTCCAAAGAGTTCACGGACAAAAGCCACAACAACCAGAATGGCTGCATAACCGAGTCCGTTGCCGATTCCGTCAAGGAATGAATCCCAAGGACCGTTCTGCATGGCATATGCCTCCAGACGTCCCATAAGGATACAGTTGGTAATGATAAGTCCGATATAGACGGACAGCTGGACACTCACGTCGTATGCGAAAGCCTTGAGGATTTCGCTTACTATTGTAACCAGGGCTGCAACGACAACAAGCTGCACGATGATACGGATACGGTTAGGTATGGTATTGCGCAGCAGTGAGATGATGACGTTTGACATAGCCACGATAACTGTTACTGAGAGACCCATCACGATAGCCGGCTTGAGCTGGGCGGTGACGGCCAGTGCTGAACAGATACCCAGAATCTGGACTACAACGGGATTGTTTACCCAAATTGGCTGCTTGAGAGCCTCGTTGTTATTTTTTGCCATAGCTATTCCGGTTATTTAGCGTTCAGGAATGGAAGGTACGATGTGAGCACCTTATTAATCATATTGTTCACACCGGTCGATGTGATGGTTGCACCGGTTACGCCGTCAACCTGGAACGGGGAATTCTTGTCTGCCTTGCCGAACTTGACGACCTGCAGGGCGACCTTTCCGTTATCTGTCACAATCTTGCCGGGGAAACGGCTCTGGAACAGAGGAGCGGCAATCTCGCCACCCAGACCGGGAGTCTCACTTGCATGTGAGAAATACACGCCGTCAACTGTTGTGCGGTCTTCATCAAGAGCAATGTAGCCCCAGATTACACCCCACAGGCCAAGACCGTTCATAGGAATGACGTACTTGGTCTGACCGTTGACTTCGGCCTCGAACACATGAAGACGGTTTGCATCGTATTCAGCGCTGTAGCCTGTGCAGAACTCTCCGTCATAGGGAACCAGTGATCCGTCGGCCTGCATGAGCATGTCGGCCTTGATGGTCGATGCGTATGCTGCAGCGACATCAGCCTGGTCCTTGATGTTCAGAGCTGACAGAATCTGCGCCTTGGTGTCGTTGATGACATTGGCGGTCTGACGTTCCTTGAGTGTTGATGACACGAACACCAGCAGGAAGGCCACCAGAATGACCATTACAGCTGCGTAGATGATGGTATATACGTTGCTGCTGGTATCAATGCCCTTCTTCTTGGGTGCTGCGTCAGCTTCAGTAATCTCTTCGAACTCGCTTTTGGGTGCACTGCACATAGGGCACTTCTCAGGAGCTTCGTTTCCTTCGTGGACATAGCCACAAACCTTACATTTGAATTTTTTCGTAGCCATAATCCTTATTTCTTTACAAGTCTTGAAGCTCTCTTCCTGACGTTCTTCTGCACTACGCAGTAGTCAATGAGAGGAGCGAAGCAGTTCATAAGCAGAATAGCCAGCATCATGCCTTCGGGATAACCCGGGTTCATGACGCGGATGGTAATGGCCATGGCACCGATAAGCAGACCGTAGATCCACTTGCCGCATTCGGTACGAGCCGATGTGACAGGATCAGTTGCCATGAAGACTGCACCGAAGCAGAAGCCGCCTACGCAGATGTGCTCATACCAGGGCATTGCGGCCATTGCATTGTCAGGACCCCACTGGTTATAGACCAGAGCCATGGCGATGCCGCCCACAAATACTGAGAGCATTGTCTTCCAGCTTGCGATTCCGGTGTAGAGCAGAAGCAGTGCACCAAGGCCGATGGCGATGACGCTTGTCTCACCTACTGAACCCGGGATGAAGCCCCAGACCATATCCATTGTGAATTCGGGAGCGACTGCAGTGGTTGATGCAGTGCCGAGGGCTGTGGCGGCTGTCATGCCGTCGATGTTGGCGCCCAGTCCGCAGATTGCATGGTCGACGACCCATACTGCGTCACCTGAAATGACTGAAGGATAAGCGAAGAAGATGAATGCACGTGTAATCAGAGCCACGTTCAGGAAGTTCATGCCTGTACCGCCGAAGATTTCCTTTGCGAAGATGACCGAGAAGGCCACAGCAACGGCAAGAATCCACAGAGGACATGTTGCAGGAACGATAAGGGGAATGATGAAGCCCGATACCAGATAACCTTCCTGGATTTCCTCGTGCTTCCACTGGGCGACGATGAACTCGATTGTCAGACCTACGACGTACGATACGATGAGTCTTGGCAGAACGGCCAGGAATCCGAACCAGAACTTGTTCCAGAATGTTGCCTGGTCAAGAAGTCCTGCCAGAGCAAAATGCTGGTAACCTACATTGTACATACCGAACAGGAGTGCAGGACACAGTGCAATGACCACCATGATCATCATACGCTTTGAGTCAAACGAGTCATGGATGTTGCTGCCGTTCTTTGCAGTGGTGTTCGGAACGAAAAGGAAGGTCTCGAAACCTTCGAATACCGAACGGAAAGCATGCAGTTTGCCGCCTTCCTCGAATTTCGGTTTGATGCTGTCTATGTAATTTCTCAAACTCATGACACTTCAGGATTTAGGCCATTTCGGCACGCAGGTTATTCAAGCCTTCGCGTACAATGCGCTGAAGCTCGAGTTTTGAAGAATCGACGAACTCACACAGGGCAAAATCCTCAGGAGCGACCTCATAGATACCGTATGCCTCCATCTTGTCGATGTTGCCGGTAATGATGGCCTTGATGAGATACTCGGGGAAAATGTCCATCGGGAAGACCTTGTCGTATTCATTTGACATGATCATGTGGCGTTCACCACCCTTGATACGTGCGTCAATCGAATACTGTTTCTTGCATGAGAGCCATGAGAAGAAGGTGCGGCTGACGCTGAACTGGTTGAAGCGCGGAGCTATCCAGCCCATGAATTCGTTAACGTCGTCACCTTCGGGGATGACTGTCACCATGTTTGCGAAAGCGCCCAGGTAGTCTTCCTTTGCAGCCTTTGCACCGGTAAGCACATTACCGTTGATGATGCGGATGTGTTCCGTGCGGTTAAGACGGCCGTCCAGGACCGATGCAAGACTTGCACCGACCTTTACCTTGGCATACGATGGCTTTGCTATCTCCTCACCTGCAACGGCAATGGTACGTGTCATGTCGACAATGCCCTTGTTGAACAGGCGTCCTATGAAAATCACGACTTCAGGATCGATTGTCCAGACCACCTCACCCTTGTTGACCGGGCTGATATGGTTGATCTGTACACCTACGTTGCCTGCCGGATGTGCACCCTTGAAGGCATATACATCGACGTTCTTGGCCTGTGTCAGAGTCTGACTGGTCTGGTCTGCGCTGATTCCCAGAGTTGTGGGAGCGATCTTTGCCAGAGCGCTCAGACCTGTCTGGAAGTCAAGTTCACTGCCCTGAAGGACGAATTCAAAATCAGGGGCAAGAGGTTTTGAATCAAAAGCCGATACGAAGATACCGCGCGGCTTGTCCTCGGGATTTGCAATCACGTCATAGGGACGCTGACGCAGGAAACCGAACAGGCCGGCTTCCATGAGTGATTTCTTAACCTCTTCGCCAGAGAGCGACTGGACGCTCTTGGTTCCGAACTGAACATACGCCTGCTCGGCATCGGGCTTGACCACAATGCTCAGCACCTTGCGGCGTGCGCCACGGTTCACGGCAACGACCTCACCGCTGACCGGTGAAACGAATTTCACCTCAGGGTGGTTCTTGTCAACGAACAGGGCTTCGCCGGCCTTGACTGTCTGCTGCTCCTTCACCACCGGCTTGGGAGTCACGCCGGTAAAGTCATCGGGACAAAGTGCATACTGCCCCGCTGTCTCCACCTGGGTGATTTCCTTTGCAGGAGTGCCCAGCAACCTGATGTCCAGACCTTTTCGTAAACGAATGATTTCTGCCATTTTGTTGTTTGTTGGATATTTGTTGAATGTTAATATGAATACTCATTAAAACGGGCGCGAAGTTAATAAAATAATAGCATACGCGCACTACATGCAGGTACTATGTTTTCAACAAGTGGATAATGATATACCGGATATTCATTTTTCGGGCTGTCAGACACAACATTTCGCAAACAAGAGTTATTTTTGCAGATTGTGAAATTCGGCAAAGTTCTACATATCATTGCACTGGTTCTGGTACTGCTGCTGGTTCTGTGCTGTTTTCTGGCCAACAGCCGGAGTGTTCAGCGTAAGGCTGCTGAACTCGTCTCCAACGTTGCACAGAAGGCCACGGGAACCGATGTCAGCGCCGGGAGTGTCCGATTTGTATACCCATTCGGCATTGAAATTGAAGAATTCACACTATTTGACATGCAGAACGACACACTTCTGCATGCCGGTCAGGCAACCATTCATTTCAAGCCCGTCAAACTTCTCAAGAAGAAGCTGGTAATCAGTTCCGTTCAGCTTATCCGCCCTGACATCAGACTTTATACGGACAGTATAGGCGGGACCTCCAATTTTGCATTCCTGTTCAACGGAAAGAAAAAGTCCGACAGCCCGTCACAACTGGATGTTCAGGCCAACTCCATTATCGTGAAGAACGCTTCCCTGCGATATGACGTTCTTGACCTGCCTCAGACTCCAGGCATCTTCAACAGCAATCATCTGGCAGTCACGGAACTGAGCACCGGACTGGCGCTGAAGGTTCTCAACTCCGATACATTATCCCTGATTGTCCGGAACCTGAGCGCCAAAGAACAGTCCGGTCTGGAACTCGTCTCCGCAGAAGGTTCCCTTTCTGCAGGAGCACATTCGATCAAGGCATCGGGACTTGAATTCAAGATGCCATCAAGCAGTCTTGAGATCCCGACAATCCTGGCCGGAAGCGGGATCAGGGAACTGGGGAATGGCATTCCCGACTTCAATGCAGAAATCAAGACCACTCTTACGGGAAAAGATTTTGCACCGCTTTTCCCATGGGCATCCGATATGGGTTCCGCCTCGGCCAGTTTCACAGCATCGGGAAACAGCGGTCTGATAAGTATTGACAACCTGGTGCTGAACAGCGGGAACACAGTCAAGGCAAGAGGAAATGCAGACATCGGACTGGACAGTCTGAACAGGATCTCCAAAGCACGTGCAGAACTGACTGCAGATGTGGGCAATGGTTTCAACGATTGGTTCGACAGGACGTTCTCGGGATTAGGCCTGCGACTTCCAGAAGGTCTGGACAGTCTTGACGGCAGCTCTCTGACAGCACAAGCAAACATGAAGGGTTCCGATTTGGAAGCAAGTCTTGAGCTGAAATCCGAACTTGGCAACCTGAGTGCCCAGGCGCACGGAAAGGACGGTCTGTACACAGCACATGCAGAAGCTGAGAACGCCCGTCTCGACAGAATACTCGGTACGGACAATCTGGGAACATGCAGTCTTCTGGCTGATGCCGAGTTCAAGAATGACAGCACAGGCCTGTCAGGCACAGCCACAATGAAATCCGGCAGAGCAAGCATAGGGGGATATGTCTACAACGGCATTGGAGCGACAATCGACTTTGCCGGAAACAACATTTCAGCAGCTGTAAATTATTCCGACAAGAACGGGGCCATTTCAGCAACAGCGGGAACCGGCGGAAAAGGAAAGGATTCCTATTGGGCCAAGATCAACGCCAGCGACGTGAACCTTTGGGAATTCAGTAAGGGGAAACTGGACAGTCTCACTGTTTCAGGTATATTTGAAGCCAATGCCAAGGGCAACGGCATTGATAATCTGGATGGCCGTCTGAATATTGAAAATCTTTCTTTCAGACGTCCTGATGGCAGGTCATGGGAAGCAGGCGATCTGGAAGCCAGTATCTCAGGAAACGGTCCGAACGACTCCCGTGCAATTACAGTAAGGTCCGATTTCCTTAATGCCTCAATGCTTGGAGACTACAGACTTTCAACACTGTTCAAGTCAGTGACCGAACTTGTAGAGCCAATGCTTCCGATTATGGATCATGTTTTGGGCAGCAAGTCTGAAAACACAAAAAAACAAGACAACAGTCTGGTCCTGAAGGCAACCGTATCAAATCTGGATTTCATGGATGTCCTGTTAAATCGGCCAATGTCTCTGGATGGTGATGCAATAATTGACGTTGACCTCTGCGACAGGTCCGGTTCCATGTCGGCCGGCATTTCCGTACCGGGAGCGACAATTGGACAGAACCTGATTTCCGACGCACGCATCAGCATGAATATCCTGGGTGACAGTCTGCGGACCAACATAGCCGGACATTTCACTTCTCAGGAATTGGACGCCCGTCTGAATTCACGGCTGGTGGCCAGCGCAGATAAGCCTGACGTAATAAAGGCCGATCTGAATCTGAAGGATTCCAAGACGCATAGCAGCATTCCTACCCACACGGATATACATTTATTCGAGGATAATGATAATAAGATAGGAGTAGGACTTGTCATGCAGCCAACCACCCTAACCTATAAAGGAAACGTCTGGAGCCTTTCGCTCGACAGTCTTCAGGCTGCCGATGGCAACATTGATATCAGCAGGCTGCTGCTTAAGGGAGAATCCCAGCAGCTGGCCGCCAACGGCACGATTTCGGCCGATTCCACCAGAATACTTGAACTGAACTTCGATCACATGGACATTTACGAGACCATGTCCCTGTTCTCCAAGAATGAGCCGGATCTGAAGGGTACCGCCTCAGGAGAGCTGCAACTGGCCGGTATTCTGGACAAACCGGCATTCGGCGGCAATCTGGCCATTGACAGTCTGATGTTTGGAGGTTCGCTGTTCGGAGATATGGATGCCGAGTTAAGTTGGAACAGAGCTCTTTCACTGATTGACATTTCAGGTATGGCAAAGGACAGCATCAACGGAACCGCCACAGGAATCAGCGGATTCTTCAGGCCCAATGACTCATACCTTGACATGACCATCAATGCGAACCACACCGACATCGGGTTCCTCAGCAAATGGACCAGTTCGATATTCTCGGACATAGGTGGCAGAACGACCGGAGAGATTCGCATGTTCGGTCCATTAAGCGAACTGGACCTTGACGGCAACACTGTTCTGGAAGACGCGCATCTCGATATTGAAAGCATTGGAGCAAGGTTCATAATCAGGCATGACGCGATGCAGTTCAAACCAGGAGAGATACTGTTCAGCAACATCAACTTATTTGATGCCAATGGGCATGACGGACTCATGGACTGCACGCTCACCCACAACCATTTCCACAACTGGAATGTCGATCTGAATGCAAGCGTGACAGACATGCTGGTTCTCAACATGCCGGAATCCGAGAAGAGCAGCATTTTCGCAACGGTATATGCCGAGGGTGACGTCCGCATGCGCTTCGACGAGACGAACGGGATTGACCTGAAGGTCGATGCCCGTACCGCAAACGGCACAAGGTTCGGCTTCAAGCCCACCGACAGCGACACTGAAGTCTACGGCTTCCTGACCATTGTGGATCGCGCCGCCCTTGCATCGGAATTCGAGAATACAGGAACCATTTCACTTGCCCCCGCCACCCCCGCAAAGAAGACAGGTCTGAATCTTGACCTTAACATACAATGTGACAATTCGGCCGTAATGGACCTGTCGCTGGGTTCTCTTACCGGTCTGATGCGCGGCCAGGGCAACATTCAGGTCAAATACGGTTCGATTGACGGGCTTGTACTGAACGGTCTCTACAACTTGAGTTACGGCCAGTGTTCCCTGTCACTTGAAGATCTGATACGCAAGGATTTCATGCTGGGCGAAGGCAGCTATGTCAGGTTCAACGGTTCACCAATGGATACCGAGCTCCACCTCATGACTTATCACAACGTCAATTCCGTATCAATATACGATCTTGATCCAAGCTCGTCAACCAACGGCAACGTAAGGGTACGCTGTCTCATGGATGTGACAGGAACAGCCGGTGAACCGAAACTGTCATTCGACGTTGACATGCCCAGTGGAACATCACAGGAAAAGGACATTCTGGCCAGCGCGACAGCCACAGACGAACAGCGCAACATCCAGTTCATGTACCTTCTGGCCATAGGACGCTTCTATTCATACGACTTCGGCAACGGTCTGTCAAACAACATGTCACCGTCAACCATGGAATCAATCCTGAATTCGGCAGTGAGTGGCCAGGTCAACAATGTCCTGTCTTCAATTCTGGGTTCCGAGAACATATCCCTGTCAAGCAACCTGAGCGCCAGCAGTTACCTGTCAAACGATGCCACCAACCTGAACAACAGAGAACTGGAAGGCATTCTGGAAGCCCACCTGCTTGACAACCGGTTGCTGGTGAACGGCAATTTCGGATACCGCGAGAACACCATCAACAACACCTCCAGCTTCATTGGTGACGTTGAGGCCCGTTATCTGCTGTTCCCGCGCTACGGCATCAGCCTGAAGGGTTACAACAAGAGCAACGACAAGTACTTCTCAAAAACCACCCTTACCACTCAGGGCATAGGTCTGGTCTTCGAAAGGGATTTCTAACCAGCATTCCGCGTTGCGGCGTTATCTCTGAATCACGTAAATGGTAAAGCAGTAAGGCTCAATGGTTGTGGACATTGCAGTACCTTTTGCAGTGGCTTCCATGCTTTCAGGAGCAAATCCGGCCTTCACAGGTACAATGTTCTGAGGTTCGTCAAGCGTATTGTCCTCATAGAGTTTGTCCGTTGTCAGTCTGATACTCTCAATGCCCTTGACAGCCTCTTTCCTTTTCAGTCCGGTGAAATTGAGAACCAGATCCTGCGCCTTGTCTGTGGTATTGACCACCTTGACATATATCTTGTCACCATCCTGTACGGCACTGGCGAAAAGTCCGTTCTGTCCATCTGCTCCGGTCACATTGGCTCCATTCATTGTCAACGGCAGCACGTTCCGGCCCTTGTACTGGCCGTAGAGCTGCTGAACATGCCAGCTGACCGTACGCATGGACCTGAGATTGTCATACCAGATAAGGTCGGGACGCCACTGCCAGCCCTCCACATGTGCAAACAGAGGGGCGTAGGTGGCCATATGGACAACATCGGCATTGCGTTCCAGACCGGTCATGAATGCAGCTTCAAGGAGTGATGCATAGAAGTGATTCCATTTCTTTCCGGTAGCATGGCAGGCATATTCGCCGGCAAAGACCTTTGGACCCTTGCGACTGTAATTGTCATAGCGGGCACCCTGGGCGAGGAACCAGTTGTACGGACGATAGAAGTGTTCGTCAACAAGGTCTGCACCAAGTCTTGTCATTTCCGGCCAGAGATAATCGAACTGGTCACCTTCGGAATTCGGACCTGACGAACCGACAATGTTTATTTCCGGATATTTTGCCCTGATGGCATCAATGAACGGCTCAAGATGTTCCAGATAGAGAGCATCCCACTGTTCATTGCCAATACCTATGTACTTCATATTGAACGGTTCCGGATGACCCATCTCGGCACGCAGCTTGCCCCACTGGGAATCCGCAGGACCGTTAGCGAACTCAATGAGGTCAAGGGCATCCTGAATGTACGGCTGAAGCTCTTCAACAGGAACGTGGGCATCGGCATTCTCGTTCTGGAACTGACAGGCAAGACCGCAGCTCAGGATTGGAAGCGGTTCAGCACCTATTTCCTCTGAAAGCTGGAAGAACTCGAAGAAGCCAAGTCCATAGCTCTGGTAATAGTCCGGATAGAATCTGTGCGGGAAGGTATATTCCCAGCGGTTCTCGTTGAGCGGACGGTTCTCAACCGGGCCAACGCTGTTTTTCCAGTTGTATCTGGTTTCAAGATCAGTTCCTTCAACAATACATCCTCCTGGGAAGCGGAACACTCCCGGATGCAGATCATACAAGGCCTGGGCCAGGTCCTTACGCATACCGTTTTCATGGCCCATCCATGTATCTACAGGAAAAAGCGAAACATGCTCAAGGTCAACGGCACCATTCCTGCTTTCCAGGAAAATACGCAGAATGGCCTTGGGATCTGTCTTCGGTGCAGTAATGACTACCTGATACTTCTTCCACTCTTTGGATTCAACAACAACGCGGTTCTGTGTATAGAACTGGTTCTCGCCCATTGAAGCAGGATCTATGAGCTCAATGCGAAGTGTCTCTCTTCCACCGTCAGGAACTCGCGCCCAGACTGAGAAACGGTATTTCTCACCCTGTTTCAGTCCGATGCCGAAGAATCCCTCGTTATCCAGTCCGGTCCATTTGTGAGGATGTCCGGGTTCGGAAAGACGTACATAATGCGGATTGCGCTCGAACGGGCCGTCTTCACGCACTTCCACCTTGCCGAATGCCTTCCAGCCCTGCAGATGGTCCTGAGGGAACTCGAACGAACGGTTCTTGACCAGTTCGGCATAAAGACCGCCGTCAGCGGCGAAATTGATATCCTCAAAGAATATTCCGTACATGGTAGGCTGTAATGGAGCGCCCACCTTCTTCAGATTGATGTCAAGCTGACTGACCTGAGCGTTGGCTGCCAGTGTCAGCGATACAGCCAAAGCGCAGAGAATGTTTTTCCTAATCATACGGACAGGGATCAATAAGAGCGGGCAAACAGCACGCGGCGGTGTGACGGCTGGCCGGTGTAGACGCACTTGCCTTCTTCGGTGGTATCGAAGTCCATCGGAATGCAGCGGATGGTTGCCTTGGTCTCTTCCTTGATCTTGGCTTCAGTTTCAGGAGTGCCGTCCCAGTGTGCCAGGACAAAGTTTCCGGCTTCAATCTGAGCCTTGAAATCGTCATAGCTGTCAACCTTGACCATGCGTGAGTCGCGCCATGCCTTTGCCTTCTCGAAAATGGCCTTCTGGATGTCGTCAAGCAGAGCGGGAATGGTATTCTCAAGACCTTCAAACTGAACGGTCTCCTTCTCAAGGGTGTCACGGCGCATCAGTTCCACTGTACCGGCCTCAAGGTCACGCATACCCAGAGCCAGACGCACGGGAACGCCCTTGACCTCATAATCGGCGAACTTGAAGCCCGGACGCTTGTTGTCGGCGTCATCGTACTTCACGCTGATGCCCTTGGCGCGCAATGCATCGACAAGCACGTTGACCTTTGCACTGATCTTTTCAAGGTCTTCGGCGGTCTTGTATATAGGAACTATAACTACCTGGATAGGAGCGAGTTTCGGCGGCAGGACCAGACCGTTGTCATCGGAATGGGCCATGATCAGGGCGCCCATGAGACGGGTTGAGACGCCCCAGCTGGTAGCCCACACGTAGTCAAGCTTGTTGTCCTTGTCAACGAACTGGACATCGAATGCCTTTGCAAAATTCTGGCCGAGGAAGTGCGATGTTCCGCACTGCAGGGCCTTGCCGTCCTGAGTCATGGATTCGATGGTATATGTGTCAAGAGCACCCGCAAAACGCTCGGTCTCGGACTTGACGCCACGGACAACCGGAACTGCCATGTAACCTTCCACGAAATCGCGGTATACGGTCTGCATGCGGCGTGCCTCCTGCTCGGCCTCCTCACGGGTGGCGTGTGCGGTATGACCCTCCTGCCACAGGAATTCGGCTGTGCGCAGGAACAGACGCGGACGCATTTCCCAGCGCATCACGTTGGCCCACTGGTTGCACAGGATAGGCAGGTCACGGTATGACTTGATCCAGTTCTTGTATGTAGCCCAGATGATGGTTTCCGATGTAGGACGGACAATGAGCTCCTCTTCCAGCTTGGCTGCGGGATCGACTATCACTCCGCTTCCGTCTTCGGCATTCTTGAGGCGGTAGTGTGTGACCACGGCACATTCCTTGGCAAAGCCCTCGACGTGTTCGGCTTCGCGGCTGAGATATGACTTGGGGATAAGCAGTGGGAAATATGCGTTGACATGGCCGGTCTCCTTGAATTTGTCGTCCAGAGTGCGCTGTATCTTCTCCCAGATGGCGTATCCGTAAGGCTTGATTACCATACATCCGCGCACAGGTGCCTGCTCGGCCAGATCGGCCTTTACAACCAGTTCATTGTACCACTGTGAATAGTTTTCACTTCTCTTAGTCAGGTCTTTGAGTTCTTTTGCCATATCCTTATTTTGTATTATTTACATTTTCGGTCCGCAAATTTACTCATTTCAAAATATAAAACGTATAATTGCCGCATGAAACGGACACTTTTGACTGCAATCCTGCTCTCCATAGCACTTTTCCCAAAGGCCGATGCCGCCGGACCGGCTGAAGCCGATGGCACCAGGGCCGGTTCATGGGCCGTCAGCCTGTCGGACCATATCATGACCCCGCGCATAATCGCCTGCGATGACTGGACCCTGCCACCCGTCATTGAACTGGACGGGGACGGCTCGCTGGAATTCTCCTTTGACGGAATGTCACACGACATGCACCGCTACACTTACCACATAGTCCACTGCGATGCCTGCTGGAATCAGACAGACCTGCTCTACTCGGAATATATGGACGGTTTTGACAACGAGTACATTGACAGTTGGGAGATATCGCAGAACACTACATTTGAATATACCCATTACAGCCTCTCCTTCCCCAACGGGATGAACCGGCCGAAACTGTCTGGCAACTACATGCTGTCAGTCCTGGATGACGAAATCCCGGTGGCACAATTCCGTTTCTGCGTGGTGGAGCCTCTGACCGAGCTCAAGGCATCGGCTTCCAGCATCACCGACATTGACACCCGTGGGAAGCACCAGCAGGTGGTGACATCGGCCGACCTGGAACGTCTCCAGTGCCATAACCCCAAAGAGGAGCTCAAACTCACGGTGATGCAGAACCTCAGGTTCGACAATGCGGCAAGTGCTGTCTCACCCGATTTCGTTACGGGCAGCAGCGTCTTCTGGCAGCATTGCGAACCGCTCATTTTCCCTGCCGGTAACGGTTTCCGCCGCTTTGAGATTACCGATGTGTACACCAACATGCGCGGAGTTGAAAGGATTGCCTTCAACAATCCGCACTATCACGCCTACCTGACACGGGATATGATACGCCGCAGTTTCAGTCATGACGATGACCACCGGGGCCTGTTCTACGTACGCAGCACCGCAACCGGAGTCAGCGACTTCGACACCGAATCGGACTATGTGATTGTCCACTTCACGCTTGACAGCCCCGAACTTGACGGTGGAGCCCCCTACCTATTCTTCCAGTACGATGCCGCCGCCCTGTCACCCCGCTACCGCATGGAGTACGATGCAGAGGGACACAGTTATACCCTGAGCGTCCCGCTCAAGACGGGTGCCTACGACTACCAGTACCTGTGGGTTCCTGAAACAGCGGCAAAGGGCGAGACCGGCCGCATTGAAGGCGACTGGTACGAGACCGCCAACTCTTATCTGGTTCTGCTGTACCAGCGCCGTCCCGGCGAACGCTATGACCGTCTTGTATCGGTCTCCTCTGCCGCCGTCAGGTAAGACCTGTACCGGAAACGGCAGGGTTATTCCCCCTTATCAGCAGGGAGGACGTGATCGAGTACAAGCGCCAGAATAAAGATTATTGCAACGCAGTTTTCAGCGAAAACGGTTTTTATTATCTGCGGGAATATGTCGAAGATGGCCGGTACCTGAGTGAATCCCAGACCGATGGTCAGAGAAGTGGAGACCACCATCATATTGTGTCTGGTCAGACTGCACTTGGTAATCATGTTGAAACCGGCAACCAGAATCGAGCCCAGAATCATAATTGTACAGCCGCCAAGAACAGCCTGAGGAATACTTGTCAGCAGCACGCCGACAGCAGGGAAGAGACCGGCCAGAATCATAAGGACAGCACCTGTCGCTACTGCAAAACGGTTTACCACACGTGTAACCACGGCCAGTCCTATGTTCTGACTGAACGATGTGATTGGAGTACAGCCGAACATGCCCGCTACGGAACTGACAAAACCGTCACACGCAATAGTACCGGACAGTTCCCTTTGTGTAATGTCACGGTTCATGGCCGATGAGGTGAGAGCTGTGGTGTCACCTATTGTCTCTGTTGCGGATACCAGGAAAATACATATGATGGACAGAATTGCGCCAAGATCGAATTCCGGTTTGAATGGCAGAATCTTTGGCAGTGCCACGATGCCGACGCCCTCAAATGAAAGGTCAACCATACCCATAAATGCAGCAGCCACATAGCCCACAATGAGACCGCCCAGTACCGAAAGTGATTTGAGATAGCCCTTGCCCCAGGCTGAGAAGACAAGACAGGAAATCAGAGTCACCGTACCCACTGTCCAGTTCCGTGCCGAGCCGAAATCCCGGGCACCCTGACCGCCGGCAAAGGAGTTTGCCCCAATTACAAGAAGCGAGAAACCTATGCCGGTCACCACTGTTGCAGCAACAATAGGGGTAATGTACTTTATCCAGTACTTTGCGAACAGGCCCAGAAGCCCTTCAATAATACCTCCAATTATGACTGCTCCCATAAGGACTCCCATGCCCTGAGTGGTGGCAATGACAATCGAAAGCGACAGGAATGTGAAGCTGATGCCCATGACCACCGGCAGGCGTGAACCAATCTTCCAGACCGGATAGAGCTGGATGAAAGTACCTATTCCGGCTACAATCATGGCATTCTGCACCAGACTGGCAGTGAGGGCATTGTCAAGACCTGCAATACCGGCAAGGATAATGATGGGAGTTACATTTGAAACGAACATGGCCAGCACATGCTGCAGGCCGAACGGAATGGCTCTTCCAATGCTGACTGTTCCGTCCAGACTATACAGATTATTCTCAGACTCGTTCATACTACCTATCTTCATTTTTGTCTGTTTCCAATTGAATAAGTATTGTTGTCACCTCTGAAACGTATCATGTGCCTGTCAGCATCCATCTCATCTATTATTGCAACCGATTCCACACGGTATCCTCTGGAACGCAGCATGTCTCCTCCACCCTGGAAGCCCTTTTCTATGGCTATTCCGCAGCCTGCAACCTGAGCTCCAGCCTGTCTGACAATATCCGTCAGAGCCCGGAGCGCCTCTCCGTTTGCCAGAAAGTCATCAATGACCAGCACCTTGTCATGAGGCTGAATATACTTGGCCGATACGAACACGGCATTTTCAGTCTTGTGCGTGTATGAATAGCACCTGGACGAACAGACATCGCCGTCAACGTTCAGGCTTGCCGATTTCTTGGCAAACAGCATGGGAACATGGAGCTGCATGGCAGCCAGACATGCCAGAGCTATTCCACTGGCCTCTATGGTCAGTACTTTGGTAAATGACACCCCGCTGTAGCGGCTAAGAATCTCCTGAACTATCCTTATGGAAAAGTCTGCATCAACAAGATGATTCAGGAAGCAGTCAACCTTAAGTATGTTTCCCGCTTTCAGACTACCCTCCTTTACAATTCTCTCTTCAAGGAAATTCATAACTTTTAAAAAGTGAATATCATACAATAATGGGAACCATATCCGGGAGTGTACTTACAATATAGGTAGCGCCCGCTGCATGAAGTTCATCTTCACTTCCAAAACCGCAGAGAACGCCTATTGAGGGAATACCGTTGGTGTTGGCTCCCTCTATGTCATGGTGGCGGTCGCCGACCATTACCGGAGTGCAGCCCTCAGGCAGGGATTTCAGTGCGATGGTCATAATCTCATCCTTGCGGCTCAGCTTTTCGTCCATTGAAGCGCCGAATACGCCGTCAAAATACTGCAGCAGACCGAAATGTTCAATTATGCGGCGGGCGTACGGCTCTGGCTTGGAGGTACACAGAACTATGCGGCAGCCGGCCTCCTTCAGAATCCTGAGGGTATCCTCACAGCCGTCCAGAAGCGTGTTCTCATAGAGTCCGCGTGTCGAAAAGTATTCGCGATAATCCTCCAGAGCCACTTTGGATTCAGCAGCTGAAAAGCCACAGAACTTTTCAAACGATTCAAGAAGCGGAGGACCTATGAATCGGTACAGGTCCGACCTGTCAGTCACGGTTATGCCACGTTTGGAAAGCGCGTGCATAATGGAATTGGTTATACCCAGCGACGGATCTGTCAGGGTTCCATCCAAATCGAACAATATGGTGTTGAATCTCATTATTCTAAAGCCGGAAGCGCGAAAAAGGATTTGCAAAACTATTCAAAAAACAGCAGAAAACGCTACTTTTGCGGATGTAATAAACATTAAGGAGAGAGCGCATATGCAGCCGTTAGCCGAAAGAATGAGACCTAAGTCCCTGGACGATTACGTGGGACAGCAGCATCTGGTGGGACCGGGGGCCGTCCTGCGGCGCATGATCGATTCCGGACGCATATCGTCGTTCATCCTCTGGGGACCTCCAGGAACAGGCAAGACCACTCTGGCACAGATCGTGGCCAATCGTCTGGAACTCCCGTTCAGTACGCTGAGCGCTGTAACAGCCGGTGTCAAGGATGTCCGCGACGTCATTGAACGTTCGCGCATGAACCCGTTGTTCCGCACCAAAGGCAGTCCCATCCTGTTCATCGATGAGATTCACCGTTTCAACAAGGCCCAGCAGGACTCGCTTCTCGGCGCCGTGGAGCGCGGAGACATAACGCTGATTGGCGCGACAACTGAAAACCCGTCGTTCGAGGTCATACGCCCGCTTCTGTCACGAATGCAGGTCTATGTACTGAACTCACTTGAAAAGGACGACCTGCTGAAACTGCTGGACCGTGCCGTAAAGACCGATGTCCTGTTGCGTGAACGTCATATAGAACTGCGCGAGACTACCGCCATGATGCGCTTCTCGGGCGGTGACGCACGCAAGCTGCTGAATATTCTGGAGCTGGTTGTAGAGTCATGCGGTGACGGCGATGCCATCATAACCGACAAGCTGGTCACCGAATGCCTGCAGCAAAACCCGCTGGCCTACGACAAGGACGGCGAGATGCACTACGACATAATATCGGCCTTCATAAAATCCATTCGCGGAAGTGACCCCGATGCCGCCCTGTACTGGCTGGCCCGTATGGTTCAGGCAGGCGAAGACCCGGCTTTCATTGCCCGACGCCTGATTATCTCTGCAAGCGAGGATGTCGGACTGGCCAATCCAAATGCACTGCTTCTGGCCAACGCCGCGTTTGATGCCGTAATGAAGATAGGATGGCCCGAAGGCCGCATTCCCCTGGCCGAAGCCACAGTCTATCTGGCTACCAGTCCTAAGAGCAACTCGGCCTACATGGGTATAAACGCTGCTCTTGAGAATGTGGGACAGACAGGCAATCTGCCTGTACCGCTCCATCTGAGGAACGCCCCTACCCAACTCATGCAGGAACTTGGTTACGGAACCGAATACAAGTACGCCCACGACTATCAGGACCATTACGTGAAACAGCAGTATCTGCCCGATGCACTGGCAGGCACAACGTTCTGGACAGCCCAGAACAATCAGCAGGAACTCAAGATCAAGGAACGCATGGACGCGCTCAAATCCCGTCCTGAATAATCCGTCAATCAGCAGAAGTACATTTGCAGAAAGCGGCCAGACGGTAAAGTTTGTAGAACGAGAACAGCTTCAGACTTGGATGGCGGCCTGTAAGGTTCGCCGTAATGCTCTTGTCAAAACATTTTCCAATAGCCAGAATAAGTCCTGTCAGGTGGAGACGTTCCAGACGGCGGTAGCATGACAGAAGGCTCGAGCCCTCTCCTATCCTGTCCATATTCTCATAAAGATTCCAGACAGCGGTATCGGTCTTTGCAAGATATGTCCGGCTGTCTTCCAGCCCTACATGCACCAACGGATTGTCAATATGCAGGATGGGCACATTCCTGCGTTTGAGTTCCATTCCGAACAGGACATCCTCATAGCCGTATCTGGAAAATGATTCATCAAAGCGTATAGCGTTGAAGCAAGTCGAATCAATCAGGAACGAGAATGGTGTAAACCGGTCATAGGGTTCAATACAGCGATAGGCCGCTGAACGTTTTCTGTCAGCATTCTTCTCATATCTATAGCGCAGTTCCATTCCTTTGGCCGGAAGTGTATCGGGGTGTTTCAATCCGCCACATACCACCTGGACCCTACCCTCGCCGGAGTCCGATGCTGACCCCGCCGCATTCAGGTATTCTTCCAGAAAGGAACAACTGCACAGTTCAGCATCACAGTCAATGAAAAGCAGTTTGTCGAACCTTGCCTTGTCGGCCATGAAGTTGCGTACCGCAGCCCTTCCAATGTTATGCTCCAAAGCGAAATACCGGCAGCAGGACAGCCCTTGAACCGAAGCTGCGACCTTGTCACGAAGAATGGCCCGGCTGGAACAGTCATCGGCAACAATCAGTTCAAATCCGAAATTGGCCTGACTGTCCCTGGAGCGCTTCTCAAGCAGACGCATTCCCTGCTCATACAGTCCGGAGAGCAAGGCAGAACTGTCCCAGTCATAGACCGGGACCAGCACAGAGAGTCCTTTTTCAAGGCCGGCATTCACTTTTCCATCCATTTCAGAAACACATCCAATTCATGACTGACAGAAGCAAAGGTAGTGAAATTCAGGAAACTTCAGTACCATACAGGGCAAAGTCGCCGCGGGCGGGATCATCGGGCCATATCTGTGCCATGGCGCGGGTTATTTCAACAGCGGTCTTCAGGTCGGCGTTTCTGCGTGCGGTCAGGCCGAGGCGGGTCGCAATCTGATAGACATGCGTATCAAGCGGAATGACCAGAGCCGACGGGGTAACCGATGTCCATATTCCGAAATCCACAGGACTGTCCTCACGCACCATCCAACGCAGGAACATGTAAAATCTTTTATTGGCCGACGGACTGTCCGGAACCGGAATGCCCTCAACACCTTCAAAGAAAAGGCACAGCGAGCGTACCCCTTCGGCAAGGGTATTCTTCCCTGCAAAGAATTCCTCCATGCTGTCCATAGTCTCATAGGCCGATGCCATTCTGCTGCACAGCATCCAGTAATCGGACCATTTGTAGAAACGGTACAGACATGCATTGGGATCCGATTCAAGATTCTCCCATGCATGCGAAACGATGAAGCGGTACGGACCGCCAGCAGCATCCATTAATGTATGAAGTTTTTCCAATACTCCCAGAAACACCCTACGGCTTCCGTATGCCATCCAGGCCGATATGAAGCCCGACACCTCGATATCCCGGCGGTCAGTGTAACGATGAGGGAATCTGACAGGGTCCGTATCAATAAAAGCAGCCGTTTCGTTACGCAGGGCAGCCGCCATAAGTTCGCGTTTGAGTGATTCGTCCATTTTCAGATACTTTTTTCTGGCAATTGCATTGCAAAAATAGTGAACAGCCGCCATTATTACGTTCCAAAAAGCATAACTTTGCAACTTCAAAACAGAAATAACTAAAATAGGTATACATATGGCAGAGAACACTGCAACAGAAAGCACAGAGAAGAAGAGTCTCAACTTCATTGAGGAGATGGTTGAAAAGGATCTGGCCGAAGGCAAGAACGGAGGTCGCGTACAGACCCGCTTCCCGCCAGAACCGAACGGATACCTGCACATAGGCCACGCCAAGGCCATCTGCATGGATTTCGGCATGGCAGCCAAGCACGGAGGCATCTGCAACCTGCGTTTTGACGACACCAACCCCACAAAGGAGGACACCGAGTACGTTGACGCCATCAAGGAGGACATCCAGTGGCTTGGCTTCCAGTGGGCGAACGAGTTCTATGCATCGGACTACTTCCAGCAGCTCTGGGACTTTGCCGTCGAACTCATCAAGGAGGGCAAGGCATATATTGACGAGCAGCCGCAGGAGGCCATTCTGGCACAGAAGGGCACCCCAACCCAGCCCGGCCAGAACAGCCCGTACCGCGACCGTCCCATCCAGGAGAATCTGGACCTGTTCTACAAGATGAACAGCGGCGAACTTGAAGAGGGTTCAATGGTACTGCGTGCCAAGATTGACATGGCCCACAACAACATGCTTTTCCGCGACCCGATCATCTACCGCATAGTCAAGACCCCGCACCACCGCACCGGCACAAAGTGGAAGGCATACCCGATGTATGACTTCGCCCACGGTCAGAGCGACTTCTTCGAGGGTGTCACACATTCACTGTGCACACTTGAGTTTGTTCCCCACCGTCCGCTTTACGACCTGTTCATTGACTGGCTCAAGAAGGGTCAGGACCTTGACGACAACCGCCCGCGCCAGACCGAATTCAACAAGCTGAACCTCAACTACACACTGCTCTCGAAGCGTAACCTGCTGGCTCTGGTACAGAACGGCATGGTATCGGGCTGGGACGATCCCCGCATGCCGACCATCTGCGGTTACCGCCGCCGCGGCTACACCCCCGAATCAATACGCATGTTCGTTGACCGCATAGGCTACACCAAGTTCGATGCCCTGAACGACATGGCTCTTATGGAAAGTGCCATCCGCGAGGACCTGAACCGCCGCGCCACACGCGTATCGGCTGTCATCAATCCCGTCAAGCTCATTGTCACCAACTATCCTGAAGGCAAGACCGAACAGCTTGAGGCCATCAACAACCCCGAAGATCCGGAAGCCGGCAGCCACACCATAACATTCAGCCGCGAACTCTGGATTGAACGCGATGACTACATGGAGAACGCTCCCGCCAAATACTTCCGCCTTACCGAAGGCCGCGAGGTACGTCTCAAGAGCGCATACATCGTTCTCTGCACCGGCTGTAAGAAGGATGCCGACGGCAATGTCGAAGAGGTCTACTGCGAATACATTCCCAATACCAAGACCGGCGAATCGGACTGCAACCGCCGTGCCAAGGGCACTATCCATTGGGTCAGCGCCGCACACTGCATCAAGGCCGAGGTCCGTCTGTACGACCGTCTATGGAAGGTCGAGAACCCGCGCGACGAGCTTTCACGCCTGCGCGAGGAAGGAATGGATCCTATCGAGGCCCTCAAGCAGATGAAGAATCCGGATTCACTGGAAATCCGCGAGAACTGCTACGTCGAACAGTTCCTGGCCGACACGAAACCGCTGGATCATTTCCAGTTCCAGCGCATAGGTTATTTCTGCACCGACAAGGACTCGACCGCAGACCACCTGATATTCAACCGCACCGTTTCACTCAAGGACACCTGGAGCAAGGTCAAGGACAAGTAAATGAAGGACGATTCGGCATCGTACTATGACAGTCAGGAGTTCAAGGACCTGCTGGAGGCATACGAAACCATGCTGAACGAAGGAGGCAATGCCTACTTTGACAGCATGGATCTGGCCAGTATTGCCGAATACTACACCCTTTCGGGCGAACTTGACAAATCCGATGCCGCCATCGAATTCGGACTGGTCCAGCACCCCATGGACCCTGACATACTCATTGCCAAGTCATGCAATCTGCTGCAGCGCGGCCAGACGGACCAGGCGCGGGTAATATCGGAGTCCATCACGGAAACTGACAACCAGGAACTCATGTATCTGAAGGGATGCATCGAGTTGGCCAGTTCAAACAGCACAGGAGCAGACTTTTACTTCCAGAAGGCTGCAACCATGAGCGACAGTGACCCGGGCATGTACAACGACATAATAGTCAAGTTCATGGACAACCACGAATACGAGCTGTGCCAGCAGTGGCTTGACGAAGCCATCATTCTGGACCCGGATTCGCGCAACTTCATAGAACTGCAGGCCGACCTGTACTTTGACACCGGTCAGACTGACAATGCTATTGCCGTATACGACCATCTGCTTGACGAGTTTCCTTTCGACAGCTACTATTGGGAACAGATGGGACGCATCTATTACGAGAAAGGTGATTACGCCAAGGCAAGAGAATGCTTCGAGTACATCGAGGCCATTGATACCGACAACAAGTCAGCCCGGATGATGAAAGCCAGCTGCATATTCAGTCTGGAACAATGGGATCAGGCATTCGACATCTACAGTCAGTTGCTGGCTCAGGACCCCGATTCCTATACCCTTCTGTATTATTGCGGCCGCTGTCTGTTCGAAGCAGGCCGATACGAACATGCCCTGCCCTATTTCCAGAAGTCGTTTGAAAGTCTGAGCAGCGAGCAGGATGACGAGATTCCCACCGAAATGCTTGTCGAGCTGTTCGCTTACATGTGCCACTGCGCCTATCACATGGGCAATACCCGGCTTACGCTCTCATATCTTACTGACGGTCTGGCTCTTAACCCCGAAGACAGCATGCTGTTGGAGATAAAGGAAAAAATTGGAATATGATATCGACATTTCTGCAATGGTGCCTTGATCACCTTAACTACTGGACCATCACGCTTCTCATGACCATTGAGAGTTCGTTCATCCCGTTTCCATCGGAGGTGGTCATTCCCCCCGCCGCATATCACGCAGCGGCCGGAGCCCCTATGAGCGTGCCGCTCATTATCCTTTTCGGAACCATAGGAGCATGTATGGGTGCTCTAATCAACTATTTTCTGTCACTTTGGATAGGCAAGCCCATTGTCTATGCATTTGCAGACAGCCGTCTTGGACACATGCTTCTGCTTGACAGTGCAAAAATCCGCAAGGCCGAAGACTATTTCAACGAACATGGCGCAGTTTCAACTTTTGTAGGTCGTCTGATCCCGGCCATACGCCAGCTCATATCCATACCGGCCGGTCTGGCCCGCATGCCATTAGGCAGGTTCATAGGTTTCACTGCACTGGGAGCCGGCATCTGGAATACCGTGTTGGCCCTGCTGGGCTATTTCCTGCACCGTGCTGTTCCTGAGGACCAGCTCATCGACACCGTAACCCGCTACAGCCACGAGATTGGCTACTCCATACTGGCAATCGTAGTGGCAGTGATTGCTATACTCATAATAAAGAACAGAAAGAACCATAAAAAGTCAGAACTGAAATGACCGAAGAAATAAAGAAGACCCTTGACATCCTCGCCGAAGAGATTGTACCGGCCGAGGGCTGTACCGAACCCATTGCACTTGCATACGCAGCTTCACTTGTAACCGACACTCTTGACCACAAGATTCCGGACAGCATGACCGTGTTCCTTTCAGGCAACATGATAAAGAACGTGAAGAGCGTCCACATTCCCAATACCGATGACAAGGTCGGCATTGAGTATGCCGTAGCCATGGGTGCCATTCTGGGTGACAGCAGCCGCAAGCTCATGGTCATTTCAGACGTCGACCGCAGCCGTATGCCGCTGGTCGGCAAATATGTTGAGGAGAACCACATCAAGGTCAAGCTGGAGAAGGACTGCCCCAAGCTGTACATCAGGATTGAGGCCCTTGCAGGATTCGACAGCGTGACGGTCGAGATATCGGACTTCCACACCAACGTGTCCAAGCTGGTCAAGAACGGAGCCAATCTGCTTTCAAAGACCGATGCCGGACTGAACAGGCGCTGCGATCTGAACGAAGAGCACACCGACCGCAGTTTCCTGACAACGCAGAAGATCTGCGACATTGCTGACAGCATTGACCTGAACCTCATTGAGCCGCTTTTCTCAAAGGTCATACGCTATAACTCGGCCATTGCCGATGAAGGCCTGACACGCACTTACGGCATAGCCATAGGCAAGACCATCTACGAGGGAATCAGCGAAGGGGCATACGGCAACGACCTCAAAAACAATCTGGCCGGATACGCCGCAGCCGGAAGCGACGCCCGCATGAGCGGATGTCCGCTGCCGGTCATGACAACCAGCGGAAGCGGCAACCAGGGCATGACCTGCAGTCTGCCCATCATCAAGTTCTGCCGCATGAAGGGATTCGACCATGAGCGTCTGGTACGTTCGCTGTTCGTGTCGCACATGATAACCATCCACATCAAGGAGGTTATTGGACGTCTGTCGGCCTATTGCGGAGCCATGGCTGCAAGCGCAGGTGTTGCCGGAGCGTTGTGCTATGCTGACCGCCTTTCAGTAAAGCAGGTGAAGATGGCCGTAGAGACCACTCTGGCCACCGTCTCGGGCATAATCTGCGACGGAGCCAAGAGTTCGTGCGCCACCAAGATTGCCACCGGTGTGTCAATGGCTGTCGATGCCTACCACTCGGCCCGCAAGAACCGCGGTCTGCTGTACGGTGACGGCATAGTCGGTGCAGACATTGAATCGACCATTGACAATGTGGGTACCCTGGGATCCGATGGAATGAGCGTCACCGATGACGTCATCCTGGACATCATGATGACCGAATAATCAGATTTCAGCTGAATCCTGCGCGTCGCGGATCTCCACGGCACGTCCCTGACGGATTATCGAGCAGGGCGGGACATCGTGCGTGAGCCAGATGTTACCGCCCACTATTGTGTCATGGCCTATGGTCACCCTGCCAAGAATCGATGTGTTGGAATATACTGTCACATTGTCTTCCAGTATTGGATGACGCGGCTTGTCTATGGGATGTCCCTGCTCGTCGTAGCTGAACGACTTGGCACCCAGTGTCACGCCCTGATACAGCATGACGTGATTTCCAATAATGCTTGTCGCACCGACCACGACACCTGTACCATGGTCAATGGCAAAGTATTCGCCTATTGTGGCCGCCGGATGGATATCAATTCCTGTGGCGCTGTGAGCCATCTCCGTGAGAATGCGCGGAATGCGCGGAACACCCAGCTCATGCAGACAGTGTGCGGAACGGTAGTTCAGCATGACCTTGACCAACGGGTAGCACAGGACCACCTCACCCAAGTCACGCACGGCCGGATCATTATGGGCAACGGCCTGGACATCGGTATTCAGCAGACGTCCTATCTCAGGTAAGGCATTCACAAAACTCTGCGCCACGGCCGGAGCTGCAGTCTCGGCCATCACCGTCGGCAGCTGGTCAAGGAGAATCTCGCGGATTGCAGCCGGACCGTCAGTCCACTTGGGCACATCGGAATAATCGGGAAAGATCACGTACTTGACAAGATCCATCATCCGTTCCAGTTCTCTGGTACTTGTCGATTTGTTCATAGGTACTATATGTGTATTTCAGTCAAAAATTCCAGTCGAGAGATAGCGCTCACCGGTATCGGGCATGAGCACCACTATCATTTTGCCCTCGTTCTCGGGCAATGAGGCCAGTTCGCGGGCTGCATGATATGCGGCACCTGACGATATGCCCACCAGCAGGCCGCGTTCGCGTGCCAGAAAGCGGGTTGCGGCAAAGGCATCGCTGTCAGTGACGGTCACCACCCGGTCAACCGCTTCCGGATTGTATGTTTCAGGAATGAAATTGGCTCCTATTCCCTGTATGCCATGCGCTCCGCTCACGCCCTTCGTGATTACAGGCGATGCGGCTGGCTCCATGGCCACCACTTCTATGCTGCTGTTGAAACGCTTGAGTCCCAGTCCGGTGCCACTCACGGTTCCTCCGGTGCCGGTGCCGGCAACGAAGATATCCACCTGTCCTTCAGTCTGACGCCATATCTCAAGGGCTGTAGTCTCTTCATGGACTTTGGGATTGGCCGGGTTGGTGAACTGCCCAAGAATGACCGCTCCGGGAATTTCAGCGCACAGCTCATCGGCCTTGGCTATTGCACCCTTCATGCCCTGGTCCCCGGGAGTGAGAACAATCTCAGCCCCGTAAGCCGCCAGCAGTTTGCGGCGTTCAAGACTCATGGTGTCAGGCATGGTCAGGACAGTGCGGTAACCATGCTGGCGTCCAATCCATGCCAGCCCCACTCCGGTATTGCCGCTTGTCGGCTCAATGATGGTACCGCCAGGCTGCAGAAGGCCGCGACTCTCGGCATCAAGAATCATGGCCATGGCAGTACGGTCCTTTACACTGCCTCCCGGATTGAAGCATTCCAGCTTGGCTACAATGCGTGCCTTCTGTCCTTGGACCGGCGCAATCTCCAGCAGCGGTGTATTACCGACAAGTTCTGTCAGACTATTGAATATCATCACTTTAAAAGATCTTTCAACCCGTTCTTAAGCTGAATGTCCATGTGAGGGAATGCAAAGCTTATGCCGTTCTTCGGAAGTTCGGTATAGGCCAGATTATTAATATCATATTTGACACTCCAGTAGTCATCGGCATTGGTCCAGTACCACACCGTGAACTCCACGTTGCTGTCGTTCATGGCAGTGAGTGAGGCCGACGGATCCTTTGCACCAGGAGTCGAAGCATCCAGCACGCGGGCATCGGACTTTACCAGAGAGAGCAGCAGATCAATGCATTTCCGGGAATCAGTACCGTATTCGACTGTCACCTTCATGTCCAGCCGACGTATGGGATGATGGAAAATGTTCTCAATAGTGCCGTTTGACAGGACTCCATTAGGAATTACAATCACCCTATTGTCACGCGTACGGATCTTCGTGTGGAAGATGGACAGTTCTGTTACCGTTCCCTCCAGCCCCTGCGCGCGTATGTAATCACCAGCCTTGAACGGCTTGAAAATGAGCAGCATGATTCCTCCGGCAAAGTTCGATACGGTACCGCTCAGTGCCATTCCGACAGCCATTCCGCCAGCAGCCAGCAATGCAGCCAGCGACGTTGTGTTAATGCCCAGCGTGGCAATGGTCAGCGTAATGAGCAGCAGCGTAAGAGTTATGGAAACCAGCGATGTCACAAACGTCGCCAAAGTCTTCTCGGTATTGCGGCGTTCGAACCGGCGTTCCACACCATTTCTGATTCGGCGTATCAGCCATGCACCGATGGCATAGATGATTAATGCCGCAACCAGTTTGAGCCCGAAATCGATGAATTTGCCAACAAGTTCCTTCATGAAGACATCAGGGTCTGACTTGGCCTTTTCCATGATTGTCTCTGCGGCAATCTTGAGACTGTCACTGACACCGGAATACCGCGCAGGATCAACGGCAATTGACTGTAAAAACATAAGCTTACCAATAATTCAGCTGCAAATATAGCGAAAATGCCTATTTTTGCGTATCACATAACCGATATTGAACATTGTCATGACCCGCAAGGAAGAACTGGAACAGAACCCCGCCCTGAGGCAGGAACTGGACAAGATGATGGCCGGGCTGCCCTACGATGCCCACACCCCTGAAATGTACGCCTACCGCGATGAAGTCAAGAAGCTTCTGCGCCGCCTCAACATAACCGAATACCACGAGCCATCCATGCGCGACATTCTGCACGAACTGCTGCCCAACTGCGCCCCGGACGTGTATTTCGAACCGCCCTTCTATTGCGATTACGGCAGTCTGATCCATGCCCAGGAGGGAGTATTCGTGAATTTCGGCTGCACGGTGCTTGACGGCGGAGGCGTTTATATAGGCCGACACACCCTGATAGCCCCGAGCGTGAACATCTTCACGGCCGGACATCCGCTGGATGCCGATGAGCGCGACCATTGGGAATACTGCAAACCGGTACACATTGGCGAACGCTGCTGGATAGGCGGAGGCGTGACCATCTGCCCCGGTGTGACCATAGGCGACCGTTCGGTCATTGGAGCCGGAGCCGTAGTGGTGCATGACATCCCGGCTGACAGTCTGGCCGTTGGCAACCCTGCCCGCGTAATCCGCAAACTCAACGTAAAGGAATAAACATCAAATACTTACAACTATGCATAACGGAAAGGTTGGAATAATTGGAACCGGCTGGATAGCCGACATGATGGCCCGCACCCTGACAGGCATCGACCCCAAGATGAAATACGCAGTAGCTTCAAGAACACTGGAAAAGGCACAGCAGTTTGCCGCACAATGGGGATTCGAAAAGGCTTACGGCTCATACCGCGAACTGGTCGAGGACCCCGAGGTGGAACTGGTCTATGTAGCCACACCGCATTCGCACCACTATGACAATTCCGTCATGGCAATTGAAGCCGGAAAGCCGGTCCTGTGCGAAAAGGCCTTCACCGCCAATGCCCGTCAGGCCGATGCCCTGCTCAACCTTGCCCACAAGAAGGGTGTCTTCATTACCGAGGCTATCTGGACACGCTACATGCCGCTGTCGGCACAGATACGTCAGGTCATGGAAAGCGGAATCATAGGACAACCCCGCCTGCTCAACGCCAGTCTGTGCTACATGATGGAATTCAAGGAGCGTATCCTCCGCCCCGACCTGTGCGGCGGCGCCCTGCTGGACCTTGGAGTCTACAGCATCAACTTTGCCCGCATGTACTTTGGGAAGGATGTTGTGGCCCGGTCAACATCGTGCGTAAAAGGAACCACGGGCATGGACATGTACAACGCCATAAGCTGGACCTACCGTGACGGCCGTGTGGCCAACATCCAGTCAAGCACCATGGGCCTGTGCGGCCGCATAGGCCAGATTTGCGGTACCGAGGGCTACATCATAGTCGACAACATCAACTGCCCCCAGAAGTTCACCGTATTCAAGGACTATGAATCCATTGCCGTCTATGACAAGCCCGCCGGCCAGATAACCGGCTACGAGTATCAGGTTCTGGCATCGTTCGACGCCATTGACCGCGGCCTCATGGAATCGCCCTACATGCCGCACCAGGAAACCCTGGACATAATGAAGCTCATGGATTCGCTCCGCAAGGAATGGGGCGTGGTCTACCCTATGGACTAATAAACTTGGAGAAATTTAAACATTCTTAACCATTTCAATTGTAACATTCGGTTGATTTCAATGACTTGTAATGGCTATTCACACGAATAGCCATTGCTATCTTATTGTTTCACAACCCCCAAAACCAATCAGAATGAACTCAATTGAAAATTTCCTGTTTGGTCCGTTAGGCCAATCATTCAGTATAATCAAGCAGAAAGGAAAGTTATTTACATCCAAGGACTTTATGCCGCTCACGCCAGACAAGGTGGAAAAATTCAATGAATTGAGCGGAATGCATGAAACAAGTCTGTTCTGTATAGGTATTCTGAATAACGGCAAAATCATTGAAATAGTCAACGAACTTGAAATGCTGTCTCTGATTCAAGCTTCAGAATTCATAAGAAATACCGTCCGGGAAATGAATCCACAACTGTCCCAAGAAAAGCAAATCATTGATGCTTTTGACCAGGAGTTCCATTTCATCACCAACATCAAGGTTGAATCAAAAATTTACAAGTAATGACATGGAACACTGGGAGACTGATGTGCTCGGTCAGAGACTTGGCCACGCCGTAAAGGATTCGCTGAAGGATTCACGTTCAGCGTTCAAAATCAGGTATCAGTATTGTCAAGATGGCAGAATGTGGGTTTTTTGTCATCTCTGATTTGGCGCCATGGGGAAGGTGCAACATGAGGAAAATGGGTCGAACCTGCGTACCCCTGTCAGAAGGCCTTCTGGGCGGGTTTTTCATTGTGCGGCGGAAAGTGCGCCCGCGTGCTTCCAGCTAGCGAACCATTTCATCAAAAACAAGATGACAAAATATGGGGTTCTTGTCATCTCACTGGAATACATGTCATGGCTGACAATATAATACCCCCGTAAGAAGGTATTCTGGATGGGGTGCAATGTTGAGAAGATTCTGTTTCATAACATGAGATGACAAAAATGGCATTAATTGCCATCTCGTCTTATACGTGAGTGCGGTTTGAGTGCGGATTACCATACTTCGTGTCCGCGGCATTTTTGCATGATGGATGGTGGGATGTGCGGACTTTCCGTGGAATGGCCGCCGAGCGCCAAGGCCTTTCAGGCGTGAAGAAACGCGGCTGTCTGAGCGGCCAAGCCGCGAGTTCCGCGTTTCAGCCTGAAAGACCGAAGGAGCAGGCCATGGAGCGGCAGTCCGCACATCCCACCATCCATCATGCAAAACCTGTATTCAATAATAATGATATCGGATATCAGCAATCCCCACTATATTTCGACTGAGCCGGTTATTCTTTAAAAAACAAATAAAAGCGTCCTCCCGATATGGAAAGACGCCTTTTGCATTCCTGATTTCAAACGATATCTGATACTGTCAGACAGAATCAGTACAGACGTTCGCCAAGAACCAGTTTGTCACCGCTGTCGTCAACGGTCCAGATCTGTGGCTTGCGCTGGCCGCTTTCGCCTTCAGCGTGGTGCACGGAATAGAGCAGCTTGCCCTCGAAAGTGCGGAACAGCATGCCGTGACCTGAGTTGTCACCCTTGAAGGCCTTCTCTTCCTGAACCCACGGACCCTTGATGCTGCCGCTTGTCGAATAGGCAATGCCCTGAGCGTAACGGTTCTCGCCCCAGCTTGACCAAAGCATGCCAAGAACGCCTGTCTGCGTGCGGAACAGCTGCGGGCCATCGGTCACCCAACCCGGCATCTTCATGCCGAAGGTGGCTTCGCCGATTGAGCTCATTTCCTTTGACCATGGAGCCTCGCTGGCACGGAAGATGGTTGTAGGATTGGCTGTGCGGTACTTGAGGTCCTTTGTCAGAGGCATATACGCCATTGTACCGTCAATGAGCTGTGTCCATTCGTGTACGAACACCATATATACGGTATCGTTCTCCTCATAAAGAGTTCCGTCAATGATGTCCCAGTCAGTCGGGCCAAGGCAGAAAGTGGAATCCTGAACCAGCGGCTTGTACGGACCGTCAACCTTGTCCGATACCAGCAGCATGGTCTGGTTCAGAGGCACGTTGTAACGTCTTGGAACCTGTTCGATGCATACACCGTGGTTGTTCCATGTTCCTGCATAGTAATACTTGCCGTTGAACTTGTGGATTTCGGCAGCTGCAACGAAATTGCCCTGCATCCAGGTTCCTGAGAGGTCAATCACGTTGTACGGGCCTTCCCAGTTCTGCAGATCCTTGCTCTTGTACAGGGCACCGCCTGTGCTGGTCAGCCAGTAGGTCTTGGTTTCGGGATCCGGATAGATGAAAGGATCACTCATTGACATGTCTTCCAGTTTCTGTATACGGGTCTGCTGTGCGGGACGCTGGCCACCGCCGAAGCCGCCCATACCGCCAAAACCGCCGAACCCTCCGAAACCGCCCATGGCGGGAGCACCCTGACCTGCAGGAGCACCCTGACCTGCGGGAGCACCCTGACCTGCGGGAGCACCCTGGGGACGGCGGACCTGACCGGCCTGACCACCCTGACCGGGCTGCGGGGTACGGATCATTCCGCCAAAGTTCCTCTGACCGGGATTGGCAGGAGGAGCCTGTTCACCGCGCGGTACGTTGACAATCTTCTCATTGGTAAAATCCTGCTGGGCAAGCATCGGACTCACACATCCGGCTGCCAGAAGCAAAACGGCAATAGTTTGTTTTCTCATAATCTATAATTGTTAATTGTTCAGTCGATTCATTCAATCGGGGTGTATGTGAACTTGACCAGTCTGGCCCCCTCGGTAGTCAAGTATGCCGGTCTCAGAGCAAAGAAGCCCTTATAGGTATTGTGATGGTAACTGGAGACATCCTTGTCAGATTCCAGCTGGAACCAGTCGGTTCCGTTGCGGCTTGTCCACACTGTAGCCAGATTGCCGCGGTTTTCAATCTTGATGAATGCCTTTGACAAGGCCGATGACAGGGCATCGTCAGCGTCCATTCCCATTCTGGTTCCAAAGTACGCATCCTCGTTGTAGAACAGGTAGAGACCTGCCTGCCCGTTGCCTCCAATCTCAAATTCGGCGCAGATGCTGTAGTTCCCGTCAATCGCAGTGGTCGTCATGAGCGTTCCTCCTGCCACATCCTCGAATCCGGGTTTTCCGTCAACACCCGGTTCCCATTTGGCCCACATGATCGGGTTGTCGTAATCACGCAGATACGAGTAACCGGCCTGCAGGCCACCGTTCTCCCACAGGGAACCGTCTTCCTGTGCAGCCACAGGCCATCCGTCCTTTGTCCATTTCACGCTCTCTATCATGGTGCTGCGGCCCAGAGTGTGGAAACCGTTGCGATATGAGTGATAGACAACATACCAGTTGCCCTGAGCATCGTCAATAATGGTTCCGTGACCTTTGGACCACCACCGCTCATCGGCAGAATATGTATGGATCATAGGATTGTACGGAGAATTCTCCCACGGACCGGTAGCGCTCTTGCTGCGGGCCACCACAACCATGTGGCTGGTCTCGGGACCGGCTGTTCCGCCTTCGGCAGTAACCAGATAGAACCAGTCGCCGCGTTTGAACAGCTTGGGTGACTCAAGCCAGAAGCCCTCGGTTACCCAGTCTTCGGGGAACTGCCATCCGGTATAGGATGTCTCGGGCTTTCCCACTACCGAAAGACCGTCATCGGTCAGTCGGGCCAATATCAACGGTGCATTGCCGTCTGAAAGGTACAGATAATGCTTTCCGTCATCGCCCAGGACATGTCCGGGATCTATTCCGTTGGCATCAAGCCGTATCGGCTCGCTCCATGGTCCCTCAATCCTGTCGGCTGTGACGACAAAGTTAAGTCCGTTGCTTGTGGGATAGTAGATGTAGTACTTGCCGTTCACCTTGCAGAGTTCCGGAGCGAAGATCGAATAATCCTGCCCCTCCACCGCACGTGCCACGGGTTCCCAGGTCAGCAGATCGGTGGAATGCCAGATAAGCAGTCCTGGATAGTAGGTGAAGCATGAATGGGTCATGTAGAAGTCATTGCCCTCGCGCATGATGCTGGGATCCGGATAGTCACCGGGAAAAATGCAGGTCTTGACGAGTCTGACATCACTGCCCCCACCTGCACAGGCGGCAAGGATCATGGCCCCGAAAGCCATAGTCAGAATTTGTTTGCCTTTCATATAGGATAATTTGTCTTATTACATACGAACGTTCAAAAGTAATCTTAAAAAACAAAATCTCAAACGAATGGGCTATATTTGCGCATCAAATCAGCAATTATGAAGAAATTTTTCAGTCTTATATGCCTTCTGTCATTGACAGTCAATGCAGTTGCCCAGACCCAGTACCAGGATGTAGCCAAAGTTCTTGAACAGCTTGATGCCGTAATGATGACCAAGGACAGCAGTTCCAGGTCAAAGCTCAAGAAGATTGACTTTGAGGATAACGGCTATTCCATTGAATCGTACTTCAAGATGAATTCCATAGAACCCGGCAATCCGGTTTTCTTCTCGAATTCAAGTGACCGCAAGCTCATTCTCGTGGGCAAGGCCACAAAGGCCGATAAGGCACTGACCGTGAACGGAGTCCGTTTCCAGAAGGACGGAACCATGCTGTACGGACTGTTCCAAGTTTCCAATTCCGATGACGGCAGCATCTCATACCGTCCGCGCAAGGCCGGTCCGCTTGAAATAACCGACATTGACCTTACTTTCGTAAGCGGCAGCGACTATGGTACACCGGTCATTCTGGATTTCAAGAACAGCAACGTGTATCTTGACGGCAAAACCGGAAAGAGCGGCTGGCTTTCCCTGACCGCACACATAAAGAACCCGTCGACTTTTGACTATGACCTGGCAACCGTCCGCAACACGCTTCTCACAATGAAGGACAATGTGGAGATCGAGTACGGTGACCGCATATTCAACGGAAGCGTATCGACCCGCAAGGTTGATGGCAAACCCATCCAGATCACTCCGCTTGAAGGATACAGCACCTGTACTGACGGCCGCACGCTGACAGTCAGGAGCAACGGCAAGAATCTGGAGATGACCATTGCCCGCAGCGGGGAGAAGGACCGCCGTCTGTCTGTTCCCCTGTCACAGCTTACCGAACAGGAATGGTGGAATCAGGCACGCATAGAGGAACTGTATGCCCAGAATCTGGAGAAGGAAAAGCAGCGCTCACAGGCCAAGGGCAGCAAGACACAGGAAGCAAAGCCGTCAGAGCCTGTCATTGCAGCCGCAAGCCAGGAACAGGTTCAGGATGAAACTCCGTCAAAGCAGCACAGCATAGGCCTCATTGCCGGAATTGCAGCCGGCATACTGATCATACTTGCCGCACTCCTGCTTTCCAGGAAAAAACGCAAATGAGACTGCTGCGGTACTGAAACCGCCATCACTGTTTTCAGTCCAGGATGTTGGGTGAATCCCACTTCTTGTCGGCAGTACATGTTGCCGGAACTGACATTCCGCCGCATGTGAACACGAAATCGCCCTTTTCGAGAACCCATTTGCCATCGGCACCCACAAAAGCAAGGGAGCTGACCGGTATCGTTGCCTTAACGGTACGGCTCTCACCCGGTTCAAGCGATACCTTCTCAAAAGAGCACAGACGGCGGCAGTCCGGCACAATCGAAGCCACAAGATCGCTGCTGTAGAACAGCACACTCTCCTTGCCTGCCATACGGCCGGTGTTACGCACGTTCACTGAAAGGGTAATGAAATCGCCGGGAGCGAATTCCGCCTTGTCAATGCGGAGGTCCGAGTACTCGAAAGCGGTGTAACTCAGACCGAATCCGAAAGGCCACATCTGAGTGACCTTGGCATCATAGTCATACGCGCCAGCCATGGTCGAAGTCTGTTCGCTGACCTTGTAGTCGTAATTGATAAGGGAATTGATCTCTTTCGGATAGGTGCATGGCAGTTTTCCACTGAAATTGGCATCGCCGGCCAGGAGCATAGCAAGTGCATCGGCTCCGTAGTTGCCAGGCAGCAGAATGTCCACGACAGCACCTGCAAGCGGTTCAATGTCAGTCACAAGGCGAGGACGGCCCTCGTTGAGTATCAGCACTACCGGCTTACCGGTTGCAGCCAGGGCTTTGACAAGGTCGCGCTGGTTCTGACTGAGCCACAGGTCTGTCAGATTGCCCGGAGTCTCGCAGTACGAGTTCTCGCCTATGCAGGCCACAATGACATCGGCCTCGGCGGCTGCAGCCACTGCCCTTTCAATGTCGGGAGTGTTCTCGGCATCGTAAGACCCGCTTTCACGATAGGTCACGCCCTGCTCCAGAATCACATTGTCCTTGCCGAAACGGTTGCACATAGCCTCGTATATGGTGTTGTAATGACGGGCTATGTCTTCAGTGTTCGATCCCTGCCATGTATAGGTCCAGCCACCGTTCAGACAACGCATGCTGTTTGCATTGGGACCGGCAAGCAGTATACGCGTTCCTTCCTTAAGCGGCAGAATGCCATTGTTCTTGAGCAGGATTTCAGCTTCGAGTGCGGCATCCAGCGATTTCATTGCGAATGAATCGCATGCGAACAGCGGATAGTCATCGGGATTGCTGTCAGGCATGTCGAAAAGACCCAGACGATATTTTACGCGAAGAATCCTGCGGACAGCATCGTCAATGCGCTCCATGCTCACGGCACCCTCTTCCACCAGTTCCTTGAGAAGAACGCAGAAATCGGTGCTGTACGGGTCCATGCTCATGTCTATTCCGGCATTAATGGCAATACGTATGGCATCCTTCTTGTCCTTGGCCACCTTTTCTCGGGTATAGAGATTGTCAATATCGGCCCAGTCGGTCAGAATCATGCCGTCCCAATTCAGGTCTTCCTTGAGCCATTCCGTCAGGAAACGGTGGCTGGCATGCACCGGAACGCCATTGATTGAAGCCGAATTGACCATGACGGTAAGCGCACCGGCCTCGATTGCAGCCTTGAACGGTTCAAAGTACTTCTGGCGCAGCATAGGTTCCGATATGTACGCGGGTGTACGGTCCTTGCCAGAGAATGGAGCTCCATAACCGAAATAATGCTTGACCGATACAGCCACATTGTATTTGCCAAGATGATTCGGATCGTCACCCTGATAGCCTCGGACCAAAGCACGGGCCATCTCGGACTCCAGAAGCGGATCCTCGCCGTAGCTCTCCCAGATACGCGACCAACGCGGATCACGGCCCAGGTCAAGTGTCGGGTTGAACACCCAGGGACAGTCTGCAGCACGGCTCTCGTAAGCACATATCTGCCCCATGACCGTTGCAAGGCTCGGATTGAATGTCGCTGCCAGCGCTATCGGCTGAGGGAAAATGGTCGCGCCCTGCACGTATGATGCCCCATGGTTCTGGTCCAGTCCGTATATTGTCGGAATGCCAAGATTACGCATGGAAATGTCCTGCATCACCGGCACAGCCTTCTGGAACTCGCCCAAGGTAAGTGCGGTTCCCGGTACATTGAGAATGGAACCCACCCGGTACCTTGCAATTGTCGAATCCAGTTTAAGGGAGTCTATGCTCCAGCCCATTTCTAACCGGCCACCCTTCATGGCGAACGTCTGACGCCCCAGCTGTCCAAGGTCAAGCTGCAGCATCTGACCCACCTTGTCATCCAGGGTCATGCCTTTCAGAGTATTCTCCACCTCCTTCTCAATCTGCGCGTCTCGCGGAATTGACGGACTATGCCGATTCTGCGGATTCTGCGCCATACGGCTTGTTCCGCAGCTCAGAAAATACAATGTAACAAACAGTATTACAGTTGATAGCAAAGCTTTACCTAAAGCTAAATACTTTAAAGATTTTCCTTTCATTCCGGTAGTATTTGACTGTTATTTTCCAACGATAGCACGAACGGCATCCAGTACCGATGACACTCCCACCACATCACCTGTAGCATTCTTCATCCAGGCATTCGGAGTGAGACGTCCCAGGTGGTATATGCGCTCCAGTTCGCGGGCAAAATCCTGAGGATCCTCAAAAGCGGCAAGGTGCTCCTCAAGCTGATACTGCACCATGTGGCCGTAAGGATAGGCCGGCAGATACATCGGAGCATTGACCATGTGCGAATAGATTGCCAGAATGGGACAGTCATGCGTTCCAAGCACCGGTTCGTAATAGCTGTTCCATACATCCCTGGCAATTTCAATGACGGCATCACGCAACTGGACGGCATCAGCATCGGGATTGTCATACAGCCACTGCCACATGCGCATATCGACCACACTGACACCCATTATCTCATACATGCCCCAGAAGATGTCAAGGGTGATGTCATCGTCCATACCGTGACGTCCGTAACCCAGCAGCTGCAGGTCGCGGTACTGGAACAGGAAGGCCATGGCCTCGGTGAACGCTGTATTGGGCACGCCGGAAAGCATGTAATGGTCTATGTCGTACATGTCAAGCACGGCTTCGACAGCATGGCCGAACTCGTGTACACAGATGTTGTAGCCCTTGTAGTCCATGCCCTGGGTGCCTATACGGGTACGTACACGGGCAGGCTCCCATCGGCCCAGCATGGGCCATTCGTGACCGGAGCCGCGGGCGCCCTCCACCACTATGTGACTGGCAATGCTTTCGGCCTTCTCCTGGCTGAATCCAAGGTTGACAAGCTGTCTGGGCATGTCCTTCTCAAAGTCATGGGCCGATGCATACAGCCGTCTGGTCTGCTCGGTGAGCACATCCTCAGGCATGGAAGAACGCGGTTTGAAGCCATCGTACCATATATCATAGGGCCTCAGTTCGCGTCCCAGACGCTTTGCAATGAGTTTGCCCACTTCCTTGACCTGGTCCGATGCCATGACCTGCTGGAACAGACGCAGCATCTCGGCCTGAGGGACCTCCAGACCGCCATCAAAGTTGCGGACAATGGCTGTCGGCATGGACGGTTCGTAACGGTCCTGCTCCTGGAATGCGTGGAACTGGTCCAGAATGTACCGGTAACGGGCGGCACCCTCCGGCTCCAGGCTCACCTCCTGATGGTCCGATGCACGGAACACCCTGTTGGAGTACGGCTGCCAGATGTAATCAGGATTGTTCACGACCAGCGCAGGAATATCCTGACAGACAATCCGCTCCATCACCTTGAATATCATCTCCTGCTTTTCCCGGGCATTGGGAACATCGGCATAATTGCTCTTGAGTTCATCCCTGAGGTTCCAGTGTGAAAGCAACACCATATCTTTTGGAAACAGCACACGGCCGTCATCTGTCTCCAGATGGTCCATGAGTATGTTATAACCTGCAATATAGTTCTCTGCAGCCTGATAGGTTCCGTTGACCATCTGGCTGACACGTGCCGGAACCCGGCTGGTGAACATGTCACCAAGGCGCAGGTATGCCCATTCCTGACGGCTCCACTCCCCGCTTCCGGCATTCTTCTCCTCAAGACTGTAGAAAGGAAAGTTCAAGACCGTGATGAACGCCACCTTGTTCTCGAACATGTCATCCACGAAATGCGCAGTGGGGCTGTAAGAACCGAATATGTAGTCTATGTCGGTCAGCGTATCGCCTTCAAGCACTGTAGGCTTCTGCAGATCGACCGTCAGCATGTCATTGTAGCACAGGTACTGCTCAAAAGCACGTGACAGTTTCACGGCAAGCAGTTCGCGCTCAGCCGGATCAGCCTTGAAGTTGTCTTTGACGAACTGAATGAAATCGGCCTCGCTGCCGTCGCTCTCACGCCATAGTCCAGCAGCCTGGCCAACACCCCGTCCAAGGCGTTCAGAGATGCTGGAATCATTTACAGAATTACTTTCTAAAACTGAATTAATTGCTTGATAACAAGCGTCTTTTGAAATGTTTGACAAGTCATTCTCATTTTGGGTCCGCATGCACGATGCAAACAGCATGACGAGCGCGAACAGGGTGGATAATCTGCGTTTCACTTAACTGTATTTAATGAATTGGGAACCCAAAAATAGGCATACTTTTTAGAATCGGCAAAATTGAAAGCATTACATTTGCAGTCAGACAACAAAGGATAGATTCAAATATGACTGAAATTACGGAAGAATTCTTGAAAAAGATTCTGTTATGGCGCATAAATGATTCACACAAAGCTAATTATGGTCATTTGCTCATTATAGCCGGATGTCAGAATATGCCAGGTGCTGCAGTACTGGCAACAACCGCAGCACTACAGTCCGGATGCGGCCTTGTCACACTCCATTCCACTGAAAGGGCACTGGATTCGGCAGCGGTCAACTGTCCGTCGGCCATGCTTTCCTACAATCCGGGAAACTGCATAAGCGAAATGCCTGCCAACATGGACAAATACAGCGCCATCTGCATAGGTCCAGGTATCGGACAGTCACCGGAGACATCCAATGTGCTATCCAATATCCTTACATTCAGCAAATCATCGGGAATTCCCCTACTCATAGATGCCGATGCACTGAATTTGTTGGCTAAAAAACCCGATGAAATGGTAAATATTGGCGAATGGTCAATATTAACGCCACACCCAGGGGAACTTCGCAGGCTCTTCAAAGGAATGGAATCCCTTGATGACAACATTTTTCACAATACCGGAAAGTTGCCCGAAGTAAAGGAAAACATCGGTGAAAAGGACAAAAACAATTCGTCTTCCTATAGTGCGAATACCCCTATTGAAAACGCTATTTTTGATTTGTGTAAAGTGACGAATTCCACAATAATTGCCAAGGGATATCTCAGCAAGGTATTTTCCCCATCTGGCAAAATTTTCAAAAATAGCACAGGAGGTCCAGGACTGGCCAAGGCAGGCAGTGGAGATGTGCTGTCCGGACTTACAGCAGGACTTATGGCAAGAGGCTATATTGGAGTCAATGCCGCGCTTTTAGGCACTTGGATACACGGAAAGGCAGGAGATATCCTGTCAGAACAGCGGACAATGGAAAGTTTCAGCAGTTTTGACCTTGCGAACAACCTTTTTCAGGCGTTCAAACTGTTGTATCAATAAGAAATATTCATACAACAATGCAAACACGAATATGGAGGAAAAGAAGAAACTGGTAGTCCTGAGCGGCTCAGGAATCAGTGCAGAGAGCGGCATTTCCACATTCCGCGGAGGAAACGGACTCTGGGACAACGAACCTGTCGAGGCAGTTGCCACAATTGAAGGATGGTACCGCGATCCCGCACGTGTAATAAGGTTCTATAATGAAAGGCGCGCCCAGCTGGCTACTGTAGAGCCCAACCGGGCCCACATCATACTGAAGGAACTTGAAGAACGGTTTGACGTGACCGTAGTGACCCAGAACGTGGACAATCTTCATGAACGCGCCGGAAGCAGCAACATAATACATCTGCACGGAGAACTCACGAAAGTACGTCCCGTTGACTGCTACACCGACCAGGACTTCTACAGCACTAGGTACGTGACCGACATAGGCTACTCCCCCATCAGCCTTGGTGACAAGGGAGGTCCGCACAACACCCAGCTCAGGCCCCACATAGTCTGGTTCGGAGAACAGGTCCCCAATCTGGAATACGCCGCCCAGGCCGTCTCAGAGGCCGACATCCTGCTGATAGTCGGCACATCCATGCAGGTCTATCCCGCAGCAGGTCTGTACCATTATGCCCCATCCCGCTGCCGCATCTTCATGATAGACCCGGATTCTGCCGCAGCAGCCCACGTAAGCCAGGTGACCCACATCCGCGAAGCCGCCACCACCGGCATGGAGCGCTTCCGTGAACTGCTGGATACATGTTTTGCATGATGGATGGGTGGCTATGCGGACTTTCCGTGGAATGGCCGCCAAGCGACAAGGTTTTCCAGGCGTGAAGAAACGCGGCTGTTTGAAGCGGCGGAGCCGCGAGTTCCGCGTTTCAGCCTGGAAAGCCGCAGGAGCAGGCCATGGAGCGGCAGTCCGCACAGCCACCCATCCATCATGCAAAACCTGTATCCAAAATGAGATCAGCCCCCACTGAATTTCGACTGAGCCGAAAAAAAGCCGGACCACCAATCATCACTGGCGGTCCGGCCTTTTGAAAATTGGGGCTGGCCCCATTTATCACTTTTCCTTGCGGTGGAAAATCTTATAGACTACGGGGACTACCACCAGGGTAAGCATGGTGGAAAGTGTCATGCCGCCTATGATGACCCAACCTATGCCGTTTCTCAGCTCTGCTCCGGAACCGCTTGCCACGGCCACCGGAATCATGCCGATTACGGTTGACAGGGCTGTCATGAGAATCGGGCGTGTACGCAGGCGTACGGCCTCCAGAAGGGCCTTGTCCATTCTCTCGCTGTAGCTCATGCCGCTGTCCGTATCAAGCGCAAGCTGCTCGTTGGCAAAGTCAACCAGCAGAATGGCGTTCTTGGCCACCAGACCTATCAGCATGACCAGACCCAGCATTGCATAGATGTTCATGGACGTTCCGGACAGGGCGAGCGCCAGAATGGCACCCAGAATGGAGAACGGTATGGAGAACATGACCACAAGCGGATCGACCCAGTTGTTGTACAGCACCACCATGGCCAGATACATGAGAATCATGCTCAGCATCATGGCCACTCCCATCACGCTCATGGAATCCATCATGGACTTCATGTCACCCACGGTCTCCATGCTCATGCCCATCTCGCTTGCCTTGGCCTCGACCTTTTCCATGAACTGGGCCGATGCGGCACCTGCCGAAATACCGGCCACATTGGAACTGATTGTCACCGAGGGATTCCTGTTATAGCGTTCCAGACGGTTCGGACCCGTTCCAAGACTCACCTGAGCGAACTGATCAAGCGTAATACGGCTGCCCTGGGCGTTCACGAACGTCAGATTCGACACATCGTCAATGCTTTCCCTGTACATGCGGTCAGCGCGTATGTTGATGTCGTACTCGTAGTCATTACGCACGAACTTGATCTGCGTATTGCCCTGGAATGCCATCTGCATGGTCAGACCGACCGCATCGAGCGTCAGGCCCAGAGCCGACATCTTTTCGCGGTCCACGACCACCTGCACCTCAGGCATGCCGCTGCCGGTCGAAATCTGCTGCTGGAGCGTTCCTGGAATTGAACGCATGGCATCCAGCGCGTATTCGGCAAAGACGGCCACAGAATCGGCCTGAGTGCCCGAAATCACGTATTCCAAGGCCGATGAGTTACCGCTTCCGTGCAGCGTGGCGGCGAACATCCTTACCTTGGCGTCCACCAGATAGCTCTCAAGCTGCTTCTGAAGCGGTGCAATGTATCTCTTGACATGTCTGTCACGTTCCGATGGCGGAACCATCCTGACGTTAATCTGAGCCATGTACGGCGTTCCCTGCGTGTTCTGGTCGTTGCTGCTTGTCAGACCCACCATTGTCACGCACTCGACTATCTCGGGCTTGTCCAGAAGCCACGATTCGGCCTTTGCCACCATTGCACCCGACTCCTCTATTGAAATGTCCTTCGGCATCTCTATTATGGTCGAGAACTCGCTCTGATCGACATCGGGCATGAATTCAAATCCTATGAATCCACCGGGGAAAAGTCCGCAAATAAGCACGGTGAGCACTATCACTGAAATGCCTACCCAGCGCTTGTGCCCCAGTGACCAGGAAAGGATACCTGCCACCCAGTCGGCAAAACGCTGCACCTGACGTTCAAACCACATCAGGAAGCGTCCCGAGGTGCGATTCCCGTCAAGCACCTCAAGCTTTCCGTAACGTGATGTCATGAGCGGCACCAGAGTCAGAGCGCTCAGCAGACTGAACAGGATAGCGAATACAATCACACCGCAGAACTGGCGCAGGATATCCGATACCAGACTGTCAGTCAATGCAATAGGCAGGAATACCACAACCAGTACTATAGTCACCGTGATGACCGTCATGCCAATCTCGCGCATGGCATCGATGGTTGCCTGGACAGGCGTCTTGCCCATCTCCATGTGTCGGTAAACGTTCTCGATCACCACAATGGCATCGTCAACCAGCACACCTATGACGACCGACAGGCCCAGCAGTGACATCAGGTTCAGCGTGAAGCCGAACAGCTTCATGCCTATGAAAGCGCCAATTAAAGAAAGCGGCACTACAAGCATGACTATCAAAGCATTACGCCAGTTATGCAGGAATACCAGAATGACCAGGGTCACCAGTATTATGGCCAGCAGCAGGTCAACGAGCACCGAACTGATTGAGGCCCGCGTGAACTCGCTGGTATCGGACACTATCTGCATCTGCAGGTTCTCGGCCTTGAACGAATTCTCCAGCTGGGCCATTGCCTCGCTGACACGGTCACTGAGGTCGATGGCGTTGGCATCGGACTGCTTGAATATGTTCAGCAGCACCGCTTCCCTGCCGTTCACACGGGCCAGCTTGTTCACTTCCTTGGTGGTCTCGACCACGTCGGCAACATCCTGCAGGCGTATCTGAGTGCCGTTCGGCATGGTCATGAGTACCAGACTGCGGATTTCTTCAACACTGAGCAGCTTGCCTGACAGACGGATGGAGGTGCTGGTATTCTCGTTCTTCAGACTTCCGGTCGGGAAATCAAGGTTTGCGGCACGCAGGGAGCCCATGATCTGCACCGGAGTCAGTCCAAGAGCACGCATTGCCTCCATGTCCAGGTTGACCTGGATTTCACGCGGATGCAGGCCCACGGCATCGACCTTCGCCATGCCCTGTATGCGCAGCATTTCCGGAACCAGACGGTGTTCCACAAGGTCGCTGAAATCGGCCGTCTCAAGGTCGCTGGTCACTGACAGAGTCATTACCGACTTGTCATCGATGGTCATTTTGTTGATCATCGGAGACAGGATTCCCGACGGCAGCTCAGCCTTCTTGGAGTCGATCTTGTTCTGGGCATCGGATATGGATTTGTCAATGTCGGTACCGTAAACGAATGATACAAAGACCATTGACATGCCTTCGAACGAGTAGGACCGCATGGATTCCACACCCTGAAGCGATGACAGAGCGTCTTCAAGCTTGCGCGTAAGCGAGCTCTCCACCTCCTGTGGCGATGCGCCCGGATAAACCACCTGCACGTTCATTGACGGCGGCGTGAACTTGGGCATGAGTTCGGCCTGCAGGGACGAAAATCCCAGATAGCCCAGAATGGCTATCACCAGGAACAGCACAATCACATAGATCGGCCTCCTGATTGAAAGTTCTGATATCTTCATGATGAACTCCGGTTTTCGTTATTCCACAACAGTTACCTGAGTGCCGTCGGCCACATTCATGAGACCGGCAACAATGATTTCGTCATTCTCCTTCAGTCCTGAAAGAATCTCGACCATGTCACCGCTCATATCACCAAGCTGGACCTGCTGCCGGACAGCCTTGCCGCCCTGCACCTTATATACGTTAGCGGCCTTGGCGCTGCCTACAATGGCCTTTCTGGGCACCAGAATACCCTGCGCTTCACTTGCATCGGTGAACTGGACCTTCATGTACATGCCAATCTGAAGATTCTCGTCATTGTCAAGTACAATCTCGACCGGATAGTTCAGACCACGGTCTGTCTTGATTCCCACAAAACTTATCTCGCCCGTGAATTCACGTTCCGGAGTTCCGCCCTTCAAGGTAACCTTCTGCCCCTTTTCAAGCATGCGTACCCTTGATTCAGGCACATTGCAGGTCAGTTTCAGACGGCTGTCATCGACAATGTCAAAAAGCGGTGCGTTCGGAGCGATCAGCGAACCCGGCTCAACGTAACGCATGTTGATGGTACCGGCCATAGGAGACTTCACGGTAGCATCGGCCAGACGCTTGGCGCTTACCGTAAGGCGGCTCTCGGCTGCCGTAAGCTGCGTCCTTATGTTATCAAGCTGCTGGCTTGTCACGCCTCCGGCCTCATTGGCACGGGCAAAGCGCTGCTCGTCCTTCTTCAGGGCCTCGTATGCCGCCTTGTTGGCGTTATAATCGGCCTGCAGGAGCTCCTTGTCAATCTCAAGCAGAACCTGTCCCCTGCTGACCTTCGAGCCGTTCACAACGTGAATCTTCACCACCCTGCCCTGCACGTCACTTACAAAGTTCAGTTCGTTCAGAGCCTGGGTCACGCCATTTGAAGTGAAATCATGGCCGAAGACCTCATTGCGGACCTTCATGGTACGGACCTTGACATCGGTACCTGCATCGGCCACCTCCTGCGCCTGTTCACTTATATTTGCCTTGTTCCTGTACAGAAGATATCCTGCTCCTGCAACAATCACAGCCACTATGGCAATTCCTGTAATCTTCTTCATATCTTTTGTTTTATTTATTATCAATCAATTCATTAATGGTACCGCTTGCTTTCTTCAGATCAATGTATGCCTTGACTCCGCCGCTAAGTGCGTTCACATAATTCATCTGAGACTGCACCAGCTGTGACTGTGCGTTCAGCAGATCGCTCAATGACGAAATGCCTTCATCGAAGTTCACCTGGGTAACGTCAAACACCTTCTGGGCAAGCTCCTTGTTCTCCCTCTGGGCCGATACCGCCCTCATCTGCTGCTCCAGCTGGCCGCTGGCGTTCGCCCAGTTCATTTCAAGCGACTGGGTCATTGCAGCCTCATCATGGTGTGATTTCTCAATCTCAAGCTTTGCCTTGCGCACTTTGGAACTGTTGGAAAAGCCTGTGAAAAGGGGCATTTTCAGATTCAGCGACAACATCGACACCGGGAAATGATAGAATGTCTCGCCCTTGAAGTCATCACCCATGTAATTCATCGAGTAGTTCCCCACCAGATTAACTACTGGCAAAAAGGCATATACAGCCTGCTTGTGTTGCAGCCCCAACATGTTCTGCTGCTCCTTGAGCATCCTGTAAGCTGGAATTGATTCAATACGGAAATCAGGCCTGGAAGCCAGCATAAGCATGTTTTCCATGTCATCGGACTCCAGTTTGCAAATTACCGGGTCGGAATCCGATTCCTGCCCCATCTGCAGCTTGAGCAGTTTCTTCTGCACGTCAAGCGCCTGTGCCATCGATGCGCGTTCGGTCTCCAGATTGGTCCTGGACACCTTGATGCGGCCGGCATCGACCTCACGCATAAGACCGTTCTCCATATTGGCGTTCACCACCCCAAGTGTCTTGTCAAGAAGTCCAATGCTGAAATCGAACTGGTCCAGCGCGTATTCAAGCACCTGAATGGCGTAATAAATCTGCGCAGTCTGTGCAATCACGTCATCGGTGGTCATCTGCAGACCCAGATCGGCCATTTTCTTCGATTCGTCAGCAATTGCCAACGCGTTGAAAATAGAGAAGTTGACAATCTGCTGGGCGACACTTGCCCCCCAGTTCGCCGAATAGTCCATACCCATGCTCACGGTCATGTACTTTGGAGCATTGGGGTCCTGCATGGCTGCAGGCATCATGCTGTTAACAAAGTTCGGCATGGCGAATGTCGTCTTCTGGAAATTGTCTGTGATTCCGGCCGATGCGCTGATCTGCGGCAGCAGCGAACCCACGACCTCCTTCTTCGCCAGAACGGCGGTTTCAATGCCCAACCGGTCCTTCTGGATTGACCGGTTGTGCTCAACCGCATACTCAAGACACTGCCCCAGTGACAGTTCCTGAGCTGTAGCTGCAGCTGGAATCACCAATCCCAACAGCAACAGTCTGATTCCTTCAAATTTCATTTCTAACAGGTTTTGGTTATTATCTTATTCCTTTTTTCAAAGCAGCAGAGCCTTCAGATTGAAGTCGATGACCTGACTGAAATACTCCTCATAAGTGCAGACTCCTCCCTTCATGACCTCCTTATGGAAGAAACTGAATATGGAGTATGCCACAAAACGCGCCATCAGTCCGGCATCGATCTCCGTCCTGTAGACGCCCTGTTCCTGACCCCGCAGTATATTGCCGCGCAGTCTTTCCTCAAACAGTTCGGTACCACTGTTATGTCTGTCATTAGCTATTCCCGGATAGTTCTCCATCAGATCACGGGTAAAGACATGCGAAGCATCCCTGAAGAACTGCCACATACCCAGAATGCCGTCACGGAAGCCCTGCTCCACCGGCACCGAGCTGTCATCCAGACACGCCGTAAGCCCACGGAATTCCTGGAACAGCCGTTCCATGCACTTCTCCATCAATTCGTCCTTGGAGCTGAACCTGTTGTAGAGGGTCTTTCTGGTAACCCCTATCCCATCGGCAATGGCATCCATGGAAAGCCCCAGTCCATCGGTCTTTATAAGTTCGATGACCGCATCCAAATACTTTTCTTCTTTCATGTCCAATATTGCAAGCGCCCAAAATTACACAATCAAATTAAAAACTGTGTAATTTACGAGCGAATTTTGCCATATTATGGACATTTTGCTAAATACGCTCCCTCGCGGGATCTCGCGGTGAGCAATCCCGCGGGATTCACGCACGGGACAGCCATTTGGAACACCGCGGTGAGTGGATTGCCGTGATTCGCTCACGGAATGGAAATACGCTCCCTCGCGGCGAGCAATCCCACGGGTTTCACGCACGGGATGACCATTTGAAGAGCCACGGTGAGTGGATTGCCGTGATTCGCTCACGGAACGGGAATACGTTCCCTCGCGGTGAGCAATCCCGCGGGATTCACGCACGGGACAACCATTTGGAAAACCGCGGTGAGTGGATGACCCCGATTCGCTCACGGAATGGAAATACGTTCCCTCGCGGTGAGCAATCCCGCGGGATTCACGCACGGGACAACCATT
>JAKSIU010000016.1 GCA_024398615.1 Bacteroidaceae bacterium
TCCTGTTCAGACTTGCTTCAATCTATGCCTTCCCCCACTAAATATCGACTGAGCCATAATACCGCCTGAGCAGCAGTGGGGCATATGTTTCTGGTGTCCGACTGACTCACCGTCCAACAGCGGCTGGCGTGCCGATACTCCCGTAGGATTGTGGACAATTGACTTCTACCGCAAGCACACATACGCCGGTGTGGTCCGTGGGCTTGGAGGCGTCCCCTCATCGGTGGAACCCGTTAACTGGTACGATCCGAATGTGGGTCGGGGTCACAGTATTTACAGCATTTCGGGAACAGCCCTGCCTGAAGGGGCAGACTTGGAGTCACTGCCTGAAGGCTTCTACATAATTGACGGGCACAAGGTCGTCAATCGTTGATCTGCAACTGGCGGGAAGCAGTCGGAATTCTGCTTCCCGCCAGTATTGATTTGTTCCTATAGGCTTGAAGTATTATTGTTCTTCAATTCTGTCAACCTCTTCCGGTGACAGACCGGTCCAATTGCATATCGTTTGAACGGGGACGCCGGAATATTTCATTTTTGCTGCAACAGAGAGGACGCCTTCTGTGCGTCCCTGCTCCAAACCCTGCTCCAAACCCTGTTCCATACCTAACTTCAATCCCTTTTCAATAGCGGTCTCAAGTTCGCTGCGACGGTCAAGCTCGGCATGGAACTTGGCCAGATAGTCCATCTGTTCTTCGTACGTCATGGTGGTAAAGTTAGAGATATCGAACAGCTTTTCCAAACCTTTATCGTGAAATTCTTCGGGGACGGACTTCAGTGACCCCATATTGCGGAGCAACCATATCATTCTGTCGGCCAGACTGTTCAAATCAGAAACTCCCTTCTTGAACTTGGGGAGTTCCACTGTCACATAGTGCACGTTGTCCGTCAGGGTCTTGCTGATGTCGCTGTCATTGCGTATGCAGAAGCTGTTGATTACGCTGTCCGTAGTCCTGCCACCTTCCATGCTGAAATCCATGATGGCAATGATGTACAGCGGTGCCAGCTGATAATCCCTGTTGCCGCCCCGTACCTGCTCCCGTATGGGATAGGTGGAGTAATACACCAATCTGTCATTGAAATCTTTCTTGTCGGCCAGCTGCATCTCGATGACCACAGTCTCTCCGTCTTCGGTCGTGGCCTTGATGTCGAAAACCGTCTTCTTGTCATCTTTGGAATCGCCAACGTTTTCCTGATTGCCCAGTGTCAAGGTACTGACGTGCAGGTCGGGCAGAATGCTGTCAATGAGCATCTTTAGCAGCTCTTCATTTCCCGGTGTTCCGAAGACGCGTTTGAACGCATAATCCACCCGGAGGTCGATGAACCTGATGTCCTCATCACCCGGGTTGATCACTGCCGCAACTGGTGCGGAAATTTCTTTTTCTGATTTTTTCATAATCAATTAGATTTGATGTGTTTATAAAATAGTATTCATGGCATACCAATTCATCAAGTGCTGTGATTTCATGGATTACCGATGGCAAAAATAGCTGATGTCTGTGATAACTGCACATATTTTTGCAATATATACCAATTATTCGGTGCAGATAAAGATACGATGTCTATTAATTCTTATTTTTGCTTCATGGAATATGACATTATTGACCAAATAAACAGACAATGAGAAAGACAGCATTATTCTTTGCAGTTCTGGCATGCGGAACCGTTTTCGCACAGAACCGTCCGGGGGCAGCGCAGCAGGCACAGCCCACTTCTGTCAACCCGGTCTTTGACAAGTACAAGCAGCCGGACGTTTCACTTGACGTCTATTTCGACAAGAGCGGCAGCAAGGCGGCAACCCCTGACAAGGACGGTTTCATTCGCCGTTGGAGCCTTCTGGAACCTATTTCCAAACCGGAAATCAGGTCCAACACCCTGTTTACCGATTCATGGCTTAGAAACGAGTTCGCACATGAGTATTTTGAGGGTCAGATGACCATACTGCCCGATGACGGCCAGACTGTCGAGGTATCAATCCAGAAGCAGGCCGCACGCGGACCGCAGGGAATGGGAATGCCGCGGGGAATGCAGGCTCAGCCGGCAGCACCGGAATATGAGAAAGTACCTCTGAAATGGCACTGTCTTGACAGCAAACGCTACAATGTGAAGCTGTACCGTTTCGCAAAGGCACAGTCATTGCGTCCTACCGAAGGGCTGTTCCTTGCCGTTACCGTAGTCAATGCTCCGGCAGATATGACAGTACGTCTGGCAGCCGGTTCAAACTCGGCATCAATGTGGTGGGTGAACGGCCAGGAGGCTCTGCTTCTGTCAGGTGACCGCCGTATGGTTGTCGATGACGGTGTATCGAAGGCCATCACCCTGAAGAAGGGAAAGAACATAGTCCGCGGTGCCATTATCAACGGCCCGGGCATGAGCGATTTCTGCCTGCGCTTCCTTGATGAAAGCGGCAAGCCTGTAACTAACCTCACAGTAACCAACAAGTAAATCCGCACAGTTATGAAAAAGATATTAGCAGCAGCTGCACTGTCAGCAATGGCATTAGGGGCATCGGCCCAGATTACAGGTGATATTTTCATTCATGACCCTTCGACCATTGTCAGGTGCAATGGAGTTTACTATACGTTCGGTACAGGAAGCGGTGGTCTTATGTCCGATGACGGTTACACCTGGCGTTCGGGTGCCGTCCGTCCCGGTGGCGGTGTCGCTCCCGATGCCCTTAAGATCGGTGACAGATACCTTGTCACATATAGCGGCAACTATCCCGGCACTCAGGGAAAGACCCACGGTATTGCCACTACAATGTGGGCTACCACCCTCAATCCCGATTCAGTCGATTATTCCAAGGAGGAACTGGTTGCATGGGCAGGAGCCGATGACGACTGCTACTGCATTGACCCGGCACTTCTGCTTGATCCTACAACCGGCAGGCTGTGGATGTCATACGGAACATATTTCGGTGCCATCCGCATAGTGGAACTTGATCCCAAGACCGCAAAACGTCTTGAAAAGAGCGAACCGGTGGACATTGCCATTGACTGCGAGGCAACAGCCCTGATGTACCACAACGGATGGTACTATCTGCTGGGTACTCATGGAACATGCTGCGACGGCACCAATTCGACCTACAACATTGTCTGCGGCCGTTCAAGAGAGGTCACAGGCCCGTATGTCGACAATGTCGGCCGCGACATGCTGCAGGGTGGCGGCAAGATGGTCCTTTCGGCAGGTAACCGCGTTACGGGCCCGGGCCATTTCGGCCATTATGTCGAGGAGGAAGGATGCGAAAAGATGTCATGCCATTTCGAGGCTGACTTCGAGCGCAGCGGCAAGAGCGTGCTCGGCATCCGTTCACTGCTTTGGAAGAATGACTGGCCAGTGGCTGCCGATCCATTCAAGGAAGGTACCTTTGAGATCGAGTCGGAACGCCGCGGCTATGCCCTTGAACTGGCAGTCGACTTTGTGAGAATCAACGCCGGCCGTGGATTCGGCAACGCATCGACTCCGAACGAGTCAATTCCCAACCAGATGCTGTCCGATGTAATCGGTGACTGGCCAAAGGGCAACATTGACGTACGTCTTGGCGACTACATGTTCCGTCCTCACCAGAGATGGACTGTGACAGCCGTCGGTGACAAGGGCGGTTATCTGGGCGCACCTTATTATAAGATTACCATTGAGGGCAGCAACCGCGCGCTTGCAGCAACCGCTGACGGCGAACTGACAGCTGTTCCACAGTACACCGGCGCTCCTGAACAGCTTTGGAGAATCGAACAGCTTATTGACGGAACATACCGCATAATCAACGAGAAGGTTCCGGGCAAGGAAGGCAAACAGCTGGCTCTTGTCTGCACCGGTGACTGCTCGCTGACTCTTGGAAAGTATGATTTCAACGATGTGAACTGCAAGTGGAATTTCCGCGACAGATAAACTGACTGCGTACAAAAGCAGAGCCGGATTCCCAGTCGGATCCGGCTCTTTTGCCCTTTATTTGAGGACTGTCAAAAACAAATTGGTGCAGCTTTGTGCAAGTGCTTGTAAATCAATGCGGTCGCGTAAGCTGTGTAAAACTTGAAAATCAGGGATTTCTTGTTTCGGATGAATCAATGGCATAACTTTGCGGATATGGAAACATGCAGAATGACACATAGGTTGCCGGCTTTGCTGCTGTCATTGGCGGTCATGCTTTCTGTCATATCGTGCAATAAGGAATTGCCACGTATGATGGACCGTGCGGAATCGTTGTTCGGAACGGATGACAGTACCGCATTGGCAATACTTGACAGTGTGGCCCGGTTCAGGATTGAAGAACCTTCGCTGAATGCGCGTTATGCCCTGCTTCATTCCGAAGCGCTTTACAAGAACTGCCGCAACGTGCCGGACGATTCTCTGATAATGGTTGCGGTCAGCTTCTATTCTGAAGGCAAGGACACTGAACGGCAGTTCCGTTCATATTATATGCTCGGCTGCATCCAGTCCGAACTGGGCCTGAGCGGTAATGCCATAGTGTCGTTGGGACAGGCCGAGCAGCTTGCATCGGAGATTGATGACGAATACCGGCTGGGACTGCTGTATTATTCTTTGGGCAACGAGTATTTCAGCTCGTTCGATTTCAATCACGCACGCATGTACTATGAAAAGGCGTATGACAGTTACGGACTGGCCGATAAGCCGGGACACAGACTGGATGCCCTTTACGGACTGGGCCGATGCCATCTGCAGGCTGCGGACTATGGACTTGCGTATCAGATATTTGCCAAAGTAAGGGAAAATGCCGAAAAGGAAGGGGATGTGGCCCTGATGCACGATGCCATGGTGGCTATGATATCATGTGGTCTGGAAAGCAATGACAAGTACAACCTGGATAATGATGTGAACAGCTACCTGGAACTCTACGGAGAACCGGAAAAGGAAGTTACCACGTTGTGGACATTCTCCAGATATTTCATCAGCCGTGGACAATACGGTCAGGCGTCTTCACTCATTGACAGGGGATGGCAATGCGCAGCGGACGCATCGGATTCGGCAAAACTCTGGTTTGCCAAGGCTGAACTGGACGAACACATAGGACTTTTGGATTCATCGATCAACGAGTACATGAATGCTGTTTATGCTTCAAATCTTGACGTGCAGGGTTTCCTGAACCAGCCAATATCATTCAGCCAGAGCGATTACTTCAAGACCGCGGCGAAATTGGAATCGCTTAAAGCGCAGCACCGGACCCGTACAATCATCTTCATGCTGGTGACATTCGTGCTGCTTGCCGCTGTCCTGCTTCTGATAACCGTATCGCGCAGACTGCGTTTTGAATCAGACCGTAAGGAACTGCAGCTCACGATACACGAACTGAGGCTCAAGGAAGACTCGAGCGGTGATACCATCAGCCGTTTGAACAGCCAGGTCAATGCCCTGTTCAGCAGCCAGTTCTCTGATTTGGAGCAGATGCTTGACAAGATGGTCGAGCTGGAGGAAATCAATGCCATACCGAAAAAGGGCAGTCCGGCTCCGGAAAAACTGACATCAGAGAAGCTGTACGAACACCTGAAAGCGAAGATTGAGGAAATGAAGTCGGAACGTAACCAGCAGCAGCTTGACAGGCTGATTGACTCGACTTTCAACAACCTTATGCGGCGGCTGTCACAGTTGCCTGTGAACCTTTCGGACAATGACTTGAGTATTCTCAGATTCTCAATTGCAGGCTTCCCGGTAAGAGTCATAAGCAGAATAATGGATATAGCGGCCAATACCATATATCAGAAACGCTACAGGATTCTGAACCGCATAGGCAAAGCCGACCCTGCAGTGCAGGATGAGATTTCAGGACTGATAAAAGGAAACAACAAATAAGCGACCATAATTATGAAAAGATTCCTTCCACTTATTCTGGCAATTGCCGCTGCTGTAAGCGCATCGGCCCAGGACAGGCTCAGCACCTGCAGCCATTATAGCATTGTGAGTGACGATTATCACCGCCTGGTTGACAACAGGCTGGGCATCAGTGATCCTGCAGTCAAATGGTCTTATCATGTCATGCCCTCGTTCTCGCCTGAATATTCCGTAACGTGCAAGATTGGGAAATACGGAGCCGAACTCATTGCTTTCACTCCAAAGGAAAGCATCTGGTATGCGTCTGACAGAAAGGCTGTCAAGGTCAAAAGTGACACTCTCAGAATAAACCGGGAGCAGGCTGCCCGTCTGGACGCACTGTTCCGTCTGGCAGTGGAGTCATCGACCTTCCTGCCCGATACCTCAAGTTTTTCCATTGAGGTGGATGAGGAAGGCCACCACAGGTATGGCTTTCAGTCAGTCGGTCTGGATGGGGAAACGTACGTGTTTATGAGCAGGGGTCGTGCGGCACAATGCTGGTCACCGCATAAGGGCGCATGTCTTGATATGGCGCGGACAGGCGATATGCTGTACAGTGCCGTCACCGGTTCGGACAAGTCTGTCTTGAATGAGGTTATGGAGCTAGTTGATCCCACTATGGACAAACTTCTGACACAGGTCCCCGACTGGTATCCCGCTTATCTTGAAGCGGAAACGTATCAGCAAAGTTCTATCTATTATAATGACACTCCCGAACTGGCCGAGCCTTCCCATATGCATCTGTCTGCCCGCTCCGGTGCATATGTCCTTGAAATGGACGGACGCAGTTTCGAGGGCGGCAAGTCAGAAATTCTGGACCTGATGTCCGATTTCTCATCCAACAGCCTGCTTATTGTGGATGACGGCAGCATACCGTGGGGCGATGCCCGTGATTTCATTTCGTGCACTGGTGCAAAACAGAACGGTCACACAGCCGTTCTGAATGATGTCAGCCAGAACCAATACTGGAAAGAGCGTGGCATCTCCAGTCTTCTGACGGTCATGCCCATGAAGAAGCCCATATCGGGCTCAGAAAACATGAAGTTGGAGGATGTGGCGGCCCGGCTGAACGCAGCGTTCACATCGGACAGGGAATCGAAAGGTAAAGTCCTGCTGAGACCAAAGTATGACAGCTGTCTGGAACCCCTGACCTTTGATGTATTCGAAGTCGTTTCCACACCCGATGAACTTCTGCTTATGTACAGGGCGGGCCAGAAAAACCGCTTTGCCGTAACAATGACCGATGACCTGGCACTCAAGGTCGGGAACAAAGTGTATGAGCTGACGGCATCGGATGGTATGGCGGACTGGTACGACAATGGTCAGTATTATATTCCGAAGTGTTCAAAATCCTTCGAAAAGGTATTCTGTGCTCATTTCCCGGTTTTGCCGGACGGAACGGAGGAATTCGATGTCATTGAATCCCGGACAGGCCGGGTGCTGGTGAAGGGGCTGAAACTTACAGATAAGGCTCCTGAGAATGCCGTTGCACGTTTCGAATGCCTTGGCTACCATTATCAGGGTTCTTTTCTGGGAGGAATAGGTGCAGGAAATGTCGACACCTCAAGAGTCATTGTCAACAGTCTGGAATGCTACAAGGACCGTACGGTTCTGACACTTACGCATCACAGTCCGGCACCGGGAATGGATGTGTTCGGTATGGGCATGGAAAATACCGTGCTTCAGCTCAATGGAGGACGGGCACTGAATCTTGTTGAAATTGACGGCAAGGCACTTGATACGCGGAAAGGGATAGACTGGCGTTTCATACGGACAGTCGGTGACTATGTTTTCCAGATGGTATTCGAGCCGATGACTGACAAGGAGATAGCTGCAATGCGGAAAGGTGTTCAAAAGGCCTTGAAATCCGGACTGCCGGATTTCCGCGGACAGGCAATAGACGCTTTGGCCAACAGAAACGGAGTAAGTCAGTCTGCTTCAATACATCCGGCTGCCATGTGCCGTCTTTCCGGTCCTGATGACTCCGGTTCATTAAGTTCAATGCTGTCAGGAACTCAGCAGACAATAACCATAGACATTTATCCGTCCAACTGATAATTCTTGGGCTATGAGGACTTGCATACAACTTCTTGCGCTATCCGCCGCAATATGCGTTGCAGCCATAACCGCAGGCTGCAGGAACCGTGCTGCAGATACGGCTGCGCCCGTTTCCCAAACCTCCAGTATGGAGAACGGTCATGAGTGGGCAGATCTCGGGCTGTCGGTCAGGTGGGCTGCATGCAACGTGGGAGCCGTCAGTCCCGAAGAGTACGGAGACCTCATTGCCTGGGGCGAGACGGAACCTAAGTCCGCTTATGACTGGAACAATCTGAAGTACTGCCATGTCAGCAACAGCATCAGCTTCTCCAAATACATTACAGACGTTCAGCAGGACGATGCATTTCCTGAAAACGATAGTGAGGAATTATATTTTGAGTCGCTTCCTGTTATGCTGGCTCCAGACTCCAATGAATTCATCATGATTCAGTACGCAGCATCCCGTTCCGATGCTGACAGCCGGTCTATGATTGTATACGGAATAATTGAAAATGCCTTTGAGACAGATGACAGGACCGTGTTGGAACCATCGGACGATGCAGCAAGTGTGAACTGGGGCGGCAGCTGGCGTATGCCGACCGATGCAGAGTGGATGGAACTTCTCAAGAACTGCAGTTGGACATGGACCGAACAGAATGGAGTGAACGGCCACAAGGTGACAAGCCGCATCAACGGCAATTCCATTTTTCTCCCTGCTGCGGGCCATCACGATGACTTCCTGCACATCCATCCGGGCTACGAAGACTCATTCGGCTATTATTGGTCATCTTCACTTGACTCCACGTTTCCGGAACATGCCATGATGACACTTATCGGCAAGCAGGGTGTCAGTACAGGTTCAGCTGAACGTTACATGGGGCTTAGCGTACGCCCTGTCTGCGAGTGAAATTCATTACTCTGACGGGCTTGTCGGCACCGATCTCGAGGGTAGGGCAGAGTACCTCCTTGCCGGTGTCAATGAACCCGCACTTTTCCATCACCCTGCCTGATGCCGGGTTCTCGGGAAAGTAATCGCCCCAGAGCACGGTGAATCCCTTGACATTGAAGCAGTAATCCACCACTGCTTGCATCGCCTCGGTGCATATTCCCTTGTTCCAGTAAGGCCTGGCAATCCAGTAGCCAACCTCGCACTGGTCATCTGCTATGTCAAGGTTTGACGCTGATGATGGAAGATACCCCACGCAGCCTATCGCTTCCGATGTCTCCTTCAGCTCCACAGCCCACATTCCTTCGCAACTGAAGACTGTCTTTATCAGTTCAAGGCTTTCCTCTACGGATTTGTGCGGCGGCCATCCTGCGCGTGGACCCACGTCGGGGTCCGATGCATATTTGAACAGAGTATCAGCATCGGATTCACGCCAGGGCCTGAGAATCAGTCTTTCTGTTTCCAATATCTGCATGGTCATTTCTTGCGCCATCATTTCAGGTTGTTCTAATCTTATCGTCGTTGTATTATTGTTTAAGCTACAGGCTGACAAGGCTGTTCAATCAGCAAGAGGTATCATTATTCCGCACTGATAATCAGGAGAATTGATATCGGTGCCGCAGTACCACTCCATGCAGCAGGCATTGTCCGCCCATCTGAATTCAGGGTGTGAAGGAAGCCATTCATTATGGAATACTGCAAACTGCTGCTGGAAAGCAGCCATTCCGCCATCGAAATGGACTTTGAGCCAGCGTCCGCTCTCAAGAGGATTGTTGAAGGCGATTTCCTTTGACATACCTATCACCTGCGCATTCTGCAGGATCATTATCTCGTATTCCATAGCATTTTTATTGTTGATTGTACAAATATACGGATAATGTCTATATTTATAACAGGTGTTTTAAAACAAATGTTCTCAAATACCGATATCAGCACTTCTTGTGCGCAAGGGGCAAAAAAAAAGAATTCACTCACGTGAATTTCTTTTCTTCAATTGCCCCCGCAGGGACCATTTCCCTTGCGGAGTGAACCTTACAGTCTTCACAGATTTGCGGGCTCAATAACTAACCTAATTACTAACCAATTAATGCTTATGAGAATTACCTTGTTTTCTTATTTGCACTGCAAAGGTATGGAGATTCTGCATACGCTGTATTTCTTAATGCGTTAATTAAATGATATTAATTGTTAAATGAAATTAGCGGATAATTAACTTAAAAACGGAATCAAGTTGAATATTTAGCAACTTGATTCCGTTGTGAAATTGCATCAGGACTTATTCTGATGTATATCTTTTGTATTAATATCCAAAGATCTGCTCCAGAGTAAGGCGCTCGATGTTGCCGAACTTTGAGATGTTCTCCATATCGAGGTCTTCCTCACGGCCAAGAATGGCACGGTTGATGGAATGATTCTTCACAACTGACTGCTGGAACTTGACAATGTCGTCCAGGGTCATGTTCTGAATGTCTTCATAGATCTTCTTGTTCAGGTCATAGTCGATTCCGCGTTTCTCAGCACTCAGGTATGCTCCGATAAGGCCGCGTGCGCTGGTCCTTTCAGAACGCATTGAAGAGATGAGACCGTTCTTGGCAATCTGGAATGCCTTTTCGGAAACCGGCATATCGTTTGTGATTTCGTCAAAAGCAAGGATGGCATCAACGGCTTTGTCATTCTGAGTGGCAATGTAGTTGCGGAACGAGTAGCTGTTGCCGAGTTCGCTTGGGGTGGTGTAGGCGGCGCTGGCTGAATATGCAAGACCGCGTGCCTCACGCATTTCCTGGAATACAATTCCGTTCATGCCTGAGCCGAAATAGCTGTTGTACAGGGCAATGACTGCTGACTGCTCGGGATCGAACTGTTTGCCGTCGCAGAAATATGACTGCATGTAAATCTGGTTGGCATCGTACGGAGCCATGTAGATGACGGGATTCCCATCGGTCGTATGGTACTTGTATGTCAGCTTGTATTCAAGAGGCTTGGCGTTTTCAGCGACGTTGTGGCAGTCGGCGATTTCGGCCTTAGCTTCGTCAAGGCTGGCAGGACCGTAGTAGAATATGCGGTGCTGGCAGCTCGTGAGGTCGCGCAGGCTGGACAGAATCTGGTCACCGTTCAGACTGATGACTTCCTTTTCGGGGATTACCTGATTGTAGGGGTTGGTCTCACCGTAATTCATCCATGCGACAAGTGCGTTGAAGCAGCTTCTCTGGTCGGTCTTGCTCATTTGACGCATCTTGAGCAGGTCGGCCTTCAGGCCCCAGAGGATATCCTCGTCGCTCTTTGCTCCTGCAATGAGGTCCTCGAGCAGCTTGACTGCCTTGCCCATGTTCTCGGCAAGGCCGGTAACTGTTATGCTGGTATTGTCATCGGAAACTCCGATGTTGTAGCTGCATGCCAGATCATAGAAGGCTTCGCTGATTTCATCGGCAGTCATCTTGTCTGTTCCAAGATAACCTATGTAGTCCGATGCCAGGTCAAGCAGCTTGTCATCGGCATCACCGCGGTTGAACTGGAAAGTCAGACGGAAAATGTCGTTGATGTGATTCTTGGTGTAAAGCATCTCCATGCCTTTGACATTGTCCTTGAGGACTGATTTCTCAAAGTCAACGAATACAGGCTCAATGGGTGTGACCTGTGTGTTCTGGATTTCGCGGAGGAATGCGCTTGATGTGTCACGGTTGGTGAAAATCGGGGTGATGGCAGGCTTCTCGATCTTCTTGAAGTCGGTGGGCTGTCCCTGATGCTTATAGACCACTGCATAGTTGTTGTCGCACAGGTACTTGTTTGCAAAATCGACAATCTGCTGCTTGGTTACGGTCTCGAGATCGTTCATCTGGTCAATGGCGTCCTTCCATTCAAGTCCGTTTACAAAGTTGTCAACGAACATGGAAGCGCGTGCCTCGTTGTTTTCAAGAGACTGCTGGATGCTGAGCTTCGTGTTGGCAACACAGGCAGGAAGAAGATTGTCTGAGAAGTTGCCTTCTCTGAGATTGCGGGCCTCTTCAAGCAGGATGTCCCTGACTTCCTCAAGAGTCTGTCCCTCTTTGGGATAACCCATCATGATGAACATGTCACGGTCGGCCAGTCCATAGACTCCGGCACCGGCTGCAAGCACCTTCTGCTTGTTGATGATGTTCAGGTCCACAAGTCCTGCCTTGCCGTTGTTCATGACCTCGCCGGCCAGTCCCTTGATGGTTGATGTCTTGGAATCGCATTCACCCGGAACTCTCCAGCCGATATATACCATCTCGGCTTCCAGTCCGGTGATGTCGGCCTGTGTGGGAGCGGTGAGCGGCTCTTCGTCCTTGAACTCGGGGCGCTTGAGGTCCTGGTTGGGCTTCAGCACGCTGAAATACTTGTCAATGATGGCGATGGTCTTGTCGAAATCAAAGTCTCCTGACATGCAGATGGCCATGTTGTTGGGAACGTACCAGTAGTTGTAGTAGTTCTTGATGTTGGTGATTGACGGGTTCTTGAGGTGCTCCTGCGAACCGAGAACTGTCTGTGTGCCGTACGGGTGGTTGGGGAAGAGCAGTCCCAGCAGAGCCTCCTGGGCGCGGTAGCTGTCCTGTGTCAGTGACATGTTCTTTTCCTCATATACGGTTTCAAGCTCGGTGTGGAAGCCGCGGATCACGGCATTTGCGAAACGGTCGCTCTGGATGCGTGCCCAGTTCTCAATCTGATTCGATGGAATGTCCTCGGTGAAGCAGGTGACATCGGGGCTTGTGTAGGCGTTGGTTCCCTCTGCTCCGATTGATGCCATGAGCTTGTCGTATTCGTTGGGGATGAAAATCTTTGAAGCCTCGTATGACACGCTGTCGATCTGATGGTAGATCGCTGTACGCTCAGCCTCGTCGGTAGTGTTGCGATAGACCTCGAACAGACGTTCTATCTCATCCAGCATGGGCTCTTCCTGCTCCCAGTTCTGGGTGCCGAACTGCTTTGTACCCTTGAACATGAGGTGCTCGAAATAGTGTGCCAGACCGGTGGTCTCAGCCGGGTCGTTCTTGCCGCCTACGCGTACCGGGATGAGCGTCTGTATTCTGGGTGATTCGGCGTTGCGGGTCAGGTAAACCTTCAGACCGTTGTCAAGTGTGTAGATGCGGGTCTCCATGGGATCGCCGGGGACGGTCTCGTACTCGTATTTCTTTGAACACGAAACGACACTGACAGCCAGGGCCAATGTCAGGAACGAAATGATCGTTTTCTTCATTTTATGATTGTTTGGAAAAAATTACAGCGCAAAATTACTGTCTTTATAGAATGAGAGCAACGCTGAATTGAAAATAAATTCATATTTGTTCTCCATTTGAAAATGAGTTTGTTGACAAAAGGTGTACATATCGTATTTTTTGACTATCTTGCACCGTTTTTTGAAAACTTTTGCAGATAGCATCCAAATCATCAACCAATAAACTTAATATGAGAAAGATTTCAGGCATCATTGCCATTACCGCAGCCATTCTGGTATCATGCGGTTCTGGAAAGTATGAGTATCCTTTCCAGAATCCTAAACTCAAGACCGAAAAGCGTGTGGAGAACCTCATGTCGCTCCTTACACCGGAAGAGAAGGTCGGTCTGATAATGAACAAGTCCGTGTCAGTTGACCGTCTTGGAATTCCGTCATACAACTGGTGGAGCGAGGCATGTCACGGTGTCCGTCAGGGCGGATACACAGTGTTCCCACAGCCCATCGGTATGGGTGCTTCGTTCAACGATCAGCTTGTGTATGATGTGTTCAGCGCAGTATCCGATGAGGCACGTGCCAACTGGAACCGTTCAGATCATGACATCTTCGAAGTAGCCATGGGAGCCAATTACGTCCCAGGTAATCCGGAACTTACCTTCTGGTGCCCGAATGTCAACATCTTCCGTGACCCGCGCTGGGGCCGTGGCCAGGAGGCTTACGGTGAAGACCCGTACCACATGAGCGTGATGGGTGTTGCCAACGTCAAGGGTATGCAGGGCAATGACAAGAAGTACTACAAGACTCATGCCTGCGCCAAGCATTATGCAGTGCATTCAGGTCCTGAAGCACAGCGTTACCGTTATGATGCAAAGGTTTCAATGCGTGACCTTTGGGAAACCTATCTGCCTGCATTCAAGGCTCTGGTAGAAGAAGGCGATGTCCGTGAGGTCATGTGCGCATACAACCGTTACGAAGGTGATCCTTGCTGCGCAAGTGACCGTCTGCTTACAAATATCCTCCGTGAGAAATGGGGTTATGAGGCAATCATCCTGACAGACTGCGATGCCATCAACAATTTCTATAACAAGAACCAGCACGGTACACATCCCGATGCAGTCAGCGCAAGTGTTGACGCTGTCCTTTCAGGCACGGATCTGGAATGCGGCAAGTCATTCATGAGCCTGGTGGGCGGTCTTGAGGACGGTAAGATCAGTGAGGCTGACATTGACGTTGCTCTCCGTCGTGTACTGACCGGACGTTTCGAACTGGGTATGTTCGATCCTGCCGAGATGATTCCTTGGGCTAACCTTGGTGAGGATGTCATCAGCAGCGAAGCCAATGACGAGCTTGCCGTTGAAGCTGCACGCCAGTCAATGGTCCTGCTTAAGAATGACGGTGTCCTGCCTCTTGACAAGAATATCAAGAAGCTTGCTGTAGTCGGTCCGAATGCCAACGATAAGGGCATGATGAACGGTGAATACGGCGGCAGTCCTACTGACGAGCACTCACGTTCACTGCTGGACGGCATCAGAAAGTTCTTCCCGAACACAGAAATCATATATGACAGAGCATGTGAAATCCGCAATGAATATTTCACGACCCAGTATGCACAGGATATGAATGGCGGTCAGGGCTTCAAGGCCGAATTCTGGAACAACACAGAGTTCAGCGGTGCTCCTGCCGTTACCGGTAACTACAAGGAAGTGAATTTCTCGACTTTCGGTGCTTACAATTTCGCTGACGGTGTTGAGAAGGATAACATTTCAGTACGTCTGACAGGTAAGCTGACAGCTCCCTTCACAGGCGATATGAACTATAATATCAGTGGTGACAACGGTTTCAAGCTGTATGTCAACGGTAAGCTGGTTGAAGAGGCCAAGGCATCACAGGGTGGCCGTGGCGGATTCGGCGGATTCGGCGGCTTTGGCGGATTCGGCGGTTTCGGTGGTCGTGGCCAGCAGCCTCAGCTCAAGTCATTCCCGGTCAAGGAAGGTCAGTCTTATGACATTAAGATCGAATACACTCACGCAACCGGTCAGTTCGCACGTCTGTCTGCACAGATCTGCCGTCAGGGAATTGCCGAATTCACAGATCTCGCAAACAAGCTGGTTGAACAGAATGTTGATGCAATCATCGTGATTGGCGGTATCACTCCTTCTATGGAGGGTGAAGGCGGCGATAAGCCCGACATTGAAATACCTGCAGTCCAGCAGCGTCTTGTCAGAGCAATGCATGCTACAGGCAAGCCGGTAATCTTTGTTGACTGCGCAGGCTCATGCATGGGATTCGGCAGCATCGAAGATCAGTTCGACGCTCTTATTCAGGCCTGGTATCCGGGTCAGGGTGGTGCTCAGGCACTTGCTGAAATCCTGAACGGTGACTGTAATCCGTCAGCCAAGCTTCCTGTCACTTTCTACAAGTCAACAGACCAGCTGCCTGATTTCCTGGATTACTCAATGGAAGGCCGTACATACCGTTATTTCCATGGCGAGCCTCTGTATCCGTTCGGATATGGCCTCAGCTACACTTCGTATGAGTACGGTGAGGCAACTCTGTCAAAGGCCAGCATGAAGAAGAACGGCAAGGTCACCATCACTATTCCGGTTACCAACACCGGCAGCGTGGATGGAACTGAAATCGTTCAGGTCTATGTCAAGAGCCTTGACAATCCGGCAGCTCCCATCAAGGGCCTGCAGGGCTTCAAGCGTGTGACTCTTAAGGCCGGCGAGACCGGTAAGGCAGTCATAGAACTGACAGGAAAGAACTTCCAGTATTATGATGAGTCTATTGACGAAGTATCGACATTCGCAGGCAAGTATCAGCTTCTGTACGGTTCATCATCGGACGACAAGGATCTGAAGGCACTTGACTTTGAGGTTCTCTGATATTTCCAATCCTTATAACATAAAAGGCGGCTTCTTGTTGAGGCCGCCTTTTCTATTGACTCGAGTTGTTGGAGCTTGGTTAGTCCTGATGCCCTTTCTTATATGCTATGTTGTAATTCCATTCTTCTGAGAAGAACATCTTAACATAGCAGAGCTCGAATGTGCCGTTGAAACTGTTGCCGCTAAGCTCTCTTTTGAATTCCTGTGCCGATGCAGGAGTGTGGCTGCAGCTTGTTCTTGTAACAAAACCGGTTGATATCTCATTGTCATTCTTGTCGTATATGACATAATGGACATGCAGGGAATACTGCATTGAATAGTCTCCATCCTGTACAGTCTTCTTCTCAATAACGTCAAGTCCAAGATCGGCAAAAAGTGATTTGTCGGCTGTCGGCGCTTTTTTGCATACTATGACGGCTTCGGGATTATTGGCATCAATCTCCTTTGAAACGGTGTTGCCTTCAAAATCCTTGCCGGTAACGGTGAATGAAAAATACTCTAGGACATCGTCCGATGGAACTCCCTGGTAATCCGGACCTGCCAGTTCGAAATGGATTTCGGCTCTACCGAAAGAATTGTTGCTTTCCTCATCGGAAGACTTGCTGCATGAGCAGAGAACCAGTGCACAGATTGCTGAAATGATAAATGCTTTTTTCATATTGATTCAAATAATTGGCGCAAAGGTACACATTTTGAAACAGATTCTTAATTTCGCATCGGAATATGAAAGAGAACCCGAAAATCCTGTTGCATACATGCTGTGCCCCATGTTCGGGGGCAATAGTCGAATACATGCTGGAAAACGGCATGCGCCCCACCATATATTATTATAATCCGAACATATATCCTTTTGAGGAATATCTTGTACGTAAGAACGAGTGTACACGTTATGCCCAAAGTCTGGGGCTTGAAATAGTTGATGAAGCCTGGAACCATAGGGAATGGCTGTCCTGTGTCAGGGGACATGAAAATGAGCCGGAACGTGGAGCCCGATGTCTTGAGTGCTTCAGGATGCGGCTTCTTGAAGCTGCCCGTTATGCTCATGAACACGGTTATGACGTCCTGACATCGACTCTTGATTCAAGCCGATGGAAACGCCATGACCAGATTGTCGAAGCCGGTCAATGGGCTGTTGCACAGTTTCCCGGACTGACTTTCTGGGACAGGAACTGGCGTCAGGGTGGATTGCAGGAACGTCGCGGACAGATACTCAGGGAACAGGGATTCTACAATCAGCAGTATTGTGGCTGTGAATTTTCCATGAAGGCTATGAAGACCGATGACAAGCAGAGCGTGAGAAAGCGGATACACCGGCTTGTGGGGACAATGAGCGAAGAGGAGAAGATCGCGCAGTCAGCTGCAGTGTGGAACCGCATGGAGCAGATGCCGGTTTTCAGGGAGAGCAGACATATCCTGATGTATTGGGCCATGGCAGATGAAGTCCTGACGCAGGAATTCATACGCAGATGGAACGGTGAAAAGACATTCTATCTGCCGGCAATAGACGGCGATGAGCTGGTCGTTAAACGCTATGTGGGCGAGGATTCATTGGTGGCGGGGCAGCAGTTCGGTATTCCAGAACCCGATGGCCCCGTGGTGGATGACCTGTCGGCCATTGATCTGGTTGTGGTTCCGGGACGTGCCTTTGATTCCGACGGTCACCGTCTTGGCCGTGGCCGTGGCTTTTATGACAGGCTCCTGCCCAAGATGCCGGATACGAAAAAAGCCGGCGTCTGTTATGACTGCCAGCTTCTTCCTTCCGTTCCGGTTCAGGAAAATGATTTCCTGATGGATTTCATTGTCTAGTCTGTGAGGCACTTGTCCAGCTCGGCCTTGATCAGTGCCTTGTCGAGGTTCTGACCTATGAAGACCAGCTTCTGCATGCGGTCACCGTATGTCTCGTCCCAGTCGGCTGCCAGTACCGGATCCTGCTGAAGCATTCTTACCAGCTGGTCCTCAGGCATGGTGGCGAACCATTGTCCCGAGTTCTTGAGTGACATCTGTTTTCCTGCCTGCTCGAAAAGATAGCAGGTGTCGTATTCATCGGCAAAATAGCAGATGCCCTTTGTGCGGATAATGCCCTTTGGCCATTTCTTGGCTACGAACCAGTCGAAATGGTTGAGATCCATAGGCCTGCGTGCGTAATAGACGTATGTTCCTATTCCGTATTCTTCAACTTCACCGCCCTCGTGGTCATGATGGTGGTGATGCTCATGCTCGTGCTCATGATGATGCTCATGATGGTGCTCATCGTCGTCATCATCATCGTCATCGTCCTCATCCAATTCATGATGCTTCTCAACCTCCTGTATCCAGGTGGCACTGGTGGCCACACGCTCGAAATCGAACAGACCTGTGTTCAGAATGTTGTCAAGGTCGGTGTCACCGTAGTCGCACTCGAGTATGCGGGCGCGTGGCTGGAGAGCACGCACGATCTTGCGTATTCTTTCCATTTCCTGGGCGTTTACCATCGATGCCTTGTTCAGAAGTATCAGGTTGCAGAATTCAATCTGCTGGATTACCAGATTCTCAAGGTCCTCTTCGCCAATGTTCTTCTTTACGAGGTCGTCACCGCAACCGAATTCGTCTCTCAGACGCAGGGCGTCAACCACGGTGACAATGCAGTCGAGCTGCGGAATGCCCTCCTTGGTGAACTTGGCATCCATGCGTGGAATCGAGCAGATTGTCTGGGCAATCGGTGCCGGTTCGCAAATGCCGCTGGCCTCAATGACAATGTAGTCAAAACGGTGTTGGGCGATGATCTGACGCAACTGCTCGACCAGATCCATCTTCAGTGTGCAGCATATGCAGCCGTTCTGAAGTGCAACAAGACTGTCGTCGTTCATGCCTACAACGCCTCCCTGCTGTATGAGGTTGGCATCAATGTTCACCTCGCCAATGTCATTGACGATAACCGCAAATCTGATTCCGCTGGTGTTGTTGAGGATCCGGTTGACCAGCGTAGTCTTTCCGCTGCCCAGATAACCGGTGAGCAGCAGAACAGGTGTCTTTTCAGTCATTTTTATTTAGAACAGATAATTGAATCCGATATTTGTCCACAGACCGTTGCCGTCATTCTCGTCCATGGCCTTGGCGGCCTCGAACGATACTACCATGTTGTGGTTCATGACAAGCTTTACGCCGGCTCCGGCGGTCATGTGCATGGCGTCCTCGTTGCCTGACCATACGGTCGGGTCAAGGCAGGCTTTCTGTTCGTCAAGACGGTAAGGCTGCAGAGTCTTGCCTGCGTCAAAGAACGGATTGAGTGCCAGCTGCCAGTTCTGGTTGATGAACTTGAAGTCAAGCACGCGACAGCGCAGTTCCGCGTTCAGCATTCCGAATCCCTTGCCCAGCACACCGTTGCGGTTCAGACCACGGACCGATGCGTTGCCTCCGATGCCCTCGGTGTACATCTTGCGGAAGAACATCGAGTTGATGTTGTTGACAAAGTAGTAGGGAATGTCGCCCCACAGATTGGTCTGGATCAGAAGACGGTAAGCAAAAGTGAACCTGTCACGCAGGAACGAGATGTATTCGCAGCCTGTGAATGTGAATCCCAGATTGCTGTATCCGTTGCGGTCAATGATGTCGGGACTGTAAACGAGTGCAGCCTCAATGTTGAAACCGCTTGTCGGGTCGCTGTCCTGGTTGCGGGTGTCATAGACAAGTCCGCCGCGCAGCTGTGTCACGTTTCCTCCATCCTTCTCGTTCTCTTTAATAAGGCCGCTATTCACATAATGGTCGAACAGGGTGGTCTGTCCGTCATAATCATCAATGTCAAGATGACTGGTGCTGATGTTGTAGAATGCCAGTCCGGCAGCCCAGTTCAGTCCGCCGGATATTTTCTTCTGCATGCTGGCCAGAGCACGGAACTGGTTGCGCGACATGAAGTTGAAGCCTGATTTTGCATCGGCTTCCAAAGTCATGGGCTCAATATAATCGGGTGTGAATGGATTCGCGAATCCGTTGAATCCGTAGAAACCGAATTTGGGAGCGTTGAAATATGTCACATCGTAGAAGAACTTTCCGTCAGGAATCAGGTTCTTGAAATCGCCGTATGAGCGCAGGACGCTGGATCCCTTGGTGTAGGTCGATGCCTCAACGTTGATTTTGAAATTGTAGTTCGGATAATTCGTGCCGTCTCCGTAATTGAATATGTCACAGCACAGACCGTACTGGAATCCCAGATCGGAATCGAAGCCTACAACCGGAAGAGGTCCGAAATTCCATCCGGTCTTGATGATTTCCTCCTTGTCTTTAGCCTGAAAAGGCATGGCCAGCAAAACTGCGGCAAGAAATGCAATGGTCTTTTTCATAAAATGACTGTTTGTGATTTGATTTCTAACGCAAAAGTAGCAAAAAAAGGATGAGGTTGGCTACTGATTTCAATTATTGAACAAAAGTGTAATTGAAAGTCGGGTTAATGTCATGTCTTTGCAGAATATCAAAATGAAACACACATATGAGCCATGAACATGAATCTCTCATTTGAACACGGCATGGCCAGATACGGCCTTGAGGAAATTCTCCGGCCGTTCTCTGAATCTGTCACTGTGAAATCGCGCGTCATGGAATCGGGAATGCTGCCGTATGGCCGGCTTGGCCTGATGGCGGCGGAAATGGAAAAGATCCTGCTGGAGGAGAAGTTCTTTCTTGACCGCCAGTGCACGATTGAGCGGCTTGCCAGGAAAATGACCACGAACCGGACATATTTGGCAGAAGCGGTCCATCGGCTTTACGGAATCAGATTCAGACCATTGGTGGCTATCCTGCGGGTGGAATATTCCAAGAGCCTGTTGGTGGAAATGCCTGATGTCAATATCGATCAGCTGTTGACGCAAAGCGGTTTCCTGTATATGTCACAGTATGACCGGAAGTTCCGTGAACTTAATGGCCTGACTCCCAGGGAATGGCGGCATATGGCATGTGAGGCGAAACAAAAATTACATGAAAATACAAGTGATTGAGAAATAATTCGCTAACTTTGTGGAGCATCATCGTTATGAAAAACCATCAATTCAGAATATGAACAACAAGATACAGGAACTGACAGACATCATCTTCAATGAAGGTGTCGCAAAGGGACAGGCTCAGGCAGACAGTATTGTCGCCCAGGCTCAGACTCAGGCGGAAACGATTCTGGCCGATGCCAGGAAAGAGGCATCTGAAATTGTTCAGACAGCCAGAAAGGAAAGTGCCGCACATTCGGAAAACGTACATAAGGAACTCAAGCTTTATGCGCAGCAGGTGCTTGAAGCGTTGAAGTCGCAGATTGCCACAACCGTGACGGACCGTATTGCCGGTGATGCAGTAAAAGGCCTCTTCGCTGATTCCGAGTCTTTCAATTCGCTTGTGCTTGAAATAGCACGCCAATGGGACGGTGCCCAGGCTCCGGTCATTTCGACAGCTCAGGCTGACAAAATGAAGGCATGGTTCACCGCCAAGGCAAAGGACCTTCTTGACGGCGGTCTGGAGATAAGGCAGGTGGCCGGACGTGACGCTTTCTTCTCAATCCAGCCCAAGGACGGCTCATACCGCGTCGATTTCGGCGATGCAGAATTTGAGAACTGGCTCAAGTCCATGCTCAGAGACCAGATTGTCGAACTCCTTTTCTGATACAACGGGTTAATGTCCAAGTATTATTATCTGATTGCAGGACTGGCGGATCTTTCCTTCGACGAAGGCTTCCAGCTTTCTGACATGGACGGGATCAGACAGGAAATCATTCAGGGGGTGAGCGGCGCAGACCGTCGGCTGCTTGAACTGCCCCTGCTCGAGAATGACTGCCGCCGTCTGGCTGCTCTGCTGGAAGGAAAAGACATTGAAGGCATGCCCTCCGGACTGATGGACGGATCCTTGCTGCAGGAAACCATTGACAGTGCCAAGGCCGATGAAGCCTGTCCGGCCGGCGTTCCGGCATTCATGTATGATATTGCATGCAATTGTGTCCGGACGGATTCCGTAAAGGATATGGGCATTCAGGATATGCTGCTTGTGGGCTTCTATAAATATGGAATGGCTTGCGGCAATCCTTTCGTGCACGACTGGTTCGAGTTCAATCTTGACTTGAACAATGTCAGGGTTGCCATGACGGCACGCAAGTATGGTCTTGACATACGCAAGGCCGTTACGGGTGACAATGAGACTGCCCAGCAGCTGCGCAGTTCAGGCGCCCGTGACTGGGGACTGTCCGGCCAGCTGGATTTCTTTGACGAACTGCAGCGCATCAGTGAAGAGCAGGATCTTACCAGACGTGAAAAGATGATTGACATGATGCGCTGGCGCTGGCTTGAAGCGAACAGCTTCTCGTCGTTCTTTTCGGTCGAAGTCCTTTTCTCATATCTTGAAAGGCTCTCTATGGTACAGCGCTGGAGTACGATGGATCACGAAGGCGGAGAGAAGCTGCTCAGAGGACTCATTCAGGAACTGAAGGGTCAGGTTTCTGTCCCCGATGAATTCAAAAACAATTAAAACTACAATAAATGGCTACAAAAGGAACAGTATGCGGAGTCATTGCCAACATGGTCACACTGAAGGTTGACGGCCCTGTTGCGCAGAATGAAATCTGCTACATCGAGACAGGCGGCGACAGGCTGATGTCCGAGGTCATCAAGGTGGTAGGCGAAAACGTCTATGTGCAGGTGTTTGAAAGCACCCGCGGCCTGAAGGTCGGTGCACCGGCTGAATTCACAGGCCACATGCTTGAGGTTACCCTTGGTCCCGGCATGCTGTCACACAACTTTGACGGCCTTCAGAATGACCTGGACAAGATGACAGGCGTTTTCCTGAAGCGCGGTGAGTACACATATCCTCTTGACAATGACCGCAAGTGGGCTTTCGAACCGATAGCAAAAGCAGGTGACAAGGTCAAGGCCAGCGCATGGCTCGGCAAGGTAGAAGAGAATTTCCAGCCGCTCAAGATAATGATTCCGTTCCAGCTCGAAGGTGAATGGACAATCAAGTCGATTGCTCCGGCAGGAGAATACCGTATCATTGATACCATTGCAGTCCTTGAGAATGCAAAGGGTGAGACACTGGACGTGAACATGATTCAGAAATGGCCTGTAAAACTGGCCATGACAAACTATGAGGAAAAACCGCGCCCATTCAAGCTTCTTGAGACCGGTGTCCGTTCCATTGATACTCTGAATCCTATCGTCGAAGGCGGTACCGGATTCATTCCCGGTCCTTTCGGAACAGGCAAGACCGTGCTTCAGCATGCAATATCCAAACAGGCTGAGGCCGATATCGTCATTATTGCCGCCTGCGGTGAACGTGCCAATGAGGTTGTGGAAATATTCACGGAATTCCCGGAACTCGATGACCCGCATACAGGCCGCAAGTTGATGGAGCGTACCATTATCATAGCCAATACCTCGAACATGCCGGTAGCTGCACGTGAGGCATCGGTCTATACGGCTATGGCAATTGCCGAATATTACCGTTCAATGGGACTCAGGGTGCTGCTTATGGCCGACTCGACCAGCCGTTGGGCACAGGCACTGCGTGAAATGTCGAACCGTATGGAGGAACTTCCCGGACCGGATGCCTTCCCTATGGATATATCGTCAATCATAGCCAACTTCTACGGACGTGCCGGTTATGTGAGACTTTACAACGGCCAGCCGGGCTCAATCACCTTTATAGGAACCGTGTCACCCGCCGGCGGTAACCTGAAGGAACCGGTTACCGAGAATACAAAGAAGGTGGCCCGTTGCTTCTATGCTCTCGAGCAGGAGCGTGCAGACCGCAAACGTTATCCGGCCATCAACCCGATTGATTCATATTCCAAGTATCTGGACTATCCGGAATTCGAGAAATACATTACCGGACGTATAAATGACCAGTGGACAGGTAAGGTCAACGAACTCAAGACCCGTCTGCTGCGCGGCAAGGAGATATCGGAACAGATCAACATTCTGGGTGATGACGGCGTACCTGTGGATTATCATGTGACGTTCTGGAAATCGGAACTCATCGACTTCATAGTCCTGCAGCAGGATGCGTTTGACGACATCGATGCCGTGACTCCGATGGAGCGTCAGGAGACCATCGTGAACAGGGTCATTGACATTTGCCACAGTGAATTCAAGTTTGACAATTTCCTTGAGGTGATTGATTATTTCAAGAAGGTCATCAACCTGTGCAAGCAGATGAACTATTCCGTTTTCGAGTCAGAGAAGTATTTCGAATACGAGAAGCAGCTGAACGCACTTCTTGCTGAACGCAGAACCGCCTAATACATTTTCAGTTATGACAACAAAGGCATTCCAGAAGATATATACTAAGATCAGTCAGATTACCAAGGCAACCTGCTCGCTCAAGGCTCAGGGTGTGGGATATGATGAACTGGCTGTGATTGACGGCCGTCTGGCCCAGGTGGTCAAGATTGCAGGTGACGAGGTTACTCTGCAGGTATTCCAGGGCACTAACGGCATTCCCACCAATGCCGAGGTGGTGTTTATGGGTGAGGCTCCTTCCCTGAAGGTCAGTGAGTCGCTTGCCGGCCGTTTCTTCAACGCATACGGAGATCCCATTGACGGCGGTCCTGCAGTTGAAGGTCAGGAGGTTGAGATTGGCGGTCCGTCAGTGAACCCCGTACGCCGTAAACAGCCGTCGGAACTGATTGCAACCGGTATCGCCGGCATCGACCTTAACAATACGCTGGTATCAGGACAGAAGATTCCTTTCTTCGCCGATCCGGACCAGCCGTTCAACCAGGTCATGGCTACCGTGGCAATGCGTGCCCAGGCTGACAAGATCATACTTGGCGGTATGGGTATGACCAACGATGACTATCTGTACTTCAAGAACGTATTCTCGAACGCAGGTGCCATGGACCGTATCATAGGATTCATGAACACGACCGAAGATCCGGCTGTAGAGCGTCTGCTTGTTCCGGATATGGCTCTGACCGCCGCTGAATACTTTGCAGTCCAGAAGAACGAGAAGGTGCTGGTGCTGCTCAGTGACATGACATCGTATGCCGATGCTCTGGCAATCGTATCCAACCGTATGGATCAGATTCCTTCAAAGGATTCAATGCCGGGTTCCCTGTATTCGGACCTTGCCAAGATATACGAGAAGGCTGTGCAGTTCCCGTCGGGCGGTTCAATTACCATCATAGCCGTTACCACTCTGTCAGGCGGTGACATCACTCACGCTGTACCTGACAATACCGGTTATATCACTGAGGGTCAGCTGTTCCTGCGCCGTGACAGCGATATAGGTAAGGTAATCGTTGACCCGTTCCGTTCGCTGTCCCGTCTGAAACAGCTTGTGAACGGCAAGAAGACACGTGCCGATCATCCGCAGGTCATGAACGCGGCTGTCCGTCTGTACGCTGATGCATCGAACGCCAAGACCAAGGTGGAGAACGGTTTCGACCTGACTGATTACGATGAACGTGCTCTGGCATTCGCCAAGGATTATTCGAACCAGTTGCTGGCCATTGACGTCAATCTCGATACCACAGAAATGCTTGATGTGGCATGGGGGCTTTTCGCCAAGTACTTCAAACCGGATGAGGTCAATATCAAGGCCGCACTTGTGGAGCAGTACTGGCCCAAGGACTAATAACATACAGACTATATGGCCATCAAGTTCCAATACAACAAGACTTCGCTTCAGCAGCTTGAGAAACAGTTCAAGATACGCAAGCGTACCCTGCCCATCATCAAGAGCAAGGAGAGCGCGCTTCGTGTCGAGGTGAAGAAATGCAAGGACGATCTGGTCAGACTGGAAACGGAACTGGAGCAGAGCATAACGCGCTATGATTCCATGTTCGCTCTCTGGAACGAATTCGACCCGACTCTTGTCAGCGTCAGGGACGTGAACCTTAGTGTCCGAAAGATTGCCGGAACCCGCATTCCGGTGCTTGACGGAGTTGATTTCGATGTCCGCGAATTCAGTCTGTTCAGTCAGCCCAAATGGTATTATGATGGCATTTGCATACTTGAGAATCTGGCCCGCGCAGCCATATTGTGCGAATTCACTCAGGCCAAGCTCGCTCTGCTTGAGAAGGCACGCAAGAAGACCACTCAGAAGGTCAATCTGTTTGAGAAGGTGCAGATTCCTGGTTATGAGGATGCCATACGAAAGATAAAGCGCTTCATGGAAGATGAGGAGAATCTCTCCAAGTCCAGCCAGAAGATATTGAAGTCGCTTCTTGAAAAACGTGAAACCGCTAAAGAAGAGGAGGAGTCAGCACTATGATAGAAAGAATGAAGAAACTGACCTTCCTGGTCTATCATAATGATTATCAGGGTTTTCTGGAGCATCTGCGCGAACTTGGCGTAGTCCACGTCGTGGAAAGGCAGACAGCCGATTCTGACCAGCCTGCGCTTACCGACAAGATACGTCAGCTGGAGCGTATGCGCAGCGTGGCATCGGCTTTTGACGGTATCGTAGCCGGAGTACCCGAAGGTGCTGCAATTCCTGAGACGAAAGTGGCCGATGCGGCTGAAGCTGTTCAGACATATGACTCGCTTGTCCAGAAGCAGACCGAGATTGAACAGCAGGTATCGGCATTGGACAAACTCTGTCAGCAGACTGAACCTTGGGGCGATTTCAATCCCGAATCGGTGAAACGTCTTGAAGATGCAGGTTATGTGATGCAGTTCTTCTCATGTCCGGAACGTTCATGGAATGAGGAATGGACATCGCAGTACAATGCTATGGTCATTAACACTGAAGGTGGACGCCGTCTGTTCGTGACGCTGATGCATAAAGGTCAGGAGGCTGCTCCCGATGCCGATGTTGTCCCCATGCCGACGATGTCACTGAGCGCCATGCGTCAGCGCATTGCCGAACTGGAATCGGAAGCTGAAAGGGTAAAGGCCGAGACCATGGGACTTGCCGTCTCATCGGCCTCAATAATGAAGGACGCGTGCAGGGAACTGCAGCAGAACGTCGAGTTCTCCAAGGTGGAACTGAATACGGAAGGTGTTGCCGACGGAAAGGTGTGTCAGCTGGAAGGCTGGGCTCCTGCCTCTACCATTCCGGCACTGCAGGAATATCTGGATACTGTTTCATGTATCTATCAGGTCGATATGCCGACACCTGAAGACGATGTTCCTATCAAACTCCGCAACGGTCGTTTTGCCAGGTTGTTTGAGCCGCTTACCGGCATGTATTCTCTGCCGAGCTATGGTGAACTGGATCCGACTGCGGCTTTTGCTCCGTTCTTCACACTGTTCTTCGGACTTTGTCTGGGCGACGGCGGATACGGTTTGCTTGTGCTTCTTGCCTGCACTTTCGCAAAGAAGAAATTTCCTGCACTCAAGGATTACATGACGCTGGGCCAGTGGCTTGGCGCGTCAACCATACTTGTGGGTCTTCTTACCGGAATGGTCTTCGGCATTTCACTGGACAGTGTTCCATGGCCGTGGCTTGCCGGAGTCAAGGACAAGTTCATAACGGACAACAATTACAGTGTCATGGGCTACAGCCCCATGATGGTGTTCGCCATTTGTGTGGGCGTGCTCCAGATCCTGTTTGCCATGGGCTTCAAGATTGTCCGTACAACGATACAGTATGGAGTGAAATATGCGCTCAGCGACATGGGATGGCTGGTGCTGCTTGTCGACATGATTGTACTGCTCTGCCTCAAGTTGTCGGGAACTGACATTGCTCAGACTGCCATGTATGTGATTCTGGGAATTGCAGGCGTATGTGCGGTTCTTATACTGTTCTTCAATTCTCCCGGAAAGAATCCGTTCGCCAATCTTGGTTCCGGCCTTTGGGGAACATACAACATGGTCAGCGGACTGCTTGGCGATGTCCTTTCGTACATCCGTCTGTTTGCACTTGGACTTGCCGGCGGTATATTGGGTGGCGTGTTCAACAGTCTCGCATTCCAGGCAGGCGGAGGCCTTCCGGCCTGGATAGGCTGGCTGCCTACGGCATTCATCCTGGTGTTCGGTCACGGACTGAATCTGTTCCTTTGCGTAATCAGTTCAGTGGTGCATCCGCTCAGGCTTACCTATGTCGAGTTCTTCAAGAACGCAGGTTTTGACGGAGGCGGCAAGGCCTATCGTCCGTTTTCAAAGAAATAAGTAATAACAATCAAATAATAAACAAAATGAATTCATGTCTTCTGCTTGCCTATCTTGGAATAGGCCTGATGATTGCCCTTTCGGGCACAGGTAGTGTGTTTGGTCTGACCATCTGCGGAAATACCGCTATCGGTGGTCTAAAGAAACGTCCTGAAGCTCTGGGTACATTCGTACTGCTGTCAGCACTCCCTTCAACTCAGGGTATTTACGGTTTCGTGGGCTATTTCCTTATCATCGGTAAGGTGTCTGCTGCAATCACTGCAATGCAGTCAGCTGCCATTTTCGGCGCTTCTCTGGCTGTAGGCGTTGTCTGCCTTCTGTCAGGTATCCGTCAGGGCCAGGTCTGCGCAAACGGTATCAGCGCTACAGCCAGCGGTCATAATGTGACTGCCGGTACCATGGTCATGGCTGCATTCCCGGAGTTCTACGCCATCCTTTCACTGCTGTTCCTCATTCTGATTGGCACGACAATCTGATGAATTTACTTAGGGCTGCTTCCCTTAAGTGGTGACGGTCCCTGTTGTATTGTCCGAGGGCTTGCTGGAGCGGGCCTTCGGACTCTTTTTTATAAACTCTGTTAAATAATGTTCCGGCGCGCCCATATTATGCGTAACTTTGCGGACTGAAACACATTATGACTGATATGAAGGACGCAAAGATGAAGCCCGATTATATTTTTTCTGTCAGTTGGGAAGTATGCAACAAGGTCGGAGGAATATATACCGTGCTTTCTACCCAGGCCAAGACATTAATGGAAGCCAGCGGCGCGACCCTCATCTATATAGGCCCTGATTTCTGGAAGGGTAAGGACAATCCGCTTTTTACTGAAGATAAGTCGCTTTATCCTGAATGGATAGCGCGTTTCATGGAATCCGATGGTATAGCCGTGCGTATGGGTCGATGGAATATTCCCGGTAACCCTATGGCCATGCTGATTGATTTCAGTTCCTGCTTTGACAAGAAGAACTGGATATATTCGCGGGCCTGGGATCTGTTCCAGGTGGATTCCCTCCATGCATATGGTGACTACGACGAGGCTTCCATGTTCTCATTCGCAGCTGCATTGACAGTCCGCAGCTTCTACTACTATGCCATAGGACCTAAGTACAAGGTAGTCTATCATGCACATGAATGGATGACCGGACTTGGAGCTCTGATGATCAAGCATTTCGTTCCGGAAATAGCGACGGTCTTCACCACTCATGCCACGTCAATAGGCCGTTCCATCTGCGGTAACGGAAAACAGCTGTATGAGTATTTCTCCGGATATCACGGAGACCAGATGGCACGTGAACTGAACATGGAATCCAAGCATTCCATTGAAAAGCAGACCGCCTGGAACGTTGACTGTTTTACGACTGTAAGTGACATCACTGCCAGAGAGTGTACCCAATTGCTTGACATAACGCCACACGTGGTCACACCTAACGGCTTTGAGAACGACTTCGTGCCGGATTCGAAACATTTTGCAGCCAAACGTTCCAAGGCCCGCAAATCCATACTGAAGGTGGCCAACACCCTGTTCGGTACTGACTGGGGCGATGAGACATGTATTATAGGAATAGGTGGCCGTTCGGAATTCCGTAACAAGGGAATTGATCTTTTCCTCGATTCTCTGCGCAATCTCCGCGATAGCGGAATGGTCGGAAATCACCATGTTCTGGCTGTGGTCAATGTGCCGGGGTGGGTAAGAGAACCCAGAACAGATCTCCAGAATGCACTTGCCGCAAAGCATGGTGCCGGAGCTCCAATGCCTGCCCCATACCTGACGCACTGGCTTCATGATATGGCCGAAGACCGTATTTTGAATGCTGTCATATGCAATGGATTCCGCAATGAGGCCCATGACAGCGTGAAAGTCATGATGGTGCCTTGCTATCTTGACGGCAATGACGGCATATTCAACATGAACTATTATGACCTGCTCATAGGACAGGACCTGGCAATATATCCGTCATATTATGAACCTTGGGGCTACACTCCTCTGGAGAGTGCCGCTTTCCATGTTCCCACTGTCACCACTGACCTGTCCGGATTCGGACTGTGGGCAAACGGCGTAAACGGACGTGAATGCGTGCTGACAGACGGTGTCGCCGTAGTGCACCGTACCGATTCCAACTGGAATGAGGCATCGGACTCCATCAGGGATATGATGAGACAGCTGCTGAATATGGATTCCAAGGACATTGCCAAGGTTTGCAAGGCGGCATCGGAACTGGCGTCAAAAGCACTGTGGAAGCATTTCATACATTATTATACCGATGCTTATGACATGGCTCTGAGAAGGTCGTTGGGGTCGGTTTCAGAGAATAAGTGAAAACAAGAACATTTCTATATACAAGATGAAAATTAAAGCAAGTAACTCGAATCAGCCAACGTGGCGTGAAATCAACGTAAAGTCAAGTGTTCCCGAATCATTGCAGAAACTTGATGAGATTGCCCATAACATATGGTGGGTATGGAATCAGGAGGGAAAGGATCTGTTCAGCAACATTGACCCTGCACTTTGGACCAGGATCCATCACAATCCGGTACGTATGCTTTCTGCTCTGGGGTATGACAGATTGGAAGAACTGGCAAAGGATAAGCAGTTCATCGAGAAGATGAATGCTGTTTATGACAAGTTCCGCGCGTATGTTGACTGCGAACCTGACCGCTCACGTCCATCGGTCGCATATTTCTGTATGGAATATGGCCTGACCCATGTCCTCAAGATATATTCAGGCGGTCTTGGAGTACTTGCCGGTGACTATCTGAAAGAGGCCAGTGACAGCAATGTCGATATGGTCGGTGTAGGTTTCCTGTACCGTCACGGCTATTTCACCCAGACCCTTTCAATGGATGGCCAGCAGATAGCAAACTACGAGCCGCAGGACTTCTCGTCACTTCCCATCGAGCGTGTCTTCAATGCCGATGGACAGCCGCTTACCGTTGCCGTCCCCTATATCAATTATACGGTATATGCTTCAATCTGGAAGGTGAATGTGGGCCGTGTATCCCTGTATCTCCTGGATACCGATAACGAACTGAACAGCGAGTTCGACCGCCCGATCACTTCACAGCTTTATGGCGGTGACTGGGAAAACCGTCTCAAGCAGGAGATCCTGCTGGGTATTGGCGGCATGCTGACTCTTGAGGCACTTGGAATAAAGAAGGATATCTACCACTGCAATGAAGGACATGCTGCACTCTGCAACCTGTACCGTCTTACACAGTATGTGAAGCAGGGACTCAGTTTCAATCAGGCTATGGAGGTTGTACGCGCATCGGCTCTCTATACCGTTCATACACCGGTTCCTGCCGGTCATGACTATTTTGACGAAGGTCTGTTCGGCAAGTACATGAGCGGATATGCACAGCAGCTCGGCATTTCATGGGATGAACTTATGGATATGGGCCGTACAAATCCCGGTGACCATAACGAACGTTTCTGCATGTCAACATTCGCATGCAACACCTGCCAGGAGGTCAACGGTGTAAGCTGGCTTCATGGAGAGGTTTCAAAGAAGATGTTCAGCGGTATCTGGAAAGGCTATTTCCCGGAAGAGAGCCATGTAGGTTATGTGACCAACGGCGTTCACATGCCGTCATGGGCATCAAAGGAATGGATGGCGCTCTATGCCAAGTATTTTGACGGGGACTTCCTTAAGGACCAGTCAAACGGGAAGATATGGGAAGCCATCTACAAGGTGCCTGACAAGATCGTCTGGGACCAGCATCTGGATCTGAAGCGCCAGCTCATAGAATTCATCAGAAAGTCATTCCGTGAGACATGGCTCAAGAACCAGGGCGATCCTTCGCGTATCGTGTCACTCATGGAGAAAATCAATCCGAATGCTCTGACAATAGGTTTCGGCCGCCGCTTTGCAACATACAAGCGCGCCCACCTGCTGTTCACGGATCTGGATCGTCTTGCCAAGATCGTGAACAATCCCAAGTATCCTGTACAGTTCCTGTTCACAGGTAAGGCACATCCTCATGACGGTGCAGGTCAGGGACTAATCAAACAGATCATTGACATAAGCCGTCGTCCTGAATTCCTTGGAAAGATCATATTCCTTGAGAACTATGACATGCATGTGGCACGTCGTCTTGTATCGGGCGTGGATATCTGGCTCAATACTCCTACACGTCCGCTTGAGGCATCGGGTACCAGCGGCGAAAAGGCACTGATGAACGGTGTGGTCAATCTGTCAGTACTTGACGGATGGTGGTATGAGGGTTATCGCAAGGGAGCAGGATGGGCTCTGACAGACAAGCGTACCTATCAGAATCAGGCATATCAGGACCAGCTTGATGCTGCTACCATCTACAGCCTCCTTGAAAATGAGATACTGCCTCTGTACTATGACCAGGATGCAAATGGCATGAGCGAAGGCTGGGTGAAGACAATGAAGAACTCAATCGCTCAGATTGCACCTCATTACACCATGAAGCGTCAGCTTGATGACTACTACAGCAAGTTCTACTGCCGTCTTGCCGAACGTTCACACATTCTCAGTGAAAACAATTTCGAGAAGGCCCGCCAGCTGGCAGCATGGAAGGAAATCGTGGCAGAACGCTGGGATTCCATCCAGGTGGTAAGTTCAAACAAGAGCGACTCCGTCATTCAGAACCTCTTCGAGAGCGGCAAGCCGTATTCAATGGAATATGTGATTGACGAGAAGGGACTGGACGATGCTGTTGGAGTTGAAATGGTCATAATGCATACCGATGCAGACGGCCATGACGTTCTGGACCGCGTTGTTCCCCTTGAACTGGTGAACCGTGACGGTAATCTTTATACATTCCGTGCCCAGACCAAGAACGATTTCTCAGGTTCGTTCAAGATCTGTTACCGCATGTATCCAAAGAACCCGAACCTGCCTCACCGTCAGGACTTCTGCTACGTCAAGTGGTTCTATTGATCCGTTGAAATACATGAAAACAATTGAGGCTGTCCATCGGGCAGCCTCAATTGTTTTTTAATGTGGTTCCGGATTATTATTCGGCCTTTTCGTATGCTGCGTTCAGACCTTCAATCACATCGGCAGTGATGTCAAGAGCTTCGTCTGAATAGAGCAGGGCGGCTTTGGTGATTATCATATTGTAGCCGTGCTCCTTATTGTATTCCTTGAGGAATGCGTCAATGGCTTCGCTGACCTTCTGTGAGTTGGTGGCGTTTTCAAGGTCCAGCTCCCGACTGTACTGGGCTGTCTTCTCATCAATGGCCTGAGCCTTCTTCTGTATGCGGTTCTGCTCAGACTGTGCGCGTTCCCTGCTTGAGAACACGTTGTTCAGTACCTTCTTGTTGAAGTCTTCATAGTCGGCTTCAAGTTTCTTGGTGTCTTCTGCAAGGACAAGACTGTAGTTCTCCTGCTTGCGCATGAGCTCTTCAGCCAGGTCAAGATAGAAGTTGTAGTTGCTCAGAAGTGAATCCACGTCGACATAGGCAATCTTAAGACCAGTTGTAGGAACAGCTTCCTTATTATTGTTGCTGCTGCTTGAATTGTCAACCGGCTGTGCACACTGGCAGAACATGAAGACTGCCAGAGCTGCAATGAGAGTTTTGGTTTTCATTATTTTCAGTTAATTGTTGGTTTTTGTCTCATTAACGTTCGCGCACGGCCATCGGGTTTTCCATTCTTGCCTGCGCGTCCTGTGTTTCAACACATCCTATGCCTCTTTTTCTCATGGCAGGATTCTTTCCTACGTGGATATTCGGAAATTTTCCGCCCTTTCTTATCCAGATGCCCACTGACAGCAGTGCAACACCTGTAAGAAGAAAAACGATAGCCAGTAACAGTGTTTTCAACATAAGCGTGCGAATATAGTGATTTTTATGCTGAATGCTGTATATTTGGAAAACAAATTGAATTATCATGGATAAAATGAAGAAGCATGCTGATAGGGTGATGGATATATTTGCCGCTATCTGTGAGATTCCCCGTCCTTCGGGACATGAGGAACAGATTGGAAAATTTCTAATGGATTTTGCCGGCAGTCATGGACTGGAATGCGTTATGGACAAGACCGGGAATGTGATAATCAGAAAACCGGCAACCCCAGGCAAGGAAAAATGTCAGACGGTGATACTGCAGGCACATCAGGATATGGTGTGTGAAAAGGATGCCACCCTGGAACATGATTTCATGACACAGCCTATTGAGACCTATGTCGAGGACGGTTGGCTCAAGGCCCGTGGCACCACATTGGGAGCCGATGACGGCATGGGCATAGCAATGGCGCTTGCCATACTTGAGGCCGATGACATAGCCCATGGTCCTGTCGAATGTCTTTTCACGGTATCGGAAGAGACCGGACTGACCGGAGCCGAGAATCTTGAGCCTGGCATGATGAACGGCAAGATGCTTATCAACCTGGATTCCGAGGATGAGGGCGAGATATTCATAGGTTGTGCCGGTGGAATGAACACCCGTATTACGTTCGACTACAAGCCGCAGACCGTCCCGGCCGGATATTTCTTCCTGAATGTCAGCGTGGACAAGTTGCACGGCGGTCATTCGGGTGATGATATTGATAAGGGATTTGCCAATGCCAACAAGATACTTGCCCGTTTCCTGTGCCAGTCCATGAGCAGATATGATATGCGTCTCTGCAGCATATCGGGCGGAAACCTCTCCAATGCCATACCCCGTGATGCCCAGGCACTTATCGCGGTTCCATCGGCCTGCAAGGAGAGCATCCGTGTGGACTTCAATGTGTTTGCCAGCCAGATTGAGAACGAATTCCATGTCACTGAAAAGGAAATGGTGTTCAGAATGGAATCGGCTGGTGCTGTGGAAGAGTGTATAGATCAGTCTGTTGCCAAGAATATCATACTGGCTCTGACTGCCGTCCATAATGGCGTCTTTGCCATGAGCATGGATGTCAAGGGACTGGTTGAAACATCGTCCAATCTTGCCAGGGTACGTACTGAAAACTCGCAGGTCAGCATAGTGACCAGCCAGCGCAGTTCGGTGGAAAGCGCCAAGCTGGCTGTGCGTCAGGCGGTTGCATCGTGCTTTGAGATGGCAGGCGCAAAGGTGGTAAGTAATGATGGCTATCCAGGCTGGACACCCAATCCGAATTCCAGACTGTTGGAGATATCAGTAGCCACTTACCGTGAACTTTTCTCCAAGGAACCTAAGGTCAAGGCAATTCATGCAGGTCTGGAGTGCGGACTGTTCCTGAACTCGTATCCTGATCTGGACATGATATCAGTGGGTCCTACACTGCGCGGTGTCCATTCTCCGTCGGAGCGTCTTGAACTGTCAACCGTTCCAATGGTGCTTGATCACCTGATTGCCATTCTTGACCGCATTCCCGAGTAATGGCATAAATGGTATGACAATTGTGGAAAGCGCTGAAAATTATTTGATTTTCAGCGCTTTTGTCGTTAAAATGTTGTAAAATTGCGAATCGTCAAAACAACTATTCACATATGGTCAGAACAAAGAAAAATCTGATGTGGGGAGTTGCCGCAGTGCTGCTTCTTCCTGCTGCTGTAGCAACGGCAGTCGTTGCCGGTGCCGATTCAGAACCGAACATGAGACCTTTGGGTCCGTGTGATGTCTATGCCGAAGGCGGAACGCCATGCGTGGCCGCACATTCTACTACCAGAGCCCTATTGAGGGACTATGACGGACCTCTGTATCAGGTGATGCGCCAGTCCGATGGCAAGACACTTGATATAGGTGTGGTTCCTGCCAACGCCAATGACGGTGGCGGATATGCCGATGCAGCAGCTCAGGACGAATTCTGCAAGAATACATACTGCTGGATCACAGTTCTGTATGACCAGTCCGGTAAGGGCAACCATCTTGTGCAGGCTCCACGCGGAGGATTCGGCGGTCCGGCTATGGGCGGTTTCAATAACGTGCCCCTGGCTGATTGGGCCCCTGTAACCTTGAATGGCCATAAGGTCTATGGACTGTTCATCGCTCCCGGTATGGGCTTGCGCTGGAATGATGCCCATGGTACTGCCGTTGACGATCAGGCCGAAGGCCAGTACTGGGTAATCAGCGGCCATCACTACAATACCGGATGCTGCTTTGACTATGGCAATGCCGAAACCGACAGCCGCGATGACGGTGACGGCACAATGGAAACCACATATTTCGGCAATCAGCCTTCTTGGTATCGTGGTCAGGCCCCAGGTCCGTGGATCATGACTGATCAGGAGAACAACCTTGTGGGTTGTGTCAATCCCGATCCCAATGACAAGTACTGTGCTGACATACCAAGCGTAAATTACCGCTTTGTCACTGCAACTGCCGACGGTGAACCTCACCACTGGCGTTCCATGGGCGGTGATGCCCAGAGAGGTGATCTGCAGATAATGTATGACGGCCAGCGTATCCAGAATCCGCGCAGCAGCTACGATCCCATGCGTAAGCAGGGAGCCATCCTGCTGGGTAACGGCGGTGACAACTCCAACGGTTCATCGGGCACATTCTACGAAGCAGCCATGACGGCCGCAGGTACATTCCCGACAGTTGAAACCAATCAGGCACTTCAGGCCAATATCGTTGCTGCCGGTTATGACATCCATTATCTGTCCATCTCAAGTCCGGATAAGATTGACAAGCCCAATCTGCTGCAGACCTTTGCACCAAAGTCCACTCAGACTGTAGCTGTCAAGTTCACCAATATCACTGACAGCGAAATCAGAGACCTGACCATTGCGGTGGAAGCTCCACGCGGTTGGAAGGTATCGGTTCTAGGCTCTAAGGACAAGGTCAGGAAAGTCAACTATGCCGTGGCTCCCGGACAGAGTGTGGTGGCTCAGTTCAGTGTCAGGTCGTCAAAGAAGGAATTCAATGGCGATATGCGTGGAAAGGCAGTGTGGACCGGTGCAGACGGACAGCAGGAGCAGTTCGCAGTCCAGAAGGTCCGCAACGTGAAGCCGGTTACAATCAACGAATTCAGTCTGGCCGATGGTCAGGGCAATCAGACCAACCAGTTCATCGAACTCTACAACGCCGGTGACAGGACGGCCGACATTTCGGGCTGGACACTCACACATCATGCAATAAATATGCCCTATTTTTCATCTGTCGAGATTCCTTCAGGTACAAAGCTGGCTCCAAAGTCATACTATCTTTTGGGTCTTGCAACATCCGGTCTGGCAGTACAGGCCGAAAAGGGTGAAAGCACAATCTGGCTTCGCTCGGTTGAAGGATTGAATGAAGGCGATGAGATAACTGTCGGATCAGAGAAAGTGCGTATCAAGTCAATAATCAGACCTGAAGCTGCAGCTCAGAACGGACGCGGCGGCTTTGGCGCACAGGTGGCATCGACCACTATCTGGCAGCCGCTGCCCGAAGGACCTGTCATCACTGTTCCGGCAGGTTCCAATAATATCCCTGTCACATCAGTCAACGGGTTCAAGGTGGGACAGAAGATCGCCATCGGTTATGGTGCTACCTATCCTGCAGTATCCAACTCACTTGAGAAATACGAGATAGTTACCGTTACTGAAGTTGGCAAGCCCGGAACCCAGGCATATCTGGCAATGGATGCCAAACCTGGAGATACCAACATCAAGATGTCTTCTACACAGAACATCAGCGTAGGTGACCGTATCCGTCTTGACATTGACAGTGAAGGTCATGGAATTGAATGGGTTACCGTAAAGAATGTTGGTACCCAGTCGCAGCGCAATACCTTTAACGGTCCGCTGCGTCCCGATGAGAATCCCGGAACTGGAATCGATCTGGAAGAACCGCTCAAGTTCGCCCATTCCAGCAATATGCCTTACAGCGTCTGGGGTACAGGCATCACATTTGAACCTGCAACAAAGTTTGACCACAGCAGTAACGAACCCGTTCTGCCGCTTGCATATGGAATTGAACTTGACAGACCGCTTGCCAAGAGCCATCCTATCAACGAGGCTGTAGTCGATGCCAGCGTTACGAATGTCGGTTATCAGGGTGAAACCGCTGCCGATCTCCTGTTCGGCGGCCCGGCTCTGACCGCATCGGGCAATATGACACTACGTACAGACAAGGGCCTGATAGCCGATGCCCTCAACTGGGGTGGAGTCATTGATCCGTGGCTTTCTGAAGGATATCACGGCGATGCAGGAGCCAATGCTTCCGGCAACCATGCCGCTGTTCCTCAGGCTGGTCGTGGTGGTCGTGGCGGTTTCGGCGCACAGCCCCAGCAGCCGGCAGCACAGCCGTGGGTAAGCTCCGGCCGTTATCCTGATGGTGCCGATTCCGATGATAACCGTGCAGATTTCCATGTCCAGACATCATCGACAATAGCCGGTGCCGCAGCAAAGGGCAGCGTCAACTTCAAGGTGACCGATACTGATTTCTTCAGGTTAGGTCAGACCGTCTGGATTGGCAGCGGTGCAAATAAGGAACAGGTTAAGGTGGCAGTAGTTGGTACACCGGGATATACACGTCTTTCAGAAGCCGTTCAGGCCGGTGAGAACGTTATCAAGGTGGCATCGGCCCAGGGATTCAACGCAGGCCAGATACTGGAACTGGAATCGGCAGCAGGCAAGGAGAAAGTCACAGTTGCTGAAGTCAAGATCGTTCAGAGGCGCGGATTCGGTTTCGGCGGCTTTGGCGGTCGCGGACAACAGCAGGGGCCTCAGCCAAGCGATGAAATTACGCTGGCACAGCCGTTGGCCAATTCGTATTCGGCAGGCGATGAACTTGCCGGATCGGGTATCACATTGGGCGCTCCTCTTATGAATGATCATGCCGCAGGTGAACCTGTGGCCTATAGCATTCCGACTCCAGGTGCTCCGAACAGGTATTAAGCGATTGCTGGTGCCGCTGGTCCTGGCGGCACTGGCACTCTGTGTCTGGATGATGGTGCATGCCCTGTCAGGCATGTCCATGCCGGGCTGTGGAACCGGCAGCGGCTGTGACAGCGTCATGTCAGGCCGATGGGCTTACATAGCCGGACTCGTGCCGGTCAGTGCGTTGGCCGTGGGTGCCTATCTTGCACTGCTGCTCTGCCTGTTCTCATTCAAGTCCGATGCCCGTACCGCCAGTCGCATAATGCTCGTGCTTGGCGGTGCAATAATTGGCATGGCGCTTTGGTTCACTGCAATCCAGGCATTTGTGCTTCATACCTTCTGCAAGTACTGCATGACTGCCCATGCATTGGGTACAGTCATAGCGGTTCTGATAATCTGCTCGTGTACAGGCCACCGCTGGCAGTGGCTGGCTGCCGGAATTGGACTCGCGGCACTGACAGCGGCCGTACAGTATGACACTCTGCCCGATGCTGCATATGCTGAAGGAGCCGCACAGGAACCTCTGCCTCTGTTTTCAGCGGATCAGGTTCCGACAGTCGGTTCAAAGGATGCTCCCGTTCAGGTGGAGCTTATGTTTGACTACCGGTGTTCCCATTGCCGGAGTCTGCATGCCATGCTGCCTCAGCTTGTAGATATGTTCCAGAGTAGGGTGGCGTTCCTGCTTCTGCCGACTCCCTTGAGCAATGCATGCAACTACTACATACCGCAGGGACCGGATCCCTTCGAGGGCTCATGTACCCTGACCCGTCTGGCACTTGCCGTCTGGCAGGCCGCACCTGACCGCTTCCCGGAATATGACGGGTGGCTGTTTCAGGAAGGTCCTGACGGCTGGTATCCCAGGACGGAGTCCGATGCTGTAATCATGGCGCAGCAGATTGTTGCCGATGATGACGCGTTCGAATCGGCTTACAGCAATATGTGGACCATGGATTATCTGACCAAGGTGTTTGAACTATTCGGACGTACCACGAACGGCAGGAGCGGCGGGATACCGCGATTTGTCTATGGCCAGAAATGGCTGGTTCCTGATGCCGATACGCCGGAGGCCGTCTATGAACTGTTGGAGAAACTAATCAACCGTAATGATGAAGAATAAACTGATGATTGCCGCTACGGCTGCAGTGCTGGTTCTGCCGGCCATCCTGTCTGTCTGTTGTCAGGGAGGAAGTAAACAGGGACCGTGTGATATCTATGACCGTGAGGGAACGCCATGCGTTGCCGCACACAGTACTACACGCCGTCTGTATTCCAGATATGACGGCCCGCTGTATCAGATTCAGAGAGAGTCTGACGGAGAGAAACTTGATATAACCCAGACCTCTGACGGTTATGCCGATGTGAACCTGCAGAGGGGCTTCTGTTCCGGCACCACATGCTTCATAACGGTCATATATGACCAGTCCGGTCGCGGGAATGACCTTAAGCAGGCTGCACCCGGTACTTTCAAGGGACCGGCCAAAGGTGAATTCAACACAATGGCCATTGCCGACATGGCTCCGGTTCTTGTGAACGGTCACGAAGCCTACGGCCTGTACATCATGCCGGGCATGGGATACCGCAACAACAACGCCTCGTATCTTGCCATCGATGATGAACCTGAGGGCATCTACTATGTGATTGACGGCACCCATTTTGACAGCGGATGCTGTTTTGACTACGGCAATTCATCGACCAACGGCAAGGCTGTCGGCCGTGGAACCATGGAGACCACATATTACGGAACGGCAACGGCCTGGGGCAGCGGTAACGGCGAAGGACCATGGATCATGGCCGATATGGAAGCCGGACTCTTCTCGGGCTTCAGCGCAAAGAAAAATGATGTCCCTTCCATTACGGACTGGCGTTTCGTGAGCGTGTTTGTGAACGGAGGCGGCGGCAACCGCTGGGATCTGCGTGGAGGCGATGCCACAACCGATTCCCTGACCACGTTCTACAGTGGCGAACGTCCCCATGTTGAAGGAAATGACAACTATTACCCGATGCACCGCAAGGGAGCCATTCTGCTTGGCAACGGCGGTGACAACGGCAACGGCAGCGCCGGCACTTTCTATGAAGGTGTAATGACACAGGGCTATCCAACTGACAATGCCATTGCACTGGTGCAGAAGAATATAGCTGCACAGAAGTACAGGGCCTATCCGCTCACTCTGTCGCATGTACGCTCATTTGCACCGGGGAGCGGACAGACTGTAACGGCCACTTTCACCAACGTGACAGACAGCCCCATGGACAGCGTCGGATTCACGGCCATGATTCCATCGGACTGGCTTGTGGAATATCCTGATGCCACAAGCGGAAGTCGTCTTGAACCCGGTGAGAGCATGACCTGGCGTTTCACTCTGATTTCGCCTGACAACAGTGGCGGCACCTTCTCGAATGCCGATAACCTGCAGGTCCTGGCAAAGACCTCAAACGGGAGCTATGAAGTAACGGCAAAACTGCGTTCGGCAAGCCCCGTCAAGATCAATGAGCTCAGACTGGCCGGTGCGCCACAGAGGCAGAATGACCAGTTCATTGAACTGTATAACCCCACTGAAACAGCCATAGACCTGTCCGGCTGGAAACTGCGCGTGCAGCGCAGCGGGTGGGCTCCTGTCGATGTCCTGACATTGCCTGCCGGAACGGAGATTGCCGCAAACGGATTCCTGCTTGTGGGAACAGCCGGCAATTATGCTGCTCTTGGAGCCGGTGCCGGTTCGACTGCCATATATCTTGGACAGGATGCAGCCTCGGTCCAGGTCCTCAGAATAGGAGGTTCAGACTACACTGTGTCCAAGGTCGGAACGCCAGCCGGACAGCTTACTACCGTGTTCATTCCGGTATCGACAGGACCATGGCTTGAGATTCCGGCCGGAAGTACAAATGTTCCGGTCACTTCAAATTCCGGCTTCAAGGCCGGTCAGCTTATGGGAATAGGTCTTGGAGACCGCTTCGAATCTGTAACGGTAACTCAAGTCGGTACGGCTGCAACCCAGACGGTCCTTGCCGCAGCGGTTGCTGTCGGTGACACTCGTATAGAGCTTGAATCCAATGACCGTCTCCAGCCGGGCGACGAGATTACAATAGGTACCGGCCAGCGTAAGGAACTGGCAGTCGTGAAGAGCATAGAGAGAGTGGCATCGGCCCCTCAGGGACGTCGCGCACCAGGTGCCCAGCCGCGTGAGACCGGTATAGTTGAACTTAAAAAGCCATTGGCACAGGCTCAGATGTCAGGTGTTGACGTGTCATGCCCCGGAACGGGAATCAGCTTCACTCCAGCACTTCGGTATGCTCACGAAAGCGGTGATGCCGTTCAGTCCCTGGGCCTGCCTTATGAACTTGACCGTCCGCTTGAAAAGGCCGTGGAAATGCTCGATGCCGTATGTGACGGCAGTCAGGGATTCTCCCAGGAGGCTGATGCCTGGATAGGTTACGCTCTATCCGTCCAGGCCGGAATGGTGGCTCTCTATACACCGACCGGGGTCTTGGCCGATGCCATAGTCTATGGTTCGCAACAGAGCAGTTCAAGTGCCAACGGCACCATTGCCCAGCCGCAGATTGCAGTTCTTGAGGGCGATCAGGATGGTGGCGGATGCATTGCTGTGGTACCTCGTCCGCAGAACCAGGGATTCGGCGGATTCGGAGGGTTCGGCGGAAGACAACGGTTCTCTGCTACTCCAGCCGCTGGAAATACGGCGGGACGCAGTCTGGTCCGTATTCCTGATGGAACTGACAGCGACAATCTCTGTGTGGATTTCCGTGCATCGGACAATCCTACACCGGGAGAAGCCAATAAAGAGTAAATTTGGCTATCTTTGTGACTCCTGACGAAATTACTAACAATTAATCGATTATATGAAGAAAATTCTTTCACTGACTGCGGCGCTTCTGACCGTGTGTTCGTTTGCATCGGCCCAGATTCAGGATCTGGCCAGCCCCGACGGCAAACTGGTGGTGTCTTTCAAACTGACTGACACCGAGACTCCAACCTATTCAGTCAAGTATGACGGCAAGGACATGCTCATGGATTCTCCAATAGGCATCATGCTGGACATGGGCTCGAAACCTACCCTTCAGGGACTTCCCCAGGGACGTGAGGCCGGAAACGGTGACTTCACCAAGAATCTTACCCTGGTGAGCGTGAAGGATAACGAGGCCGTTGCCGATTATTCACTTGACCGCATCAAGGTCGCACATGTGAACCACAAGTATGTCCAGCGTGTAATCACCCTGCAGAACGCTTCAAGACAGAACATCGAGTTCGAATTCCGCGTAAGCGACAACGACATTGCCTTCCGTTATAACATTCCGGTAGGCCAGCAGCGCAAGAGCACACGCGTGCTGTTTGAGAACTCTGGTTTCACTTTCCCTGACGGGACCACGACATTCCTGACAGACCAGAGCGATGCCATGATAGGCTGGCAGCGTTCAAAACCCAGTTATGAAGAGGGTTACACCAATGACGGCCCAATGTCGAAGAAGTCAGGTTACGGCCACGGATACACATTCCCGGGCCTGTTCCATGTCGGTGAAAACGGCTGGGTCCTTCTCTGCGAGACCGGAGTCAGCAGCCGCTACTGCGGAAGCCGCCTCAGTGACTGCGTGAACAATACCTATAAGATAGAATTCCCAATGCCCGATGAGAACAACGGTAACGGTACCGTATGCCCGGCCGTCCGTCTTCCGGGTTCAACCCCATGGCGTACCATTACCGTGGGCTCGACACTTGCACCAATCGTAGAGACTACAGTCATGTGGGATTACGTGGAACCGGTTTATGAGACCACACACAAGTACAAGTACGGACGCGGCACCTGGAGCTGGATCGTATGGCAGGATGCATCGTGCAACTGGGATGACCAGATCAAGTTCATCGACCTTGCAAGCGCCATGAATTTCGAATATATCCTGATTGATGCCGGTTGGGACCAGAACATAGGCTATGACCGCATGGAACAGCTCATCAAGTATGCGAACTCGAAGAATGTCGATGTGTTCCTCTGGTACTCATCAAGCGGAAACTGGAATGACATCACCCAGAGCCCGATCAACAGGATGGACAACTCGGTAGTTCGCAAGAAGGAGATGGCTTGGCTTGAGAAGGTCAACTGCAAGGGTATCAAGGTTGACTTCTGGGGCGGTGACAAGCAGGAGACCATGCAGCTTTATGAAGAGGTTCTTTCCGATGCCGATGACCACGGCCTGATGTGCATCTTCCACGGTTGCACCATGCCTCGTGGCTGGGAGCGCATGTATCCCAACTATGTGGGTTCAGAGGCAGTCCTTGCCAGTGAGAACATGTACTTCGGTCAGGGCGCCTGCAACGAGGAGGCCTTCAAGGCAACCCTGCATCCGTTCATCCGCAACACCATGGGCTGCATGGAGTTCGGAGGCTGTTTCATGAACCGCATCCTGAACAAGCAGAACAGTGGCCGCGGCTCAAAGCTCATGACCGGTCCTATCTTCCAGATTGCTACCGAAGTGGTGTTCCAGAACCCGATTCAGAACATTGCCATCTGTCCCAACAACCTTGAGGATGCTCCGGAAATCTGCATGGACTGGCTCAAGACTTCACCTACACAGTGGGAGGAGACCAGATTCATTGACGGCTATCCCGGCAAGTATGTCATCCTGGCACGTAAGGACGTTACTGGCAAGTGGCACGTAGCCGGTCTGAACGCTACTAAGGAGCCCATTAAGGAAAAGATTGCATTGCCGTTCTTTGAGGATGGGACAGTTCAGGTCTATTCTGACGATGCATCGTTCGAGAACCCGACCCTCAGCAGTGTCAAGTACAAGGGAAAGAAGGGCTATCAGATTGAGATCGCACCTAACGGCGGCGTAATTATCGAACAGTAACAAACAGGGCGCGAACAGCGCGAACAGGGGACAGGTTCCGTTCAGGCTTGAACGGAACCTGTCCCCTGTTCGCGGTTTTTTGTTATCGGTCTTTAACGTCTTTTATGGAATACATGGTGTAACAATGGGAATTTCCATACGTCATGATTATGAAAACGCTTAAAAGATGATGATTATGAAAACACGTGTAATGATTGTTGGTTTTGCAGTGGCAGGGCTGCTGCTGGCCGTTGGGACGGCAAATGCACAGGAGCGTGTTGTAAGGGTTGACCGTCCGGAAAGAGAAGTAGTTGGAACCCGTAACATTCCCGGTGGCGTAAGCCGTGAGCCGGAGATGAGAGTACCTGAAAGACGCGGTCCTGAGAGAAGGGAACCGGAACGTATGCATTTTGACGACAGAGGTCACAGGGATCTGCGCCCGGTTACTGAAGCTGTAGTGACTGTCATTGTCCGTGCGGCATTCGATGCAGACCGTCTGGCACGTACAAGGGATATTATCCGTGAAGGTGGCATGTTCTATGCCGATCAGGTATATGACATAGCACGCACGTTCAGATTCAATCAGGACCGTATCGAGTTCCTTGAAATGGCGTATGACATCACCGTTGACCGTTGCAATTTCTACAGGGCCGTTGAGACACTCACATTCCGTACAGACCGTGAAAGGCTTATGGAGGTTCTGACAGAACGCGCATACCGGACGCAGGACTGGATTCCAAGATATGCCGTTGCCAAGGGTGAATACAAGGCTATGCTGCGTACACTTGATGCTCTTGATTTCGATTCAGACCGTGAACTGATGATAAGGTTCATTGCCGCAAGCGGACAGCTCACCATGAAGCAGATTGCCGGTCTGACCGATACAATGACATTTGCAAGCAACCGTCGCCATCTGCTGGATGATCTGAGACGTATTTATGATAGAAGATGATGATTCTGTAGGGATAGAGTTTTTGTTAAACAAGTAGTTTTGGGAAGTTTATTTTGGTGGGTCACCGGCTGTCATATCTGATGGCCGGTGACTTTTTGATACGCGGTCTGCGTTTCCGGCAATGAACTCCTTCCAGCTTCTGGGACCTTTGACATCGGACTCCGGACGTCCCATCTGCAGGAAATGACAGTAGGCGGCACCGAGCGCATCGGTGGCATCCAGGTATTTGGGCATGTCGGTCTCGCTGATGTTCAGCATACGCTGGAGCATGGCAGCCACCTGCTCCTTGCTGGCACTGCCGTTTCCCGTTATGGCCATCTTGATTTTCAGAGGAGCGTATTCGTGGATGGGAATGCTGTGGTTTATTGCTGCGGCAATGGCAACTCCCTGGGCACGTCCCAACTTGAGCATGGACTGCACGTTCTTCCCGAAGAAAGGGGCTTCAATGGCCATCTCGTCCGGCAGATATTCGTTGATGATGCCGCCTACACGCTGGAAAATATGCCCCAGTTTCAGGTACATGTCTTTCTCCTTATGCAGGTCAATCACCCCCATGGAAATGAGACTGGCCTTGTTCCCAAGAACCTTGATGACTCCATATCCCATTATATTCGTTCCGGGGTCAATGCCCAGAATTATTCTCTCCGCAAGATTTTTATTCTCCATTTTGATTTTTCGTGATGCGAATATACGCAATATCCAAACCTTTTGCTACCTTTGCAGCACAATTAAGCCCATTGGGGCGGTTTTTGGGGCATTAGCTCATCTGGCTAGAGCGTTTGACTGGCAGTCAAGAGGTGACGAGTTCGAGTCTCGTATGCTCCACTGAAACAGCGTCCACAGCATTCTGTGGACGTTTTCGTTTCAAAAACCCTCCTAAAACCCTCCTATAAATTTCTACAGACGAAAAATCCGGATGCATCACTGCACCCGGACCTACGAATTTATAACGACACCTTTATGGCTTGGCATCATTACATCTGCAAAAATAGAAATAATATTTAGGAATCGCTAACTTTGTCCCCGGAGTCCGTAAGCTGCAATAACACTAAATCCAGCAGCACCTATGAAAATCTTCCTAGACAACGGCCACGGCTCCGACACCCCCGGCAAACGCTCACCAGACGGCACATTTCTCGAATACCACTACAACCGGCTACTTGCCTCGCAAATCACCTCCACGCTCCAATCCCTTAATTACGATGCCGAGCTTCTGGTTCCTGAGAAAATCGACATTCCCCTGAAAGAACGCTGTCATCGTGTCAACACCTGGTGCAATGCTCACGGAAGCACCAACGCTATCTGTATCAGCATTCACTTCAACGCTCACGGCAACGGCTCAGAATGGACACAGGCCAAAGGATGGAGCATCTACACCTCCAAAGGCAATACGAAAGCAGACCTGCTCGCTGAAAGCATAGCACAGGTAGCCACAGAACTCCTCCCGGATATGCGGCTCCGCTCCGACCCCGCAGACGGTGATCTCGACATTGAGGAAGACTTCTACATTCTCAAAAGAACCGTCTGCCCCTGCGTATTATCTGAAAACGGCTTTATGACAAATTCAGATGAATGCAGATGGCTGATGACAAACGAAGCCATAGCCATCCTGTCAAACGTTCACGTCAATGGCATCATCAACTACCTGAAGATGCAGAAATAAAAACTGCTATTTTCACCATTAGCCTCTCCAGCACCGTAATTAAGATCTTTCGGACCCGCCCTGTAGCGGTAGCAGCCAGCGGCTCAGGACATCAACCTCAACCATCGTCCGGAAGTGGGGTAGCATCATCAACCATTACAGCCGTCAGGACCGCCGCTGTCTGGATTGTTTAACCCGTGTCAGCCGTGCCGACTGCGGTATTCCACTGCGCGTGCCGGGCAGAGGCTTTCCGCTCTGTCCGTCGCGCGAATCGGAGTGCATAGCCGCAATCACGCTCCAATCCTCTGACCGTCATCGCTCCGTTCCACACCCCAGCCGCCCCGCCTGCCACTTCCCGGAGAACCGGCACCGACACCAGGACCGGCATCGCCATAACCATATATACAGCGGTGTTCCGTACCGTTACCGCCAGCCGGAAGACCCCGTCCGTCCCTGACGGTCCTTGTATGGTGTCCTCCGTCCGTCGGCAACCGTCCTCCACGCTTCTTTTAGTTGACGGCTGACGCCGCCAACTCCGGCTACCGGTTTCTATTACCAGTATCGGTATCAGTCCGCTATGTAACATAATGGAAAGCTTAGTTATGCTCTCCGTTCGTCGCGCGCTCCTCTCTGCAAGCATAACTCCCATTATATTAAATAGCTCCATCACTGCTTTCTGCACCGTTCCAAAAATTACCGTCGCACGCTGCTTTCCTGCCGTGAACTGACGTTCCCGTCAGGCGCACCCACAGGTGCTGGGTCGGCACTGCCGCACAGAACCGTCCGCGTCCGCATAGCGTCCTGCTCCCGGTACTGCGCTCTGTGCGCTCCAAGGTAGTAGGGACGGGTGTGTGGCTGCCATAGTCATCCACACACCCGTCCCTCCCTTTTCCGACTCCGTTTCCGTCACTGCGCCAGGCAATCACGCCCTCCGGCGTGACACACCTGTCTCCGTTCCGTCCACTCCGACCCTCCAGCACCCGATGTTGCCATCAACACCCGATGTTGTCATCAGCACCCGATGTTGTCATCAGCACCCGATGTTGCCGTCAGCACCAGATGTTGCCGTCAGCACCAGATACTACTATCGGCACCAGATAGTCATCGCAGTTCCCGACAGCCACAATCGCCACCTCACCTGCCGCATAGGATTGTTGCCACCATCACCGGAAGTCAGCCACTGGTGCTGCTGTCTTCCGAGGACTTCGTCTTCTGCAGACAGCATCCCCAGCGTCTGACCTCCTCCGTACTACCATACAGGAACATTTCCCCGCTCCGTCTTTCTCACCCGGGCTTGCAGCCAGTCGGGGTGCTGCGCCCACCACCTGCACTGCACTGCGGTTTGCACTACGCAGCCAGAGCCTCCATTGCGCAGGGCTGACCTACATTCCGTGGCAGGAACGCTGACGGCCACTCACGGAATCGTGGCCATCCGGCAGAAGTCCCCGCGCAAACAGCCTGCACGCTGACAAACGCTGGCACTCACGCGCACGTGGCTGTCACCATCCCTGCTACTGCATTGCGGACAGCCACTGCTCCATTCCGGCTCTGGCTTCTCCGTTCCAACCTCCGTTCCGTTTCTGTGGCGTTCTACGCACCCCAACTCACTGCAAGCCCTACCGGAATCGGTATCAGGAAGAGTACAGCCACTTTCCGGCACCATCCGGCTCGCTACAATGAATACCATAGCACCCTTGATGTCAGAAGTTACATCCGCACCTGCGCGTGGGCCTATCTATTGCCGCCATCACCGGATGTCTGTCAAGTCGCGCAGACTTCCGCTACTTCGTGGCTCCAGAATCTGCGTGTCTTGACAGACATCCTCCGTATTCCTCTCCAGAACCGGACTTCCATTCAGCGTTACCGACACCATCACGGAAGTCAGCCGATGGTGCTGACATCTTCCGAGGACTACGTCCCTACAGGTGTCATCCCCATCGTCAGACCTCCTCCGTACCACTCTCCAGAACCGACCCTCCATCTGGCTTCACCGCAATCATCACCGGAAGTCCGCCACCGGTGCTGCTGTCTTCCGAGGACTGCGTCTTCTGCAGACATCATCACCGCTGTCAGACCTCCTACCGTTACAGCACGGAGGACCGTCATCGCCGGTTGCCGTCTTCACGTGGCTGCAGAGAGTCATTGCGACTGCGTCGCAATGACACACTGCATCCACTCCCGCATCACATATCAGAACCAGTACTGCCGTCTTCACCGGCGGTCTGACACAGTACGCATCCCTACATGGCTGCGCCATTACGGGCTACGCACAGAGTCAGCCCGCCTCCCGCACCAGAACCGGTACAGCATAACAGGACCGGAATACCGAAATCACCCCGACCGGCAGCACAGCATATTTCAGCCTTGTTGCCATCAGCCCGCTCCGCGTCTTTCCGCGGAGTCATCGGAGCCCTACAGCCGAGGCTTCGTTCCTCAGCCCCTGCTTCCGTTCTCCGCTGCCTGAACCGCTCCAAGCCGCTCCGCAACCGATGCAGCCCGCATCAGTCGAACACTCCCGACACACCAAGGACAGAATCAGCCCTACAGTCCATAACCGCTTGCTCATTTCACCGTTTTTTCGTATATTGTAGTGCCAGTTAACCCTGTTTCAGCAAGTATGGCACATACCTTCCACCTTCCTATAAACCACCTTTGAGATTAAGAGTTCTTATGTTGTATACCACATAAGAACTCTTATGTTGTCTTTGCTATTATGTTGTGTAAAGAAGCCATTTCTTTGAAACTTCTGGACTTATCTCGCGGCTACACAACATAAATTTGTACGGGAGTTTCGATTGAGTATTTTAATGGTGTTAACTATTAATCCTTAAAATTACTCAAAAATGTTGAAACAAATGTACAAATCCGAGTATGCACTTAGGCGTCACTTGGAAGCTCCGCTACTTCGAGAACGTGAAGAGTATCTATCCCACTTATCTCAGAAGCATCTTAACACACACAGAATGATGATGTACGAAAACTGCATACTGTTCATCATCAATTACTTCAATCTCAAAGACAGCGACACATCAAAAATCACGTTGGAAGAACTGGAACGGTGCCGTGCTAAATGGTTGAAATCCAGGCCAAGATCAAATGGCTCGGATAAGTCATACCGGATAGCTAGAGCAAAGTTCACACAAATCTCAACATCATGGTTGACATGGATAGGCCGTCTTGATGACCGTTACAACGATCCTCAGAACATCTTCAATGTCATCTTTACATGCTCCTTCTTTCGATGCCGCTTCTTCACCGCTCCTATGTACCAAGAAAGAGAATCATACTTGAGTTATCTGGTATCAACGGGTATGTGCACGGCCGTAGTTCGAGTCAATGCCACGTTCCAACTGCATGTGATAGAATATCTTCGTCTAAACAGACCAAGGAAGGTATCATTGGAGGAAATCGAGAAAGCAGCTGCGTCGTGGGATAGGACTTCAAGCAAGTCAACAGGTAAGAAACGAGGAAACAAAGACAGTAAGAATCAGTTCCTTTGGACAGCAAAGACATGGCTATCGTTCTGCGGATGTTATTCTCCCGCTGAGAATAATCCATCACAATATATCTTCGCTGAGAGCTACCTGAAATGGCTAATGGAAGAATGCGGATACTCTACCTACACATACGATATCCGCAAGGTGCATCTAAAATCGTTCTTTGAATACTTGAAACAGCAGTCCGTAAACCTGGACAGCCTATCGACTTCAGATATTGATGCTTTCATCGAAAGAGAAAAGTCAAGGAACTTGTCAAGAGCTTCAATAGCAGGCCTAATCGCCACCCTCAGAAACTTCGTTGACTATGCCGCTCAGCAAGGGTGGTGTAAACAAGGACTCAAAGACACGATACTAACAACTAGGACTTATAAGCAGGAAACTCCTCCTGCTTATGTAACCTGGGATGTTGTAAAGCAAGTCATTGATACACAAGATCAGGAAACGGCAGTTGGAATACGTAACAGAGCAGCATTATTGCTTATGGCGACCTATGGGCTGCGAGAATACGAGGTCTTAAATCTTAAGATACGGGACATCGACTGGAGGAACGAGAAATTGCATGTAAAAAGAGCAAAAAGTGGACGTGAGCAATACCTTCCTCTTGTGCGAGAGGTAGGAGATGCCATTATCAAATATCTGAAGGAGGGTCGATATAATCAGACATTGGACGACCATCTGTTCATCACAACACGCGCACCATATAACAAGTTAAACAACAGCGGACTCTACTGGTGCGTGAGTGCTGCTCTAAAGAAAGTTGGAGCAACCCCGCTGAAGTATGGGCCCCACACACTCAGGCACAGTTGCGCGACTCATCTTGTAAACAGTGGTCACACTCTCAAGGAAGTGGCGGATCTTCTTGGACATCAGGGGCTTGATACTACGAGAGTCTATGCAAAAGTTAATCTTACCGCTCTTCGTAACGTGGCGGATATGAACTGGGAGGTGGGACTATGAAAGTACGTGACATGGTAAGACAATATATTGTCTACAGACGAGCTATTGGAGATAAGTTCGAGTCTGCAGAAGAGATGTTGAACACGTTCGTGAAGTATGTAGGAGAGGATGCCGATATCCAATCTATAACGTCTGAAGTCTGCGAGAAATATCTTGTGGGTGATGACCATGGATCAACAAGGCGATGGCTTACACGTCACATGGTGCTGAATGGACTCTTCAAATGGGCGATTGCCCGAGAAATCTTATCCCATAATCCTTTGCCAAAAGATAAACCCAGAGAGCCGGAACATATGAAGCCATACATCTACTCAAACGATGAGCTCAGGTTGCTGTTCGACTGTGCACTCAAATATCAGAGAGGAAGATGTGTTTGCTATCCGGAGAGTATGCAATGCATACTGCGTCTTACTTACATGCTTGGGCTGAGAATACGGGAAACGCTGAATATCAAAATATCTGACATAGACATGAAGGAACAGACGATATACATACAATGCTCCAAGTTCTTTAAGTCGAGGATAGTCCCATATAATACTCAAGTTCAGTCAGTTCTTCAGGAGTATATTACGTGGAGGGGATCCAATGGACAACCAATGCGTCCTGACTCGCTACTGTTCTTGGATAGGTCAGGGAATGCCCTAAGAGTCAGTGCGATAGAGAATAACTATGCCCGTGTGCGAAAGTTGGCTGGTATCAAAAGAGATGACGACAGTCCATATCAACCCCGAATCCACGACCTTCGGCATAGCTTTGCGGTTCATCGACTTACAGCATGGTATGATGATGGGGTTGATGTGCAGAAAATGCTGCCGGTTCTATCCACTTACATGGGCCACTCACAGTTGGCCCATACGTCTATCTACCTCACGATGACAGACCGTCTGCTGGGTCTTGCCAATAATCGCTTTGAAATCTATGCTATGGGAGGAATGAACCATGAATGAGAGAACGGACAAAACGGTATATGCCGGTTACTGGCTCAAGCGCTTCCTTGGCGAATACATGGTAACCGTCAAGAACTTGTCTGAAAATACCAGACACAGCTATCGAGACACCTTCAGGATGCTATTGTTGCATGTCTCCTCAATAACAAAATGCCCGGCAGATAAAATCAAGTTGTCAGAAGTGACAGCTTCGTTGGTTGTTGGCTTCCTTGATAGTCTTGAAGAATCAAGAGGGTGTTCTGTACAAACACGTAATCAGCGGCTTGCTGCAATAAAATCCTTCGTCAAGTATGTATCATTGCACAGTCCAGAGCATCTTGAATGGTGTCGTTCGATACATAACATCCCCAAAAAGAAAACCATCAAAAAGCAAATAACATATCTGGAAAAGCCGGAAATGGATGCGCTCCTGGCAGCTCCAGACAAGAAAACTGTTCAAGGATGGAGGGACTATGTGCTTCTGCTGTTCCTTTACAATACAGGAGTACGAGCAGAAGAAGCGGCTTCATTGAAAATCAAAGACATATCAGAGCAGTCCGCTAAATCCGGAGTGTCCATTGTGACAATCGTGGGCAAGGGAAGAAAAACAAGGCGGTGTCCTCTTTGGAAAAGTACGACAGACGCACTTCAAACCCTATATCGGAATAGAGAGCCAGACTGCCATGTCTTCATAAATAGGTTGGGAATGCCGATGACAAGATATGGTGTATATGAGGTTGTTACCAAGTATGCAAAGATGATAGAATCCACCTTCCCCGATGTTGCAAACAAAAGGGTGACCCCACATACAATACGACACACAACGGCAACTCATCTTCTTCAATCTGGCGTTGATATCAATACAATACGAGCATGGCTTGGGCATGTGTCGATCAATACGACGAACATATACGCAGAGGTAAATATGGCCATGAAAATCAAGGCACTCCTCTCTTGTGAAGTTGTCGATGAGTCCAAGAGGAGAAAAAGGTGGAGTGAAGACAAAGGTCTGATGGCCTTCTTGGATAATCTATAAGGTCGACTTGGAAGGAAAAAATTATGTTGTGTCGAGGAAAAATGTTAACTTTATGTATCAAAACGTTAGGCCTTTGACACAACATAATTGGCTTCGCCACATAAGAGTTCAAGCATACATAACACCATATACCCTATGCCAAGATACTACCCCAATTCCAGATTCTCCGACTGCTGGTCATCGGCAGGCAACGTCACATTCTTCCACCGCAACGGAGTATGCTTCTGGAAGAAGCGTCCTCGTCCGGACTTTCCCGGTACTCCAGACCAGCTCGACCAGCTCCAGGTGCATCACCGGGCAATCAATGCCTGGAAACGTCTCAGCCACGACACACAGACCGAATGGAACCGTCTTGCCGTTCCCGTGGTCAGCCATCGTCCGCCATTCGACGGGAAAGGCCGCATATCCGGCTACAACCTCTTTGTCAGTGCCTATCACGGATTCGCACAGTTGGGTGACGAACACGTTCCGGAGCCGCAGCCGTTTCATGACTTCCCGGTATTTGTCGCGGAATACTCCGGCATTGGAACTGTCCATCAGGAACAGGACACCCCATCAGACATAATTCTGAAATTCCGGGTACTTATGCCCGAATGTCAGGAGCCGACCGGATACCGCCTGATGACGCGCCTGCAATTCACATATCCGGGCATGGGCCGACAGCCCGGATACCTGCGCAGCCACATAGCCGCCGGCAACTGCACCTCGTCCGACTGTATCGTTGAAGTGCCGGTTGCAGATTACGCACGCAAATGGAATCTGAGCCTGAGCCAGTACCAGGTGCACTGCCGCTACCTGCTCATCGATACGCTTACCGGCTACCGCTGCAATTACAGGAAGACATCGTTCCTGTTGTCAAAGACACACATCACCGACACCTGAGATACCATCCGGTACGGCATTGACTTCTGTTACCATCTTCTACCACAACGATACCCTGTCTGACAACAGCTGCCTGCTGTTCCTCGGAGCAAAAAAAAATGAGGTGGCCATCTGACCACCTCAAAACAGGACCGCGATAAATGGGGATATTCTACAACAGTCCAGCTTCTTTTTCCCTGATTATTTCCTTCAGTTGCTGGAGTGCGATCTTACCTTCTGACAACAGTCTCCTGATGACAGACAACAAGAAGTGTACTTGAAACTGTATTTGCAATGCCGTATTCAGTATCGTGCATGATTCACAATGAATACCCGCCAGTACAAGCCGAACGGCAGCTTTCTGCGCAGGGCGGCTCTTACCTTGCCGGCCTCAGCTTGTGTCAGTACCAGAAGCGCGGGTATATGTTCCTTCCTAAAACCTGACAGAGTCAGAATGAGCATACCGGTCTCATAATCGATGATGCCGTACCTAGCACGCACAAAGTTCCGGTACATTTCGAAGTCCTCGAACAGCACCTTACAGATTGACTCAATATCAAGTTCGGTTTTTCTGTCCGTACTGAGCAGGTCTATGACGGTCTTCGCATACAGTTCGGAATGTGTGAATGAATCGAACAATGCGCCGAACTCACCTATCAGCTCACTCTCATCGTGTTTCTTGAATAATCCCATAATATTCTAACTTTTACAATTTGACGACATATTTCCTTTCCTTCTCCTGCGTCCGTCCATCGGGAAGAACACCGGCATGACCAGGACGATGGCAATGACCGAGAACAGCATGCCGCTCATCACGCCAATGGCGAAGCTGAACCAGAACATGTCACGGCGGCCGTCAAAGAGGAAAGGAATAAGGCCGAGGACGGTGCTCAGGATGGTCAGCATGGTGGGTACTATCTTGCGGTTGAAGGCCTTCACGTAGTTCTTCAGGCCCGTACGGCCGGTGGCGCTGCAGATGGTCCGGTATTCAGATGTCAGGTAGATGCCGGCGTTCACAGTGATGCCGCACAGCATGATCATTGCCGCGAAGGCGCCCTGGCTGAAGGATATCTTGAAGATGGTGAACGCCACGAACATGCCAATGAAGCTGACCGGAATCAGACTGATGATGGCAAGCGGATGCAGCAGAGATTCAAATATGCATGCGCATATCATGAAGATTACCAGTATGACCACGAATATGAGCACGGTCTTCTGCTTCTGCTCGCTCCACCAGTAGGAATAGCCGCTGTCCCCGGCCCTGAAGCCCATGGGCAGAATCTCATTGAAGCGGTCAATCAGGGCGGAGGACATCTTGGACTGCAGGTCGTACGAGCCGATGAACTCATAACCCACGGTAATGACATATTCCTGGTTGCTACGGCTGATGTCAAGGCCGGTACGGCGTTTGGTCACCGACCCGACATCATTCAGCCTGGTCTTCACGCTGTCAATGCTGACCATGTCGTTTCTTATGTGCCACAGGTCGAAGTAGTCCGTCTCACTGGAGCGCAGACGCACCGGGACCATCCTGTCTCCGTCAAACACCTGTCCTATACGGCCGTCGTACAGCTGCTCGCCCAGGTATGAGAAATAGCGGTTCACGTTGATGCCGGTCCGCGCTATCTTCTCCCTGTCATAGTCCAGGCAGAACTCATTGGCCACGTATGAATTGTATCCGGCCGAGAAGCCCGCATCGGGCACGCGGTGGTTTGCCTTGAGCGAGTCAATCATATCCCCGGCATAGCGGTACAGCAGGTCATAGTTGTATCCGTATAGCTGTATGCTGTGTGACCAGGACGTGCGATAGACGCTGTTGCTCAGGTACTGGTCGTTCTCGTCAAGCGCGGGTATGTTCCAGGTGGCGCCGCCGTAGCGTATGGCCTTGGACCAGAGCTGCTGCTTGAGCTCATACGGGAAACGCGTGCGCTGGTATTCGTCCTTGAAATGTATCTCAATGGTGCCCGACGTGCCGCTCAGCGAGGTACGGAACATGCTTATCTCATCGAACTGCTGCAGCCAGTTCTCCATCTCGCTTACCACATCGTTGAGCTGCTGCACGTTCAGCCCCTCGGCCATGCCAGCATATACGTTCAGGACCACCTCACGCTGCTCCTCGTCACGGCCGCCCATGTTGAAACCGCCCGAGCCATGCTTGCTGTACAGGTTCAGCATGCCGCCAAGCGGATACTCGAACCAGGCCTTGTGTCTCTGGTACCACTTGCCGCCGATAGTCATGTTGTACAGGCCTACCAGACCTCCCTTGTCCCGCTCTTCGTAGTCCTTGACATTTTTGTGATGGACCGATGCTGGCAGCAGATGCAGGGGTATGCCGAAAAGCCATACTATGGCCACGATGAACACCCAGCGGTGACGGCTGCCCCAGGCGGACAGTCTTGTGTAACGGTCCGTCCATCGGACCAGACGGCGCAGACGGCGCGTGCTGTTCCTTACCACACCCTTGCTCTGGAGCGGCATCTTCTCGAGCAGGGCCGGCACGAACAGGAAGGCAATTATCATTGACAGGGTCAGGTTGATGACAATGACCCAGATGAAGTCCGTCAGGTTCTGGCGGGACTGCTCAGGCAGGAAGAACACAATGAGAAGTGCTGCAATGGTTGTCAGCAGCGCTCCGGCTATGGATGTCATCACCTCCCGGTTGCCGTAATAGGTGTAGTGATCGGCTATCACGATGGCCGTATCGATGATGATGCCCAGCGACACCGTTATGCCCGCCATGGAGTACAGCTCTATGTCTATCCCGAACAGGACATAGAAGATGAAGGCGCTCAGAAGGTTGGCCGTGATGGTCAGCCCAATGACCAGCAGGTAGCGCAGGCTGCGGCTGACGGCCAGGACGAACAGCAGCAGTATGGCCAGAGCCATGACGGCACGAAAAAAGATCTTCTGTATCTCATTGTTCAGGTTCTCCGATGCGTCATAGGCAAGCCGCATGGCAAAGTCCTCAGGGAACGACCGCTCCAGCTCGCTCATGCGCCGCTTCACGGCGTCGGTGACGGTCAGGGTGTTGATGCCGTCCTGGGCCTGCACGTACAGGTCTATGGTGTTGAGACCGTTGATGCGGTTGTACGAGTCCGGTGTCTGCTCCTGGTACCGGACGGTGGCAAAGTCACCCATACGGTACAGGCGGTCACCGACCTTGCGTATGGGGATGTTCTCCAGCTCGCCCTGCAGGTCCTGTGACTTCATGCGCACCAGCATCAGGCTGTTCTCCACGACCTGAGTGCCGACAATGCTGTTCTGGAAATGGCCGTTCAGCGCCGAGCTAAGGTCACCGGGTGTCAGACCCACGGCCCTGAGCGAGTTCGGGTCAAACGTCAGCACCCACTCGAAGGGCATGGCGCCCGATGTGCCAACCTCATCGACACCCTCGATGCGTGACAGCGGGGTCACCAGATGCTCCTCGGCATAGCGGACTATCTCCGATGCCGGCATGTCGGCGTTGATGGTGTACTGCAGGATGGTCGTGGTGCCGCCTCCACCTCCGCCGGCTGAGCCGCTGACTGACGGATGCACCCCGGCGGGCAGCTTGTCACGTATCTGACGCAGGCGTGTCGAGACCTCGAAACGTACTGTCTCCATGTCTGTTCCCTCCTTGAAGCTCATGCTGACGTTGCCCCAGCCGTGTCCGGAACGCGCGCTGATGCCGCTGACACCCGTGACGGTGTTCATGGCACCCTCGATGAGGGAAGTCACCTCGGACTCCACCACACGGGCCGACGCGTCATAGCTGAAGCTGACCGTCAGGCTCCGGTTCCTGGAAACCGGACGGTACTGGACAGTGAGCAGCGGGATGCACGCGGCACCCACCACCATGAGCACTATCATGATGAGGATTATGCTGAACGCATGGCTCTTTCCCTTCTGTGCGGTGCTCATCTCTCAGTCTTCCTGTAAATCACGTAATACGCTATCGGTACAAAGAACACACTGACGAACGTACCGGCTATCATGCCCGCAATCAGTGTCAGGGACATGGGGTACTGCAGGTCGCTGCCCATGTCGCCGCGCACCAGGAACGGGGCTATGGCGAGGATGGTGGTCAGCGATGTCATCAGGATGGCCTTGAGACGGCGGCTGCCTGCCTCCATGATGGCGCGTTTGAGGCCGCAGCCCTTCTCACGCAGGCGGTTGATGGTGTCGACCTTCAGGATGGAGTCGTTGATGACTATGCCGCACATGACGACCAGTCCTATCATGGACATCAGGTTGACGCTCTCGCCGGACACCCACAGCGTGGCCAGGACGGCAAAGATGTCTATGATGAGCTCACTCATGATGATGAGCGGCTGCACCAGACTCTCGAACTGGGCGGCAAGGATGAAGAACAGCAGCAGGATGGAGATGAGCAGCACCATGCACAGCTCGCGTATCATGTCGCGGTTGGTGAAGTACGAGCCGGTATAGCTCACGTCGAAACGGTCATCGGCCTTGACGACTTCGGATATGCTCTCCATGGCCTGGCGCGCCTCACGGCCCTTCACGTCAAGCACCAGCGGGTAGTATTCGCCGTCCACTCCCGATGTGATGGACTTGAAGTCACGGTTGCGGGTCTCCCTGAGCAGAATCTCCAGCGGCACGCGTCCTCCCATGGTCTCGATGTAGCTGCCCTGGATAAGGTCGCGGGCCTGCTTCTCACCCATGCCTATGACCACCGGCATGGACATGTCACCCCTGGATATGCGGAGGA